>JBBSIC010000039.1:0-29463 GCA_038232275.1 Solirubrobacterales bacterium | reverse complement strand
GGAGCCGGCCCCGGCGCCGGCGCCGGCTCCGGATCCGGCGGCGGCGGCAGCTCGTCCGGCTGCATCGAGTTCTGCCCGTAGGATGGCCGCGGACGCCCGCTTCGACGGCCTCCCGACGCGCGAGCTCGGCCCCGCGCTGCGCGTGGTCGAGGCCGCGACCCGCAAGTCGCGCCTGCGGGGGCTCGCAGGGCTCGACGCGCTTCCGGCCGAGGTCGGTCTGCACATCCCGCGCTGTCGCAGCGTGCATACCTTCACGATGCGCTTCCCGCTCGATCTCGTGTGGCTCGGCAAGGACGGCCAGACCGTGAGGGTCGACCACGCGGTCGATCCCCGCCGTCTGCGGACCTGCCTACGTGCCCGCTCGGTCCTCGAGTGCAACGCCGGGCAGGCCGACGCCTTCGTCGCCGCCGGGCTCTGACGCCACAGGCGGATCGCCCAGGCGCGGCGGATGGCCGAGCTGGCCCAGCTCGGAGGCGTCCCGGCCGAACAGCAGGTCGACCGTCCAGTCGACGGTGATGCGCAGCCGGCGCTTGTAGCCCGGCATCTGCGAAAGGTGGTAGGAGCGGGCCAGAAACCACGCCGGGAAGCCGCGCCAGCGGATGCCGAGGGTCTCCGCGACCGCCTGGTAGCGGCCCAGGTCGACGAAGACGCCGAGCGTCTTGTACGCAAACGGCTCCGGGGGCCGGCCCGCGAGGCCGCGGGCGATGTTCTGGGCGACGACCTTGCCCTGGCGCATGGCGTGCTGGGCCGTCGGCGGGCAGGGCTGCCCGGGCCGGGCGGGGTCGGGCACGGCGGCGGCGTCCCCGATCGCCCACACGCCGTCGAAGCCCGGCACGCGGCAGCAGCGGTCCGTGCGGATGCGCCCGCCCTCGTCGAGCGCCAGCCCGAGCTCGGCGACCACGGGCACCGGCTTGACGCCGGCCGTCCAGCAGACCGTGCGGCAGGGGATCGGCTCCGCCTCGCCGGAGAGCTTGACGCTGTCGGCCTCGATGCGCTCAAGCATCGTGCCGGTGCGGATCTCGATGCCGCGGCGGCGCAGCTGGGCCGAGGCGAACTCGGCCAGGCTCGCCGAGATCTCTCCCATCACGCGCTCGCGCCCCTCGACGAGGATGAAGCGCAGCCCCTCGAGCCGGCAGCGCGGGTAGCGCTCGACCACGTCGCGCGCGAAGTCCTGCAGCTCCGCGATGCCTTCAAGGCCCGCGTAGCCCGCCCCCACGAAGACGTAGGTGAGCAGCGCGCGGCGGACGGCCGGATCCTCGGAGGCCTCCGCCCACTCGAGCGTCGAGATCAGCCTGTTGCGCAGCGCGATCGCCTCGGAGAGCGTCTTGAAGCCCATCCCGTATTCGGCGAGGCCGGGTATCGGAAGGGTCCGCGAGGTCGAGCCGAGCGCGACGATCAGCTGGTCGTAGGGCAGCGTCTCGCGCTCGCCCTCCCCCGCCACGATCGCCACCGTGCGCGCCCGCGGGTCCAGGCCGCAGACGCGGCCGAGGCGGAACTCCGTGCTGTGCAGCTCCTCGCGCAGCGGGACCACCACGTGGCGCGGCTCGAGCGTCCCGCCCGAGGCGCCGGGCAGCAGCGGCGTGTAGAGCATGAAGTTCACGTCGGAGACGACCGTGACCCTGGCCGACTGCGAGAAGAGCAGCCGTTCCAGGCGGCGCGCGGCGGGGAGGCCGCCGTAGCCACCGCCGAGGATGACGACGTTCCAGGGCATGCCCCCGACGCTACCCCTCACGGCTCATCAGCAAGGCGCTCCACTGCTCGCAGTGGCGGCGCTCGCGCTCGACGAGGCCGTGGAGCGCGTAGGCGGCGGCGACCTGGTCGGCCTCCTCGCGCAGCAGCCCGGAGGCGATCAGCCGCTCCGGTGGGCGGTCCATCAGGCGCGCGACGTCGAGGAGCAGCGGGCGCAGCAGGTTCGCGCACACCGTCGGGGCATACGGCCCGGGAGCCTCGCGCAGGTTGACGCGCTCGATCCGCACGTCCACCCCGTTGGCCCCGGCGTTGCCGGCGGTCGCGTCCAGGGCGAGCGGGTCATGGTCGACCGCGGCGACGGGGTCGAAGCCGAGCTTGGCGGCGGCGATCGCGAGGACGCCGGTCCCGCAGCCCCAGTCGGCGAACGGCCCGCCCGGCTCGAGCGTCAGCAGCAGCTCGAGGCACAGCCGGGTCGTGCCGTGGGCGCCCGTGCCGAAGGCCTGCGCGGGGTCGACGACGAGGTCGACGCCGCGGTCGGCGACGGTCTCCCACGGCGGGCGCACGCGCAGGCGCCGGGCGCCGGCGGACACCTCGACCGGCTTGTGCCACGTCTTCCAGCGCTCCTCCCAGCCGTCCGGGATCTCCTCGCTGTGGACGTCGATGAGCACGTCACTGGCGGCCGCCCGGACGTCGTGCAGCGCCGGCAGCTCCCCGGCCGGCCCGTAGATCACGTACTCCACGCCGTCAGGAAGCGCGCACTCCTCGACCCCTGCGGGCGAGAGCGCGAGCAGCTCCGCGAGCACGACGCCGGCGTCGTCTGAGCGCACTCGGACGGCGAGCCGGATCACGCGCTGTGGTTCCGCACTACCCCGCGAGGACCCGGCGCAGCTTGGAGAGCATGCCCTCGTCGGAGCGGAAGGCGTCGTCGTCGAAGGACTCGGCGAGCTCCTGGAGCAGGCGGCGCTGCTCGCGGTTGAGCTTGCGCGGGATGGCGACGTTGACGACCACCTTGAGGTCGCCGCGGCGCCCGCGGCGCAGCGGCGGCATCCCGGCCCCGCGGATCGTCATCGCCGTGCCGGGCTGGGTGCCGGCGGGGATGTCGAGCGGCCGGGCGCCGTCGAGCGTCGGCACGTCGACGGTGGTGCCCAGCGCCGCCAGCGGCGCGGGGACGTCGACGACGGTGATCAGATGGTCGCCGTCGCGCAGGAAGCGCTCGTCCTCGCGCACGCGCACGACCACGAAGAGGTCGCCGGCCGGCCCGCCGAGCTCCCCGGCGTGGCCGCGCCCGCCGACGCGGATGCGCTGGCCGTCGGCGATCCCCGCCGGGATGTCGACGTGCAGGCGGCGGACGTCGGCGACCTGGCCCGAGCCCGAGCACACCGCGCACGGGGTCTCGGGGATCTTGCCCGCCCCGCCGCAGGTCGGGCAGGCGCCGGTGCGCACGACCTGGCCGAAGGGGGTGCGGGCGACGTCCTGCACCTGGCCGCTGCCGCCGCAGGTCGCGCAGGTCGAGATCGGGGTGCCCGGCTCGGCGCCGTTGCCGCGGCAGTGGTCGCAGCGCTCGACCGCCTCGAAGACGACCTCCTGGCTGAGGCCGGTCGCGGCCTCGGCGAGGTCGATCACCACCTGCGTCCCGACGTCGGAGCCCTGGCGCGGGCCCGCCTGGCGGCCTCCGCCCCCGCCGAAGAACGCGCTGAAGAGGTCGCCGAAGGACCCGAAGTCCTCGAAGTGCGGCTGGTAGCCGCCCGAGCGCGGGCCGTCGTGGCCGTACTGGTCGTAGAGCTGGCGGCGCTCGGCGTCCGAGAGCACCTCGTAGGCCTCGGCGAGCTCCTTGAAGCGCTCCTCGGCCTCCGGATCGCCCGGGTTGGCGTCCGGGTGCACCGCGCGGGCCAGGCCGCGGAAGGCCTTCTTGATCTCAGCGTCGTCCGCGGCGCGCTGGACGCCGAGGATCTCGTAGTAGTCCCGCTTCACGCGCTGTCCCACACGTCTTCGACGAAGCGCGACAGCTCGCCGGCCGCCGCGCGCACGGTGCCGATGATCGAGCCGTAGTCCATCCGCGTCGGACCGACGATGGAGACGGTGCCGAGGTTGCGCGCGGCCAGCCCGTAGTTGGCGGCGACCATCGACATCGAGCGCAGGGCGGGCAGGTCGTTCTCGGCGCCGATGCGCACGTAGACCTCGCGGCTTCCGAGCGCGCGCTGCAGGGCGCCGAGCAGCAGCGCGCGGCGCTCGAGCACCTCCATGAGCTCGTGCAGCTGGTGTGCGTCGAGCGGGCGATCCTCCGCGAACAGCCGGTGCGCGCCGTCGAAGTACAGCGTGGAGTCCGCGCTCTCCTCGAGCTGCGTGAAGACCGGGGCGAGGTTCTCGACGAAGGCGCGCTCGGTCGCAGGCAGCGCGGGGTCGCTGAGCCGTCCGCGCAGGGTGCGAGTGCCGAGCGGGCGCCCGACGAGCTGCTCGTTGAGGTAGGAGCCGGCCCAGTCGGCAAGGCCCGGGTCGACGGCCCGCTCGAAGGTGAACACGCGCTTGGAGACCCCGCCGGTCGAGGTGATCACGACCACCATCAGCATCTGCGGCTGCAGCAGCAGGACCTCGACGTGGCGCACGGTCGCGGTCTGGATCGACGGGGCCGAGACGATCGCCAGCAGGTCGGTCAGCTGGGAGAGCGTCTCGGTGGCGACGCGCATGGCGTCGTCGACCTCGCGGCGCACGAGGCTGAGCTCGACCGTCCGGCGCTGCACGGGGTCGGCGGGCAGGAGCTTGTCGACGAAGTAGCGGTAGCCCGAATCGGTCGGCACGCGGCCGGCCGACGTGTGCGGGTGCGCGAGCAGGCCCTGCTCCTCGAGGACCGCGAGCTCGTTGCGGATCGTCGACGGGCCGTAGGCGATGTCGGCGGCGGCGGCGAGGATCTTCGACCCCACGGGCTGACCTGTCGTGGAGTACGAATCCACGACCCGGCGCAGCAGCAGCTCCTGGCGCGGGGTCAACATGCCCGGAAGTGTAGGTCGCGATGCAGTCCGCTCAGAGGGGCGGAAAATGGGTAACCCGGTCGGGACCCGGTGCCCATCTGCTCCGGGACCTGACAACATACGACGGGCGTGGGGGCAGGGCTCGGAAGCGCCTACTGCGACGTGTGGTCTTATCGGCGGAACAAGACACAGGATTTGTGTAGATGAGCTGGAGGCTCAAGATTCTTGCGGTGGTGAACGTCGCCGGGTGGGCGATCGTCGTGCCCCTGCTCGTTTCCAGCCTGCTGCACCCGTTCCTGGACTTCAGCGGCTGGCCGGGGTCGAGCCTGCTCGGGCGCCCCGCGCAGGACGCGCCCCTCGCCAGGGTCCCGCCGTCGGCGCGGACCCCGCGGAGCCCGTCGGGCGATCCCAGTTCGCCGTCCGCTGAGTCCGGTCGGTCCGGGTCGCGGCCTGGCGTCGCGCGTCCCGGCCCCGGCGGCGTCACGGTGACGCCTGGCGGTGCCGTCGTGCCGATCGGCGGCGTCCGCGTGCTGGTCCCGAAGCGTTCGGGGTCGGTCGGCGGCTCGCAGCCGGATTTGGGCAACCGGGGCGGGATCGGCTTCCCGACCGGAGGCGGCGGCCTCTCGATCGGCGGCACGGGCAACGGCGGCCCGGGCGGCGCGGGAGCCGCCGGCGCCGACGCACCCCTGCCCGAGCTGCCCTCGACGACCGCCACCGGCGGCCCCGGGCGGCAGATCGAGCGGCCGCCGCCGTCTGGTCCCGTCGCGTTCCCGATGCTGTCCAGCCTGGGCCCACCGCAGTCCGCGCCCGAGGTGCCCGGCCCCGTGATCATGCTCGCACCGACCGTCACGTCCACGGTTCTGGCCATGCCCGCGCTGACGGCGACCGCGCCGACCACGCCAGTGCCGACCACGCCAGTGCCGACCACGCCAGTGCCGACCACGCCAGTGCCGACCACGCCAGTGCCGACCACGCCAGTGCCGACCGCGCCGGCGCCGACCACGCCAGTGCCGACCGCGACCGCCACGCCCGCGCCGACCACGACCGCCACCCCGAAGCCGACCACGACCGCCACCCCGGAGCCGACCACGACCGCCACTCCGAAGCCGACCGTGACCGCGACAGCCCAAGGCGTTGCCGGGATCCTCGCGTCCACGCGCCACGAGCCCAAGCCGCCGAAGCGCCGGCCCGACGAGGCGCCCAAGACGCACCCCGTCGCCGACCGCCCGCCCAAGCAACCGGCGCCGCAGTCAGACGACCAGAGCGGCGGCGGCCCGGGCGCCGGCGGCGGTGGGAGCTCGCCCGAGGGCTTGTAGTTCAGGGCTGCGGCCAGGACCAAGCGCGACTTCCATACCCTCGAGCGACGCAAGGTCCCAAGCGTCCCTCAGGCGGCTACTTACTTTCTCGGCACCAGCGTCCCGGGTCCGCCGAGGCCGACGTCGCCGCGGCGGACCTCGCCATCGGAGTAGCGGGTGAGCAACTCACCTGCCGGCGCAGCTTGACCCTCGGTGACGAGCAGAAAGGCGCCGTCTGGCGTCAGCGTGAGCTCCACCTTGGCCCCGGCAGCCGGCACATAGGTCAGCGACCGGAGGTCGGGCCCTAGGATTCCGAAGCGCAGGTAGCGCATCTGATCCGCTGAGCCAGCCGAGCGCACGTCAGCAGTTTGCAGGCGACTCGCCGAGAGGCTCTGGCCGCCGCAGGCGTAGCTCGCGCTGCCCGGCCTCTGAGCGTGAAATCGCTGGTCTGGTCCGACGGAGCCGAATGTGTCGCCTTGGATACGCCCGATCTGCACGCAGCCCCGACCGCCGGCCTCGAAGACCTGGATGCTCCAAGCAGGCCCACCGATCGGGTCTGGAACGCGCAGGGATGCTGTTCGCTCGGTTCCTGCTCTCGGCGGAACGGACAGGTTGTCGGGCACCGAAAGGGCGTCTCCGAACGGAAGCACCCCGCTGACCGCTGCGACGGCAACTCCGCTGGTCAGACACAGTGCGGCGACGACAACAGGAAGCAGCCACGACGCCCTCTTAGGGCGACGGGTCACGCGGCGAAACTCGGCTCCGAGCTCGTCGATGAGCCGCGATGCGTTCGGTGGTCATGCGCTTCCCTCCCCGACCATCGGCGCGGGCGCTGGAACAGCATCGGCCAGCGCCCGCAGGGAGCGTGAGACACGGGCGCGCGCAGTCGTCTCGGTGACCGCGAGCAAGCGAGCAACGTCTCGATAGGGCAGTTCGTCTAAGACCCGCAGGCTGAGCGCGCGCTGCTGGGCGAGGTCGAGCGTGGCGAACGCGGCAGCGACAAATTCGCGCATTGACGCGAGTCCAGCCAGTTGGACGACCCGGTCGTAGTCATCGTCGGCAATGGCGGGCATCTGGATGCCCAGCTTCTGGACTGCCTCGCGGCACGCGACTCCGTGCCGGACGTAGTGGCTGAGCTGGTGTCGCGCGATCGCGTACAGCCAGCCAGCCGCCTCCTCGTCGCTCTCTCCCCGAAACCGCTTCCGATCCTGAAACGCTTGAGCGAAGGTCTCGGCCATCAGGTCGCGGGAGGGGGCGATGATTCTCCGAGGCATCCTCACTGGCGTCCCGGCCTGGCGGGCGGCGCTCCCCATGGCAGTCACACCAGTCGCGTGTGCGGCGGCAAGCGCGGACTCGAGGCGCGCCCGGTCCCGGGACCTCCGCACACATCGGCTAGCCCTTCGGGGCGTCGCCGAGCTCGAGCACGGCGAGGAAGGCTTCCTGCGGCACCTCGATGCGGCCGACCTGCTTCATCCGCTTCTTGCCCTCCTTCTGGCGCTCGAGCAGCTTGCGCTTGCGGCTGATGTCGCCGCCGTAGCACTTGGCCGTGACGTCCTTGCGGTACGCCTTGACCGTCTCGCGCGCGACGATCTTCGCGCCGATCGCGGCCTGGATCGGCACGTCGAACTGCTGGCGCGGGATCTTCTGGCGCAGCTTCTCGGCCAGGGTGCGGCCGATGTCGTAGGCCTTGTCGCGGTGCACGACCATCGACAGCGCGTCGACCGTGTCGCCGCTGAGCAGCACGTCGAGCTTGACCAGATTCGAGGGCCGCAGCCCGGTCGGCTCGTAGTCCAGCGAGGCGTAGCCGCGGGTGCGGGACTTCATCTGGTCGAAGAAGTCGAGCACGATCTCCGCGAGCGGCAGGTCGTAGGTGATCTGCACGCGGTCGGCGGAGAGGAAGTGCATGCCCCGGTGCTCGCCGCGCTTGTCCTGGCAGAGCTCCATGATCACGCCGATGTACTCCTTCGGCGTGAGGATGTTCGCCCGCACGAACGGCTCGCGCACCTCGGCGATGCGCGCCGGGTCCGGGTAGTCCGTCGGGTTGTGGACGGCGGTCACCCTGCCGTCCGTGCGCTCGACCTCGAACTCCACCGAGGGCATCGTCGCCATCAGGTCGAGGTCGTACTCGCGCTCGAGGCGCTCGCGCACGATGTCCATGTGCAGCAGCCCGAGAAAGCCGCAGCGAAAGCCGAACCCGAGGGCGTTGGAGGTCTCGGGCTCCCACTGCAGCGCCGCGTCGTTGAGCGTCAGCTTCTCGAGCGCGTCGCGCAGCTCGGGGAACTGGTTCTGCTCGATCGGGAACAGGCCGCAGAAGACCATCGGCTTGACCTCGCGGTAGCCGGGCAGCGCCTCGGTCGCACCGCGGACCTTGGAGGTCAGCGTGTCGCCCACCCGCAGCTGCGTGACGTCCTTGATGCCGGTGATCAGGTAGCCGACCTCGCCCACCGACAGCCGGTCCACTCCGATCATCGCCGGCGTGAAGAAGCCGATGTCGTCGATGTCGGCCTCCGCGCCACCGGCCATCGCGCGGATCGCGTCGCCTTTGGAGAAGGTCCCGTCGACGACCCGGATGTAGGCGATCACGCCGCGGTACTGGTCGAACTCGGAGTCGAAGATCAGCGCGCGCGCCGGCGCGGCGGCGTCCCCGGCCGGCGGCGGCACCCGCAGGACGAGCTCCTCGAGGATGTCGGTGACGCCCTCGCCCGTCTTGGCGCTGATGCGGCGGACCGACTCGGCCGGCTCGCCGAGGAGGTCCGACACCTCGCTCGCGACGCGGTCGGGCTCGGCGCCGGGCAGGTCGACCTTGTTCAGGCAGGGGATCAGCTCGAGCCCGGCCTCGACCGCGAGATAGGTGTTGGCCAGCGTCTGCGCCTCGACCCCCTGGGAGGCGTCGACGATCAGCAGCGCGCCCTCGCAGGCCGCCAGGGAGCGCGAGACCTCGTAGGTGAAGTCGACGTGGCCCGGCGTGTCGATCAGGTGCAGCTGGTAGGTCTCGCCGTCCCGAGCGGTGTAGTGGACGCGGACGGCCTGCGCCTTGATCGTGATCCCGCGCTCGCGCTCGAGGTCCATCGTGTCCAGCACCTGGGCCCGCATCGCGCGCCGGTCGACGGTCTGCGTCATCTCCAGGATGCGGTCGGCCAGCGTCGACTTCCCGTGGTCGATGTGGGCGATGATCGAGAAGTTGCGGATGTGGCTCTGGTCGGTCATCGACGACTGCTCACGCTAGGGGCGCTCGGCGCATCACCCTCCCCATCAGCTGCTCCGCCTCCGGCACCCGCGCGAGCAGCACGAGGCCGCCGTAGACCAGGACCCCGGCGGTCAGGCCGACCCCCACCGAGACGATCTGCGCGACGAGGCCGCGGCCGAGCGCCTGATCGAGCAGCCACCAGCCCGCGTAGGCGGCGAGCCCGAAGCCGATGGCCGCGGCGACCATCTTCGCAAGCGCCGACATCGTCCGCACGATCTCGAAGCCCCGCAGCTCGCGGCGCAGGTAGTAGATCTGCTGGGCCGTCATCACGGCGTTGGACACGGCCGTGCCGATCACGATCCCCGCGATCCCGAGCGGCTCGTATAGCGCGAGGGAGACCGCCGCGTTGACCACGAGCGACGCGAGCGCGAGCTTCGCCGGCCGCCCCGGTTGCTGGAGGCTGAAGAACGTGCGCGTCAGCAGGAGGTTCGCGCCGTTGAAGGGCAGGCTGAAGGCGAACCAGAAGAGAGCCACGGCGGTGGCGTCCGTGCTCTGGGAGTCAAACGCCCCGCGCTCGAAGACGAGCCTGGTCACCGGCGTCGAGAGGACGACGAGGGCCGCCGCGCACGGGATCAGCACGAGCAGGATCAGCCGCATCCCGTCGCCGCTCCAGCGCCGCAGGCCGGGCAGGTCCCGCCGGGCGGCCAGACGGGCGAGCGTCGGGAACAGCACCGTCGCGACGGCGACGGAGAAGATGCCCTGCGGGAGCATGTAGATGCGGAAGGCGGCGTCGATGGCGCGGGGAGCACCCGCGTCGACGCGGAAGCCGAGGACCGAGTTGATGATCAGGTCGAGGTTGATCACGCCGAGCGCGAGCGTCACCGGCGCCATCAGCGTGACGACGCGCCGCACGCGCGCGTTGCGCCAGTCCAGCCTGGGGCGCAGCGAGACGCCGATCCGCCGCAACGGCGGGATCACCATCGCAAGCTGGACCGCCGTTCCGAGCAGGACGCCGAGGGCGTATGCGTAGATCTCGTGCTCGGGGCTGAAGAGGCCGCGCAGGCCGACCAGCCCGGCGATGATCACCGCGTTCCAGACCAGCGGCGCGATCGCGGGGATCGAGAAGTGGTCGTGGGCGTTGAGGATGCCGACCACCAGGCCGGTGAGCGCCAGCAGGACGACGATCGGGAACATCACCTGCGTCAGCCCGACCGCAAGCAGGTCCTGGCTGTGCGTGAACTTGTCCGTGAACAGCGGGATCGCAAACGGCGCGATCGCCATGAAGAGCATGGTGATGGCGCCGAGGCCGACGAGGATCAGGCCGAACAGCGCGCCGGCCAGCTCCCGCGCCTCCTGGTTACGGCCCTGCTCCATCAGCCGCGTGAACTCCGGGACGAAGGCCGAGGTCAGCGCCGCGTCGGCCACCAGCGCGCGGATCAGGTTCGGGATCTGGAAGGCGAACGTGAACGCCGCGGCCGCCGCGCCGGTGCCGAAGTAGGCTGCGGCGACGATCTCGCGGATCAGCCCCGCGACGCGGCTGAGCCCCGTTGCGATCGAGAAGATGGCCGTGTTGCGGTACACCCGCGACGGACGGCGGGCGGCTTCGGCGGGACCCACGCGGGGCGCTATAGTACGCCCCGCTGCGGGCCGTGCCCGCGGCACTGCCTTCTCATGGCCAACATCCACTCCCAGAAGAAGCGCATCCTCCGCGCCGAGCGGGAGCGCCTCGAGAACCGCCGCTACACGTCGGCGATCAAGACGTACTTCCGCCGTCTCGAGGCCGCCGTCGACACCAAGGACGCCGAGACCGCCGGCACCGAGCACCTGCAGCTCGTGCGGACGATCGACAAGGCCGTCAAGACGGGCGCGCTGCACCGCAACACCGGTGCGCGCAAGAAGTCCCGGGCCGCGCGCCTGCGGGCCTCCGCCACCGCCTGACGCCGGTTCGGCGAATCGCCTGACGCCGGCTCGGCGCGCCATCCGCAGATTCGGCATGAAATAGATGCCTCATCTGCGACGCGCCGCGGAATCTCCGTCGGCGCGAGGCTAGAGCCCCGGGGGGTGCCGGACCTCGAACCCGCCGTTGGTGCGCAGCGCGTTCTGCCAGCGACTGAAGTGGTTGGTAGAGCTCGCCGCTGAGGTGTCGAAGCGGATGCCGGCCACCGTCATGTAGACGTGGCCGCCGTTGGCGTAGATCGTGATCCACTTGCCGGGGCCCGGCTTGCCGTAGGCCATCAGGTCGCCCGACGTGTGCGGGCCGTCGATCAGACCGGCGTAGTAGAGCGCGTAGGTGACCGAGCCCGAGCAGTCATAGCCGTTGTCCTGGAAGCGGCCGTGGCCGCCGCCCCACTTGTACGGGGTGCGGGCGATGATGTTGCCGGCGCGGATGACGTTGAGCACCGCCTCCGGCGCCTCCAGCGGCGGCAGCGCGACGCCGTTCTCCAACGCGGTCGCCTTGCCCGCGCTGAGGTTGCTGGCCCCGGCCGCGCCGACCTTGCCGCGCGGCGAGATCGTCGCCGGGCCGGTCACCTTCGGGGTCGAGGTGTCGTCGGAGGCCGCGGTGCCGGCGTCGGCGGGGAGCGAGTCGGCGGCCGACTCGGAGCTCTGCCCTGCGACGGGCTGCACGAGCTTGGGACGCGCCGTCGGCAGTGGCGCCATGGCGTCCGTCTTCGGGGTGGCCGCGTCGGCGCCGGCGTGCTGACCGGCCCCGGAGGTCGCGGTTCTGGCGCTGCCGCCGCCGAGCGCGCCGGCGGCCGCCGCGATCACGGCCACGAGGAGCAGCGCCGCGAGCGCGCCGCGCACGATCCGCGGGGCGGGGAGCCCGCGACGGGGCGCCTGGAGGAGGGGCTGGTCTGCGGACATGGTCTCGGGGCCAGCGTCGGCGGCGTCCGTGTCGGGCTTGAGCGTCATGGTGCGCTGATCGCCGCCACGACCCGGACGGCGGCCGTGTCCTCACCGAGCGCGGCACCCGGCCCGCCGCGCGATTGAACCTCGAGATCGGCCAGCTGCTCGAGCGCGCGCCGGAAGCTGTCGACGTCGCGCCGGCGCACGTCGCCGATTAGGCGGTCGGCCGCGAACGGCGGCATCCGCAGGCGGCTCTTGATCTGCGCGGGGCTCTGCCCCGCCGCGAGGCCCATCGCGACCTCGTGCGCGTCGCGCACCCGCCGCACGATCGCGAACATCAGCCCCGCGACCCGCTCGCCCTGGCCGCGCAGCTCGACGAGGGCCCGCATCGCCGCGACGCGGTCCCCGGCGACGATCGCGTCGGCCAGCGTCCACGCCCGGCGCTCCGACGATCCGGCGCAGAGCTCGTCGAGCTCCTCGGCGGTCGGCTCGGCGCCCGGCCCCAGCTCGAGGGCGATCTTCTCCAGCTCGCGCAGGAGCCGCTGCTGGCGCTCGCCGACCCGGGCCACCAGGGCGCGCGCGGCGCTGTTGTCGAGCCGCAGACCCAGCTTCAGCGCGCGTGCGGACACCCAGCGGGGGAGGTCGCGGGACTTGACGGCCATCTCGGCCGCCACGACCCCGCCCGAGGCCTCGACCGCCTTCGTGAGCGCGGCGGGCACCTTGGTGCGGCCCTCCTCGCGCCCAAAGAAGGTCACGGTCAGCGTCTCCGCGTCGACGCTGCGCAGCGCGGCGGCCACCGGGGCGACGTCGGCGTCCTTCCACCGCTCGACCCCGTCGGCGATCACGAAGCGGCGCCCGACGGCGAACGTCATCGCGTTCAGGGCGCGAGCCACGATCTCCGGGGTGCACGCCTCTGCCTCGAACACCTCGACCCCGGCCGAGCCGCTCTGGGCCTCCGCCAGCGCCCGGAGAAGCGAGCGGCGCTCAGCGATCCGCCCGTGGTCGTCACCGTGGATCAGATAGGCGGGCTTGAACGACGGCACGGACGCGGACACTAGCGCGCGAATTGCGCGGTTGCCGACGATCGTGGACGGTCTGCGGCCGGTGGTCATCCGCGCCCCAGCCGGTCGACCCACATCCGCTGATCTGTGGCGTGCAGCTGGACCGTCCCGTCGCGGTCGGTGCGGTAGACATGGGGCACGACGCGCAGCGCGGCCAGCGTCGACGCCGTGGGGTGCCCGTAGGTGTTGTGCCGGCCCACCTCGATCCCGGCGACCGCGGGGCGCAGGCGCCGCAGCTCCTCCGGCAGGCCGGCGTCCTCGCTCCCGTGGTGGGCCACCTTGAGGGCCTCCACCCGCGGCAGCACGAGCGGCCCGGTCACGTCGGACTCGGCGTCGGCGGTGAGCAGGAGGTCGAAGCTGCCGCTGCGCAGGTGGGCCACGATGGCGCGGTTGTTCGGATCTCCGGCCGGCGGCAGCCGCTGCACCTGCTCCGTCGGGGAGAGGACGGCGATCGTCATCGGGCCGAGACGCAGCACGTCGCCCGCGGCGGCGGTCACCACCCGGGCGCCGACGGCCGCGGCGACGCCCGGCAGCGCGCGCTGCACCGGCGTCGGCCAGCCCGCTCCGCCGTCCACGACGAGCTTCGGCCGGAAGCGATCGAGCACGGGCACCGCCGCGCCGTCGTGGTCGGCCTGCGCGTGCGTCAGCACCAGCGCGTCGAGGCGGCGCCGGTCGACCTGCTGCAGGCGCGCGACGATCTGGCCCCCTGGCGGCCCGGTGTCGAAGAGCACGGACCGGCCGTCGCGCTCGATCAGCGTCGCGTCGCCCTGGCCGACGTCCAGAAACGACACCACGGTCTCCCCCGGCCCGGGCGCCGTCGCGCCGCTCGGCCCGGCGAACGCCAGCCCGGCCAGCACCGCCGCCAGCGCGCCCGCGACGGCCAGCCGCGGACCGCGCGGCGTCCGGCGCCCGAGCGCGCGCAGCGCGAACCAGGCGCCGGCCATGGCGGCGTAGCCGGCGAGGGCGCCGAGCACGCCCGGCAGGCGGACCGCGAGGACGGCGTGCGGCACGCCCGCGGCGAGTCTCGCGATGGCATCCACGAACCCGACCAGCGGCGCGTTGATCGCGTTCAGCGGGGCGGCCAGCAGCGGGCTGGCCTGCGCCAGCGCGGCCGCGACCATCCCGAGCCACATCACGGGCGCGACGACCGGCGCCACCAGCAGGTTCGCGGGAAGCGCCACGAGCGATAGGCGCTCGAAGTGCACGGCGAGCAGCGGGGCGGTCGCCGCGGTGGCGGCCAGCGTCATGGCGGCCGCCTCGGCCACCGGCCCGGGCAGGCGGCGCCGGACAAGCCACGCGCGCAGCGGTGCGGCGAACGCGACGAGCCCGACGACGGCGGCGAAGGAGAGCTGCCAGCCGGCGTCGCCCGCCGCGTAGGGATTGAGCGCGAGCGTCACCGCGGCCGCCAGCCCGAGGGCATACAGGCGCGAGGCCGGCCGCCCGGCGAGCGCCGCCACGAGCCCGGCGGCCCCCATGACGCCCGCGCGCTGGATCGACGGCCCCGCGCCGGTCAAGGGGACATAGAGCGCCACGAGCACCAGCGCCGCCGCCAGCCGGGCTCGCAACCGGACCCCGACGAGCCCGGCGACCCACAGCACGAGGGTGGCGAGCAGCAGCACGTTGGTCCCGCTCACGGCGAGGATGTGCGCCAGTCCGGATGCCTGGAACGCGTCGCGGGTCGGCTGGTCGATCTCGTCGTCGCGGCCGAGCACCATCCCGGCCAGCAGCGCCGCCTCGGCGTGCGGCAGTCCCGTGCCCAATCCGGCCTCCGCACGCCGCCGGACGGTGTCGAGCGCCCCGGGCACCCCGCCGCGGCGGGTCCCGGTCGGCCGCAGACGGGCGACCCGCACGCCGGCCAGCGCCCCGCGGCGGCGCTGGATGCGGTCGAAGCTGCGCAGCGCGACGAGGCGGCCCGTCACGTCCACGACGTCGCCGGCCTCGGCCGCCCGGGCGGCGTAGCTGCGGTCGGGGAGCCGCAGCAGCAGCGGTTCGCCGTCGGCGCGTCCGCCGACGATCTCCGCGCGGCCCGCCAGCTCGCCCGAGGCCCGCTCGTGCAGCGGCTCGAGCAGCGTCATGCGGGCGTGCAGCGTCTGTTCGAGCGTGCCGGGCAACGTGCCCGTGTCGACCGCCAGCCTCCGCGCCTGCGCGAACGCCGCGCCGCCGAGCACCGCCGCGACGGCCAGCGCCGCGACCGCCGGCCGCCCCGCGACAAGCATCGCCGCGAGCGCGACGGCGCCGGCCAGCAGCGGGGCCCAGCCACCGCAGAGCAGCCCGCCAACCAGCGCGAACAGCACGAGATGCCGCGGGTGCTCGCGCGCGGTCGCGAGCACCTCGCGGGCCTTCATGCCGTGACGGCGTCCCGCAGCTCCGCCATCCGCGTCTCCCCGATGCCCGGCACCTGGTCGAGTTGCTCCACGCTCGAGAAGCCGCCGTTCTTTGCCCGGAAGTCCAGGATCTTCTGGGCGGTCGCCGGCCCGATGCCGTCGAGCGTGTCCAGCTGCTCGAGCGTCGCCGTGTTGAGGTTGATCGGCGCGGCGGGAGCCGCGGTCGCGCCGTCCGGCCCCGCCGCCGCCGCGGCCGCCGGGGTGCGGACGGGGACCACGATCTGGCGACCGTCCTCGAGCTTCTGCGCGAGGTTGACCTGCGTGAGCTCGGCGCGCGGCCGGGCGCCCCCGGCGCGCCGCACGGCGTCGTTGGCCCGGGCGCCCGTGCGCAGCCGGTAGACGCCCGGATGGCGCACGGCGCCCGCCACGTGGACGGTCACGTGACCCCCGTCCGCGCCGCCCTTGTCCAGCGCGATCGGCGCCTTGCCCGCGGGAGCGCTCCCAACTGTCCGCCCGCGGTCCGACGTGCGCGCGAGCGCGACCTGGCGGACCCCGAACGCGAGCACCGCCAGGGCCGCGAGCGCGTACACGGCGAGGTGGCTGCGAGGGACGTCGGACATCGACGGCGACGCTACGCAGAACGAGGTGACAGCTCGACGCGCAGCCGTGCCGACTGTGCGCCGCGGCTGCGACAAATGTGTGTCGCGGCCCTACCGGACGACGAAGTTGACGAGCTTGTCCGGCACGACGACGACCTTGACCACAGCCTTGCCGTCGATGTGCGCGCGCGTGTTGGGCAGCCCACGCGCCGTCGCTTCGAGCTCCTCGCGTCCGGCGCCGGGAGGCGCCTCGAAGCGGTCGCGGACCTTGCCGTTGACCTGGACGACGACCCGCACGTTGTCGCGCTCGAGGTAGACCGGGTCGGCGGCGGGCCAGGGCTGCTCCCAGACGCGGTCGCCCGTGAGCTGGTCGTAGACCTCCGAGCCCGTGTGCGGGGCGAAGGGGAAGATCAGCGAGGCGGCGGTCGCGCACGCGAAGTGCAGCACGTCGTGGGCGACGTCGCGGCGGCGCTTGTAGCACTCGTTGACGAGCTCCATCACCGCCGCGATCGCCGTGTTGAAGGCGAAGCGCCCGGACATGTCGGAGGTGACCTTGTCGATCGCCCAGTGCGCCTTGCGCACGAGCTCGAGATCGTCGCCGGCCGGCTCGCCGCGGACCTGCGGGTCTCGCCTGCCGCCCTCGGCGAGGTCCGCCCCCAGCCGCCACAGCCGGCTCAGGAAGCGGTGGACGCCCTCGATGTCGTCGTCGCGCCAGTCCGCGTCGTGGTCGGGCGGGCCGATGAACAGGATGTAACAGCGCGCGGTGTCGGCGCCGTAGCGCTCGACGTAGGGCTCGGGGGCGATGACGTTGCCCCTGGACTTGGACATCTTCGCCCCCTCGCGCGTGATCATGCCCTGCGTGAACAGCTTGGCGAACGGCTCCTGGATGTCGACCAGGCCGAGGTCGAACAGCGCCTTGGTGAAAAAGCGCGCGTACATCAGGTGCAGGATCGCGTGCTCGACCCCGCCGATGTACTGGTCGACGGGCATCCACCGACGCAGGACGTCGGGGTCCCAGGCCGCCCCGTCGTTGCCCGCGTCGCAGTAGCGCAGGAAGTACCAGGAGGAGTCGACGAAGGTGTCCATCGTGTCCGTCTCGCGGCGCGCGGGACCGCCACAGCGCGGGCAGGTGGTGCTGACCCAGGGCTCGGCCGCCGCGAGCGGCGACCTGCCCTGCGGCGCGTAGTCGTCGACGTCGGGCAGCTCGACCGGGAGCTCGTCCTCTGAGACCGGGACGATGCCGTCGGTCTCGCAGTAGACGACCGGGATCGGACAGCCCCAGTAGCGCTGACGCGACAGCAGCCAGTCGCGCAGGCGGTAGTTGATCGAGCGATGGCCCCTGCCCCGCTGGTCGAGCCAGTCGACGATCGCCTCGATCGCCTCGCGGTTGTGCATGCCGTCGAACTGCGGGTCGCCGTTGATCAGCGGCCCGTCGCCCATGTAGGGCAGTTCGCCGTCGCCGCCCTCGATGACGGGGCGGATCGGGAGGCCGAAGCGCGTCGCGAACTCGTGGTCGCGCTGGTCGTGCGCCGGCACCGCCATGATCGCGCCCGTGCCGTACTCCATCAGCACGTAGTCCGCGACGTACATCGGGATAAGCTCGCCGTTGACCGGGTTGGTCACGCAGCGCCCCAGCGCCACGCCCGTCTTCTCGCGCTCGGCGTCGCCGCGCTCCTCGACGGTCTCACGGGCCGCATGGTTGACGTACTCGCGGACCTGGAGCTCGTGCTCGGTGCCCGCCGCCAGTCGCAGGACGTCGGGATGCTCGGGCGCCATGACGAAGAATGTCGCGCCGAAGAGCGTGTCCGGGCGGGTCGTGAAGACAGGGTAGTCGATCCCCAGGTCGGGGCAGGCGAACGCGACCTCGGCCCCTGTGGAGCGGCCGATCCAATTGCGCTGCATCGTCTTGATGTGCTCGGGCCACTCGATCGTCTCGAGGCCGTCCAGCAGCCGGTCGGCGTAGTCGGTGATGCGAAAGAACCACTGCTCGAGGTGGCGAATCTCGACCTGGGTGCCGCAACGCTCGCAGCGGCCGTCGACGACCTGCTCGTTGGCGAGCACCGTGGCGTCCTTGGGACACCAGTTGACGGCGGCCTGGTTGCGGTAGGCCAGGCCCCGCTCGTAGAGCTTCAAGAAGATCCACTGCGTCCAGCGGTAGTAGCGCGGCTCGTGGGTGCCGAGCTCGCGCGTCCAGTCGATCGAGATGCCCCACCGGCGGAACTGCCTCTGAAACTGCGCGATCGACTCGGCGGTCGACTGGCGCGGGTGCACACCGGTCTTGATGGCGTGGTTCTCCGCCGGCAGGCCGAACGCGTCGTAGCCCATGGGCTGCAGGACCCGGCTGCCCGTGCGGCGGCGGAAGTGGGCGATCGCGTCCCCGACGGAGTAGACCTTGAGATGGCCCATGTGGGGCTCACCGGACGGATACGGCAGCATCACGAGCACGTAGGCCTTGTCCACGCCGGGGTCTGAGTCGTTGCTGACGGTCCACGTCTGCTCGCGCTCCCAGACCTCCTGCCAGCGGGGCTCGATGGCCTTCGGGTCGTAGCGGCGCTCCTCGCTCATGGGCGGCGCACGATAGCCGCGTCCGACCGCCCGCCCCCGTAGATTGCAGGCATGAGCGAGGAGCCTGAGCGCGTTCGGCCCCACGTCGAGGCGAGCCGCCGCGTCGCGCAGATCATGCGCGCTGCCGAGGAGGCCGCGACCAACCTGCGCGAGGAGGCCGAGCGGCGCGCGGACGCCCGCATCGCCGAGGCGTCGAGGGCGGCGAAGCTGCGGGTCGATGCCGCCGAGGAGGAGGCCCGCGAGATCCTCGGAGAGGCGCAGAGCCGGGCCGCCGTCCTGCATGAGACGGCGACGACGGACGCCGGCCGGCTGCGCGACGAGGCCCATAGCGAGGCCGACCGCCTGCTCACCGACGCCCGCAAGGAGGCCGGGGACGTGCAGCGCATCGCCGAGGTCTTCGCCACCCAGACACGCGAGGCCTCCGAGGCCGCGGCGAGAAAGCAGGTCTCACGCGCCCGCGAGCTCGCCGGCGAGGTCCTGGCCGACGGGACGGAGATGGGCCGCAACCTGCGTGAGCTCGCCGACTCGCTGCGCAACAACGCCGAGGTCCTGCTGCGCGACGTCACCCTCGCCCACCGCGTGATGGCGTCCAAGCTCGACGACGCCGGGCTCGACCTCGGCGAGACCGCGGCGGCCCGCGGGGGAGCGCGCGAACCGGCCTTCGGGGACGTCCCCGAGTTCATCCCGCGGACACCCAGAAGCGACCGCTGAACGCGGCGGCGTTCCGTCCGCTACACGAACTAGTGTTCGTGTTATGAATCCGACGCAGAAGGGAGCGGTGGCGGAAGCTGCAATTGCCTTGGCTGCCACGCGCCTGGGGATTCCGGTGCTCCGGCCCCTCGCCGAGGGCCTGCGCTACGACCTGGTGCTGGACCTGGGGCCGCAATTGCTGCGCGTGCAATGCAAATGGGCCGTACGCAAGGGCTCCGTCGTCGCCGCGACGCTGGGAACCTGTCGGGCTCACCCCTATCGAAGGCTATGTCCGCACCAGCTACGCGGTGACGGAGATCGATGCTTTCGGGCTCTACTGCGCTGACCTCGACAGGTGCTACCTCGTTCCGATCAATGACGCAAAAGGTCAGATGCACATCCATCTGCGCCTTGCCGCAACGAAGAACAACCAGGAGTCTCGTATACACTGGGCGGCGAATTACGAGTTCCATGGGGCTGTAGCTCAGCTGGGAGAGCGCTGCCATGGCATGGCAGAGGTCAGGGGTTCGAGCCCCCTCAGCTCCATCGCGTGAAGGCCGCCCACCGGGCGGCCTTCTGCGTCCTAGAGTTCTCGCGCGTGCCGCGCAAGACGATGACCCGCAATCGGGAGATCCTGCTCCCGACGCTGCGGGGCATCGCCAAGGGCGTCGTGAGGCGCCGGCCGGAGCTCCGTCACCACGTCGTCCGCGACGCGTGGACCGTGGCGAAGCGCTTCGGCGCGGACGCCGTGGTCAACATCGAGAAGCGCGAGATCCCGTGCGTCGAGCAGGCCGTGGTCGAGGGCTACCTCGACGACCACCAGCGGCTGATGCTGGCCGCGCTGGCCAAGGGCCTCGAAGCGCACGCGTTCTTCGAGATCGGCACCAACCGCGGCCGCACCACCTGGACGGTCGCGCGCAACAGCCCGGAGCTGGAGAGCTACACGCTCGACGTGCCGCTCACGAGCTCGCCGGAGGGGGCGAAGCTCACGCTGGGCTCGGACGACCACCACTTCTTCCGTCCCGGCGACGCCTGCGGCGAGGCGTTCCGCGGCACGCCCGAGGCCGACCGCATCACGCAGCTGTGGGGCGACTCGGCGAGTTTTGACTTCTCGCCGTACGCCGGCCGGATCGACCTGGTCTACATCGACGGCGCCCACACGTACGACTACGTGGAGAGCGATACGAGGCACGCCTTCGAGATGCTCAGCGCGCGCGGGACGATCGTCTGGGACGACTACGGCTCGAACCCTGGGGTCTTCAAGCTCGTCACCGAGCTCGCGCCGACCCTCGACCGGCCCGTCTACCACGTGTTCGGCACCCGCATGGCGATCTACAGCCGCCAGGACTTCGTGCGCCGGCTGCCGTTCGACGACCACGCCTCGCTGCCGACGGTCTGAGCGTCAGGCGCCGGCGACGGCGTGCTTCGGGGCCTCGCCCCAGAGCTGCTCGAGGCGGTAGTACTCGCGCGCCTCGGGCGTGAAGATGTGGACGACGACGTCGGAGTAGTCCATCAGCACCCAGCGGGCCTCGGGCAGGCCCTCAACGCGCCGCGGCACGACGCCGTGGTCCTTCTTGAGCCCCTCGAGGACGCCGTCGTGGATCGCCTTCGCCTGGCGGTCGGTGTTGCCCGAGGCGATCACGAAGTGGTCGGCGTAGCCGAGCAGGTCGGCGACGTCGAGCTGCACGAGGTCGATCGCCTTCTTGTCGGCGGCGTACTCCCCGATGGCCCGGACGAGGTCGGCCGGCTCCATCACGCCCACGCGGTCCTCCCCACGCGGTAGAGCCCGAGGTCCGCGATCCGGTCGGCCACCGCGACGGGCACGAGGTGGCGGATCGGGCGTCCGGCGGCTACGCGGCGGCGCAGCCACGACGACGACACGTCCAGGCGCGGCATGTCGAAGAAGACGACGCGGCCGGCGCCGTCGAGGCCCTCGAAGCGGTCGAGGATGTCGTGGCGGCGGATGCCCTCGCGCTCGGCCACCGCGAGGCGGGCGAGCGACAGCAGCACCTCCGGCTCCCGCCAGGAGGGCAGGCCGAGGGCCTGGTCGCCACCCACGATGAAGGTCAGCTCGTCTTGAGGAGATGCGTCGTGCAGAGCCCTGAGCGTATCGACCGTGTACGAGGGGCCCGGGCGGTCGGCCTCGGCCCGCGAGACCTCCAGGCCGGGCTCGGAGGCCGCCGCGAGCCGGCACAGCTCGATCCGGACCTCGACGCCCGGGTCGTCGGGCACGTCCTTGTGCGGCGGCACCCCGGACGGCACCAGCCGCACGACGTCGAGGCCGAGCTGCTCGCGCGCCTCCATGGCGCAGACCAGATGGGCGATGTGCGGCGGATTGAAGGTCCCGCCCAGCAGCCCGACGGCGGCCACTACGCCCGCACCTGGCCGGAACCCTCGACCAGGTAGCGGTAGGTGCACAGCTCGCTCAGGCCGATCGGGCCGCGCGCGTGGAGCTTCTGGGTGGAGTTGGCGATCTCGGCGCCCTTGCCGAACTCGCCGCCGTCGGTGAAGCGCGTGGAGGCGTTCACGTAGACGCAGGCGGCGTCGACGGACAGCTCGAACGCGCGCACGGCATCGGCGGCGCCGGTCACGATCGCCTCCGAATGCCCCGAGCCGTAGCGCTCGATGTGGTCCAGCGCCTCGTCGAGCGAGTCCACGACGCGGACGGCGAGGACGAGCGCGAGGTACTCCGTCGCCCAGTCCTCCTCGGTCGCCGCGAGGTCGCCCGCCGTCCCGGCCATCGCCAGCGAGCGCTCGTCGAGCCGCAGCGCGACCCCGGCGGCGCGCAGGGCGCCGAGCGCGGCCGGCAGGAAGCGCTCCGCGACGTCGGCGTGGACGAGCAGTGTCTCCGCGGCGTTGCAGGCGCTCGGCCGCTGCGCCTTGGCGTTGACGATGATCGCCTCGGCGTTATCCAAATTCGCGGACGCGTCGACGAAGACGTGGTTGTTGCCCGACGCGGCGTAGATGACCGGCACCGTCGCCACCGCGGTGAGGGCGCGCTTGAGCCCCTCGCCGCCCCGCGGGACGATCAGGTCGACGTAGTCCTTCTGGGTCGCGAGCTCGCCGAGCTCCTCGCGCCCGCCGCCGGCGACCAGCGACACGGCGGCCTCCGGGAGCCCGGCGCCGACGACCGCGTCGCGGACGATCGCGGTCAGGATGGCGTTGGATCCGATCGCGCTGGAGGACCCGCGCAGCACGATCGCGTTGCCGGACTTCAGGCACAGCGCGGCGCAGTCGACCGTGACGTTGGGGCGCGACTCGTAGACGACGGCGATCACGCCGAGCGGGACGCGCACGCGGCGCATCTGCAGGCCGTTGTGCAGGCGCCCGCCGTCGAGCACCTCGCCCACCGGGTCCGGCAGCGACGCGACGGCGCGGGCGCCGGCCGCGATCTCCGCGACGCGCGCGGGATCGAGCCGCAGCCGGTCCATCAGGGCCGAGGACAATCCTGCGCTGCGGCCCGCCTCGAGGTCGCGCCCGTTGGCCTCGAGGATCTCCGGCGTGCGCTCGACGAGCGCGGCGGCGATCGCGCGAAGCGCCTCGTTCTTGGTCGCCGTGTCGGCGCGCGCCAGCACACGGGCGGCGCCCTTGGCAGCGCGGCAGATGTCGGCGACGGACTCGGTCGTTAGAGCCATGGCGGCAAGGTTAGTCGAGGACGAAGTAGTCGCGGTGGACGGCCTCGTCGGTCGCGCGCGGCAGCACCGCGCGGACCGCGGCGGACTTCAGGCCGCGCACCTGCCCGAGCTCGGTGGCCGAGTAGTTGCAGATGCCCTTGCCGATGCGGGCGCCCCCAGCGAGGACGTCGACCGCGTCCCCGGCGTCGAAGGCGCCCTCGACGGCCGTGATGCCGACGGGCAGCAGGGACGTGCCGCCCTCGCGCAGCGCCCGCGCGGCGCCGCCGTCGACCAGCAGGCGCCCGTGCGAGGGCTTGGCGTACTTCAGCCACAGCTTGAAGGACGACATCCCGAGCGCGCGCGCCGGGCAACGGGTGCCCACCGGCTCGCCCGCGGCGGCGCCGAGCACCGACCCGGGCTCGAACCCGCTGCAGATCACGGTCTCGGTCCCGGCCGCCGTGGCCATCTCCGCGGCCACGACCTTCGAGCGCATCCCGCCCGAGCCGAGCGGCGATACGGCGTGTCCGATCTGCGACGCCGCCTGCACGGCCTCGAAGTCCGTGATCTCCGCGATCAGCGCGGCGTCCGGATCCCGGCGCGGATCGGCGCTGAAGACGCCCGGCGTGTCGGTGAGCAGCACGAGCAGCCGCGCCTGCAGCAGGACCGCGACCTGGGCGGCGAGGAAGTCGTTGTCGCCGAAGGAGATCTCGTCTGTCGTGGTCGTGTCGTTCTCGTTGATCACCGGGACGACGCGCCACGCGAGCAGCGCCCGCAGGGTCCGGCGCGCGTTGACGTAGTGCGTCCGCGCGCTCATGTCAAAGAACGTCAGCAGCACCTGCGCGGCCTGGACCCCGCGCTCGTGCAACAGCTCGTCGTAGGTCCGAAACAGCCGCCCCTGGCCGATCGCCGACGCCGCCTGCAGCTGGTCGATCGCCGCCGGCCGCACGGGCAGGGCGAGCAGGTGCATCCCGCGCGCGATGGCGCCCGAGGTGACGACCACGACGTCGGTCCCGCCGGCGTGCAGCTCGGCGACCTCCTCGCACACCCGCGCGATCACGGACAGGCGCAGCTCGCCGGAGTTCTCGGCGACCACAGAGGAGCCCAGCTTGACGACGACGACCGGCATCTGGTCCCAGAATCTAGGATCTGACCCCATGGGCAGCGCATCCTCCACACCCGAAGTCCCGGCGCAGCACGTCGAGGGACACCTGACGGGCGCCGAGGGGAAGCGGATCTACTGGCAGGCGTGGGCGCCGGAGGGCGCTGCGAGGGCGGCGGTCATCGTCGCCCACGGCGCCGCCGAGCACGGCGGCCGCTACCGCCACGTGGTGGAGCGCCTTGTCGGGCAGGGCTTCGTCGTGTACGCGATCGACCATCGCGGCCACGGGCGCTCGGAGGGCTCCCGCGCCCAGATCGACCGCATGCGGCACGTCGTCTCAGACCTCGACCAGCTGGTCGACCGCATCCGCGCGGAGCACCCGCGCAGGAAGCTGTTCCTGCTCGGCCACAGCATGGGCGGCTGCGTCGCCATCGCCTACGGCGTCGCCTACCAGGACAGGCTCGACGGGCTCGCCCTCTCGGCGCCGCTCGCCGCCCTCGTAGCGGCGCCCCTGGCGCTGCGACTGATCGCCTGGGGCCTCAGCGTCGTGCGCCCCGACGCCGGCGTCTACCGGGTGCCCTCCGGCGCGGTGAGCCGCGACGCCGCCGAGGTCGCCGCCTACGACGCGGACCCGCTCAACCACCACGGCAAGCTCCCGGCCCGCACCGTGCAGGAGCTGGCCGACGCGATCGCGCGCTTCGAAGCCGACAGCCCGAGGCTGACGCTTCCGCTGCTCGTCATGATCGGGACGGCGGACACGATCGTACCGCCTGCAGGCGGGCGCATGGTCCACGAGCGCGCGTCGTCTGCCGACAAGACCCTCTTGACGTATCCGGGCTTCTACCACGAGATCTTCAACGAGCCGGCCGGCGAGCGCGACCGGCCGCTGGACGACCTCGCGGCCTGGCTGACCGAGCGGACAGCCTGACCGACCGCTCCCCGATCTCCTCGCGCCTGCGGCGCACGACCCAGCTGGGCAGCCTTGTCGCGGCGCAGGGCGGCCGCATCGCCGGCGGCCGGGCGCTTGACCGCATGCGCTCCGAGGACGCGCGCGAGCGCGCCCAGGCCCGGCGCACGGCCGAGGTCGTCGAGCAGATCGTCGTGCAGCTCGGCCGCATGAAGGGCGCGGCCATGAAGGTCGGCCAGGTCCTCTCGACGATCGAGATCCCCGGCATGGAGGAGGAGGGCGCCGAGCGCATCCAGCGCCGCTTCGCCGAGCTGCGCGACGACGCGCCGAGCGTGCGGTGGTCTGAGCTCGAGAAGCTGATGGCGACCGAGTGGGGCGAGCCCGTCGCGAAGATCCTGCGGGACATCGAGCCCGACGCGATGGCCGCGGCGTCGATCGGCCAGGTCCACCGGGCCACCACCCACGACGGCGAGGAGGTCGCGGTCAAGGTCCAGTACCCCGGCATCGCGGAGGCCGTCGACGCCGACCTGCGCAACCTCAAGCTGCTGATGCCGCTGCTGGCACGCATCGCGCCCGGGCTGGACACCAGGGCGCTCGCCGAGGAGCTGCGCGAGCGCATCTCCGAGGAGCTCGACTACGAGCTCGAGGCCTCCAACCAGCGCCGCGTGCAGCGGCTGTGGCGCGACCATCCCCACGTGGTCGTCCCGCGCGTGGACACCACGCTGTCGACCCGCCGCGTGCTCGTCACCGAGCGCGTCGAGGGCATGCGCTTCGACGACCTCAAGGGAGCCGGGGACGAGCGCCGCGACCGCGTCGCCGAGATCGTGCACCGCTTCTACCACGCGACCGCGGGCGACCACGACCTCGCGCTCGGCGACCCGCACCCGGGCAACTGGCAGTCGCTCGCCGACGGCCGCGTCGTGATCTTCGACTTCGGCATGCTGCGCGACCTCCCGCGCGGGCACCTGCGGAGCGAGGGCCCCGCGCTGGAGGCGGTCAAGGCCCAGGACGCCGACGTCCTCTACGCGGCGATGCTCGACCTCGGCTACCTGGGCGACGGCAGCGACTTCACCGACCGCCGCGACCTGCTGCTCGCCCACATGACCATCGCCGCCGCCTGGCTGATCGAGGACCAGCCGTTCCGGCTCGGGCCGCAGGTGCAGCGCGAGATGGGCCAGCAGCTCTTCGCGCTCGGCTCCGGGTGGCGCCAGATGGTCCGCAGCTTCTCGCTGCCGAGCGAGTCCGTGCTCCTGCGCCGCATGGCCGACCTGCTGTTCACGAGCTTCTGCCAGCTGCGCGCGGCCGCGGACTGGTGGGCGCTCGCCCAGGAGCTCCAGCTCGGCCGCGAGCCGGGCACCGCCGTCGGCCGCGAGCACGCGGCCTGGGCCGCGGGCCGCGGCTGAACGTCCCGGCGTCGCGCCGCGGCCGGCGCTTACGACCGGCTGGGTGGGGGCAGGGTTCAATCGCCGCGACCCGCTCCAGACGCGAAGACGCGCTTGATGGGGGTCATGGCCCCCATAAAGCGCGTGGTCGACGGGAACCAGCCGCGGACCGCACCCCTCCTCCTTACCAGCCGCGGTAACGCCGGTCGCTCGCCGCCTACGACGGGTCGGCGCCGCCGCCTACGACGGGTCGAGCTCGAAGACGATTCCGGCGATCTGGACGTCGCCGCCCGGCTCGAAGCCCTCGCGCTGCAGCGCCGCGACGACGCCCATGCGCTGCAGGCGCCGCTCGACGTGCGCCTGCGCCTCCTCGTCGGCCATGTCGAAGCGCGCGATCAGCCGCTCCACGCTGTCGCCCGTGACGACGAACGTGCCGTCGTCCCGTCGCTCGACGGCGAAGGCCCGTCCGGCGGCGGGGCGGAAGCGCGCGAACTCCGCGACGTCGTCCTCCCCCGCCCCGGGCCCAGCTACGGGCTCGGCCGGTCCGACCAGGCGCAGCAGCTCCCGGCTCAGGTCGTCGAGGCCCTGGCGCGTCGCGCTCGAGGTGACGAAGAGGGGGCCCGCGAAGCGCTCGCGCCACGTTTCAGCCGCCGCCTCGGCCTCCTGCGGCGGCACGAGGTCAGCCTTCGAGAGCGCCAGGATCCGCGGGAGCGCGGCCAGGCGCGGATCGTGCGCGGCGAGCTCGGACTCGATCGTCTCGAAGCTCTCCTCGGGCGACGAGCCGTCCAGCGGCGCGAGGTCGAGCACGTGGACGAGCACCCGGCAGCGCTCGACGTGGGCGAGGAAGTCATGGCCGAGGCCGGCGCCGCCCGAGGCGCCCTCGATCAAGCCGGGGATGTCGGCGAGCACGAGCTGGCGCTCGTCGGCCTCGATCGTCCCCAGGACGGGCTCGAGCGTCGTGAACGGGTAGCCGGCGACCTTCGGCTGCGCGCGCGTCATGCGGGCGATCAGCGAGGACTTGCCCGCGTTGGGCAACCCGACGAGGCCGACGTCGGCGAGCAGCTTGAGCTGCAGGCTGACGATGCCCTCCTCCCCCGCCAGCCCCTTCTCCGCCAACCGCGGCGCCTGGCGGGTCGGGCTCGCGAAGCGCTTGTTGCCGCGTCCGCCGAGCCCGCCGCGGGCGATGCGGACCTCCTGGCCCCGGGCGACCAGGTCAAAGCGCGCGCCGTCCCAGCGCTGCACCTGCGTGCCCGGCGGGACGCCGACGGTCAGCGCCGCCCCGTCGGCTCCGTGGCGCAGCGAGCCCTCCCCGTGGCCGCCGCGCTGGGCGCGGAAGTGCCCCGTGCGCTTGAAGAACTGCAGGTCGCGCAGGTTGTCGTCGCAGCGCAGCACGACGTCCCCGCCGCGGCCGCCGTCGCCGCCGTCCGGGCCGCCCTTGGGGACGTGCGCCTCGCGCCGGAAGGAGACCGATCCGTTCCCACCCGCGCCGCCGCGCACCTCGATGCGGGCCTTGTCCGCGAGCATGTCGGCCGAGGCTAGCCCGAGCTCACCGAGATCCAGCGCTTGCCGCCGCGACCGGTGCGGAACTCCACCGTGCCGGCGTCGATCGCGAAGATGGTGTGGTCACGCCCGAGGCCCGTTCCGGCGCCCGGGTTGAAGACGGTGCCGCGCTGGCGCACGATGATCTCGCCGCCCGTGACGGCCTGGCCGGCGAAGACCTTCACGCCGAGGAACTTCGGCTTGGAGTCGCGGCCGTTGCGGCTGGAGCCGAGGCCCTTCTTGTGCGCCATCTGGGCTCAGCCTCCGATCTCGTCGACGCGGATGCGCGTCAGTTCCTGGCGATGTCCCTGGCGGCGCTTGTAGCCGCGCTTGGGCTTGAACTTGAAGATGCGGATCTTCGGGCCGCGCTCGTGGCCGACGATCGTCGCGGTGACCTTGACCGTGCCCAGGGCGCCGGCGCCGAACTTGGCGTCGTCGCCGCCACCGGCGGTCAGCAGCGGCTCGAGCTCGATCGTGGCGCCGGCGTCGCCGGACAGGCGCTCGATCAGCAGCTCCTCGCCCGCGGCGACGCGGTACTGCTTGCCGCCGGTCCTGATGATGGCGTAGGGGGTGTCGAGGGTCTCAGGCATTGGATTCGGTCTCGCTGGCGGTCTCGGAAGCCTCTGGCGCGTCCGTGCTGTCCTTGGCGCGCGAACGGCGCCGTCCGCCTCTGCGGCCGCGGCGCCGAGGCGTCGATTCTAGGGCATCCTGCTCGCCGCCATCGGACTCGGCGGAGCCCGCCGGGCCCGTGCCGGCCTTGATCTCCGACTCCTCCTGCTCCGGCGACGCGGCGCTGACCGGCGCCTCCTGGGCAGCGGCCTTGGCGGCGGATCTGCCCTTCCCGGCCCTGGCCTTGACAGGGGTGCGCCCGCTGCTGCCGCCGCCGCGGGCGCGGCGCTTGTTCTTGGCCGCCGCCGCCTGCCGGTCGGCCGCGACGCGCGCCTCCTCCTCCTCGGTCATGTCGATCAGGACCGCCGTGGCCGACGTGCGTCCCGCGTTCTCGACGCGCACGAGGCGCTTGGAGCCCACGAACGGGCCGGCCCCGCGCACCGAGATGATGTAGCCGTCGATCTTGGCGACGGCGTCATCGGCCTCGTACATGTGCGGCTCGACGATGGTGACGTGCACCTCGTCGCCGTCGGAGAACGGGACCGCGGCGGCGACCACCTCGTCGCGGCTGCCCTCCAGGGTCACCGCGAAATGGTCGATCGGCAGGCCCTCGGAGCCCTCGAAGCTGAAATAGCGGCCCGTGTCGGCCTCCAGCGCGTGCAGCATGCGCGCGTTCTCGCCGATGAACTGCGCGGTCACGCGCGGGTTGATGCGGATCAGGAACGCCTCGGGCGAGCCGCGGTCCCGGCCCGGGGCCTCGCCATCGGCTGACGCCTGCGCGGACTGCTTGACCAGCTCGCGCAGCTTGCGGTCGACCTCGATCGCGACCGTCTCCTCGGACTTCACGACACCCTCCCCGTCACAGGTCGGGCACCACTTGGTCATGATCTCGCGCACGCCCTCGGTGACGTTCTGGCGGGTCATCTCGACCAGCCCGAGCGGGGAGATCTCCACCACGAAGGTCTTGGTGCGGTCCTCGTCGAGCGCCTTGCGCAGCGTCTTGAGCACGGCGTCGCGGTTGCGCGCGCGGGCCATGTCGATGAAGTCGATGACGATGATGCCGCCGATGTCGCGCAGCCGCAGCTGGTTGACG
>JBBSIC010000038.1:0-30985 GCA_038232275.1 Solirubrobacterales bacterium | reverse complement strand
GGCCGTCGCTCCGAACGCGAGGTCCGGGAATGCCGAACGGAACTTCGTGGCGAACTCGCGCACCTCGTCGCGGCCGCGGCAGGCCGCGTGCATCGAGTACTCGAAGCGGATGTCCGGGGCGGCCAGCTCGTCGATGACCCCGGGGTTGTAGTCGGGCCCCCAGAACTCCGCGAACCAGCGACCGACGACGGCCTTGTTGTCTTCAATGGACATGCGGTACCTCACTTGTGGTTGGTGATCGAGCGTTGGAGCGCCTTCGGTGCTTTCAGTTCGTATGACGTCTGGCTCGCGGCGTTCGTGAGGTCGCCACGTGCCGCGAAGTCAGCGCGCCGGGCGCGTGGCGTGGTGGGCCATGGCGGTGGCGAGCAGCGCGATGGCGGCGAATGCCAGGGTGGTGACGGCGAATGCGTGGGTGGCGTGCACCGCTCCGGTCGGCGTCAGGCTCAGGTAGAGGGTCCCGAGGGCGGCGACGCCGAGCGCCCCGCCGATCTGGATCCCGGTCGTGCTCACCCCGCTGATGTCGGCGGCGTAGTCGGGCGCGACGACGGTGGTGAGGTGCCCGATCAGGGCGCTGAACTGCGTCCCGAGCCCGAGACCGCCGAAGCTGAGCAGCACCACGAGCAGGCCCTCGTCGTGGCGGCCGGCGAACAGGGTGGCGCTGATCGCCGCATAGGCGACGGCGAGCAGCAGGCAGCCCGCCGTGGGTGCCCGGGCGACGAGCCGGGCGGGCAGGCGCCGGACGACCTGCCCGGCGACGCCGAAGGCGGCGACCCAGGGGACCAGCGTGAGCCCGGAGACCAGCGCGCTGTGTCCGAGGCCCTGCTGGAGGTACTGGGCGAGCGTGAACAGCAGCGCGTAGTAGCTGCCGGTCGCGGCCAGCAGGGTCGACAGGGCCCACAGGACGGGGCGGGCGGCGAGGATGCGCACGTTGACCAGCGGGGCTCCGCCGCGGTCGGCGAGGCGGCGTTGGGCGGCGAGGAACCAGACGAACGCGGGCACGCTCGCGACCAGGCACACCAGCGCCCACGCCGGCCAACTCTGGCTCCGGCCCACGCTCAGCGGGAGGACCACGAGCAGCAGGCTGGCCGACAGCAGGGCGACGCCCGCGAGGTCGATGTGCCGTGAGACGCGGGCGGCGTCGGAGGGCAGGTAGCGCACGGCGGCCACGATCGCGGCGATGCCCACAGGGACGTTGATCAGGAAGATCGCGCGCCACTGGGTGCCGGCCAGGTCGGCGGCGATGAGCGCCCCTCCGAGGATCTGGCCGATCACGGCGCCGGCCGAGAGCGCGATGGCGTAGAGCCCGATCGCGCGGATGCGCGCGTCGCCGGAGAAGCTCAGCTGGATGCCCGTCAACGTCTGGGGGAACATCAACGCTGCGCCGGCGCCCTGCAGGATCCGCGCAGCGACGAGGACGATCGGGCTGGGAGCCAGCCCGCACAGCAGCGACGCGAGGCTGAACGTGCCGATGCCGATCACGAACAGCCGCTTGTAGCCGTGGGTCTGGCCGAGGCGGGCGCCGGTGATCAACAGCACCGCGAACGCGATCAGGTAGCCGCCGATCACGAGCTCCAGCGCCGCGCCCGACGCGTCGAGGTCGGCGTGGATGGACGGGGTGGCGACGTTGGCGATCGTCGCGTCCGCCTGGGCCATGAACGGCCCCACCAGCAGCACGGCCAACACCCAGCCGCTGCGAACGACGCGAATCGGCGACGTGGTCATGGTCCGTAAGACGTTGCCGAGGCCGCCGGTGTGAGAGATTCGACGTGGGTCGGGGTCTCACGAAGAGACCGCGGCGGTCGTCTCACCCACGTATGCCGGTGCGCTCGAACACGACCAGGAGCTCGTCGCCCGCGATCGCGCGAGTTCCACCGTTCGATCGGGTGGTGCAGCAGCACGGCCCGGCGCTGTTGCGCTTCTGCGCCGCGCAGGTTGGGCCCCAGCGCGCCGAGGACTGCTTTCAGGAGACGATGCTCGCCGCGCTTCGCGCCTACGACCAGGTTCGCGATCCGCACGCGGTCAAGTCGTGGCTGTTCTCGATCGCCGCGCGCAAGGCGATCGATGCGCATCGCGCGTATTCGAGGGCCGCAGATCCGACCGACGATATCGACGAGCGCGCCGTCGCCCAGGTGCAGACGGCGGCCATCGAGGAGGACCTGTGGGACCGCGTGCGCGCCCTGCCCGACAAGCAGCGCCAGGCGGTCACCCTGCGCTACCGCGGCGATCTCACCCACCGCGAGGTCGCGCGGGTCATGGAGATCACCGAGGCTGCCGCTCGACGCAACGTCTTCGAAGGCCTCAAACGACTCAGAGAGGACACCTGACCTTGCGTCCGACCCGCTACCACACGCTCGGGCTACGCCACGGCCCGAGCACGCCGACGCGCGGACGGCGCACCGCGCCGGGCATCATCGTCCACGACGCCCGCTGACCTCACACACCGAACCTCTTCCCCGTCTAACGCACATGACCATCAGCGGCGAACAGCACGACGACGGGCGCGACCCGCTCGAAGTCGCGCTCGGAGCCCTGCCGCCCTCAGACCCTGAGGCCTGGTCCCGGCTGTGCGGTGAGCTCGCGCGCCGCGCCGGCGCCGAGGGCCTGATCGATGTCGCCTTCGAGCGCCACGACTCACCGCTGGGACCGATCTTCGTCGGCGCCACCGACACGGGACTGGTCCGGATCGGCCTGCCCGCCGAGAACGAGGACGCGGTCCTGGAGGAGCTCGCCCGCCGCGTCTCGGCGCGCGTGCTCCGCGCGCCGCACGCGACGATCGTCCGCGCCCGCCACCAGCTCGACGAGTACTTCGACCGCCGCCGCACCACCTTCGACGTTCCCCTGGACTGGCAGCTGACCCGCGGCTTCCGCCGCGAGGTGCTGCGGGCGACCGCGCAGATCGCCTACGGCCAGACCTCCTCCTACCGGCAGGTCGCCACGCAGGCCGGCAGCCCCGCCGCCGTCCGCGCCGCCGGCACCGCCCTGGCCACCAACCCCCTGCCCATCCTCGTGCCCTGCCACCGCGTGCTGCGCAGCGACGGCACGCTCGGCGCCTACCGCGGGGGCCCCGAAGCCAAGGCCCGCCTCCTCGACCTCGAGCACTCGGCCTGACGAGTCTCGCCTCAGCGGCCACAGCCCGCTCCTGATATGTGATCATCGACTACATCCGCTACCCGACATAGCGAGAGGAGAGCAACGTGAGTTCGATCTCGAAGACCCATGCCGTTGGCAAGATCGAGGTGCACACTTGCGAGCCACAACCTGCGACCAGGTCGATGGTGGGCCTGACTCGTTGAGATTCGGGTGACCGAGGCCTTCCACCGGGGGGACATCGAGGGGGAGGGTTCCGTCCGTTTCCTGCAGGCTGTCCGCAGCGATGGCTCGGCAAGCTTCGTGGGAGCGATCAGCGACGCAGGCGCGGGTCGGCGGTCGCCGTCGACGCCGACATCAGTCAGCACCGCGAATTCGCCACGCTGTTCCAGCGTCGTGGCCTTCATCGCAAGCGACGAGGCACGCGGGACCACCGGCCAGTGCATCCGCGCAAACGGCGGAACGGTGTGACCCAGGAACTGAAGCACCAGCGACCGACCGAGGCCCCCGGCGCGACGGTCAGGTGGCCTCGGTCTCCTCAGGCCACCGCGCGGCATCGATCCGGGCCGCCTCAACCGCGCCAACCGTGACGGCGCGATCGCCCAACGGCGCCAAGGCCGCCCGCGACCGCCTATGTGGGGCGGACGCAGTCCCTGCCTGAGGGGCCGGCAGGGGGCAGATCCGGTAGTCACGCGCACGATCCTGTCTGCTCGCGGACACCACAACCCGCCGCCCCCCCCGGCAAGGGGCGAGGGCCGGCCTCTTGACGGGGCCAGGCAGGCCTATCCGACGCTCGCCCCGCCGCGCCGACGCCGAGAGGCGAGAACCGGTGTCTGCCAACGGACCGAGCCGGCCCCTACCCAGCCCAAGCGGGAGACGACACGCACCCCGCCCGGCCAGACGAGCCACGTCAGCCCCACTCCACCCACGACGTGAATGCGCGAGCTGGTCGACGTGCCTACCCTCCCGCAGCAGCTCCGCCGGCTTCAGTCGCCGCAGCGTCGCTGAGGCGCCCAGCGCCGAAGCGAGCGCCAGCGCCGCCGGCGTCGCGATGTCGACCAGCGGGCGAGTTCGCGGATTCCGCCGGCACGGTGCTCAAGGGCGAGCGCGCGGCCGCGCGACTGCTGGCGGGCTCCGGGAGCGTGGTCAGCGCGTACGGCGATCCGGTGGCCTCCGCCCCGACGCTCACCCCGCAGCAGCGCGCCGCGGCACTGGCGGGCCACCCCCTGGCCGTGACGCGCCCGCTCGGCCCCGGCTCCCAGGACTTCCGGCTCGTCGCGCGGCGCGTCCAACGCCGCGGGCAGTCGCAGGTGATCGTCGTCGGGCAGTCCCTGCGCCCCGTGCAGCAGTCCGTGCGCCGCGTGGTCGTCCTGCTCGGCCTGGCCGGGCCCGCCGCACTGCTCGCCATCGCGTTCGGCGGCTGGTGGCTGGCGTTGCGCGCGCTCGCGCCGATCGAGGCGATGACCGCGTCAGCGGAGGCGATCGGCCCCGAGCGGCTGGCCGATCGCGTGGCCGAGCCGCGCGCGCACGACGAGGTGGCCCACCTGGCCCGGACGCTCAACACGATGCTCGACCGCGTCCAGCACGGGGTGGAGCAGTAGCGCCGCCTGGTGGCCGACACCTCCCACGAGCTCCGCACCCCGCTGGCCGCGATGCGGGCCGAGCTCGACGTGAGCCTGCGCAACGACGACCACCCGGCGGCCGCCCGCGAGGTGCTCCTGAGCGCCCGCGAGGAGGTCGATCGCCTGAGCCGCACCGTCGACGACCTCCTCACGCTCGCCGCCGCCGACGAGGGCGTGACGCTCGCGCTGGCGCCGCTGGACGTCGCCGCGCTCGCCGACGTCGTGCTCGACCGCCTGCGCCCGATCGCCGGCGACCGCGGGATCGTGCTCGAGCGCCGGGGCGCACCCGCGTTCGCGCTCGCCGACGTCGAGCGCCTCGGCCATGCGCTCTGCCACGTCGTCGAGAACGCCATCGCGTTCAGTCCGGCGGGGGCGACGGTCACCGTGGCAACGCAGCGCCGCGGGCACGCGGCACGACTCACGGTGCGAGACAGCGGGCCCGGCGTGCCGGCCGAGCACCGCGACCAACGTGTTCGAGCGATTCTTCCGCGTGGATCGCTCCCGCACGCGTGCCACCGGCGGCAGCGGCCTCGGCCTCGCGATCGCTCGGGATCTGGTCACCGCGCACGGCGGCTCGATCTGGGTCGACGACGTCGCGCGGGGCGCGCTGGTGCGCATCGAGCTGCCGGCGATGGCGGGAGAGCCGGACGCAACCGCGCCTCAGTCGCCCGGCATGCTCGCGCCTTGAGCCAGCGTCCCTGCCGGCCCGAGCCGGTTCAACCGCGTCGCCCGCCGAAGGGCACCTTCTTGGCCTCCTGGACCGGCTCCTCGTCGGGTGAGTCGGCCGGAACGCGCCCGGAGCCCTCGCAGCGCGTGCAGGTGATCTGCACCAAGGCGTCGCGCCGGGGATCGGCGTACTTGCCGCGCCCGCGGCACCTCGGGCACTGCTTTGTCTCGTCGGTGCCGGTCATCGCCGAAGGGTACCGCTGTCAAAGCCCCTAGCCCGTCGAGTCGCCGCTATACGGCAAAGATGTCCGCTGCAGTGATGGTCAGCGCGGCGCCGGGGTTGTGAACCGTCTCACGCGCAGCGATGACGAGCTGCAGCTCGTCGGCGGCGTTGGGGAGCGCTTCGGTGGCGCGCGCCAGCCTCGCGAGAGGGCGCCGCGCGTCGACGCTGCGCGCCCACTTTGCTTCGCCGGCGACCGTCGCGAGACGCCCGCGGCCCGAGAGGGCGACTGCGTCGATCTCAACCGGAGGCTGGTCGCGCCACCAAGCCCCAACCGCCACGACCTCGCCGCCGAAGCCACCCGCTGCGGCCATGCGGCGCAGGTGCATGCGAAGCGCCTCTTCAAAGCGCGCGCCCATGTGATCGTCCAGGCCCTGTTCGATCACGCGGGCGATCGGCACGCCCAGGCCGCGCTCGATCTCGGCCCGGTGCGGCTCGACGACGGCCAGCCAGAACGCGAGGAAGTTGTCAACGACGCGGTAGTGGCGCCGGCGGGTCCGACGCGGATCGTCGGTCACCGGAACGACGCGCTCGATCAGGCGCAGCTCCTGCAGACGCTCCAGCGCCCGGGTCGGCTCGGCACGCACCGCGTCGGCGATCTCGCCGTGCTTGGTGCGCCCCGCCGCGATCGATCGGAGCACCAGGGCGTCAAGCTGGCCCTCTGCGGCCTCGGTGGCCAGCACGAGCTGGCCCTCGCTCAGCAGTTGGCCCCCCGGGGTGCAGACCAGCCGCAGCAGATTCTCGCGCACTGATTCGTCCTGGTCCCACCAGGACAGGTACAGCGGCATGCCGCCGGCCACCCCCCACACCAAGGCGCGCTCCGGGGCGGGAAGACGGCCGAGCATGCTCGCCGCCTCGTGCGGGGCGAAGGGATGGACGAGCACCGCCAGATCTACGCGGCCATACAGCGGTGCCCGTTCCTCCTGCATCGCGCGCATCGTCCGCATTGCCGAGCCGCACAGCAGGATCCGCAGATGCGTGCGCGTACGCGCTCGGTCCCAGAAAGCCCGCAGCTCGCCGGGCAGCGAGGGGACCGTCGCGACGAGATCGGGAAACTCGTCGAGCACGAGCAGCAGCGGCTCGTCGCGGGCCGCCTCGGCCAGCGCCTCCAGCGCGTCGCGCCAGTCCCCGAACGGCCGCTGGCCCAGATCACGTAGGCCCTGACCCCCGACCACCGTCTCAGCGGCCACCGACAGCAATCGCAGCTCGTCCAGCGCCGGACGCCGCGCACCGGTGTGAAACACGGTACGGCGATCACGGGCGAACACGTCAAGCAGCGCCGTCTTACCGACACGTCGACGACCCCAGACCATGCCGAGCCGGCCGCCTTGGCCGTCCCACCAGCTGTTCAGGCGCTGAAGCTCGGACTGCCGGTTGACGAACATGGACAGAGCGTAACCTACGTGCGAGGTTACTTACGTGTGACGTAAGTTCCGGTTCCCAACGAGATGGGCTTGGCGGAGCCAAGGACGACGCTCAGGATGTCGAGCGCGGCGCCGCCGCGATTGAGCACGGGCAGTTGCGCGTGACCCGCCGCCTGCGCAAGCACTGAGCAGGCCGGCCGCACGCTGTAGATTCGTCGCATGAAGCTCGCCATCGCGGTCAGGCAGGCGCGCGGGAACACGACGCTCGCGCGCGGGTCGCAGCCGGGGGGCGCCACGCGATGAAGATCGCGACGGCGGGAAAGGGTGGCGTCGGGAAGACGTCGATCTCCGGCACATTGGCGCGACTCCTCGCCCGCTCGGGACGCCGGGTGCTGGCCATCGACGCCGACTCCAACCCGAACCTCGGACTGACCCTTGGCATCGCCCCGGAGCGCTTCGACTCGCTGCCCACGCTTTCCCGCGACCTGCTCCTGCCGGGAGGGGTGGGGCTCACCACGTCTCTCGAGGAGGTCTGCGCGGCACACGCCGTGCAGGCGAGCGATGGCGTGACGCTGCTGGTGATGGCGAACCCGCAGCAGGCGGGAGCCGGGTGACTGAGCTCCATGCACGTTACGGTCAGTAACGTCCTCCACGCCGCTGGTCACGGCCCCTATGACGTGTGCATCCTCGACGTGGAGGCCTCGTCGGAGCAGTTCTCCCGAGCCACGGCCCGCTACGCCGACGTGACGCTGCTGGTGGCCGAGCCGTACTTCAAGTCGCTCGAAAGCGCGCGCAGGATGAGCCTGCTCGCCGCGGACCTGGGCATCCCGCGCGCAGCCGTCCTGGCGAACAAGATCCGCGACGAGCGCGACGAGTCGGCCGTACGCGAGTTCGCCGACCGGCACGACCTCGAGATCGTGGGGATGATCCCGTACGACGAGGCGATGCACGACGCAGAACGAGCGGGCACGGCGCCGCTCGATCACCGCGCCGACAGCCCGGCGATCGTGGCGATCGCCGAGCTGGCGCGCAGCCTCGTGGGGTGACCGCCGCGCCATGGAAGGTCGCGCCGCGGATCGGCGTCCCGGACGGACCCCTCGGCGGGCTGACCCGCAGTCAGGCGTCCGCCGGCGGCGAGCCCGCGGCGACCTGGCGGGCGCCGAGCCGCTCGATCCGCCCGTCCCGGTCGATCGTCCAGAGCGCGTCGTCTGCGACGAACGCCTCCTCGGCGCGTGAGCCCAGCGCGGCGGCGGCCAGCAGGCAGCCGCCGACCCGGTACACGTCGCGCACGGCGCCGATGCGAAACAGCGCGCGGGTCTCGTCCATCATGTCGCCGCTGCCGGCGCGCAGGACCGTCCGCAGGTCCTTGCGCAGCGCGAGCGCGGCCATCGCCGTCGAGATGTTCTCGACCTCGTCTGAGGTGACGGCCGCGAGGGCGCGCGCCCGCGAGAGCGAGAGGCGCCGCAGAACGGCGCGGCTGCTTCCGCGGCCGATCACGACGGGCACGCCGTACTGCTTGGCGCGCCTGACGTTGTCGGCCTCGGGGTCGCGCTCGATCGCCACCACGGGGACGTCGAGCGCCCGCAGCAACATGCACAGCCGCAGCCCGGCCTGCCCGAGCCCCACGACGACGACGTGCGCCTTGCGCGGCATCGCGCGGGGACCGAGGATCGACACGAGGCGGTCGTCGAGCAGGCGTTCGATCAGGCCCGCGGTGAAGACGGCGGTGAAGGCCAGGGTGGCCAGCATCATCGCGGCGGAGAAGACCTTCAGCCAGGCCGGCCCGGCGTCGACCTCGTCGTTGGGACCGAGGGTGACGATCGTCTTCGTGGCGGAGTAGGCGGCGTCGACGAGCGACTCGTGCGCCGCCAGCGAGACGACCGCGGAGTCGGTGACGAGGATGACCAAGAACCCCAGCAGGCCCGCCAGCAGCGTCCTCGCACTCAGCTCGAACGGGTGCAGCAGGGAGGTCAGGTTCGTCAGGAGTCGGGCGACGGGATTGAGGCGGTGCAGCTCCAGCGGTGCGCTGACCGGGCCGTCCTCGCCCGCCCGGATGCCCAGCACCTGTCCACCGGACCGCCGCACCGACAGCAGGTCCTCGCCCAGGCACGCGGCCGCCAGCGAGGGAGCCGCGATGTCCGCCATCGACATGACGCGGACGTTGCGCACCGCGCGGCGCAACTGCGTGCCGAGGTCGCGGTTGTAGATCGTCACGATCAGGCGCACACCCGGGCGCAGGCCCTCGACGACGAGCGCGAGGCGCAGCGAGACGCGGTCGTCGCGGGAGATGACCAGCACCGCGCCGACTTCCGGGGTCAGCTCGCGCCGCATCTCGCGGTCGTTGGGCTCGCGCAGGTGCAGGACCTGCGCGCCGGCCTCGTCCAGGGCGCGGCGGGCGACGTCGATCAGGCGGCCGTGCCCGATGACGAGGACGCGCTGGCCCGGGCTGTCGTCGTCTGCCGCCGGCTCGCCCATGCCGGCCGAGTATCCGGCACGCACCGGCGAACCGACGCTCAGGTGAAGAGCCCCTCGATCAGCGGTCGTGCGTCGCCGGGGCCGGTGACGTCGAGCCGGAGGCCTTCGGGCGTCGGCTGCAGATCCAGCTCCAGGAAGGGACAGCACGCGGCTTCGGCGGCGATCAGCGCGCGCAGCTCGCGCTCCGTGGCGACGTCGGACTCGAAGACCAGGCGGGCGCCACCCGGGATCCGGGTGCGCGCGCGCAGAGCGCGGCGAGCGAGTGCGGAGATGGCAGCGGTGCGGCGCGCGAGCTGGTCGGCGGTGAGGGTGCAGGCGAGTGGTTCGGGCATCGTCGGTACAGTCTCGACCTTGGAGTCGGCTTCAAGTCAAGCGCCGGCGTTGCGCATCGGCGAGATCGCCGGGCAGGCGGGCGTGCGCAGCTCGCTGATCCGCTACTACGAGCGGATCGGGCTGCTGCCCGCGGCCTTCCGGGTGAGCGGCCAGCGCCGCTACGACGCGTCGGTCCTGCGCCGGCTGGCGGTCATCGATGTCGCCCAGCGAGCCGGCTTGTCGCTCGACGAGATCCGTCACCTCGTGGACGCCGGCAGCGAGCCGATCTCCGACCGCCTGCCCGACCTGGCCCGCCGCAAGCTCCCGGAGATCGATGCACTGATCGACCGCGCCACCCGCGTCCGGTCCTGGCTGGAGACCGCCGCCGCGTGCGACTGCCAGACGATCGACGAGTGCGGGCTCTTCGACGCCGTGTGCCAGCCCGTTCCCGAAGCCGGTACGGTGAAGCGGTCCGCACATCCCGGGGGGTCCCTGACGCAGGGGCTGAGAGGGCGCTCGCAGGCGCCGACCCGCAGAACCTGATCTGGCTCACACCAGCGAAGGGAGGAAGCACCATGCTGCCACGCAGCGCGTTCTCGTCCGACAGCGACTGCCGGACCCAGATGCACATCGCCCGCCAAGGCGCCGTCTCGCCCGAGATGCGGCGGGTCGCCGAGCGCGAGCAGCTCCCGGCGGAGCTCATCCGCGAGGAGGTCGCCCGCGGCCGCATGATCATCCCCGCCAACCCGCACCACCGCACCCTGGACCCGATGGCGATCGGCCTGAAGGCGCGGGTCAAGATCAACGCCAACATCGGCAACTCGCCGACCACCTCCTCGCTCGACGAGGAGACGGAGAAGCTGCGCCTGGCCGAGCGCTGGGGCGCGGACACGGTGATGGACCTCTCGACGGGCAAGCGCATCGACGAGACTCGCGAGGCGATCCTCGTTGCGGCCACGGTGCCGATCGGGACCGTCCCGATCTACCAGGCGATCGAGCGCGTCGAGCGCCCGGAGGACCTCAGCGGCGAGCTGCTCCTCGAGGTCATCGAGCACCAGGCGCGCCAGGGCGTGGACTACATGACGATCCACGCCGGCGTCCGGCTAGCGCACCTGCCGCTGTGCCAGCACCGCGTGACCGGGATCGTCTCGCGCGGCGGCGGGCTGCTGGCGCGCTGGATGGTCCACCACAAGCGCGAGAACCCGCTCTACGAGCGCTTCGAGGAGATCCTCGAGATCTGCCGCGCGCACGACGTGTCGATCTCGCTCGGCGACGGCCTGCGCCCGGGCTCGATCGCCGACGCCTCCGACGCCGCGCAGTTCGCCGAGCTCGGCACGCTCGGGGAGCTGACCGAGCGGGCGTGGGCGCGCGACGTGCAGGTGATGATCGAGGGGCCGGGCCACGTCCCGATGGATGAGCTGGAGGCCAACGTGCGCCGCCAGCAGGAGGTCTGCCACGAGGCGCCGTTCTACACGCTCGGGCCCCTGGTGACCGACATCGCGCCCGGCTATGACCACATCACGTCGGCGATCGGCGCCGCGATCGTCGGCTGGCACGGGACGTCGATGCTCTGCTACGTGACGCCCAAGGAGCACCTCGGGCTGCCGGACGCCGAGGACGTCAAGCAGGGCATGATCGCCTACCGGATCGCCGCCCACGCCGCCGATCTCGCGCGCGGCTGCAAGCGGGCGGCGGCCTGGGACCGGGAGCTCTCGCAGGCGCGCTTCTCGTTTGACTGGCGCCGGCAGTTCGAGCTCTCGCTCGACCCCGAGACGGCGCAGGCGATGCACGACGAGACGCTGGCCGACGAGTACTTCAAGACGGCGGAGTTCTGCTCGATGTGCGGCCCGAAGTTCTGTCCGATGCACAACTTCAAGGACGTGGACTGGGACGAGCTGCGGGCGGTCGTCGCCCAGCGCGCCGCGCTGCCATCATGAGCGGCGTGGCGGCGACCGAGGATCTGTCGCAGGACAACCGCGTCCGGTTGCGGCGCGCGCACGAGCGCCTGCGCACGGCCTCCAAGGACGTGCAGGCGCTCGTCGCGACCGATCCGATCAAGGGCCGCTGGGAGCCCGAGCCGGTGCCGCCGGAGATCCTCATCGCGGCCCGCGAGGAGCTGCACCACGCCTACGCCGAGCTCGACGCCTCCCAGGCGGAGCTCCTGGGCTGGGGGGGCGAGCCGAGCTCGATCGACGTCCTCGAGGCCGGCCGCGTGCTCTCGTTCTCCTTCGAGGACATGCTGCGCTACCACGGGCCAGGCTCGCCCGGCGGCGTGGCGCACGCCTTCAAGGTCATGCAGCGCGCGTTCGGACTGCTGGATGGCGGCCAGCCGCTCGAACGTCGCGAGATCGCCGTGGCGACCCCCTTCGGAGGGCCCGGGGCGCGGGACGGCTTCGAGCTCGTCATCCGCGCCGTGACCGGGGAGCGCTACGTCCTCGACCCCGGGCTCGCACGGCCCGAGCGCGGCACGGCGCTCGAGCGCTTCGTGTTCCAGGTCGGCTACCGGGACCGCGCGGTGACCCTCGCGGTCCGCGAGGGATTCGTGACCGACGAGTTCATCGCCCTCGCGCGCAAGGAGCGCAGCCCGCAGGAGGAGGAGCAGCTGGACCGCCTCAAGCTGGAGATGGCCGAGCGCGTGATGGGGAGTCCGGCCGCCGACGTCTACGACGCGGCGTGACCGGTCCGGTCGCCCTGCCGCTCGCCGCGGCGGCGCCGGCCGCTCGTACCGGCGCCGACCGCATCGAGCTGATTCGCCGGGCCGCCGCCTGGCCTGGTTCGGCGTCGCCTGGCATGTGGCCGAGGCAGTCGTCGCCGTGGCCGCCGGCCTGGCCGCCGACTCGATCGCGCTCGTCGGCTTCGGGGCTGACAGCGTAATCGAGGGGGCGGCCGGATTCGTGGTGCTGTGGCTGGCGGCGCGCGGGTTCTCCGCCGCGGCCGTGCGCGAGGGACGGGCCTCGTGGCGCGGCGACGCCTGCTGCTCGGCCCCGATCCCGGCCGGCCCGGCGTGCCCAGAGGACTGCTGCGCCTGAGCAGAGCCACGTTGTGACCGGCATGCACCGATGTCTCGTAGCGATCGTCGGTGGCACCCTCGCGGCGCCACTGACGGCGTGCAACTCAGGCCAAACCACCCCGCCTGCGACGCGGTCCGCCTCTAACCTGGTCGCCTACAAACGCAGCGGCGGCCTTGTCGGCTCGACGCTGCATCTGACGGTCAACCGCGACGGGCGCGTGACCGCCTCGCCGGACGGCGACCACTTCCGGCTCGGTCGCAAGCAGCTCGCGCGGCTCGAGCAGGCCATCAAGGGGGCCGACCTCGCCGACCTGCCGGCGGACAACCGGCCGGCGCAACGGGTTGCGGACGGATACCAGTTCACGGTCACCGCGCAGGGCCACGCCGTCTACGCAGAGGACGGCGCCCTGCCGGATCGCCTGCAGCCGCTGCTCTCCCGCCTCGACCGCCTGCTGGGGCGGGCAGGCATCCGATGAGGGGCCACGGAGGTCCAGCACATGACCGCCCAGCCGAGGCCCGAGCCGACCTGCGGCGCCTTGCCCCGGCTTGACGCCGAGGAAGCCGACGCGCACCTGATCGACCGTCCGGTGGCGGCGCAGGAAGTGCCACCAGCCCAGCGGCAGCAGCCGGCCGTGCATGCGCGCGAGCCTGGTTGATGTCCATCACCGTGATGGCCGTGGCGATCGGCTCGGCGCCGAGCTCGGCGACCATGAACCACCCGGGGCTGTAGACGAGCTGCAGCTCGGCGGCGTAGGCGTCGAGGTCGGCCTTGCCGTAGGGGACGAAGCCCCAGTTCGACGACCAGGCGGAGTTGTAGATGTCGGCGAAGGCCTCGAGCTCGCGCCGCAGGTGGCGGCGCTGCATCGGCCGGACGGTGACGCCGTGGCGCGTGCGCGCCCCCCGGCGATGCGCCACAGCGACGGCCGCACGCGGTCGCGGTCAGAGACGTCCAACTGCCAGGACAGCAGGTCCATCGCCTTCGCCAGCCCGGCCTGCTCGCAGCGGGCCTCGTAGTACGGGGGGTGCCACGGCTGCTTGATCAGCGGCCGGAGGCCGTGGCCCTCGATCAGGACGCCGGACTCGTCGTTGAGCGAGAAGTCCATCGAGCCGAGCAGGCGGTCGCAGCCGCGTGCGCGCGCCCACGCCGCGGCGGCGCCGAGCAGCGCGGGGAGGATCTCCGGGTCGCTCCAGGACCGCACGCTCGAGACGCTGACCGGCGGCACGCCGGCAACCCTACGTCAGCGGCGAACGGGCCGGTGGTGCAGGGGAGTCTCCGCGCGGCGCGCGGGGTATAGCCGTCTCAACACCATCCACCACCGGAGAGGAACCACCTCGTATGGCGAAGTCCCGAGTCGATCAGCTCGCCGAGCGCCTGCACGCGCAGGGCGTGCGCAAGAAGGTCGCCAAGTCCGTGGCCGACGCGGTCGCCACCACGCGCAGCCGCTCCAAGCCCCCGAGCCAGGTCCGCAAGGTCGTCACCGATCTGCGCGGCCTGGCCAACGAGATCGAGGACCGCGCGACCAACGGCCCCGCCAAGCGCAAGGCCGCGGCCAAGAAGGCCGCCGCGACCCGCAAGCGCAACGCCGCCAAGCGCAGCAGCGCGGCGAAGAAGGGTGCGCAGACGCGCGCGAAGGCGGACAAGTGACGTGACGCTCCGCGGGCGCCCCGGCCACCGGGGCGCCGCAGCGCTCACGGGCGGTCGCGGCGGCGCCGGCCGGCGAGCACCCCGGCGACGATTGCAAGGCCCACGATGACGAGACCCACGAGGCCGATGTCGTCGGCCAGGTCCGCCACGCCCGGCCCCGCGAGGTACGAGGCGTAGCCGATCCCCGCCGCCCAGACGAGCGCCGCGAGCGCGTTGGCCGGCACGAAGCGGCGCGGGCCCATGCCGTTGATCCCGGCGGCCCACGACGGGGCGAAGAGCACCGCGAGCGCGCCGAAGCGCCGGAAGAAGCGGTCCCCTGACGTCACCGCCCTGCGGCGCAGGCGGACGAACGGGCCGGGCGCGGTGATGAGCGGCCGGCCGGCCTTGAGGCCGACCAGCCAGCCGACGATGCCGCCGGCGAACGCGCCCGCCCACGCCGCCGCGACGATGCCGCCGATGTCGACGGGGCCGCGCGCGGCCGCCACGGACGCGGCGATCAGCAGCGCCTCTCCCGGGCCCGCCACTCCGGCCCAGCTGAGGGTCGCACCGCCGGCGACGGCGAGATAGTCGATGCGCGGCCCGTGGAGATGGACGTGGACGTACGCGGCGACCAGGTGCGCGAGCATCTCCGACCAGCCTCGCAGAGCGCCTGGTTGCCCGGCTCAGCGCGCGGGCGGCTTCTCGAAGACGAGCCGGAAGTGGTCGAGCAGCTCGCGCTCGAAGCAGACGCGGTTCGGGCTGGCGCCGGAGGTGAAGGCCAGCCGGAAGTCGCGACTCGTCAGCCAGTGCGGAACCAGGCGCGCCTTGACCAGGGTCTTGCGCCAGCTGCGCTCGGCGAAGCGCGCCCGCCAGCGCTTGATCGTCTCGATGTAGTCCAGCCGCCCGCTCGTGCTCGCGACGAGCCGGAAGTGCGGCTCGGCGCAGCGGATGACCTGCTCGGCCCCGAACGGCAGCAGCGAGCCGGGGAACTGCGCGCGCAGCAGCGCCAGGTACCAGGCGTCCGACTCGCGCGGAGCGTCGAGCGAGGCCTCGGCGACGTCGATCATGTTGCGGCCGAAGACCATCGTCTGCAGATAGAAGCGCCCGTCCTCGGGCAGCATCGCGGCGACGTTGGCGAACAGGGAGCGATAGATGTCCTCCTGCCGTCCCGCGGCATGCTCCTCGGGCGAGCAGAAGTGCTCGAAGGCCCCGAGGCTCGCGACGGCGTCGAAGGGCCCGTACGTCGCGGCGTCGACCTCGCGCGCGTCGCGGAGGTGGACGTCGAGCCCGTGGCGCCGGCAGGCCTCGGCCTGGGCGGAGGAGAGCGTGACCCCGACGCCCTGCCCGCCGCGGCGGCGGACGTCGGCCAGCAGGGGCCCCCAGCCGCAGCCCAGGTCGAGCACGCGCCGATCCGGGCCGATGCCGATCTGCTCGGCCACGTAGGCGTGCTTGCGGCGCTGGGCCTCCTCGAGGCTGAGCGAGAAGTCGCCGTCGAACTTGGCGCCGCTGAAGTCGGCCAGCTCGCCGAGGCTGAGCCGGAAGATGCGGTCGATCAGCGAATAGGTGAACTCGAGGTCAGCACGGTCGGCCACGGACGCTCCTCATTCGATCACGTCCAGCGACGAGCCGTCGGGCGCCAGGTCGACGCGCAACCCGCCGGCCGCGGCGATCGCCAAGATCTCCGCGGGCGTGCACGCGTCGCCGCCGGCCTCGAGCACGAGCCGGGCGACGTCGCCGCGCACACGCTTGGCCATGTGCGTGATGGCCTTCCGGCTGCCGTCGGGCTGCTCGGTGAAGGCGCGGACCCCGACCATGGTCGCGGCACGCGGGCGCCACGCGGCGGCGTAGGAGCCCGAGCGCAGGTCGAGGACGAGGCCCGCGTCCGGCAGCGCCCTGGTGAGCGCCGGGCGCCAGAAGGCCGCAAGGCCGCCGAGGCCTGCCGGCTTGGCCCCCATGTCCAGCTCGTAGGCGGGGATGCGGTCCGCCGGGTGCAGCACGCCCCAGAGCGCGCTGGCGATCAGGACGCGGTCCCACGCCGCGCGGTCGAGCTCCGCCAGGCGCAGCTGGGCGTAGAGCACGCCCGTGTAGACCTCGGCTGCCGGCGCGGCCGCCGCCCGGCGGAGCTTCGGGTCGACCGCCCGGATCAACTTGCGGCGCCGCGCGTTGAGCGCCGGGAACGCGAGGGCGTCGAAGTCGACGGGCGGGCCGGGCGGGGGCGGGGCCTTGCCCTTGGAGGGCGGGAGCAGGAGCAGCATCTGATCGCGTGCCACGCTATCTGGCGGGATCGGCGCGATGAGCGTGCGGGGCCGGCTCGCGGCCGTTTCAACTACCGCTCCCGCACGACTCCGCGCCGACGGCGTTGGCCGCGTTGGAGACCCTCGTGGTGAGCGGCCGCAGCCGCTGCGCGAGCGCCAGGCCCTGCTTGTTGTCCTCGGCCTTGGCCGCGTCCGCGAGCCGGCCGAGCAGCTGCACCGCGGTCTGCAGCGAGTCGGTCATCGTCCGGTAGTCCCGCCTGGCCTCGTCGGGCGCCTCGAGCGCCGTCAGCTCCTTCTGCTGGCGCCGGGCGAGGTCGCGGGCCTTGATGAAGTACGCCGCCGCGGCGGCCGGATCGTCGAAGTTGGGCCTCCCGAGCGCCTGCCCCTGCTTGGCGTACTTCGCGCAGATGGCGCCGGCCTTGGCGGCGAGGTCGTCCTTGGACAGCCCGCCGCAGCCCGCGACGGTCAGGGCCGCCGCGACGGCACACGCCGGCACGGCCCGGTGAAGGCGCTTCATCGGTTCCCCTCGGGAGTCGGAGTGGGTTATTGCCGGGATCCTAGGCGCGGTAGCGTGCGCGCGGTGACCGGCCCGCCCGACCTGCACCAGACCCGCCTGGAGAGCGCCGCCGAGCCACCCTTCCATGACGAGCTGGCAGCGGTCTGGGGCGCCGAGTGGGGCGCGGCGGACGAGGTCGGCCCGCTGCGCAAGGTGTTCATGCGGCGACCGGGCGGCGAGCTCGCCGCCGTCCGCGCGGATGCCTGGGACGAGGAGGCGCAGGCGCTCGTGGACCCCGGCGGCCGCTGGTACTGGACCGACCGGCGCCCGCCGGACCTCGACCTCGTGGCCGCGCAGCACGCCGGCCTCGTGCAGGCGCTGCGCGACGAAGGCGTCGAGGTGGTGGTCGCCGAGCCGCTCGGCGGGCGCTTCACCAAGGCCGTCTACGCGCGCGATCCGCTCATCACGGTCCCCGGTGGCGCGGTCATCGGCCGTATGGCCGTCCGCGTGCGGCGGGGTGAGGAGCCGGCCGTGACACGGGAGATCGCGGCGCAGGGGCTGCCGATCCTTTCGACGATCACCGGGACGGGCACGCTCGAGGGCGGCTCGTTCGTGAAGCTGCGCCCGGGCCTCGCGGCCTTCGGCACCTCCATACGCTGCAACGAAGAGGGGGCTCGCCAGCTGCGCGACGTCCTCGCCCGCATCGGGTGGGAGCTGCTCGTGGTCCCGCTGCCCGGCTACACGATCCACCTCGACCTGCACCTGGCGATGGTCGACGTCGGGCGCGCCCTGGTCGACGCGCCCGGGCTGCCGTACGCGTTCCTGCAGGAGCTCGGCCGCCAGGGCATCGAGATCATCCACCCCGACCGGACCGAGGCGTGGGCGCTCAACGCGCTGTGCCTGCGCCCCGGCCGGATCCTGATGGCCGAGGGCTCGCCGCGCACGGCGGAGATCCTCGCCGGCGCCGGGGTCGAGGTCGTCACGGTCCCCTACGACGAGCTGCACTTCAACGGCGGCGGGGTGCACTGCTCGACGATGGAGCTGATCCGGGAGCCGGCGAGCTGAGCGAGCGCGTGGACGCCCGCGCGGTCGTCACCCGCCTGCGTGCGCTGGACGAGCGCAGCGGCGGCCGGCGCGTGGCCTGGGGCGCGGAGTGGCGCGCGGAGCGGGAGCGCCTGCTGGGCTGGCTGCGCGCCGAGGTCCCCGCGGCGAGGACCGAGCGCGACCCGGCCGGCAACCTGTGGGCGCGCGTCGCGGGCGAGAGCCCCGAGACGGTCGTGATCGGCAGCCACCTCGACTGCGTGCCGGAGGGCGGGTGGCTCGACGGCTGCCTGGGCCTGTTCGCCGCGGCCGAGATCCTGCGCGCGACGCCGAGCCCGCGCCGCACGCTCGCGCTCGTGGACTGGGCGGACGAGGAGGGCGCGCGCTTCGGGCACTCCCTGCTCGGATCGTCGGCGGCCGCGGGCCTGCTCGACCCGGCGGCCGTCGCCCAGCTGCGCGACGCCGGCGGCGTGCGCCTGGCCGACGCGCTCGCCGACAACGGCGTGCAGGTCGCCGAGATGGCGCGGGCGGCGGCACAGCTCGCCGGCGCGGTCGCCTACGCCGAGCTGCACATCGAGCAGGGCCCCGTGCTCGACGACCTCGGCGTGGCGGCGGCCGCGGTCGACGGCTGCCTCGGCGTGCGCCGCTCGGAGCTCGTCTTCACCGGCCGCGCGGGCCACGCCGGCGCGACGCCGATGGACCGCCGCCGCGATCCGCTTCACGCGGCGGCGCGCTTCGTCGTCGGCGTGCGCGCGGCAGCCGTGGCGGCGGGCGGACTCGCGACGATCGGCGCGCTGCGCACCGAGCCCGGGACGCCGACGGCGATCGCCGGCCGCGTGCGCCTCACGCTCGACCTGCGCCACTCAGACCCCGAGGCGCTCGACCGCCTCGACACGCGGTCCGTCGCGCTCGCGCTGGCGGCCGCCGACCCCGAGGACTGCGTGCTGGAGCGCGCCTCGCGGTGGGAGATCGACCCGGTCGCCTTCGACCCGGCGCTCGTGCAGCGCGCCCGCGCGCTGACCGGCCACGGGCCGCTGACCTCGGGCCCGCTGCACGACGCCGCGGCCGTCGCGCGCGCCGGCGTCCCGACGGCCATGGTCTTCGCCCGCACCCGCGGCGGCATCTCGCATTCCCGCGAGGAGGACGCCGACGAGGCGGACCTGGCGGCCGCGATCGACGCCTACGCCGCGCTGGTCGGCGAGCTCGTCACAGGCGGTCGAGCAGCGCGGCCTGGGCCGGGTTGATGCGGCGGCGCGCCTCGTCGAGCGAGAACCACTGCGCGCGATCGACCTCCGGGAAGGCCTGACGCCGGCCGGAGCGCGGCGGCCACTCCATCTCGAAGGTGTTCGAGCGCAGGGTCGCGGGATCGAGGTCGCCCTCGCGCGCGAAGGCGACGACCACCTTGCCGCCCCGCTGGCGCACCTCCCCGAGCTCGCGCAGCGCGCCGTCCCCCAGCGCGGTGCCGGTCTCCTCGGCGAACTCGATCAGCGCGCGCTTGCGCGGCGGCTCGCCCGGATCGCACTCGCCCTTGGGGATCGACCACGCGCCCGCGTCCCTGCGTGCCCAGACGGGGCCGCCGGGGTGGACGAGCAGGACCTCGAGCTCCTCCCGGCGGCGCCACAGCAGGATGCCTGCGCTGGTGACGGCCATCGCGCCCGACGGTACCCGTCGGATGGTCCGCGTGGCGGACGACGGATCCTCCGCCAGGCTGACGACCGGCCGCCCGGCGGCCCGTACGTTGCGCCTCATGACCTCCATGCTCGCCCCGCCGAACCTCCTGGTCTTCTCCTCCGACGACGGCTGGGACGACGCCCGCCGGGCCTGGAACCTGGCCGTCGACCAGCGGCCCGCCGCCGTCGCCCTCCCCGCGACCGCCCAGGACGTCGTCGCCGTCGTCCGCTACGCCCGCGAGCGCGGACTGCGGGTCGCCGGGCAGGGCACGGGCCACAACGCCGGCGCCCTCGGCTCGCTCGAGGACACCGTCCTCATCAAGACCCACAGGATGCGCGGGGTCGAGATCGACGCCCGCGAGCGCCGCGCCCGCGTCGAGGCGGGCGTCCTCTGGCAGGAGGTCGTCGGCCCGGCGGCCGAGCACGGCCTCGCCGCCCTGCACGGGTCCGCCGGAGACGTCGGCGTCGTCGGCTACACGCTCGGCGGCGGCCTGAGCTTCTACGCCCGGCAGTACGGCACGGCCGCCAGCCGGGCGCTGGCGTTCGAGCTCGTGACGGCCGACGGCGAGCTGATCCGCGCCGACCGGCACCACAACGCGGAGCTCTTCCGGGCGATGTGCGGCGGCGGCGGGGCGTTCGGCATCGTCACCGCGATGGAGTTCGAGCTGTTCGACCTCGGCCCGATCCAGGCCGGCCACCTGTGGTTCCCGCTCCCCCGCGGGCGCGAGGTCTTCAAGGCCTGGAGCGCGTGGGTCCCCGCCCTTCCCACCCACGCGACCAGCATCGCCCGCGTCGTCCGCGTCCCGGACTCCGACGGCCCGCCGGAGCACCTGCGCGGCACGGAATGGGCCCTGGTGCAGACGATCGTGCTCGGCGGCGGCGCGGAGGCCGATGCGCTGCTCGCGCCGATGCGCGCGCTCGGCCCCGTGATGGACACGACCGGCACGATGGCCGCGCAGGACATGATCCACCTGCACATGGACCCGCCGAGCCCCGTGCCGGCCGCCGGCGACCACCAGATGCTCGGCGCGCTGCCGGCCGAGGCGGTGGATGCCCTGTTCGACAACCTCGGGGAGCACCTGCTCGGCTACCAGGTGATCCACGGCGGCGGCGCGGTCGCGCACCTGGGCGGCCCGTACATCACCTTCGGGGTCGGCATCACCGCGACGCCGGAGCTCGAGGCCGCCGTGCGGTCGGACCTCGCCGCCCTGCGCGACGCGCTCGCGCCGTGGGCGACCGAGCGCGAGTACCTCAACTTCGCCGAGGTGCCCGGCCGCGAGCCGTCCCGCCTGTGGGAAGCGGAGACCTACGCCCGCCTGCGGGCCGTCAAGCGCGCCATCGACCCGGACGGCGTCATCGTGTCCAACCACCCGATCGCCTGAAGCCGGCGCGTCGGCGTCTGTGACGCGCTCCGGTTAGCCTTGCCCGCCGGGCCGGGTAGGCAGAGGGCATGACCAACGACGACGACCAGGAACGCACGCGCGGCGGCCTCGTCGGCAAGATCGCCGGCCGCGCGAAGGCTGCCGCGGCGAGCTTGACCGGCAACGACACCATGGCCCGCGAGGGGCGCCTCCAGGAGGCGCAGTCCGACACGGAGATCCAGGCCCGCAAGGACGACGCCGAGGCGCGCCAGCGCGAGGAGGAGGCGCGCGTCTCCGAGGAACGCGCCCGCACCGAGGCCGAGCGCCGCGACCTCGACAACGACCTGGCCGCGCACGCCAGCGAGCAGGCCGCCGACCGCGACCGCCGCAAGGCCGAGACGGCGGCGGCCGCACAGCAGGCGAGCTCCGAGCAGGCCGCCGAGGACGCGCGCCGGCGCGACGAGGCCGTCGCCTCCGGCGCCGAGGACGGGGCCGAGGCCGCGCGCCTCGCCGCCGCCCGTGAGGCCAGCCGCCTGGAGCGCGAGGCCACGCGCGCCGAGGCCAACGCCGCCAAGATCGATCCCGAGGAGTCCTGAAATGGGTCTACGCGACCTGACGCGCACCGCCGCGGACACCACCATCAAGGCGGTCAAGTGGCCGCTCGGCCAAGCGGCCCGGGCCGTCGGCCGCGGCAAGGGCGGCACGACCGCCCCGGAGATCCTCGTCGACCGCGCCGACGCCAAGGCGCGCGCCGCCGTCGGCACGGTGACGGGCGACCAGCAGCTCAAGTCCCAGGCGCGCAAGCGCAGCGCGGCCACCGACGAGCGCGAGCGCGCCTCCAAGCTCCGCGGCGAGGCACAGAAGCGCAAGGGGCAGGTCGAGGAGAACGCCTCCGAGACCGAGGCCAAGGCCGAGCAGCGCCGCCGCGAGGCCGCCGCCCGGGAGAAGAAGCGCAAGCAGCAGGCCGACAAGCAGCGCAAGGACATCGAGGGCAAGGCCGATCAGGCCACCGCCCGGCGCAAGGCGGAGGCCGCCAAGGCCAAGGAGACGGTGGACACGCTCAACGCCGAGACGGAGAAGAAGAAGCGCAGCGAGGTTCTCGCCGAGAAGGAGCAGGCCCTCGAAGAGCGCGACGACGCGCTCACGGCCTCCGACGAGGCCCAGCGCCTCGGGGCGGCCGCAAGCCGCGCCAAGGCCGAGCGCAAGGCCTAGGGCTGGTTTCGGCCGATGCTCGCCCGCGTGACGAGCGCCGGCCAGTCCTCGGTGACCTCCAGGCGCGAGAGCGTCGCTGTCAGCTGTACGAGCATCCGCAGCGCGGCCAGGTCCGCGGGCTCCGGGGTCACCTTGGCGCCCAGCGCCAACAGCCCGCCGACGCGCCGGGACGCGCGCGCGGACATCTCCGCAAGCGCCGGCCCGTCCAGGCGGGCCGGGCCGGTGGCGAACTCGCCGAGCAGCTCACGCAGCAGCGCGTGGGCGGCGGTCGCGTCGGCCTCGGGCAGGACGCCGAGCTCGCTCGCCGCCGCCACGAACCCGGCCGGATCCTCGTCCGCCAGGCCCGCGAAGGCGCGCACAGCGACCGCGGCGCGGTCGCGGGCGACCGGCCGCGCCAGCCCGGTGCCGAGCAGGCCGATCGACCCGTCGGAGCGCAGGAGCACGTGCGACGGCCGCGCGTCGGTGAGCACGAGGCCGGCGCCGCTCCACGCCGTCAGGTGCGCCTCGACGAGCAGCCGCGCCACCTTGGCGGGGTCGGCGGCCGGCGCCTCGGCCAGCGTCGGACCCTCCAGCCGCTCGGTCACCAGCAGGCCGGCGGAGCACTCGTCGAGGTGGACGCCCGGCACCGCGACCGCGTCGAGCCGGCGCAGCGCGCGCCGCACCTGAGACTGCGTGTCGCCTTCGTGCTCGAGGTCGAGCTCGTCCATGACGGCCTCGCGCAGCTCGCTCAGCACGCCGGCGACGTCGAGGGCTCCGAAGACCATGCGGATCGGTCCGGCGAGGATGTCGAGCAGCGACAGCTCGCCGCGGATCGTGGCTGCCACGCCGGGGCGAGCGACCTTGACCGCCACCGGCTCGCCGTCGAGCTCGGCCGCGTGGACCTGCGCGGTCGGGGTCACCGCGAGCGGCTCCTGGGACACCTTCTTGACGCCCTGGGTCGCCTTCTCGACAACCGTGGGAGCGAGCGGCACGGCGACCGCCGCGTAGGCGTCCTCGAGCTCCTTGCGGACCGGCCCCCGCAGTTGGTCGGGCAGCAGGTCGGCGTGGACGACGTTCGCGCAGCGGGCCAGCAGCACCCGGCCGCTCGTCGTGCGGCGCAGCAGCGAGACGCCGACGTCGAGCAGCGTTGGGGGGGTTTCAGGCATGAGGACGGGCTTTGAAGGGGTAGTGCGTCGGTGTACGTAGACGCGGACCAGGGAGATGCACCATGGGTGACGGAGCGAAGGACGACGCCAAGGGCCGGGTCAAGGAGGCCGCGGGCGACCTGACGGACGACCAGGACCTCAAGGACGAGGGTAAGGTCGACCGCGGCACCGGCAAGGTCAAGGACGCCGTCGGCGACGCGTCCGACAAGGTCAAGGACAAGCTCTAGAGGGCGCGGTCGGCTGCCGGCGCCTCGCCCCGGGGCGCTCGCGGCGACCGTAGCCGGTAGGATGGGCGACAGTAGCAGACGCTAGTGTTTCTGACTCATGCCCGACGCCCGCCCGCTCCCGCGCGGCCCGCACGGGCTCGCCCGCGCGGAGGTGCTCGCCTCCCAGCGCGGGCGGATGCTCGACGCGATGGCGGAGACCGTCGCCGCCAAGGGCTACGGCGCGGCGACGGTCGCCGACGTGATCGAGAAGGCCGGCGTCTCGCGCAAGACCTTCTACGAGCACTTCCGCGACAAGGAGGCCTGCTTCCTCGACGCCTACGACGCCGGGGTCGAGGTGCTCATGACGACGATGCGCGCCCGCGGCGCGAAGACCCGGCCGCGCATCCGCGCCTACCTCCAGACGCTTGCCGCCGAGCCCGCCTTCGCGCGCACGTTTCTGATCGAGATCGGCGCGGCCGGCCCGCGCGCGCTCTGCCGTCGCCAGCAGGTCCACGAGGCGTTCGCCGCGCTCGCCGGCGATGCGGACGACCTCGCCCTCGCCGCCGTCGGTGCGACCAACGAGATCGTCATCCGCTACGTCAGCGAGGGGCGGACGGCGGAGCTCCCCGCGCTCGAGGACACCGTCGTTCGCATCTATGCCTCGCTGCTGGGGTGATGGTCGGGGCGCAGCGAAACGAAATCGCGCGGCAGTCGCATCGCAGATAGGGCATCAAAGAGAGGCCAAATCTGCGAGGGGCAAGCGCGTCGACACGAGAACGGTGGACGCATAGAGCTTGGCCGGGTGGGGAGGGGCTCGGGTCGCTCGCCGACGCGAACATGCCCCGGCGGGAGCGAGCACGCGCGTAATGGGGGTCAGGACCCCAGTTAAGCGCGTCTGCGCCCGGTATCCCGCAGCGGACCGAACCCAACCCCTACCCAGCCCACGCTGGAAACGACGGAGCCGGATCGCCCTCCCGGGTTGCCCGACGGGCCCTGATCTAAACAGCGGTCGCCGCGGCCGCGCGCGCCTTGCGCGTGGCCTTCGTGCGGTCGTTCTGGCTGAGGTGCGCCTTGCGCACGCGCACGAAATGCGGCGTGATCTCGACGCACTCGTCGTCGCGCAGGAACTCGAGTGCCTGGTCGAGCGACACCTTGCGCGCCGGCACGAGCCGGATCAGGATGTCCGAGGTCGAGCTGCGCACGTTGGTCAAATTCTTCTCGCGGATCGCGTTGACGTCGAGGTCGTCCGAGCGCGCGTTCTCCCCGACGATCATGCCCTCGTAGACCTCGTCGCCGGGCTCGACGAAGAGCACGCCGCGGTCCTGCATCTGAAAGCAGGCGTACGAGGAGACCGTGCCGGAGCGGTCGGAGACCAGCGCGCCCGAGGGCCGCGTGCGCAGCTCCCCGTGCCAGGGCTCGTAGCCCTCGAAGACGTGGTGGGCGATGCCGGTGCCGCGCGTCTCGGTGAGGAACTCCGTGCGGAAGCCGACGAGCCCGCGCGCCGGGACCAGGTAGTCCATGCGCACCCATCCGGTGCCGTGGTTGACCATCGCCTCCATGCGGCCCTTGCGCAGCGCGAGCAGCTGGGTGACGACGCCGACGTAGTCTTCGGGCACGTCGATCGTCATGCGCTCGACCGGCTCGTGGACCTTTCCGTCCACCTCCCGGGTGAGCACCTGCGGCTGGCCGACGGTGAGCTCGAAGCCCTCGCGGCGCATGATCTCCACAAGCACCGCGAGCTGCAGCTCGCCGCGACCCTGGACCTCCCAGGCGTCCGGGCGCTCGGTGTCCTGGACGCGCAGGGAGACGTTGCCGACCAGCTCGGCGTCGAGGCGCGCCTTGACCTGGCGGGCGGTGAGCTTGCTGCCGTCCCTGCCGGCCATGGGCGAGGTGTTGATGCCGATGACGACGCTCAGCGAGGGCTCGTCGACGTGGATGACCGGCAGCGGGCGCGGGTCCTCCAGGTCGGCGAGCGTCTCGCCGATCGTGACCTGCTCGAGGCCCGCGAGCGCGACGATCTCGCCGGGGCCGGCCGCGTCGGTCGCGACGCGGTCCAGCGCGTCGGTCACGTAGAGCTCGGAGACCCTGGCGCGCGTGACGGTCACCCCGTCGGCGCGGCACCAGGCGACGTCCTGGCCCTTGCGGATCGTCCCGTGGCGCACGCGGCAGATCGCGAGGCGGCCGAGGTAGGGCGACGCGTCGAGGTTGGTCACGTAGGCCTGCAGAGGATGCTCGTCGTCGTACTCGGGCGCCGGGACGTGCTCGACGAGCAGATCCAGCAGCGGCTTGAGGTCGGTGCCGTCTTCACCCTGCGTCATCGAAGCCCAGCCGGCGCGGGCGTTGGTGAAGACGATCGGGAAGTCGAGCTGGTCCTCGTGGGCGTCGAGGTCTAAGAAGAGCTCCTCGACCTCGTGGACGACCTCGTCGATGCGCGCGTCGGGCCGGTCGACCTTGTTGACGACGAGGATCACCGGCAGCCGCCCCTCGAGCGCCTTGCGCAGCACGAAGCGCGTCTGCGGCAGCGGCCCCTCGGAGGCGTCGACGAGCAGCAGCACGCCGTCGACCATCGTCAGCGCGCGCTCGACCTCCCCGCCGAAGTCGGCGTGGCCCGGCGTGTCGACGATGTTGAGCTTGACGTCGCCCAGGGGTGCCGAAGGCCGCTCGGCGCCGTCGGCGGTGCCGCGACCAGCCGTGTCGGCCGCAGGTGGGTCCCCCCGCCGATAGCGGACCGCGGTGTTCTTGGCGAGGATCGTGATGCCCTTCTCGCGCTCGAGGTCCATCGAGTCCATGACGCGCTCGTTGACGTCCTGGTTGGCGCGGAAGGCGCCGTTCTGCCACAGCATCGCGTCCACGAGCGTGGTCTTCCCGTGGTCTACGTGCGCCACGATGGCGACGTTGCGGATGTCCTGGCGGCGCGTGAGCATCGACTCCAGGCTAGGAGAGGTACCTCGAATCTATTGGGTCGGAGCGAGCATCGGCTCATGGTCGTAGCCCGCGGACAACAGGCGCTCGAGAAAGAAGGGGAGATCCCGAGCCTCACCCAGGGCCTCCCCAAGGAAGACGTACCGGATCGCTCGCTGAGCCAGGGCGTTTCGGAAGTCTTCCCGGTTGAACTGCGAGGCGTGGCGCGAGTAGGGATACGAACGAACGTCTGCGACGAACTCGATCGTCTCCTGGGCGAGCAGACGGGCGAACGCCTCAAGAGTGTGATTGGAGTGTCCAATCGTCCACAGAATCGGAATCCCCGACATCTCGCCACCTGGTAAACCCAGGGTCAGACGACGGATCCCACAGCGATTCAGTCGGGCGCCCAACGGATGTTCCGGCCATGAATCCAGCCGAGCTCGCCACCGAGATACGCGCCGCACTGCGGGGCGAATACCCCGAGGATCTGTCGCATCAGGCCAGAACGTGGATCGACTCCATGTACCGCGGACATGGAGACCAGTACTTCAACCGATTGGAACACCGCTTCACCGAGGAGTTCCTCCGCCGTTGCGGCTTGGCCGACGCCGAGATATCTCGCGCGCTGGGGGCGCTTCATCCCTAGCTGTGGGGCGCGGCTGCTTACCGCGGGCGAGCGCCGGTCACTCGCCCGCGACCGCCACGCGCCCCGCGCTGACGCGCAGGGTGCGCTCGCCGCGCAGCAGGGCGAGCAGCTCGTCGCCGACCAGCTCGCGGCGCCAGCCCCGCAGGGTCCGGACGTCGGGGGGGTCGCTGCCGCGGCGCGTCGCGACCACGACCGGTAGAAGGTCCGCCCGGGCGGCGATCAGCTCATACGCCAGGCCGGCCTCGAGCGCGCGCGAGCGCACGAGCGACTCGGCGAGGGCGATCACGGGGCCGTCGCCGGCCTCGGTCGACAGGCGCTCCTCGGCGTCGAGGCGGATCGGCTCGGCCTGCCTGCCGCGCTCGATCGCGCCGGTGATCTCCTGGCCGCGGCGGCGCAGCACGTCGGGCGTGATGCCGCGGATGTCGCCGAGCGCCTTGCGGTCCAGCGGCTGGCGCCTGGCGAGCTCGACCACGGACGGGTCGCGCAGGATCGAGCCGACCGGGCGGTCCTCGCGCTCGGCCGTCCGCTCGCGCCAGGCGGCGAGCTCGCGCGCGACCGCGCGCTCGCGCGCGTCCAGGCCGGCGGCGCGCGGCAGCCGGCGCCACACCTGCTCGGCGTCGCGGTCGTCGGTCGCCGCGGCGATCGGCAGGCACTCCTCGCGCGCCCACCCCAGCCGCTCCTTGGCCCGCAGCCGCTCCTGCAGCTCGTCGGTCAGCGCGAGCAGGTGCTCGACGTCCTCGCGGGCGTAGGAGAGCTGCTCCGCGGTCAGGGGGCGATGGTCCCAGCGCGTGAAGCTCGCCGACTTCGCGAGCCGGATGCGCAGCACGTCGTGCAGCAGGCCGAGGTAGCCCGCCTGGGCCGGGAAGCCGGCGAAGCCCGCGGCCACCTGCGTGTCGAAGAGGTTGGTGACGTCGGTGCTCCACTGGCGCCGCAGCAGTGCGACGTCCTGGCGCCCGGCGTGCAGGACGATCTCCACGGCGGGGTCGGCGAGCGCGGCGGCGAGCGGGCCCGGATCGAACGCCGGGCCGCTGATCGGATCGAGCACGACGACCTCCTCGCCGACGACGATCTGCACCAGGCACAGCAGCGGCCGGTAGCGGCCCTCGGGCATGAACTCGGTGTCGATGCCCAGACGGCCGTGCGCGCGGGCGCGGTCGGCGAGGGCGGCGACATCGACGTCGAGCATGGCGGCGAAGGCTATCCCGACGAGATACGGTCTGCGGTCGATGTCGCAGCAGCATCTCGACCGGCTGTCGTCTGTCGACGCGGGTTTCCTGGCTCAGGAGGGGCCGAACACGCACATGCACATCGGCGGCATCGCGCTGCTCGACGGGCCGCCGCCGGACCTCTCAGACTTCCTCGCCCACGTACGCTCGCGGCTGCACCTCGTGCCGCGCTATCGGCAGAAGATCGCCCCGGCGCCGCTGGAGACCGGGCGGCCGCTGTGGATCGACGACCCGGCCTTCAACCTCGGCTACCACGTCCGCCACACGGCACTGCCCGCACCGGGCGACGAGGCGGCGCTGCTGCGCCTCGCGGCGCGGATCTTCTCCCAGCGGCTGGACCGCGCCAAGCCGCTGTGGGAGCTGTGGCTGGTGGAAGGGCTCGCCGGGGGCGGCATCGCGCTGATCTCCAAGAGCCATCACGCCCTGGTGGACGGTGTCTCGGGGGCGGACCTCGCGACCGTCCTGTTCGATCTCCAGCCCGATGGGACCGACCTCCCGGCCGGAGAGCCGTGGGTCCCGCGCCCGGAGCCGACGCGCGCGGAGCTCGTCGCCCGCGGCGTCCAGGGCGCCGTGCACCGCGTCGGGCGGCTGGCGGCGACCGCGCTCTCCGACGCCGACCCGCGCGGCTTCGCGACACGGGCGCGCGAGGTGGCGGCGGGCGTCGGCGAGGTCGCCTGGGCGGCCCTGAACCCGCCGTCCCCCACCCCCTTCAACGTGCGCCCGGGCCCGCACCGGCGCTTCGCCGTCGTGCGCGCCGAGCTCGCGGACTTCAAGGCGGTCAAGGGCGCGCTGGGGGGCACCGTCAACGACGTCGTGCTCACCGCCGTCGCCGGGGGCCTCGCGCACTTCCTGCGCGAGCGCGGCCTGCAGACCGAGGGCATGGCGCTGCGCGCCTGCGTCCCGGTGTCCGTCCGGACCGAGGCGACGAGGTCCAGCCTGGGCAACGAGCTCACGATCATGATGGCGCCGCTGCCGGTGGACGTCGCCGACCCGCTGCAGCGCCTCAACGCGGTGCGCGCGGTGATGGACGGGCTCAAGGAGTCAAAGCAGGCGCTCGGCGCCAAGGCGATCGCCGAGCTGCAGGACTTCGCACCGCCGACCATCTTCGCCCAGGCCTCGCGCCTGCAGTTCTCCTCGCGGATGTACAACCTGCTGGTCACCAACGTGCCCGGCCCGCAGCTGCCCCTCTACGTGCTCGGACGCCGCATGCGGAGCATCTTCCCGGTGCCCTTCCTGGCGGGGGACCGCGCCCTGGCGATCGCGATCATGTCCTACGACGGGCAGATGGACTTCGGGCTGCTCGGGGACTACGACGCGCTGCCCGACCTCGACGTCGTCGCCGCGGGCATCGAGGGGTCGCTCGCCGAGCTGCTGGCGCTCGCGCGCAAGGCCGAGCGCGTCGAGTCGCGCAAGGCCAGGCGCAGGACGACCGCCACGACTACCGGATCAGGACCGGCGTCCCGACCGAGACGCGGCCGAACAGGTCGATGACGTCGGAGACGTGCATGCGGATGCAGCCGTGGGAGGCCGCGGTCCCGACCGTGTAGTCCTGGCCGGTGCCGTGGATGCCGACGCCGCCGTTGACGCCCATCCAGCGCGCCTTGAGCGGGTTGTTGGGGTCGCTGGGGTCGAAGGACTGGCCGGCCTGCTCGCCCGCCCACGGCGAGTTCGGCGCCGTCCAGGTCGGGTTGACCTGCTTGCTCTGGATCGCGAACAGGCCCCCGGGCGTCGGGTAGGCGGGCTGGCCGACCGCGACGCTGTAGGACTTCGAGAACCGCAGGTGCCGGAAGAGGCGCAGCTTGAAGGCCGACTTGTCCACGGTGATGATCGACGCGTACTTGCGGCCGAGATCCTTGGCGCCGACCGCCGGCTTGACCGCGATGCGCTTGGGCTTGAAGTAGCGCGTGAGCCGCGGGTCGGCGAGCGCCCGCTCGATCTTGGCGTTGACCGGCTTGATCGCGAGCGCGCGGCCGGCGTGCGCCTTGCGACGGTAGATGTGGCGCAGCGTGATGCGCACGCGCGCGTCGCGCGCCGCGATGGCCACCCGCCTGGCGAAGCGGTCGACGAAGGCGCGGATCGGCTTGCGGATGAACGTGATCGCCGGCGCGACCTCGGTGCCGGCGACGGCGGCGAGCGCGCGGCGCGCGGTGCGGCCGGCGTCGAGGCTGAGCTTGAGCTTCTTGGTGGCGAGCTGTGCGCGCTGCCTGCCGATGCGCAGCACGACGGGCCGGGCGGCGGGCTTGGCGAGCGCCGTCTGGACCGTCTGCGTCGCCTGCGCCTCGGTCTGGCCAGTCAGGTCGACGCCGGCCACGGACACACCGGCCGGGACCGTCCGCTCCGGGGCGGGCGCCGGCGCCGGGGCCGCCGGCGGGGGGGGCGGGGC
>JBBSIC010000037.1:0-31130 GCA_038232275.1 Solirubrobacterales bacterium | reverse complement strand
GCCTTGAGGATCTCCCAGGCGACCTTGACCTCCTCCTCGGCGTGGAAGGTGGAGAGCGAGATGCGGATGGTGTCGCCGACGCCGTCGGCGAGGAGCGTGCCGAGACCGACGGCGGACTTGAGCGACCCCGACCACTTCGTGCCCGCCTCGGTGATCCCGAGGTGCAGCGGATAGGGGATCTTCTCGGAGAGGAGCCGGTTCGAGGCGATCGTGTTGGGCACGTTGGTCGACTTGATCGAGACCTTGAAGTCCTGGAAGTCCAGGCGCTCCATCAGCTCGACGAACTCGGCGGCGGCGGTCACGAGGGCCTCGACGGGGTTCTCGCGCTCGAGCGCGTGCAGGTGCTTTGGCAGCGAGCCGGAGTTGACCCCGATCCGCATCGGCGTCCCGGCCGTGGTGGCGCGCGCCGCGACCTCGGCGACCTTGTCCGGCCCGCCGATGTTGCCGGGGTTCAGGCGCACGCAGTGGGCGCCGGCGTCGATCGCCTTCAGCGCCAGCGTGTGGTTGAAGTGAATGTCGGCGATGATCGGGATCGGCGACTCGCGCACGATCGTCTTCAGCGCCTCGACGTCCCGGTCGCGCGGCACGGCGACGCGCACGATGTCGGCGCCGGCGTCCGCGACCTTGCGGATCTGCTCCATCGTCGCGGCCAGATTGGCCGTCTCGGTCTTGGTCATCGTCTGCACGGCGACGGGGGCGCCGCCGCCCACCTGGACGCCGCCGACCATCACGTGTCGCTGAGAAGCCATCTCGTCAGAGGATAGGCGGGGGTGCCGGCGGGTCAGTCCAGCGCGACGGCTGTGCGCAGCGCGCGGTCCAGCGCATGCTGTTCGCCGGGCCCAAGCGAGCCGCGACGACCAGCCAGCGCGGTCTTGGGGATCGTCAGCACGTTGTCGCAGTTGGCGACTGAGCCCTCGAGCAGGCCGTTCACGCCGCCGAGCTCGACCTCGGTCGGCAGGCCGCGCACGCGGATTGTGACGAGGACGACACTGACATTGGCCAGGAACGGGATCGCGGTAGGGCGCGTGACGATCACCGCGGGACGTAATCCCAGGCCGGGCCAGTCCACGTCGTAGATGTCGCCGCGGGTCACCCTGGCTCGTCGGCGCCGAGCAGCTCGCTGCCGAGCCGCAGGCCGGCCTCGCCGACGAGCGGGGTGTCCGGATCGGGACCTTGGCCCGCGTAGGCGCGGCGATATGCCTCGGTGATCTCGTGCTCGCGCTCCTCGCGCAGCAGGCGTTCCAGCCCACACCGCATCGCTGCGGCGCGACTGGCGAAGGCTCCGCGGGCGATCGCGTCATCCAGGCGCTTCAGCTCCTCTTCGGGCAGCCGCACGGCGATCTGGACGCTCATACCATTCAGCATACCGGTGGGGTATGCGCGTCGCTCTCCGTATCAAGCGCGCGGTAGCCAGCGCGCGTCGTCGCCGAGCGGCTCCCGCGCGACCGAGCCTGTGGCGGCGAGCTCGAGCAGCGCCTTCTCCGCGGCCGGGCGGTCGGCCTCCCGGGCGGCGCCGCGGGCGACGACCTCGGCGACCTCCTGGGTCGTGAGGCCGTCCGGGAAGGCCCGGATGACCTCGAGCAGGTTCTCGGGCGGCCCACGGCGCTCAAGCCCCGGGTCGAGGTTGGCCAGCAGCACGTCGTAGGCCATCTGGGACTGAAACCCGCCGGCGACGAGCGTGCGATCGTCCTGGGAGAAGGTGATCGAGGGCGCCGTGAAGCGCACCGGGCCGTCAGAGGTGGCGGTCTTGCCCTGCGCCTGGGCGGGCGTGCCCGCGGCGCTGCGCGCGAGCGCCCGGTCGGCCTCGTAGGCGTCGGTCACCGTGGGCCCGTCGAGCGCGGCGACGGCGGCCTCGGCGTCGATGCCCGGCACGGCCTGGAGGGCGCGAAGGATCGCGTCGTCGTCGTCGAGCAGATCGGTGGTGGTGAACTGCAGGCGCTGCAGGGCGCGCAGCGCGGCCCACGCGCGATCGGGCGCGTGCAGGCGCACGGCGACGATCGCCCGGCAGGCACGCGCGGTGCCCGCCACGTGCGCCTTCGGCGACGGCGCGAACGGCATGCCGAAGCGCCGGAAGGCGACGAAGCCGCTCGCCTGCCGCAGCGGCGTGTAGCCGCGCCGCTCGTACTCCTCGCCGGACTCGGTGAGCCCGATCATGACGTGGCGCCAGTCCAGCTGGTCGCCGTAGCGCCACATCAGGGCGGCGATCGCCGGCGAGGCCGACCACGCCCACGGGCAGCCTGGGTCGGTGTAGTGGGTGACACGCACGCGGCTCACGCCCCCCACCCTACCCAGTTGCTTGCGCGAGCAACCAGTCAGGTCTCCGCGGCAGACGCTCGAGGGCCGAGCGAAGCGCCGAGCATGGATCCGAGCTCGGGGAAGCGGGCCAGCGGCTGCAGCGAACGCCGCAGACGCTCGGCGTGTCGTCGGGCAACTGGTGACCTCAGCGGGACAGGTGGAAGCCGGGTCCGCTGAGGGTGTTCAGGTCGTTCGTGAAGCCGATCACCGCGAGCAGGATCACGAGCGCGAAGCCCACGAATCCCGCGCGCTCCATCACGCTGAACGGGATCGCCTTGCCCCGCACCTTCTCGGCGACCGCCCAGAACACGTGCCCGCCGTCGAGCGGCAGGAACGGGAACAGGTTCACGATGCCCAGCGAGAGCGAGATCAGCCCGAGCACGAACAGCGCGGCTGAGAGGTTGAGCTTGACCGCCTGCCGCGCGATCTCGTAGGACCCGACGACGCCGTGCAGCTGCTTGCGCTGGACGGGGTCGAAGATCTTGGCGATGCGCGTGACGGTGAGCGACGTGACCTGCCACATCTGCCGCACGGAGCCCTGTGCGGCGCCGGCCACGCCGACGGGGCGGAAGACGGGCTCGGAGATGAAGCCGAGGCGCATCTTCTTGAAGTTGGGGTCGTAGGTCGGGCGGACGGATTCGTGGACGACCGCGCCGTCGCGCCGGATGTCGAGCCGCACCGGGACCTTGGCCTGGCAGCCCGGCTTCGGCTTGCCCGGGCAGGCGTGGGTCGCGATGCGCTTGGCCAGCGCGTCCGACGCGCCCGTCTTGCCGTCGACGGCGACGATCTTGTCGCCCGGGACGAGCGCCCCCATGGCGGGCAGGTTGCGCTCGACCTTGACCACCGACGCGCCGTTGGTCGCGACGCCGCCGTCGAGGATGAGGACCGTGAAGATGGCGAAGGCGAGCACGATGTTGACGAGGGGCCCGGCGAGGATCACGACGATCCGCTTCCACGGCTTCTGGCGGTAGTAGGCCCGCGGCTGCACCTCCTCCGGCAGCTCCTCGTGCGGGTTCATCCCGCTGATCTTCACGTAGCCGCCGAGCGGGATCATCCCGATCGCGTACTCGGTCTCGCCCTTGCCCTTCCACCTGAACGCCAGCGGCGGGAAGAACAGGCTGAAGCGCTCGACGCGCATCCCCACCGCCTTGGCCGCGACGAAGTGGCCCAGCTCGTGCAGGATGATCAGGGCCATGAAGCCGAGGGCGGCGAGGACGAAGGTCAAGCGCGCACCTCGATCAGCTCGCCGGCCGTCTCGCGCGCGCTCGCGTCGGCGTCGAAGAGCGTGTCGAAGCCGTGCACGCGGCCGGCCGGGACGCGGTCGAGCGTCATCTCGATCACCTCGGCGATGCCGGTGAAGGACAGGCGGCCGGCCAGGACCGCGTGCACGGCGACCTCGTTGGCGGCGTTGAGCACGCAGGGCGCGGTGCCTGCTGCTGTCGCGGCCTCGCGCGCCAGGCGCAGGCAGGCGAAGGTCTGATCGTCGGCCGGCTCGAAGGTCAGCGCGCCGACCTCGGCGAGGTCGAGCGTCGCCACGGGGACGTCAACGCGGTCGGGGTGATGCAGCGCGTAGGCGATCGGCACCTGCATGTCCGGATGGCCGAGGTGGGCGAGCGTGGACCCGTCGCACAGCGACACGAGCGCGTGCACGATCGACTGCGGGTGCACGACCACGTCGAGGCGCTCGTACGGCGTGCCGAACAGGTGATGGGCCTCGATCACCTCGAGGCCCTTGTTCATCAGCGTGGCCGAGTCGACCGTGATCTTCCCGCCCATCTTCCAGGTCGGGTGCTGGAGCGCGTCCTGCACCGTGACGTCGCGCAGCTCGGCCCTGGTGCGGCCACGGAACGGCCCGCCGGACGCGGTCACCGTGAGCCTGTCGATGACACCGGCCCGCCCGCCCTCGCAAGCGATCAGCTGGTGCAGGGCGGAGTGCTCGGAGTCGACCGGGATCAGCTGCGCGCCCGTCGCCTCGCTGAGCGCGGTGACGAGCTCGCCGCCGACGACCAGCGACTCCTTGTTGGCCAGCGCGACGTCGATCCCCTCGCTGAGGGCGACGATCGTGGGGCCGAGGCCGGCGCTGCCGACGATCGCGTTGAGGACGAGGTCGGCGCCCGACTCGGCGACCAGTCGCGCCAGGCCCTCCGGACCGGCCAGCACCTCGCCGTCCGTCCACGCCTCGGCGGCCCGCGCGGCGGCATCCGGGTCTGCGAGCCCGAGCCGCTTGACGCCGTGCTGCTGCGCCTGGCGCAACAGCGCCTCCCAGCCGCTGTGGGCGCTCAAGCCGACGAGCTCGAAGGCCTCCGGAGCCCGCGCCACGACGTCGAGCGCCTGGGTCCCGACCGAGCCCGTGGAACCGAGGATGAGAAGCCGCTTCATGCACCGGGCATGGTAGGGCGGGCCCGGTCAACGGCGGGTAAGCAGCGGGGAGCCCGGGGGTGAACGCCGGCGATTTCACCGACGTCTACGGCAGCGGGTGAGGAAAGGACCTTCGGCGCCGCCGGTCGCTGATTCGGCAGCCCGGCGAGCCTCCCCAACCGTGCGGGTCACATACGCCCGCAACGGCTGGGCGCCGAGGATCCGCGGCCGTCCTGTCCCCCTCCAGGGGGACCAAACGGCCGCGCAGCCCGTTTGGCGAGTTCGCAGGCGGAGGACGACGCGCTTAATGAAGGCCCTGCGCGAACGGGACGGTCAGCAGGAAGCCGAAGAGGATCTGCACGCCGGGCATCGCCACGCGCGCCTCGTTGAGCAGCTCGATCATCTGGCGGTCGCGCTTGTCCTCCTCGGTCGTCTGGGTCACACCATCGCCCCCCACACGTAGTACCCCGCCACCAGCGCGAAGAAGGCCGCGTCGAGGCGATCCAGCGCGCCGCCGTGCACGCCGAAGAGCCGGCCGGCGTCCTTGGTGTTCGCGTCGCGCTTGACCTGGGACTCGAAGAGGTCCCCGACGGGCGCCGCGATGGCCACGGCGATGCCCAGCAACAGGGCGTGCTCGAAGTCGAGCCAGTCTTGGTACAGCCCGGCGATCTCGACCGTCGCGATCGCCGTCACGACGCCGATCGCCAGGCCCTCGATCGTCTTGTTGGGCGAGATCGACGGCGCCAGCCTGCGGCGCCCCAGCGCGCGGCCGCCCAGGTACGCGCCGCTGTCGCCGATGAAGGTGCCGAGCAGGACGTCGATGAGGACGTCGCGCCCGTGGGGCAGCTCGCGCAGCAGGACCGCGTGGGCGACCGCGAAGCCGATCCAGTAGATGCCCAGCGCGGTCAGCGACAGGCGCGCGGTGACCGACGGCCCGCCGGGCGTGGTGATGGCCAGTCCGAACAGCACCGGGAAGACCGCCACGGCCGTGAGCAGCACCTGGTGCTCGCCCCCGAATCGCGCGGAGACGACGAACGCCAGGAGCGCCGCGAAGCCCGCCAGCTTGACCGGGTGCACCCGGTCGTACATCTGCCACAGCTCCCCCATCGCGGCGCCGCCGAGAAACAGCGCGGTGAGCGCGAACGGCGTCCCGCCGAGGACGATGAGAAAGACGGCGACCGCCGCCACCGGGACGCCGACGACGACCCGCTGGGCGAAGTCCGACCGTGTGGAGGAGGGCTCCGTGTCCGAGCGGCGGGCCATGACCCGCTGACCCTATCGGGGGTCTATAGAGAGAGCTGGTGCGGAACCGGCGTGAGGCGTCAGCGGACCACGCTTCCGTCGTCGCTGGTCGCTGGGCGTCGACCACGTGGGTCTACCCGCCGCCGACCATCCGCAGATTCGGCATCCATGAGATGCCCTATCTGCGACTGGCCGCGAATCCCTGGCGGCGATGTCCCGCCTCGAGCGGTTCACCGCGTCGGGAACCGGGGCTCAGCGACCCCCGTAGCGGCGCCGGCGCGCGTCGTACTCGGCCAGCGCCACCTCGAGGTCGGCGCGCGAGAAGTCCGGCCACAGCACGGGCGTGAAGACCAGCTCGGAGTACGCGCACTGCCACGGCAGGAAGTTCGACGTGCGCTGCTCGCCGCTCGTGCGGATCAGCAGGTCGGGCTCGTGCATGTCCGGGGCGTACAGGCGCGCGGCGAACTCCGCCTCGGTCGTCCCGGTGAAGCCCTGAGCGGCGTCGAGGATCTCGGCGCGCCCGCCGTAGTTGAAGGCGATGTAGAGGGTGATGCGCTCGTTGTGGACGGTCGCCTCCTCCGCCCACTCCATCAACCCCACGAGGTCCGGGTCGACCCCCTCGCGGCGCCCGAGGAAGCGCATGCGCACCCCTTCGTCGAGCAGCTCGGGCGTCTCTGAGAGGATCCGCTCGGCGAACATGTCCATCAGCGCCTCGACCTCGTCCTCGGGCCGCGACCAGTTCTCCGTCGAGAACGAGTAGACGGTCAGCTCGCGGATGCCCAGCGCGGCCGCGTCGCGCAGCCGCGCCTTGACGGTGTCGGCTCCGGCGCGGTGGCCCTCGGCGACGTCCACGCCGCGCCGCTGCGCCCACCGCCCGTTGCCATCCGTGATGATCGCGACGTAGTGCGCGCCGACGCGGCCGGCCGGCATCCTCAGACTTCGAGGATCTCGGCCTCTTTGGCCTTCAGCGCGTGGTCGAGGTCAGCGACCTTCTCGTCGGTGAGCTTCTGCAGCGAGTCCTCGGCGCGGTGCTCGTCGTCGGAGCCGGTCTCGCCGGCCTCCTTGAGCTCGCGCAGGTCGCCCATCGTGTCGCGGCGCGCGTTGCGGATTGCGATCCGGCCGTCCTCGGCGACCGAGCGCGCGACCTTGACCATCTCACGGCGGCGCTCCTCGGTCATCTCCGGGATCTGCATCCGGATGACCTGGCCGTCGTTGTTGGGCGTGAGGCCGAGGTCGGACTCCTGGATCGCCCGCTCGATCGCCTTCATCGACGACTTGTCGTACGGCTGGATCGTCAGCAGGCGCGCCTCGGCGGCATGGATCGTGGCCAGCTGCTTGAGCGGGGTCTGCGCGCCGTAGTAGTCGACCACGATGCGGTCCAGCAGCGACGGGCTGGCGCGCCCGGCGCGGACGCTGGCGAGCTTCACGAGCGTCGCCTCGACCGACTTGGTCATGTGCTCGGCGGCGTCTTTGAGGAGGTCGTCGATGATCGTCATGGCGTGCGCACGAGGGTGCCGACCCGCTCGCCGGACACTATCCGGTCGATGTTCTCATCGTCGTCCATGTTGAAGACGTGAATCGGAGTGGCGTTGTCCATGCACAGCGACAACGCGGTCGAGTCCATCACCTTCAGCCCGCGCTGGAGCGCCTCCATATGGGTGAGCTCGGGGATAAACTCGGCCGTGGGATCGGTGCGCGGGTCGCCGCTGAAGACGCCGTCGACGCCGTTCTTTGCCATCAGGATCGCCTCGGCGTGGATCTCCTGGGCCCGCAGCGCGGCGGCCGTGTCGCTGGTGAAGAACGGGTTGCCGGTGCCGGCCGCGAAGATCACGACGCGGCCCTTCTCCAGGTGGCGCATGGCGCGCCGGCGGATGAACGGCTCGGCGACCTCGGCGACGGCGATCGCCGACTGCACGCGGGTGTGGACCCCGAGGCCCTCGAGCGCGTCCTGCAGCGTCACGGCGTTGATGACGATCGCGAGCATCCCGAGGTAGTCGGCGGTCGCGCGGTCCATCCCGGCTGCGGCGCTGGCGATGCCCCGGTAGATGTTGCCCGCGCCGAGCACGACCGCGATCTCGACGCCGCGGTCGTGCACGTGCTGGATCTGGCGGGCGATGGCCGCGACCTTGTCGCCGTCGATCCCGTACTCCCGGTTGCCCATCAAGGCCTCCCCGGAGAGCTTCAGCAGGATGCGCGAGAAGACGGGGCCGGGCTCGATCACGGGGAGCTAGGCCCCGACGGCGAAGCGCGCGAAGCGCTTGATGACGACGTTCTCGCCGAGCTGGCCGGAGAGCTCGGCCCGGATCTGCTCGATCGTCTTGCCGTCGAACTTGTCGGCGTTGACGTGCTGCTGGGGGATCAGGGTGACCTCCTCCAGCCACTTGCGCAGCTTGCCTTCTGCGATCTTCGATCGCACCTGCTCAGGCTTCTCCGCCGCCTGGGCCTCGAAGACGCGCTGCTCGGCGTCGCGGGCGTCCTGCGGCACGTCGCCGGGCGAGACCCACCGGATCGTCGGGACGGCCGCCACGTGCATGGCGATCGAGCGCGCGAAGTCGATGAAGTCGTCGTTGCGCGCGACGAAGTCCGTGTTGCAGTCGACCTCCACCAGCACGCCGACCTTGGCGTTCGAGTGGATGTAGGACTGCACGGTCCCCTCGGACGTCTCGCGGCCACCGAGCTTCAGGGCCTTGTCGCCGAGCCGGACGCGCAGCAGCTCGACCGCCTTCTCGACGTCGCCCTCGGTCTCACCCAGCGCCCGCTTGCAGTCCATCATGCCCGCGCCGGTCTTCTCGCGGAGCTCCTTGACCATCGCGGCCGTGATCTCAGCCATCGGTCCTCTCCCCTTCCTCGGGCGCCTCGGCGGGCGCGTCGGCGCCGGGCTCCTCGGCGGCGACCGGCGCGGGGTCGGCCGGTGCGGGCTCCTCCGGCGGGCTCGGAGCCGGCGGTGCCTCGGCCGGCGGGGCCTCGGACTCGGCGTGGGCCGGCGCGGCCGGCGTCTTGGTCTTCGCGGGTGCGGCGGCCCCCTCGGAGGGGGCGGCCTTCTTGCCGCGCGGACCGGGGCGCGCGGGCAGGTCGTCGTCGACTGTCGGCGCGGGATGCGGGCGCCCGGTGCCGTCGCCTGAGCGCTCGACGGGGGCCTGCGCCTTGCGGCTCGCAGCGGCCTCGGCCTGGCGCTCCTCGACGCGCTCGGCCTGCTCGGCGGCGGCGGCGGCCTCGGCCTCGACGCGGGCGGCCTCCTCGGCCTCGCGCTTGGCGGCCTCCTCGGCGGCGCGGCGGGCGGCCTCCTCGGTCTCCCTGCGCACCCGCTCCTGCTCGACCTGCTGCCACGCCGCGCGGCCCGCCATGATGCGGTCGCCGAGCGCCTTGGTGATGGCGGCGCAGGACCTCATGGAGTCGTCGTTGCCCGGGACGATGTACTGGATCCCGTCCGGGTCGCAGTTGGTGTCGACCAGCCCGATGATCGGGATGCGCAGGCGCTTGGCCTCCTTGACGGCGATGTCCTCCGTCTTGAGGTCTACGACGAACATCGCGTCGGGCGGGCGGACCATGTTCTTGACGCCGCCGAGGTTGGCCTGCAGCTTGGCGAGGTCGGCCAGGGCCTTCATGCGCTCCTGCGTGGGCAGCAGCTCGAGCTGGCCCTCCGTCTGGAAGCGCTCGAGGTCGTGCAGGCGCTTGATGCGCTGGGAGATCGTCTGGAAGTTCGTGAGCACGCCACCGAGCCAACGCTGGTTGACGTAGGGCATCCCGCAGCTCTCGGCGACCTCCTTGATGGAGTCGCGCGCCTGCTTCTTGGTGCCGACGAACAGGATCACGCCGCCGCGGCGGGCGATGCCCTCCGAGAAGACCTGGGCCTTCTCGAGCAGCTCCTCGGTCTTGAGCAGGTCGATCAGGTAGATGCCCTCGCGCTCGCCGAGGATGAAGCGGCGCATCTTCGGGTTCCACCGGCGCGTCTGATGACCGAAGTGAACGCCGGATTCCAGCAGGTGCTTCAGGCCGACCTGGGCAGGGGCCACGGTGGTACTCCCTTTGGTTGATTCGGCAAGGCGGTGCTGCGCCGGGCGGAAAGAGGCATCGAGACCCGGGTGTCAGTCAGCCGGGCAGGGCTCGCGTCCTCGGATATGCGCCGTCCGGGATCGGTTTCAGTGAACCCTCAGATATAGCAGCGGCGCAGCGCGGCCGCGAGGTCGGCGGGCAGCGGGGAGCGGACCTCCACCGGCTCGCCCGTGCGCGGATGGGCGAAGGCGAGGTGCTCGGCGTGCAGGAACTGGCGGTCCAGGCCGGGGTGCGCCACGCCGTACTCCGGGTCCCCGAGGACTGGGTGCCCGATGGCGAGCAGGTGCGCGCGGATCTGGTGCGTGCGCCCCGTCTGCAGGCGCACGCGCAGCAGGCTGGCCTTCGGGAACGCTTCGGCGAGCTCGAAGTGCGTGACCGCCTCATGCGGGTCGTCGGTGTCCGGCGACATGCGCGTGCGCCGCCGGCGGTCGCGCCCGAGCGGCGCCTCGATCGTCCCGGCCTTCGCCCGCGGGCGGCCCTTGACGAGCGCGAGGTACTCGCGCGTGACCTCGCGCCCGCGGATCTGCTCGGCGAGGGCCTGCCAGGCCGTCTGCGTGCGGGTGAGGACCAGCAGCCCGGAGGTGTCGCGGTCCAGGCGGTGCACGACGCCGGGGCGCTCGGGCGCCGGACCGCCCGCGACGCGGCCGGCCAGCGCCTGCACGAGCGTGCCCTGCTCGTGGCCATGTCCGGGGTGGACGACGACGCCCGCCGGCTTGTCGATGACCAGCAGGTCGTCGTCCTCGAAGGCGAGGGCGTAGGCGGCCGGCTCGACGCGCGACCGCGCGTCGGCCGGCACCGCGGCGACCGCGATCCGCTCGCCCGCTCGCACGGTGTGGCGCTTGGGCCGGACGGCGCCGTCGACGGTGACAAGCCCGGCGTCGATGCGCTTCTGGGCCGCGGCGCGCGAGCCGCCGTGGCCGGCCAGGAAGACGTCCAGCCGCTCGCCGTCGTCGTCCGCACCCGCGACGTACTCAGCCATCGGCCTGCGCGGCCGGCTTCTTGCGCGGCCCTTCGAGCACGTAGACGAGCACGAGCACGCCGAAGGTGATCGCCATGTCGGCGACGTTGAAGGCCGGCCAGGCGGGCAGCTTGATGAAGTCGGTCACCCCGTCCCCGCGCGCGCGGTCGATCACGTTGCCCACGGCCCCGCCGACCAAGAGCCCCGTCGGCAGCCAGGCGAGCGCGCGCTCGCGGTGCAGCGCGAAGAAGGCGAGCAGCGCGATCAGCGCGACCGCGGTGACGAGGCCGACGATGACCCCGCCGTCTTGGAGCAGCCCGAAGGCGACGCCGCGGTTGCGCGTGTTGACGAGCGTGACGGCCGGGAAGATCGGGTCGGTCTCACCGCGGTCGAGGCTCGCGCGGACGAGCGCCTTGGTGGCCTGGTCGATCCCGATGACCGCCGCGGCCGTCGTCCCGGCGCGCAGGACGGGCCTCATCCTGCGATGACGCGGACCACGATCGACGAGACCACCTGCAGCAGGACGATGGCGACGATCGGGGAGAGGTCGACCGGGCCGATCTGCAGGCCCAGCCGGCGGAAGATCCGCAGGTAGGGGTCGGCCGTGTCGCGCAGGAAGTCCAGCACCGCGTTGCTCGCGCGCGAGTACGGGACGCTGACGCCCAGCGAGAGGACGAGCTGGGCGACGATCCACGCGATCAGGATCAGCAGGTAGATGCTGAAGGCGGCGCTGACGAAGTCGGCGATCTCGACGCGGGCACTGGCCGCGAAGACGACGTTCATCGGAAGTCCACGACCTCGTCCATCGCGTCGGCGAAAGCCTTGCGCACGCCGCCGCGCTCGAGCGCGGCGAGCCCGCGGGCGGTCGTCCCCCCGGGCGAGGCGACCGCGCGCCGCACGGCCAGCGTGTCCCTCTCGCGCAGCAGCCCGGCCGCCCCCGCGAGGGTGCCGACGACGAGCTCGTGGGCCATCGGCGCGGGCATGCCGTGCTTGACGGCCGCGTCGACCCACGCCTCGGCGACGAGCGCCACGTAGGCGGGCCCGACGCCGGAGATCGCACCGGCGACCGTCATCAGGGCCTCGGGGACGCGCACGACGGTGCCGAGTCGCTCGAGCAGCGCGAAGATCTCCGCGTCGTGCGGCTCCCCGTCGACGGCGAGCGCGAGCACGCCCCGGCCCTGGGCCACCGGCGTGTTGGGCTCCACGCGCGTGACCTGGGCGTCCGGGTAGGCCTGGCGGACGTCGACCAGCGCGGTACGGGCGAGGACCGAGACGATGCGCCGCGCGTGCGGCGCCACCTCGGCGGCGACGGCGACGAGCTGGGCCGGCTTGTGGGCGAGCACGACGACGTCGGCGCGCTGCGCGAGCTCGGCGTTGGAGGCCGGCGCCTCGCCCCCCAGCTCCTCAACGAGCGCCTGGGCGCGACCGGAGCCGCCGTCGGTCGCGAGCACCGGATCACCCCACCCTCGCGCGAGAGCGGAGCCCATGTTGCCCGCGCCGATCAGTCCCACCTGCATCAGGGGGAGCCTACGACTGGTTGAAGAAGCCCTTTTCGAGCAGGCGCGCCTTCTCCTCGGCGGACACCTCGACGTTGCGCGGCGTCAGCAGGAACGTCTTCTCGGCGATGCGCTGCATGCCGCCGTCGAGGGCGTAGGTGAGCCCGGAGGCAAAGTCGATCAGGCGCTTGGACAGGTCGGTGTCCGAGCCCTGAAGGTTGAGGATCACCGGGATGGAGTCCTTGAACTTGTCCGCCACGTCCTGGGCGTCGTTGAAGTTCTTGGGGATGACGAGATGCACGCGAACGTCGTTTCGGGCGCCGTTTGAGGCCTTCGTAGACGCGCTGCCGACGGACCGCAGGACGTTCGTCCGGCGGTCCTCCTCGGGGTCTGAGAAGATGTCGTCGATCTCGTCGCGGCGCCGCCGGCTGGTCAGCCGGCGCACGTTGGGACGCTCGCGGTAGCGATCCTCGAGCTCCGCCTCGGGGTTCGCCCGGGGCGCGGCGGGAGGAGCGTCGTAGCGAGCGTCGTCGTCGTAGCGGTCTTCGGCGAGACCGAAGTAGACGGCGGATCGGTGCATGAGGTCGCGTATGGCCATGGACGTCGGTCAACTTCGCCGTTGGGCGCGTTCTCCCTGCAATTCTACGGCCTCCTCTTTCACGAGTACAACCGCGAGCCGACGCGGATGATCGTCGCGCCCTCCTCGACGGCCACCTCGAAGTCCTGCGACGTGCCCATCGACAGGTGGCGGAGGCCGTGGTCGCGGGCGAGCTGCGCCAGCCGGCGGAAGCACGGCCGGCTGGCCTCGGGGTCGGCGGCGGCGGGCGGCATCGTCATCAGCCCGACCACCCGCACCGGGCTGCGCGCGATGAACGCCGCCAGCTCTTCAGGCGCGACGCCGGCCTTCTCGGCCTCCCCCGCGACGTTGACCTGCACGAGGATCTCGGTCTCCGGCGTGCCGTGGCGGCCGAGCTGCTCGAGCGCCGACTCCGAGGCGACCGAGTGAATCAGCCGGGCGTAGGGGAGGATCTGGCGGACCTTGCGGCTCTGCAGCCGGCCGATGAAGTGCCAGCGGAAGGCCGGCCAGTTCTGCGCCTTGGCCTCGAGCTCCTGCGCCCGGTTCTCCCCGAGCAGGTCGATCCCGGCGTCGGCGAGCGCGCTGAGGTCCGCCACCTCGACGTACTTCACCGCCGCGAGCAGGTCGACGCCGGCCGGGTCGCGGCGCACGCGCTCGCAGGCGGTGGCGATCGCCGCGCGCACCGGCGCGGCGGCGACCTTCACGACCGCCATGCGACGCCGCCCTGGCGTCCGGTCCTGCCGTGGTCGCGGCGGTGGCTGTAGAAGCGCTCCGGCGTGCACATCGTGCACAGCCCGGTGTCGTGGACCATCTCCACGCCCACGCCGGCGAGCTGCCGGGCGGCCACGGCGTCCAGCGCGAGCCTGCGGTCGCCGCGGCGCGCGTCGCAGCCCGCGAAGACCGCGTGCACCTCCTCCCCAACCTCGTAGCAGCAGCCGCGCGCGCTTGGGCCCAGCGCAGCGCTGACCGGCCCGGCGGCCCCGGCCGCCCGCAGCACCCGCACGCCCTCCGCGAGTATCCCGGCGGCCAGGCCGCGCCAGCCGCCGTGCAGCATCGCGACGGCGCCGTCGGCCACGAGCGCGACCGGGAGGCAGTCGGCCGTGAAGACCACGGCCGCGGCGTCTGGCTCGGTGACGACCTGGCCGTCGGCCTCCTGGCCCGGCTCGGCGTCGAGCAGCACGTCGGCCCCGTGCACCTGGCGGGCGTGGCGCGGTGCCCGGCCGATCTCGGCGGCCAGGCGGTCCAGGTCCGCCGGGTCGCGCAGGTCGAGGCTGCGGGTGGTGAACAGCACGTGGCCCTGACCCAGGTCGGCGCCGATGTGCGGGCCCTCCCAGGCGAAGGGCGCCGGCAGCGCCGTCACCGCTCGGCGCGGGGCGGCTCGTCGGGCCAGTGCCCGTGCTCGGACAGGTAGGCGCGCGCGTCCTGCTCCTCCTGGCGCTCCGCGTCCCCGGTGAAGCCGATGCGAAACAGCACGTTAAACAGCAGCAGCGCCACGGCGGCGCCGACCAGCATGGCCCAGCCCTCGACCGCATTCGATTTCCCCGCGACGAACAGCACGACGAACCCCGCGATCAGCAGCAGCGCCGGAAGGCCGTAGCGGACGAACTTCATCGCCGTTCACTGTACGGCGCGCAGGGCCGCCTGCAGCTGGCCCGCGCGGTCGCCGGCCAGGCCGTCGAGCGCCGCGTCGAGCGCCGCGCGCAGGCCGGTCCCGACGTCCGGCCCGCTCAGGCCCGCGGCGAGCAGATCCTCCCCCGTGACGGCGGCGCGCACGTGGCGCCACTGCGACAGCCACCGGTGCACCGGCACCGCGGCACCGAGGGCGGCCGCGACCGCCAGGGCCTCGGCGGGCTGGCGACGCGCGGCGGCGGCGACCGCGGACGGGCGCGTGGCGGCCATGAGCGCCTCGGCGAGCGGCCGGGCGCCCGCCGCGGCCGCCGTGATCGCACGCTCGGCGGCGGGAAGGGCGAGCCGGTCCAGCGCCGCGGCGACGCCGGTGGCATCGAGCAGGCAGGCGCCCAGCGCCGCGAGGCCGGGCAGGGCGCCGGGCGGGACCTCGGCCAGCACCGCCTCCAGGCGCCCTGGGTCGGCGAGGAAGCCCGGGTGGACGGCGCGCCGGGCGAGGCCGTGGCGCTCCAGCGCGACCAGCGTGCCCGGCAGCGTGTCGGTTAGCGCGAGCCGCAGCTCGGCGCCGATGCGGGCGCCGCTGACGGTGTCCAGCGCGCCGCCGGCCACCGCCGCCGCGGCGAGCCGGTCGGTCTCGGGCTCGGCGGCGAAGGCGAGCCGCGCGCCGTAGCGCGCCAGCCGCAGCAGGCGCGTGGGGTCGTCCGCGAAGGACCGCGGGTGCAGGACCCGCAGCACCCCCGCCTCGAGATCCTCCAGCGCGCCCGGCCACGCCGCCGCCTCACCGTCGGCCAGCCGGACCGCGAGCGCGTTGACCGTGAAGTCCCGCCGGCCGAGGTCCTCGGCGACCGTCGCGCCGAGGCGCACGTCGGGCAGCGCGCCGGGCCGCGCGTAGCTCTCCGTGCGCGCGGCCGCGACGTCGAACCCCGCCACCGTCGCGGTACCGAAGCGCTCGTGCACCGCCGCGGGCGTGCCGAGCCGCTGCGCCACGGCGAGCGCGTCGCCCTCGACCAGGAGGTCGATCTCGCGCGGATGGCGGCCCAGTAGAGCGTCGCGGACCGCCCCGCCCACGACCCAGACCCCGGGCAGGCAGGCGAGCGCCCCGGGCAGGCGGGAGCGCAACCGCGAGGCCACCTGCTCGTTCCAGAGCGGCATATGCCGAGACCCTACCCTCGGCGCTGATGTCGCCCTCCCGGCTCACATGGCGCCGGCGCCGCCGGCGCCGGATCCGCCTCGGGGTCGCCACGCTGGTGCTGCTCGGCAGCGTCGGCCTGGTGGTCGTGCTGACCCACGGCCCGGGCAACGTCTCAAACCCCGACGTGGAGTTCCGCGCCGAGGCGACGCCGACGACCGTCCCGGTGCCGGGGCGCGAGTCCAAGGGCGCCAAGAAGGTCAAGCCGCTCACGTGGCCGATGTACGGCTACAGCGCCGACCGCCGCCGGCAGCTCTCTGTTCCCCGCGGGCTGCGACCCCCCTTTGAGCGCAAGTGGTCCTTCAACGGGCACCACCTGCTCGAGTTCCCCCCGGTCATCTCGGGCGACCGGCTGTTCCTGCTCAAGGACAACGGCGTCATGCACGCGATCGACAAGCACACGGGCAAGGCGGTCTGGTCGCGCAAGCTCGGGAACCTGGCGGCGTCCTCGCCGGCCGTTCAGCGCGACCGCGTCTTCGCCACGGTCCTCTCCAACAAGCGCGGCGGGCCCGGCAAGGCCTTCGCGCTCAGCGCCAACACCGGCAAGATCCTGTGGTCGCGCGATCTGCCCTCGCGCACCGAGTCCTCGCCCCTGGTGGCCGCCGCCGGCGTCTACTTCGGCTCGGAGAACGGGACGGTCTACGGGCTGCGCCAGAGCGACGGCGGCGTGCGCTGGACCTTCCGCGCCTCGGGCGCCGTGAAGGGCGGCGTGGCGCTCAAGGACGGCAAGCTGTTCTTCGGCGACTACGCGGGCAAGCTCTACGCCATCCGCCTGTCCGACGGCAAGCAGGTCTGGCAGGCCACCACGCAGGGCGCGAAGTTCGGCTTCTCCTCCGGTCAGTTCTACGCCACCCCGGCGGTCGCCTACGGCCGCGTCTACCTCGGCAACACGGACGGCTACGTCTACTCGTTCGACGAGGACCGGGGCGAGCTGGCGTGGCAGACCAAGACCGCCGGCTACGTCTACGCCTCCCCCGCCGTCGGGCAAGCGCCCGGGGACAGGCCGACCGTCTACGCGGGCTCCTACGACGGCACCTTCTACGCCATGGACGCGCGCTCCGGCGCGATCCGCTGGCGTTACGGCGGCGGCAGCAAGATCTCCGGCGGCGCCACCCTGCTCGGGGACATCGTCTACTTCTCAGACCTCGGGCACCGCCGCACGATCGGCCTCGGCGCGCGCACCGGGCGCAAGGTCTTCTCGTTCCCGCGCGGCGGCTACGATCCCGTCGTCACCGACGGCCGGACGCTGTTCTTGATCGGCTACGGCGCGATGTACGCACTGTCCCCGCTGACGGCCTCCGAGCGCCGGCAGATCGCCCACCGCAAGCGCGAGCGCCTGCGCGCGGCGCGTGAAAGGCTGCGCGCGGCGGCGCAGCGCCAGGCGCGGCTGATCGGCGCCTGCCACGACCTGGCCGACCGCAACTACACCCGCCACGACCGCAACGTGGTCGCCTTCCGCCGCTGCGTCAAGCGCAAGCGGGTCAAGGCCCGGCACCAGTACTGCGCGCGGCGGGCCAGGGCCCACCACGCAGATCCCGGAGAGCGGCGCCGGTCGTTCAGCCGCTGCGCGCGGCGCTGACCGCGGCGAGCACCGCCGCCGCGGTGTCCGTGCCGTCGACGCGCACGCGCGGGAGGGCGAAGCGGTCCGCGCGCGGCGTCGCCCACCCCGCCCGGGTCGTCGTCGCGGCGGCGTAGCCCGCGGCGTGCACGGCCTGCTCGACGCGGGCGTCGTAGCGGCCGGACGGATAGCAGAACAGCGCGGCGGTCCGCGGCCCGAAGCGGCGCCGGAGCGCCGCCCGCGACGCGACGAGCTCGTGGCGCAGGGCCGTTTCGCCGAGCTTTGTCAGATCCGGATGGGTGAGCGTGTGGGAGTCGACCTCCCAGCCGGCGCGCAGCAGGGCGCGCACCTCGGCCGGGTGGATCCCCGCCGGCCCGACGTCGTTGACCTCGAGGTTGAGCACGCCGGGCCAGCCGGCGCGGCGCAGGACGGGGAACGCCGCCCGGTACTGCGACGGGTAGCCGTCGTCGAAGGAGACCACGACCGGGTGGGCGGGCAGCGCGACGCCGCCCGCCCAGGCGCGCAGGACGCGCCGCAGGCTGACGGCGCGGAACCCCGCCCGGCGCAGGGCCGCCATGTGCTCGGCGAAGCGCGCGGGCGGGACCCACAGCTCGGGGTAGGGCGTGCCGGCCGGGGCGTCGGCGATCACGTGGTACATGAGCACCGGGACCGCCGCGTGGCGCGCCGCGGCGCCGCGGCGCGGGTGCGCGCCGAGCGCGCCCCTGGAGGGCGCCTGCCCGCCGTGGGTCACCGGCTTGGCCCGGGCCGAGTGCCGCGCGGACGGCGCGCGCGCGGGCGCCGATCCGCAGCCGGCGAGCGCGAGCGCGGCCAGCCACGCGAGCCGCCTCATCGCGGGCGGACCGCCACGCCGGCCTGCGCGAGCTGCGCGCGGACGGCCTCGACGGAGTAGGTGCCGTAGTGGAAGATCGAGGCCGCCAGCACCGCGTCCGCGCCCGCCTTGATGCCGTCGGCCATGTGCTGCGGCCCGCCGACGCCACCGGAGGCGATCACCGGGACATCGACCGCGGCGGCGACCGCGGCCACGAGCTCGAGGTCGTAGCCGTCCTGGGTGCCGTCGCGGTCCATCGAGGTGAGCAGGATCTCGCCGGCCCCGCGCGCGACGCCCTCGCGCACCCACTCGATCGCGTCGCGCCCGGTCGGCGTGCGGCCGCCGGCGACCACGACCTCCCACGACGCGCCGCCGCCGCGGCGCGCGTCGATGGCCAGAACGACGCACTGGTCGCCGAAGTGCCGCGCCATCGCCTCGATCAGCGCGGGCCGCGCCACAGCGGCCGAGTTGACCGACACCTTGTCGGCGCCGGCGTCGAGCACGGCCTGGGCGTCGGCGACCGTGCGCACGCCGCCGCCGATCGTGAACGGGACGAAGACCTCGTCGGCGGCGCGGCGCGCGAGCTCGACGACCGTCGCGCGCTTGTCCGAGGTGGCCGTGATGTCGAGGAAGACCAGCTCGTCGGCGCCGTGGGCGTCGTAGTAGGCGGCCAGCTCCACGGGATCGCCCGCGTCACGGATGTCGATGAACCTCGTGCCCTTCACGACGCGGCCGGAGTCGACGTCCATGCAGGGAATGATCCGCTTGTAGTGCATCGCGCCCGCCGAGCGTAGAGGCGCGACCGGCTATCCGCGCGAGGTCTGCGGCTCCCACTTGAACGTGCGCGCCGCGATCGCCGCGCCGAGCAGCATCCAGCCCGCGATCACCAGGAGGTCGGTCGCGTCGAGCCCGAGCCCCGAGACGTTGTCGGCCAGGCAGCGCTGCAGCCCGGTCGCCAGGTGCGCCAGCGGGAACACGTCGCCCACGTCGACGAGCCCCTGCGGAAGCTGGGTGACCGGGATGAAGACGCCGGAGACGAACGCCAGCAGCACCGCGGCGAACGGCCCGACGGCGGAGGCGACGTCGGCGGTCGGCGTGATCGCGGTGACGGCGATGCCGAGCGCCGCGAGCGCCGCGGTGCCGAGCGCCGCGTAGATCACGATGCCGCCGATCGCCGCGGCGCGCAGGTGCACGTCGAAGGCGACGACCCCGAGCACCATCAGCGTCGCGACGACCGCGCCGACGAGCACGACGCAGCGCAGGATGTAGGCGGTGACGAACGTCCACGCCACCAGCGGCGTGCCGCGCAGGCGCTTGAGCTGGCCGCTCTCGCGCAGCGAGGTCATCGTGATGACCAGCGACGTGAAGGTCTGGACCATCACCGCGTAGGCCGCCATGCCCGCGGTGTTGTAGGCGTGCGGGGCGATCGACAGCCCCGCGAAGCGCAGGTTTGCGTCGTGGGCCCCGGCGAAGATCGAGTTGAACAGCAGCAGCAGGATGATCGGGAAGGCGATGCCGAAGAACAGCGACTGCGGCGTGCGCAGGTTGACCACCAGCGCGTAGCGCGCCTGGGTGCGGACCTGCCGCCCGTAGCTACCGGCCATCGTCGCCGGCATCCGCGTCGGAGGAGGTGAGCTCGAGGAAGGCGTCCTCGAGGCTCGGCCGGCGCACCTCGAGGCCGTCGAGGCGCACGTTCTCGCGGTCCGCCCAGGTCGTCAGCACCAGCAGCGCCTGCTGCGGGTCGGCGGCCTCGAAGCTCGTCTGCGCGCCGCTGGGCTGCAGGCGCGTCTCGAGCTCCGCCTCCAGCCCGTCGAGCGCGTCCGCGGGCGTGCGGAACGAGACGATCGCGCGCCCCTGGCTCGCGCCGACGATCTGGTCCGGCGGGCCATCGGCGACGATCTCGCCGCTGCGGATGATCGCCACGCGGTCGGCGAGGTGCTGGGCCTCGTCCATGTAGTGCGTGGTCAGCAGCACGGTCTTGCCGAGCTGCTTGAGCCCGTCGATCGTGTTCCAGGTCTCGCGGCGAGCGGTCGGGTCAAAGCCGGTCGTCGGCTCGTCGAGGAAGATCAGGTCGGGATCGCCGACGAGCGCCACGGCGACGTCGGCGCGGCGGCGCTGGCCCCCCGACAGACGGGCCAGGCGCGCGCCCTCCTTGCCCTCGAGGCCGACGAGCCGGATGACCTCGGCGATCGGGCGCGGTCGGTCATAGAAGCTCGCGAAGAGCTTGAGCGTCTCGGAGACCGTGAGCACCGGGTCCAGCTCGCACTCCTGCAGCACGAGCCCGATGCGCTCGCGCCAGCTGCGTGTCGGCTTCGCGGGGTCGACGCCGAGCACCCGCACGGCGCCGGCGCTGCGCGAGCGGTACCCCTCGAGGATCTCGATCAGCGTCGTCTTCCCGGCCCCGTTGGGCCCGAGGAAGCCGAGCACCTCACCGCGGCGCACCTCGAGGTCGATGCCCTTGAGCGCCTCGAACTCCCCGTAGCGCTTGCGCAGGCCGGAGACGCTGACCGCGAGGTCGCCACTCACCGAGTGGCGACCAGGATGACGACGAAGATGATGACGAACACGGCCGCCATCGAGATGTACTGGGGCTTCACGGGCGCTCCTCTCCGGGTGCTCCCGGGGGTCTAGGCTGGCGATCGAGCGCCATCGTCGCCACCCTAGCGCCTGAACTTTGCAACGTAAAGTCCCCCTCCGCCAGACCCTCACCGCACCGGCGTCCCCGCGCCAGGCGACCGAGCTGCTCGGCGATCTCGCCGACCTGCGGCAGTCGACGCGCCGCTCGCTCGGCGCGCCGTGGTTTCCGCTGATCGTCTTCGGGTCGCTGACGGCGCTGGCCGGCGTGCTCGTCGACGCGTTCGGTCCGAGCGTGCTGCTGGCGTACTGGCTGCTCGCCTCCCCGGCCGGCCTGCTGGCCGTGCGCCGGCACTACCGGGCCCGGGGCCGGCGCCGGGGCGTCACCGGCAGGGGCCGGCCGGCGTGGATGATCGGGGTGATGCTGTCGTGCCTGTGCCTGGCCGCCGGCATCGTGGGCGGCAGGCTGGGTGGCGCTCCCGCCGGCCTGCTCGCGCCGGTGTGGATCGCCGTCGCGGGCTATGTCGCCTTCGGCGTGCTGCAGCGCCGGGTCGCGCCGGCCCTCGGCGTGGCGGCCTGCGCCGCCGTCACCACCGTGGCCGCCGCCGGGGGCGCGCCCTCGTGGGCGGTGGAGGTGCTCTTCGGGGCCGGGCTGATCGTCGTCGGGGTCCTGCTCGTCCTGGCCGGCGAGGAGCGATGAGCCATCCGAGCCGGCGCCTCGACGACGCCGTGCACCAGCGCACCCGCCTGGGGATCCTCGCCGTGCTGTGCGAGGGCGGGCGGGCCGACTTCACCTACCTGCGCGACACGCTCGAGCTGACCGACGGCAACCTGTGGAGCAACCTGGCCAAGCTCGAGGAGGCCGGGTTGATCGCCGTCGACAAGGATGCGGCCGCAACGCGGGCGCGGACGTGGCTGACCCCCACCCGCGCGGGCCGCGACGCGCTGGCCGGGGAGATCGCCGCCCTGCGCGAGATCATCGCCAGCGTCGAGCAGCCGCGCCCGGAGCGCGGCGGGCTCAGGCCCGAGCCGATCTGATCGGAAGCCCCCTCATTCCCCCGCGAGCGCCGCCGTGCCCTCGGCGATGGTGAACGCGCCCTCGTAGAGCGCCTTGCCGGAGACCACCCCGGCGAGGTTGAGCAACCCCAGGCCGGCCAGCTCGCGCAGGTGATCGGCGGTCCCGATGCCGCCCGAGTACACGAAGCGCCCGCGCACGACGCCCGCGATCGTGCGGACGTCTTCGAGGTCGGGGCCCTCGAGCATCCCGTCCTTGTCGGCGTCGGTGTACACGAAGGAGCGCACGCCGCGGTCCTGCAGGGCGACGATCGCCTCCGTGGCCGGCAGCGCCGTGGTCTCGGTCCAGCCCGCCGTCGAGACGTTGCCGCCGCGCACGTCGACCGAGACGACGATCCGCCGGCCGAACTCCTCGACCGCCTGGTCGAGGAAGTCGACGTCCGCGAACGCCGCGGTCCCGAGGATCGCGCGCTGCGCCCCCGCGTCGAAGGCCGCGCGCACCGCGTCGATCGTGCGCAGCCCGCCGCCGTACTGGACCGGCATGCCGGTCTCCCCCGCGATGCGGCGGAGGTGGTCGAGCGACTGCGGCTCGCCGGAGCGCGCGCCGTCGAGGTCGACGACGTGCAGGTGCCGCGCGCCCGCCGCGACCCAGTCGCGGGCGGCTTCGAGCGGGTCGTCGCGGTAGACCGTCTCGTCCTCGAAGCGGCCCTGCACGAGCCGCACCGCCCGCCCGCCCTGGATGTCGATCGCCGGGTACAGGATCACGCGGGGACCGGAGCGCAGATGCCCACGAAGTTCTCCAGCAGCCGCAGCCCGTCGCGGGAGGACTTCTCGGGGTGAAACTGCGCTCCAAACACGTTGTCGCGCTCGACGATCGAGGCGAAGACCGTGCCGTAGTCCGCGGTGCCGACCACATCGTCGGCCTCTGCGGGCACGCAGGCCAGCGAGTGCACGTGGTAGAAGGCGGCGCCGGTGCCGAGGCCGGCCGTGAGCCGGCTCTCGCGCCGCAGGGTCACGAGGTTCCAGCCGATGTGCGGCAGGCGCCTGCCCGCCGTGTCGAGGTAGGCGACGGCGCCTGCCAGCAGGCCGAGGCCTGTGGCGCCACCGTGCTCGGACGAGGCGTCGAAGAGCAGTTGCATGCCGAGGCAGATGCCGAGCAGCGGGACGCCGGCCGCGGCGCGCTCGCCCAGCACCTGCTCCAGCCCGAGTCCGCGCAGGTTGTCCATCGCGCGCGGGAACGCGCCCACGCCCGGCAGGACGACGCCGGCGGCCGACCGGATCTCGTCGTGGTCGCGCGTGATGACGGCGGCTGCGCCGACGTGCTCGAGCGCCTTCTCGACGCTGCGCCGGTTGCCCATCCCATAGTCGACGACCGCGATCACAGCACGCCCTTCGTGGAGGGGATGCCGGGCTCGTCGGGGTCGACGCTCACGGCGACGCGCAGCGCGCGGGCGAAGGCCTTGAAGCACGCCTCGATCATGTGGTGCGTGTTCGTCCCGGCCTGGACGTCGACGTGCAGCGTCAGCCGCGCGCTCGCAGCGACGGCGCGGAAGAACTCCTGGGCCGCCTCGTGCTCGAAGCCCGCGATGTCCCCCGGAGGCAACGCGATCCCCGCCCACGCGCACAGCGGCCGGCCGCTGACGTCGAGCGCCACGGCGGCGCGGGCCTCGTCCATCGGGATCACGGCGTGCCCGTAGCGGCGGATGCCCGAGCGGTCGCCCAGCGCCAGGTCGAGCGCCTGCCCGAGCACGATGCCCGTGTCCTCGACGGTGTGATGCGAGCCGGTCTCGAGATCCCCCGCCACCGTGACGTCGAGGTCGAGTGAGCCGTGGCGCGCGAGCAGGTCGAGCATGTGATCCAGGAAGCCGACCCCGGTCCGGCGCGCCCCCGCGCCGGTGCCGTCGAGGCCGAGCCGCAGGGCGACGTCGGTCTCGCCGGTGGCGCGCTTGATGTCTGCGGTCCTGTGGCTCACGCGCCCCCCATTCTGGCTTCCATGGAGGCGGCGTGCGCGGCGAACCCCTCGGCGTGGGCCATCGCGGCGCCGTGCGGAGCCAGCGCGGCGGCGGCCTCGGGGGGCAGATGGACCTCGCTCATGACACGCAGGAAGTGGCGCACGTTGAGCCCGGAGGCAAAGCGCGCGGCGCCCTCCGTCGGCAGGACGTGGTTCGAGCCCGCCAGGTAGTCCCCGAAGGCGGTGCCGGCGGCGGGGCCGACGAAGACGCAGCCGGCCGTGGTGACACGCGGGGCGAGCGCCTGCGGGCCGTGGCCGACGAGCTGCAGGTGCTCGGGCGCGAAGGCCTCGGAGAAGGCGAGCGCGGCCTCGATGTCGTCGGCGTGCACGAGCGCGACGATCGCCTCCTCGGGCGTCCCGACGCGCTCGGCGACGGCGTCCAGCAGCGCCGCGTCGGTGCCGACGACCGCGACCGCCGAGCCCAGCCCGTGCTCGGCCTGGGCGAGCACGTCGAGCGCGACCGACTCCGGCGCCTCCGTGGCGATCACGACGAGGTCGCTCGGGCCCGCGAACCCGTCGATGCCGACCTGCCCGAAGACCTGGCGCTTGGCCTCCTGGGCGTACAGGGAGCCGGGCCCGGCGATCACGTCGACGGGTCTCACCGTCTCGGTCCCGTAGGCGAGCGCGGCGATCGCCTGCGCGCCGCCCATCGCGTAGACCTCGTCGACGCCGCACAGCGCGGCGGCGGCGAGCATCAGCGGGTGCGCGGCGCAGACCACGACCTCCTCGACGCCGGCGGCGCGCGCCGTCGCGGCGCCCATGATCACCGACGACGGGTACGGCGCCTGGCCGCCGGGCGCGTAGATCGCGGCGCGGCGGACCGGCACCTCGCGCAGGCGGATCCGCTGGCCCTGCGGCAGATCGGCGTCGCGGTCGCCGGCGAGCCCGGCCCGGGCGACCACGTCGACGTTGGCCCGCGCCAGCTCGAGCCCGGCGCGCACCGCGCCGTCGAGCCCGTCCAGCGCGGTCTGCAGCTCGCCCGCCTCCACGCGCAGCGGGCGCTCCGCCGCGCCGAAGCGGCGCTCGTAGCCCAGCAGCGCCTCGTCGCCGCCCCCGCGCACGGCCGCGACGATCTCGCGCACGACGTCCCCCACCGACGCGCCCGTGGGCACGCGGGCACGCAGGGCCGCCGCGGTCGCCGCCGCGTCCACGCCCGCGGTCAGCCGGTCAACGGGCACGCACGGCCACCAGCAGCGCGTCGATCTCCGCCGCCTTGGTCCGGTAGGCGACCGGGTTGGCGATCAGGCGGGCGCTGGAGGTGTAGATCTCCTCGCGGACGACGAGCCCGTTCTCGCGCAGCGTCGTCCCGGTCTGCGTCAGGTCGACGATGCCCTCGACGAGGCCGGTGAGCGGCGCCAGCTCGACGGATCCCTTGACCTCGACGATCTCCACCTGGCGGCCGGTGAGGGCGAAGAAGCGCTCGGCGGTGCGCGGGTACTTGGTCGCGATGCGCATGACGCCCAGGCGCCGCAATGCCTCCGCGGCGGGGTCCGGGCCGGCCTCGGTCGCGAAGACCATGGTCGTCCGGCCGAACCCGAGGTCGAGCAGCTCCACGACCTCCCGCTCGGATTGCTCGCGCAGGACGTCCTTGCCGGTGATGCCGACGTCGGCCGCCCCCGCCTCCACGTAGGTCGGGACGTCGGAGGGGCGCATGGTGACCAGGCCCTCCGTCTCGAAGAGCAGCCTGCGGTCGTTGCCGCGCACGGCGGCGGTGTCGATCCCCACGGCGTCGAGCACGTCGAGCGTCTCGGCGAACAGGGCGCCGCGCGGGACGGCGATGGTCAGGGCGGGCATCAGGCGCGCTCCTGGACGAGCGCGGCGTGGACGCGCTCGACCTCGAGCGCCCAGCCCACGGCGGGCAGCGGGCGTCCGAAGCGGCCGAGCAGGTCGTCGTAGCGCCCGCCGCCGCCCAGCGGCATCCCGACGGCGGGGTCGAACACCTCGAAGATCGCGCCGGTGTAGTAGCCGAGCTTGCGGCGCTGCATGCCGAGATCGAAGATCACGCGCGCCTGGACGTCGGCGGGCAGCAGCCCGTAGAGCTCGCGCAGCCCCTCCCCCGCCTCCCCGGCGGCGTCGAGCACCGCGGTGCCGCCGCGCAGCTGCGGGACGGTCAGCAGCCGCGGGTCGGCGCCGAGGTCTGAGACCTCGCGCTCGAGGCCGGCGAAGTCCCGGGTGACCAGCTCCAACAGCAGGCGCTCGCGCGCCGCTCCTTGGACTCCGGCCTGGTCGAGCAGCGCCGGGTACAACCCGGCGCTCCCGAGGCCGACGCGGTAGCCGTGCAGGCCGGTCGCGTCCAGCGCCCGGCAGAGGATCGCCATGGCCTCGGCGGTCCCGCGCGCCCCGGCGGCGCCGGCGAGCTCGACGCCCGCCTGCAGCTGCTCGCGCGCCTCGCCGCGCTGGGGGCGGACGGACCGGTAGGCGCGCTGGAGGTAGCACAGGCGCAGCGGCGGCTCGACGTCGGCGTAGCGCGTCGCGATCACGCGCGCGAGCGGGATCGTCATGTCCGAGCGCAGCACCAGCACCTGGCCGCGCTCGTCGAAGAGCCGGTAGGCGGGCCGGGCCGCCCGGGCGTCCCCGATCCGCAGCGTCTCCTCGTGCTCGAGCGCCGGGGTGTACACCTCGCCGTAACCGGCGTCGTCGAAGACGCCGCGCATGGCCTGGGTGATCGCCCGCAGCTCGCGCATCTCGTCGGGCAGGACGTCCCGGGTTCCGCTGGGGATGGGGTGCATCGCAGCGAGACGGTATTAGGGTCGGCCCACGCCCGGCCTCATCCCGCTGCTCGCCGTCGTCGCTGCGAGCTACGCCGTAAACGTGCCGGGCGAGCGCGGCTCGCGGGTGAGCCGGGCCAGCCGCTCAGGCCTCGACGCGCACGATCACGGCGCCGAGGCCGCGCAGGCGGTCGTCGATCGACTCGTAGCCGCGGTCGATCTGCTCGATCGAGCCGATCTCGCTCTCCCCCTGGGCGCACAGCGCGGCGATCAGCATCGCCATGCCCGCCCGGATGTCCGGCGAGACGAGCTTGGCCCCGCGCAGTCGGGTGGCGCCGCTGACGACCGCCCGGTGCGGGTCGCAGAGGATGATGTTGGCGCCCATCGCGACGAGCTTGTCCGTGAAGACGAGGCGGTTCTCGAACATCTTCTCGAACATCAACACGGCGCCCTCGGATTGCGTGGCGAGCGCCACGGCGATCGACGTGAGGTCGGCCGGGAAGGCCGGCCACGGGCCGTCCTCCACCTTGATCTGGTAGCCGCCGTGGTCGCGGCTCATGACGAGCTTCTGATCACCGGGCACGACGATGTCCTCGCCGTCGAGCTCGGACTGCAGGCCGAGGCGCGTGAAGACCAGGCGGATCATGCGCAGGTCGTCCGGGACGGTGTCCTTGATGCGCAGCTCGCCGCCCGTGACGCCCGCCAGGGCCATGAAGGAGCCGATCTCGATGTGGTCGGGCGCGACCGCGTGCTCGCAGCCGCCGAGGCGCGCGACGCCGTGGACGGTCAGCACGTTGGACGAGATGCCCTCGATCGCCGCGCCCATGCGCACGAGCATGCGCGCGAGATCCTGCACGTGCGGCTCGCAGGCGGCGTTGCGGATGATGGTGGTGCCGGGGACCAGCGCGGCGGCCATCAGCGCGTTCTCCGTGCCCATCACCGACGGCTCGTCCATGAAGAAGTCGACCGCCCGCAGGCCGCCGTCCGGCGCCTCGATGCGGATGTCGTTCAGGCGGTGCTCGACCGTCGCCCCCAGGGCGATGAACGCGTCCAGGTGCGGGTCCAGGCGCCGGCGCCCGATCACGTCGCCGCCCGGGGGCGGCATGTGCGCGGAGCCGAAGCGCGCGAGCAGCGGCCCGGCGAGCAAAAACGACGCGCGGATCCTCTCGGCCAAGCCGGCGTCGACGGCGGTGGTGTGGACGGGCTCGGCGTTGAGGCGGACGGTGTTCGTGGCCGTCCATTCGACCTCGACGCCGAGGCGCAGGAGCAGGTCGACCATCTCCTGTGTGTCCCGGATGCGGGGCACGTTGCGCAGCACGACCTCGTCCTCGGTCAGCAGGGCGCACGCAAGCAGGGTCAGGGCGGCGTTCTTGTTCCCGGCAGGCACGATCGTGCCGGAGAGCGGAACGCCTCCTTCGATGACGAACTTCTCCATGGGAGGGGCCTGAGACCGCGGCGGGGCGGTCACAGGGCGGGCTAGGGTAACAGCCATGTCGACGCCTCTTTCGCGCGACGAGGCATGGACCCTTTTTTGCGAGTGGACCGCCTCGGACTCGCTGCGCCGGCACGTGCTCGCCGTCGAGGCCGCGATGCGCGCCTACGCCGATCGCTTCGGCGCCGACCCCGAGGAGTGGGGCGCCGTCGGGATCCTGCATGACCTCGACTACGAGCGCCATCCGGATCCCGAGACGGGCCACCCGCGCGCGGCGATGCAGTTGCTCACCGAGCGCGACGCGCCGCCGGAGTGGGTGCGCGCGATCGCCTCGCACGCCGACTACCTCGGCGTGTCGCGCGATTCGCCGATGGAGAAGGCGCTCTACGCCGTCGACGAGCTCTCCGGCTTCATCACCGCCTGCGCGTACGTCCGGCCGGACGGCATCCGCGGCATGACGCCCAAGTCGGTCAAGAAGAAGCTCAAGACGCCGGCCTTCGCCGCCGCGATCGACCGCGACGACGTGCACCGGGGCGCCCAGGAGCTCGGCGTCGACTTCGACGAGCACCTCGCCTTCGTGATCGCCGCCCTCGAGAGCCGCGCCGACGAGCTCGGGCTGGCGGGCTCCACCGCGGCCTGAGCCCGAGCAGGTGGCTGCGCGAAATGGTCGCTGGGACGACCACCAGGCGCGTCCACCTCGCCTGTGGGGCCGTCCGGGCGCTGATGCGGCCACGCGAGGAGGTACTGGGGTTGCCATAACGCGTGTTTTGCAGCGGGATTATGGGTAGCACTGCAAGAACGCTTGCAGAACACCCGTTCCGTCCGACCCCGCCCGTAGGTTCTCGAACACATGTTCCCTTCCCCGACGATCGACAGCCCAACCCGCCGCTCGCTGCGCGAGCTCATGCGGGGCGCCCTCGGCTCGGCGCTCGAGTTCGCCACCTTGGGCGAGTCCACTCTCACCGGGCCGGCCAGCAGGCCGCCCGTGCCGCCCGTCCCGCTGCGCGAGCACCCGCACCGGCGGGCCCTCGTTCGTCCTTCGCGCCCGCGCCGCGCCGGAGCCGTTCCGGCCCGGCACCCTGTTTGCACGGCCCCGGTGTCATCGACACCGTCCAGGCCGCGCTGATCGGGCACGCCCCGCCGGCATCCGGTCTGGGAGGACGGATGGGCCGGTCGGGGCGGCGCCAGGCGTTCATCGACTCCGGGCCGCGTACAGCGGCCCGGTGTCGTGGAGGGCTGTCACCATGCCCGTGATGGCCTATCCCGAGCACATCGAGGGCGACGTGGGCCGGTACGAGCGCTGGGACGTCGCGCGCCATTCGGACGCCTTCGCCGGACTGTGCGCGGACGCGGAGGTGATGTGCTTCCTCGGGGGCCCGGCAGGTCCGGGTCCCGCCAAGGAGGCCTCCCGCCGGATCGCCGACCACTGGGAGACGTTCGGCTTCGGGTTGTGGGCGGCGATCGATCTCGCCGACGGCCGCGTCGCCGGGTTCGTCGGCGCCTGCCGCCCCGGCCCGTCGTGGCCCCAGCCGCTGAGTGACGCGACGGAGGTCGGCTGGCGGCTGGCCCGCTGGGCCTGGGGGCGCGGCTTCGCGACCGAGGGCGGGCGCCTGGCCCTCGCGGCGGGCGCCGAGCACCTCGGCCTGAGCGAGATGATCGCCTTCGTTGCCACCGCCAACCGCCGCTCGCAAGCCGTCGCGCTCCGGCTGGGCATGCGACGGGCCCGCGGCGCGGTCGATCGCCGCCTGGGCCTGCCCGTCGACGTCTACTCGGTCGCCGCGGGCACCCCGCTCCCGGAGGGGACGAGATGAAGCGCGTCAACCTCCACCGGGCGGCCCTCTCCGTGGATGGGGACGAACCGCCGGGCTACGGTTCGCGCTACGCGCAGATCGGCGGCGGCATCGGCGGCGAGCACCTCGGCGGGACCCTGTTCGAGCTCGAGCCGGGCCAGCATGCGGGGCCGTACCACTGGGAGGCCGCCCTGGAGGAATGGCTCTGGGTCCTGGAGGGCTCGCCCAGCGTCCGGACGCCGGAGGGCGAGCGCCGGCTGCGCCCGGGCGACATCGTCTGCTTCCCCGTCGGCCCCGCGGGCGCGCACAAGGTCACCAACGCCGGTCAAGAGCGCGCCCGCATCGTCATGCTGTCCAACCGCGCGATCCCGAACGCCATCGTCTATCCCGACAGCGACAAGGTCGCGGTGTGCCTGACCGCCGACGCCCCGAGCCTGCACTTCCTACGCAGCGCCGCGGTCGACTACTGGCACGGCGAGCCGTCATGAAGGTCTTCAACGTCCACGACGCGCAGTTGCGGATCGACGACGAGGAGCCCGACGGCTATCGGGCTCGCTACGCCCCCATCCGGACGGCCATCGGCGCGGAGCTGGTGGGCGGCAACCTGCTGCTGCTGCGCACCGGTGAGAGCGTGTGCCCCTATCACTACGAGCTCGTCGAGGAAGAGTGGCTGTTCGTGCTCCACGGCACGCCGACCGTGCGCACGCCGGACGGCGAAGAGGTGCTCGAGGCCGGCGACGTCGTCTGCTTCGAGCGCGGGCCGCGGGGCGCCCACAAGATCTCCAACCACGCCGCGGAGCCCGCGCGGCTGATCATCATCTCCGAGCGCGCCGAGTCCGCTAGCACGGTCTACGAGGACAGTGACAAGGTCGGCGTCTTCGCACCGGACATCCGGCTGCTGTTCCGCCGCGGCGACGCGGTGGACTACTGGGACGGGGAGTGAACGACGACGAGCCGCGCAGGGCGGCTCGTCTTTCATCAATTAACCGGCGGCGACCTACTCTCCCGGTCCCTTGCAGGACAAGTACCATCGGCGCTATGGGGCTTAACTTCTCTGTTCGGAATGGGAAGAGGTGTTTCCCCCATGCCAGTGCCACCGAACTTGGCGAAACCATCGCCCCGCCGGCGGGCCCTGAAAGCTGCACAGCCGTCCAACAAACGAAGAGATCGACCAAGAAATCAAAACCGTCAAGCCCTCGACCCATTAGTACCGGTCTCCTTCAGGCGTTACCGCCCTTCCAGATCCGGCCTATCAACCTGGTGGTCTACCAGGGGTCTTACCCACTCGAGGTGGTGGGAGAATTCATCTCGAGGTCGGCTTCCCGCTTAGATGCCTTCAGCGGTTATCCGGTCCGGACGTAGCTAACCTGCGGTGCCCTTGGCAGGACAACAGATACACCAGAGGTCCGTTCACCCCGGT
>JBBSIC010000036.1:0-32076 GCA_038232275.1 Solirubrobacterales bacterium | reverse complement strand
CGCGTCCGCTTCGGTCCGCTCGGGGTGGAGCAAGGCAGGCTCCACCCAAGCGAGCTCGATGGCGCGCTCGGCGACAACCTTCGCCGCGTGAGCCGTCAACGCGACCCGGACGCCTGGATCGTCCGTGGCACATCCCCAACCCGGCCCATTGCCGCGACGACGCCGTTGGTCCCCGGGTCGCCCGCTGCCCCGCCCCCACCACTCTAGGGGGTGGCCGTCGGCGTGGCGGTGCCGGTGGCCTTCGTCAGGTCGCCCGAGAGCACGATCGGCCCGGGCTGGGCCGCGCCCTCCTGGGTTTCACGGCTCACGACGATCGTCTTGGCCGTGGAGAGCCAGGTCTGGAGGTCCTTCGCGTCGCCGGCCCGGGGCCCGGAGGTCCCGAGCTTGCCGTCGGCCTTCACGGCGGGGGCGAAGCCGAGGAAGTGCGGCTTGTCGCCGCCGGTCAGCCAGACGCCGTAGGCCTCGCCCTGCCGGCTCTCGGGCATGCCCGTCGCCTGGACCGTGAAGGCGAGCTGCTGCTGTGTGGAGACGTAGAGGGTGAGCTTGCCCGCGGCGCTGCCGCCACCGGCCGCGGTGAGGTCGAGGGCGCCGACCTGCTGGAAGGAGGGCGAGGCCGCCGGCGTCGGCGTGGTCTGCGCGGAGGTGCCGGTGCTCGTGGTCTTGGACGGGCTGTTGTCGCCGCCCTTGTTGACCAGCCAGACAACGAGGGCGACCAGCACGACGGCCAGGCCGCCGATCAGCAGGCCGCCGCCGACCAGGCTCGAGCGGGGGCGGGCCGGGCCGTCAGCGCCCTCCGCGGCCGCCCTCAGCGGCTCGGGCTGGGGCACCTCATCGACCGCGCGCGGCGTCGCGGCGGCCGGGCGGGGCCGCGGACGGGCGCGTGCCGGGATGGCGGGGTCGACGGGCGCCTCGAGGGGCTCGGTCGCGGGCTCGGGCTTTGCCGCGGATTCGGGCGTCGCCGCAGGCTCCGGCTGTGCCGCGGATTCGAGCGTCGCCGCAGTCTCCGGCTTCGCCGCGGATTCGGGCGTCGCCGCGGGCTCCGGGCGTACGGCCGGCGCGGTCTCGCCGCCGGGCACCTCGGGGAGCGGGCCGCGGGCGATGCCCTCCAGCTCGCCGGCGACGGCGGTGGCCCAGGCGCGGGCGGGCTCGGAGGCGGCGAGCAGCGAGCGCGTCGCCTCGCGGCCGGACACCGACTGCTGGCCGAGCAGGTAGTCGGCGACGTCGGCGCGGTCGTCGGGATCGACCCCTCCACCGGGCGAAAGGCGCTCCAATCCGCGGCGGGCGCGCTCGCGGACCGCGTCGGTGGTGATGCCGAGGAGCCCCGCCAAGTCGTCGTAGGAGCGGTCCTGCTGGAGCACCAGCTGCACCACGGCACGCTGATCGGGAGCTAGGGCGTCGAGGCTCACGGCGTCCGGAAGCGTAGTGGTTGCGAGGGCTAAGGTCGCCGCCATGGCCGACGCACCGCAGGGACGCCACCAACCCCTGACGGGCTTCGACGCCCTCTACGGGCTCGTGCTCGACCATGCCGACGGCGACCAGGCGCGCGGCCACGTCGCCATCGGCGACCGGCACCTGCAGCCGTTCGGCCTCGTGCACGGCGGGGTCTTCGCCGCCATGGCCGAGACGATGGCCTCGATCGGCACCGCCTACGGCACCAACCTGGAGAAGTTCGTCGCCGGCCTCTCGAACCACACGAGCTTCCTGCGTCCCGTCTTCGCGGGCGACATCGTCACCGCCGTTGCCCTCCCGCGCCACCGCGGCCGGACAACCTGGGTCTGGGAGGTCGAGATCAAGGATGGCCAGAGCCGGCCCTGCGCCCTGGCGCGCGTGACGATCGCGATCCGCGAGCGCGAGCGCTGAGCGCGGACTCGAGCCCGCCCGGCATCCGCAGATCAGGCATGCAATAGATGCCGTATCTGCGACGGATGTCGCGGCGCGGTGCAGAGCGCTGTTGCGCCGCGCGTCGACGGGCGCGAACACGGCCCGGTCAGCCGCGGTAGCGGTTCGTGATCGGCATGCGCCGGTCACGGCCGAAGGCGCGCGGGCTGATCTTGATGCCGGGCGGCTGCTGGCGGCGCTTGTACTCGTTGAGGTCGACCAGGCGCAGGACCTTCTCGAAGTCCCCGGGCTCGCAGCCGAGCGCCTCGAGCTGCGCGCGCGAGGCGTCGTGCTCGATCGCCTGCTCGAGGATGTGGTCGAGCGTGTCGTAGTCCGGCAGGGAATCCTGGTCCTTCTGATCCGGGCGCAGCTCGGCGCTCGGCGGCCGGTCGATCAGCGAGCGCGGCACCGGGTGCGCCTCGTCGCGCTCGCCGCGGAAGTCGACCAGCTCGTAGACGACGGTCTTGGGCACGTCCTGGATGACGGCGAATCCGCCCGCCGTGTCGCCGTAGAGCGTCGAGTAGCCCACGCTGGTCTCGGACTTGTTGCCGGTCGTGAGCACGAGCCAGCCGAACTTGTTCGACATCGCCATCAGCAGGTTGCCGCGGATGCGCGCCTGGAGGTTCTCCTCGGTGGTGTCGGCCTCGCGACCCTCGAAGGCCCCGGCGAGCATCTCCTCGTAGGCCTCGAAGGCCGGCTCGATCGCGATCTCCAGCAGCTCCACGCCGAGGTTGTCGGCGAGCGTCTTGGCGTCGGACTGCGTGCCCCGCGAGGAGTAGCGCGACGGCATCGTCACGCCGGTGACGCGGTCCGGCCCGAGCGCGTCGGCGGCGATCAGCAGCACGAGCGCCGAGTCGATCCCGCCCGAGAGGCCGAGGCAGACGTGCTCGAAGCCGTTTTTCTCCACGTAGTCGCGCGTGCCGAGCACGAGCGCCGCGTAGATCTCGGCGAGCGGCTCGAGCACGGGGGTGACCTCGCCGTGCGGCGCCTCGGGCTCCGGCGCGGAGCGCTCGAGCTCGGCCAGGGGGTCGACCTGGGGCAGCTGGGAGTGCACGGGCGGGCGCAGGCGAGCGTCGCGCAGCCGGGCGGTGCTCGCCGCCTGCAGATCGACCGTGGCGTGGACGAGCGTCTCGGCGAACTGCGGGGCGCGCGCGAGCACGGCGCCCTCGTGGTCGATCACGAGCGAGTGGCCGTCGAAGACCAGCGAGTCCTGGCCGCCGACCAGGTTGCAGAAGCCGAACGCGGCGAGGTTGTCGCGCGCGCGCTGGATGATCATCCGCTCGCGCTCGAGGCCCTTGTGGCGGTGATATGGGGACGCCGAGGCGTTGAGGATCACCTGCGCGCCCGCGAGCGCCTCGTCGGACGCGGGCGGGCCCGGCGTCCAGATGTCCTCGCAGATGGTGAGCCCGACGCGCGCCTCGCCGAGCTCGACGACCGCGCCGGACTCGCCCGCCTGGAAGTAGCGCTGCTCGTCGAAGACGCCGTAGTTGGGCAGGTCGTTCTTGCGGTAGCAGGCGCGCACCTCGCCACCGGCCAGGACCGCGAGCCCGTTGTAGACGTCGTGGGCGCGCTCGGGGACGCCCACGAGGGCGACGATCCCGTCCGCCTCCTGCGCGACGTCCTCGAGCGCCTCCCGACAGGCGGCGAGGAAGTGCTCCTTGAGCAGCAGGTCCTCGGGCGGGTAGCCGGACAGCGCGAGCTCGGGGAACAGGACGATCTCGGCGCCCGCGTCGCGGGCCCGGGCGATGTACTCGCGGAGCTTTCGGGCGTTGCCCTCGAGGTCGCCGACGCGGGAGTTGACCTGGGCGAGCGCCAGGTGGAGGGGGGCGATCATGCGAGCGTGGCCTACCCGGTTTGGCCGCGGCCCTTGCCCAGCCACGCGTCCACGAACTCGCGCAGCCGCGGATCGGCCGGGCCCGAGGCCTGGTAGCGCCGCTTCCAGGCCAGCGCCTGGATGCCCCGGACGCCCCGGCGGTGGACGAGGATGGCGGTCTGGCCGGCCGCGGCCAGCTCGGGGTCGAACGCGCCGGTCTGCTCGTCGCGCAGCCGGACGAGCGCCGACGGCGGGTGCGGCGTGCCGTAGACGAAGGCGACGTCGCCGAGCGCCAGCGCATGCACCAGCTCGGGATCGCCGACCACGGTCTCGTGCGTCAGGTTGGCGGTGCCGACCGTGCCGGAGGTCGGCGGGTTGCCCGGCGTGCTCTCCGGCGTCCCCGGGCCCTGGCCGGACAGGTCCGTCTGCAGCTCGCCGGAATCGCGGTGGTTGACGACGGTCAGCAATGCATAGATCCCGCCCACGACGAGGACCAGGCCGACGAGGGCGGGGAGGAGGCGGCGCACGCGCTGAGTGTGCTTCGTGGCACGGACGTTTGCAAACTTCGCCGGCGGCGGCGTTCGCTGCCGGCGCAGTGTGCGGTGGCGCACAGTCAGGTCACCGCTCCGACCGGCGTGGGTAGGTGTCTTGACGAACAGATGTTCGACCTGCCGAGCCGTGGGCGCACGATGCGCCGGCGGACGGGGGACCCACTGCCGCGGCGCGCAGGTGCCGGGGCCGGGGCGAATCGGCCGCTGATGCGGCCGTAGCGGCACTCCCGCGAGCCCGACAGCTAACCCCGTAGGCGCCCAAGGTCGAGAACTGAGGAGGTTCCTCGATTCCCAGGACTATCGCGCGCGTCGGCGTCACCGCCGGCACGCTTTTCACAGCAACCGTGAGCGCCGCGGCCGCCGAGCCCGCCGCTCCGGACTCGACCCCCTCGATCGCGGTCGCGGACAGGACGCCGGCCCCCGGCGGGCGCGTTGTCGTGACGGGCAAGGCCCAGACGTCCTACGGGCGTCCGCTCGCGCTCGAGTACCGCCCGTCCGGCGCTGCCGGGTACCAGGCACTCGCCCGGACGACCGTCGGCCACGGCGACCGCTACCGGGTCGCCCACGCGGTGCCGGGCTCCGGCTCGCTGCGCGTCTGGGTGCTGCCGCCCAAGGCGACGGCCCCCGCGATCTCTCGGGAGATCGCGGTGAAGGTCTCCTCGAGCGCGCCGCTGAAGGTCGGTGGCCGCCGGCTGCACGTCCGCACGGGCCAGACCGCCGTCGTCAAGGGCCGCGGCGCCGCGGGCCGGCCCGTGCGCCTGCAGGTCCGCCGCGACGGGCACTGGGCCACGCTGGCACGGACGACCCCGCGCCGCAGCGGGCGCTTCGCGCTGCGCACGCGCCCGCGCTCGACGATGAGCGCGCCGACGCGCATCGTGTCCGGTGGCCGCTCGCGCCACGCCGGCCGGCTGAACGTCTACCGCTCAGCGCAGGCCTCGTGGTACGGGCCCGGCCTCTACGGCGCCCACCTCGCCTGCGGGGGCACGCTCGACGCCGGCACGCTCGGCGTGGCCAACAAGTCGCTTCCGTGTGGCAGCCGGGTCAGCCTGCGCCACGGCCACCGGGCCGTCCGGGTCCGCGTCGTCGACCGCGGCCCCTACGTCGGCGGCCGCGAGTACGACCTCACGGCCGCCACCGCCCGGAGGCTGGGCTTTCGCGGCACCGGCTCCATCCTCACGACGCGCTGAGGTCGAGAGCCAGCTGCGCGTCGCCCCCCGGTTGCGCCAGGGAGGCGACGCGCACGCCCAGCAGCCGCACCGGCCGGCTCGGGCCGTACTCGCGCAGCAGCTCGAGGGCGGTCCGGGCGACGGTCGGCTCGTCGTTGGTCGCCACGGTCACGGTCCGCGCCCGCGTCACGGTGGTCCAGTCGTCCAGGCGGACCTTGATCGCGATCGTGCGCCCGCGCCGGTCGGCTCGCTGCAGTCGCTCGCACAGCGTCCCCGCCAGTCCCAGGAGCCTCTCCTCGAGCTCCTCGCGGTCGTGGATGTCGCGGTCGAAGGTCCGCTCGCAGGACTCCGAGACGGCGACGTGCTCGGTGGCCACGCGGGTCGAGCCGCGAAACTGGGAGCGGTGCAGCAGGTCGCGCCCGTGGTTGGGACCGAAGTGCTCGGCCAGAAAGCCCTCGTCGCACCGGGCCAGCGCGCCGAGCGACTCGATCCCCAGGGCCGCGAGCTTGAGCACCGTCTTCGGGCCGATCCCGGGAATCAGCCCGGGGGAATGGCCGGCGAAGCGCTCGCAGGCCATCTCCCGGCTGAGGGCGACGAAGCCCAGCGGCTTCTCCGCGTCCGAGCCGACCTTCGCGACGAGCTTGTTCGGCCCGATCCCGACGCTTGCCCCCAACCCGGTCTCCGCGCGGATCTCCGAGATCATGCCCCGCAGCGCCGCCTTCGGGGCCAGGTGGCCGCTGAGGTCGAGGTAGCCCTCGTCCATGCCGCACTGCTCCACGACGTCGACGTGGCGCCGGACGACCGCCCAGACGCGCCGGCTGGCGTCGCGGTAGGCGGTGAAGTCGGGCGGGATGAGGACCGCCTGCGGACACAGCCGCAGCGCGCGCGCGGTGGGCATCGCCGACCCCACCCCGAACCTGCGCGCCTCGTAGGTCGCCGTCGTGACCACGCTGCGCGGGCCGTTGCCCGAGACGATCACCGGCTTGCCGCGCAGCCCGGGACGGCGCAGCAGCTCGACGGACGCGTAGAAGGCGTCCATGTCCATGTGGGCGATGACGGTCCGGGGCTCAGCCACGTGCGAACACATGATCGTGGCTAGCGTGGACGCGATGCCGACGCCAGAGGAGATCGAGGCCGCCGCGGGCATCCAGCCGGCCGGCGAGGAGGACCGCAAGCGCATCTGGGCCGCTGCTCAGGCGCACGCGCGTCACAACGGCCGCGGGCCGGGCGCCGAGGACCTGCGGCTCGCCGAGCAGATGCTGCGCGCGGCGGGCGAGCTGGCCGGGGAGCACCTCGCCCAGGGCCGCGGCCGGGCGACGATCACGCTCACCGACTCCGAGGCCGGCGAGGAGGAGGAGGTCGACGTCGCCGTCGAGTTCTCACCGCAGCTCGAGGAGGTGGGGGAGGGCGAGGTCGCCGGGACCCCCGCGCAACTGCTCGCGCTGGAGGTGCTCGAGGGCGCTTTCGGCGAGGGCAGCGAGCACGAGCACTAGTACAGCGCGCTGGCGAGCTTGCGGCGCGACTCGCGCGCCACGGGGTGCTCGACCCCCAGCTCGTCCAGCTTGCCGACGACCGCGCGGCGCAGCTCGTCCTTGCGCTCCTGGTCGCCGGCTGCGGCGATCGCGGCGATCAGCGCGTCGAGGCCGCCCGCCACGTCGTCGTCGTCCATGCGCTTGAAGGCGATCTGGAGGGCGGGATCGGCATCCTCGAGCCGGATCCGCGACAGCAGGCCCTCGGCGGCGAAGCCCGGGCGGCTGTCGAGCAGCTTCATCGCCTCCTCGCAGTCGCCGCGCTCGTGCAGCAGCTGCGCGAGCGCGACGGCGGCCGGCGTGTTGGCGGGCTCGAGGGCGAGCGCGCGGCGCAGGTTGTCCTCGCCGCCCGCGGCGACGAGCTCCTCCGCCTCGCTCGGCACGAGCGCGTCGAAGAACTGCCTGACCTTCCCGGGCGGCTGGGCGCCGACGAACTCCGCCACGACCTGGCCGTCGCGGAACGCCTTGACGGCCGGGATGCTCTTGACCTCGAAGGCCTGGGCGATGCCCTGGTTGGCCTCGGTGTCGAGCTTGGCGAGGACGACCTTCCCCTCGCGGTCGGCGGCGGCCTGCTCGAGCACGGGCGTCAGCGACCGGCACGGAGCGCACCACTCCGCCCAGAAGTCCACGACCACGGGCAGCTGCCGCGAGCGCTCGATGACCTCCTGCGCGAAGTCCTGCTCGGTGACGTCGACGACCATTTTCGTGAGGGTAGTGTGCGTCGCGTGGCGGACTTCGAGGTCTCAGGGCTGTCGGGAAGCGACGCCGGCGAGGGCACGCCCGTCGTCCTGCTGCACGGACTGACCGCGACCCGCCGCTACGTCGTGATGGGCTCGCGCGCGCTGGAGCGCGGCGGCCACCGCGTCCTGGCCTACGACGCTCGCGGACACGGCCGCTCGTCGCCCGGGGAGGCCTACGACTACGCGGCGCTCGCGGGCGACCTGCTCGCGCTGCTCGACGACCAGGAGGTCGGGCGCGCGGTCCTCGCCGGCGCGTCGATGGGCGCCCACACGATCGTGCGGCTCGCGCTCGCGCACCCGGAGCGCGTCCAGGCCGCGGTCCTGATCACCCCGGCCTTCGACCCCGAGGGCGCGGCGCGCCTCGAGCACTGGGACGCGCTGTCCGACGGCCTGCGCGCTGGCGGGATCGACGGCTTCCTCGCCGCCTACGGCACGCCGCCGACGCCCGAGCGCTGGCGCGCGACGGTGCAGCGGGTCATCCGGCAGCGCCTCGGCGAGCACGAGCACCTCGGCGCGGTCGCCGACGCCCTGCGCGCCGTCCCGCGCTCGCGGCCCTTCGAGGCCTGGGACGACCTCGCCGCCCTCGAGTTCCCGGTGACCGTGGTCGCCAGCCGCGACGAGGCCGATCCGGAGCACCCCTACGCCGTGGGCGAGCGCTACGCGCACACGATCGACGGCGCGCGACTGGTCAGCGAGGAGCCCGGGGCCTCGCCGCTGGCCTGGCAGGGGGCCCAGCTCTCGCGGGTGATCGGCGAGGCGGCGTCTTGACCTAGTCGGCGGCCCAGGCCGCGAGGGTGCCGTCCTTGTCGGCTGCCCGGAGCTCGTTCAGGCCGCCGAGCGCCTCGCCGTCGACGACGATCTGGGGGAAGCTCGTCAGACCCGTGATGCTCGCCAGCTCGACCTGGAGGGCCGGATGGTCGCTGAGGCTGACCTCTTCGAACCGCACGCCGCGCTTGGTGAGCAGCGACTTCGCGTGCACGCAGAACGTGCAGGCCTCGGTGGAGAAGAGCACGATGTGGCGCGGCACGCCGGTCAGTATCGCACCGGGCCCAGCCCTGACCGCTAGCTTCGGGTACATGACCGAGACCCTCCCCGAAGACCAGCGGCTGGAGGGGATCTCCGCGCGGGCGTTCGAGCATCCCGCCGACCGCGCGGCGACGGCGGCGCTGAAGAGCATCCCGATGCTCGACCTGGTGGTGCGCAAGATCAGCGAGTTCGGCTACGAGCGCGCGCTGCGCCAGAACCTGGTCGCCTCGTCGGTGCGCATCGGGCCTGACCAGCTCCCGCAGGCGTGGGCCGACCACGTCGCCGCCTACGCGCGGCTGGACCTCAAGCCGGTGCCGGAGCTGTTCGTGACCCAGTTCCCGGTGACCAACGCCGCCGCCGTCGGCGCCGGCAAGCCGTTCGTGCTCGTCAACTCGCGCACGCTCGAGCTGCTGGAGGAGAGCGAGCTGCGCACGGTGCTCGGCCACGAGGCCGGCCACATCCTCGCCGAGCACGTCATGTACCGCACGACGCTGATGATCCTGCTGCGCCTGCCGCTCGCCGGCCCGCTCGGGCTGCTCGCGGGACTGCCGCTGATGGCGGTCCGCCTCGCCCTGCTCGAGTGGTACCGCGCCGCGGAGCTGTCGGCCGACCGGGCGGCGACGCTCGTCAACCGCGACCCGCTCGCGACCTGCCGCACGCTGATGGTGCTCGGCGCGGGCATGCCCTCGGCCCGGATGAACCTCGACACGTTCGTGCGCCAGGGGCAGGAGTACCGCGACGTCGAGGGCTGGGACAAGCTCACGCGCCTGCGCTCCGAGCTCAACATGACCCACCCGCACGCCGTCAAGCGCGTGCACGAGCTGATGGCCTGGGTGCAGTCCGGCGCCTACGACCGGATCGTCGACGGCGAGTACGTCCGCCGCGGGCAGGAGGCCGGCATGCGCGACGAGGCCGACGCCGCCACCGAGCACTACCGCGAGCGCTTCAGCTCGTTGTTCACCGAGGTCGGCGACGGGGTCGCCAAGGCGGGCGAGCAGCTCGCCGACGCGACGGGCAAGGTCACCGACTGGCTGCGGCGCGACCGCGGCGACGCGGCCTAGACCGCGCGCACGAGCCGGCGGATCGTCGAGCCGCCGGCACGCAGCGTCACGCGGAACAGGCCCTTGCGCGGCGGCCGGAAGGTCGTGGTGAGCCTCCCGGCGGTGACGCGGACCTTCTTGCGCCGAACGAGGTAGTAGCGCTTGCCGACGCGGCGCTCGATCGTCAAGTGCGCCCGGACCGGCCACGTCGGGCCGATGGCGCCGTCGATCGTCGTCGCCCGGCCGAGCTTCAGGCGCCGCGGGCTGAGCGCCAGCGTGAGCTGCGGGGCGACCGACACCGTGATCGGCACCGCGTTGATCGGCGCATGCGTGACGTCGCCCGGGAAGACCGCGCGCACCCGCCCGCTCGCCGGCACCGGCACGCCGACGGCGAACGCGCCCTGCGGGTCCGCCGTGAGCGTCTGCAAGAGCCCCCAGGCCGCGCCCGACCGGGTCTGGTACTGGACCTGCACCGGGGCACCGGCCGAAGGCGCGCCGTCGGCGAAGCGCAGCGCGCCGGAGAGCGCGAGGGTCGTCGCGGGGTAGCGCAGCTCGGTCCGATCGGCCTTGACCGTCAGCGCGGACAGGGGGACGGAGAGAGCGTCCGTGCGGGCGCGCAGCGTGTCGAGCGCGTCATAGATGCCGTTGCCCGGGCACGACGTCGCATCGCCGTCGCGGTGGCCCGAGATGCGCTGCAGTCTGACCTTCGTCCCGCTGCGGAAGCGGTTGGTGGGGCCTCCTTCGGAGGGGACGGTCACCGTCCCGGTCACGGGCACGCCATGCAGCGGCAGCTTCCAGGCCAGCAGCCGCGCGACGGCCTCCATCCCCGCGGCGGGCAGCGCGAGCCTGGAGTAGTCGCCGAGGCAGGAGACCCCGGTCGAGTGCGAGTTATAGCCCTGCGCCTGCGCGCCGACGATGGCCTGGTCGATGCCGCCGGCGCGACCCTCGAAGATCTGGCCGTACTTGTCGACGAGGAAGTTGTAGCCGATGTCGTTCCACCCGTTGTGGTCGCGGTGGTAGCGGCAGATGCCCAGGACGATCGAGGGGGAGTCCTCCGCGCGGTAGTCGTTGGCGGTGACCGTGTGATGGACGAAGCCGACCAGCACCTCGCCGTAGAGCGGGTCGTACCTGGGCGGCACGCGATTCCCGCCCCAGGAGGCCCGGCTGAGGATCGGCGGCGGGGAGCCGGCGACCCGCTTCGCCGCCTTCGCGCCGCCCGCTGGTGAGCTGACCCGCCCGACCCGCACGAAGCGGGCGCGCAGCCGGCGTGCGGCGCCCGTGAAGCGCACCTGAAACAGGTCGGCGGCACCGGTCCAGCAGGGCTGCGTGGCGTCGTGCAGCGCGGCCCAGCGTGACCATGCCCCGCCGCGCCGGCGCGCGCGGACCTCGGCGTGGACGTGTGCAGCGGGGCCGAAGTCGAGGCCGATCAGATCGAAGCGCCGGGGCGCCCTCATCACGGGCAGGACGTGGCGCGTGCCGGCTGCGGTCGCTGCGCGCGGAAGCGCCGCGGTCAGGTCGAGCGCGAACGATCCAGGGCGCGCCGCGAGCGCGGTGGAGGGGCGCAGCGCGGCGACCGCCGCGGCAGCGCTCGCGAGCTCGATGGCACGGCGGCGGGAGACCGGCATGGCCTTCGCAACACGGGAATGGCCGATTGGTTGTGCTTTGCCGTCGATGCAGCGCTCCTGCATCGGCAGCCCCCGGGCCGCCAGCTAGCATCGCTCGGGTATGGCTGAGCCGTCGAGACGTCCACCGTCCGGGCGCCCGGTCTCGCAGGCCGACCGCGACCGGGCGCGCGTGCTCGGCGTCGCCGGCCTCTGCGGGCTGTTGATCGTCCTGATCGTGACCCTCGTGATGATCGGCGGCTCGGGCGGGGGGTCGAACGGGGACTCGAGCAGGCGGACCGCCGCCGCCGCCACGCCGAGGCGCACGCCGCGGCCCACCGCGACGGCGACGGCGACGGCCACCGAGACGGCGGCACCGAAGCCGACGCCCACCCCGACGACGGCCGCCCAGCAGGAGGAGCGCGCCGCCGCCGCCCAGATCGTCGTCAGCCGCGGCTTCAAGGTCGTGCACCTGGGCGACTACGACCCCAAGGCGACGCTGCGAGTCCTGATCGGGCGCTCGGACACCGGCAGCGAGCTCGCTTTCTTCTTCGCCAACGGCGACTACATCGGCAACGACTCGACCGACCCCAGCGCCGACGTGTCGGTCGTGAGCACGGACGACCTGGAGGTCACGCTGCAGTACGGGATCTTTCAGTCCGCGGACGAGCCGGACAAGCCAACCGGCGTGCCCGTCATCGTCCACTTCAGCTGGGACGGGACGGAGCTCACGCCGCTCGAGGCGCTCCCCTCGCCGGAGCAGCGCACGCCCGGCCGGCAGTAGGCCGGCGGGCGTCGTTGCCCGCCTGCCGCGCCGCCCTGACGGCCGCGGCTCGCCCGGCCTCTACTGCGAGCACCTGGTTTCCGATCGCCTCGGCCTGCGGGCGCGGGCGCCGGTGCCCGAAGGCGAGGTTGACGACCAGCGGCAGCTCGATGCGGTAGTCGTGACCCGCGGAGGCGGGCTGGTCGGCGGTCCAGCGCGTGGCCTTGACGAGGTCGAGCAGGCCCTGTAGGAACGAGATCCCCGGCCTCCAGGAGCCGCCCGGATACCACGGCGGGCGCCGCCACAGCAGCTCGAAGCCCGGAAACAGCACGACGGGATCCGTCAGCCGCTCCAGCAGGACGAATCGCAGGCCCGCGACGTCGGGCGGATCGGCTTCGAGCACGTCACGCGTGTGCAGGAAGCGCATGCGCGGATCGTCGTGCATCCGCCGCGCCCGGCGGCCGAAGCGCGAGAAGTACGGCGTCCCGACCCACAGCGCTCGCGCGATGCCGCGCTGGTCCAGACCGGCAGGCCCCTCATCGCGGAACACCTGCTGGCTCGCCCAGGCGCCCAGCGACTCCCCGTAGATGCACAGCTCCGGACCGGGGCGGCGCTCGAGGCGGGCGAGCAGCTCGCGGTGCGTCTGCGCGGCGATCGGGACCTTGCGCCACAGCCACGGCGTGCGCCGATCGAAGTACTGAACGACGACGTGGGCGACGTCCCCGTCGGACAGGATCTCCTCCGTCGCGATCGGGACCGGGTTCACGTAGCCGCGCAGCGTGGCCGAGCAGACCACGAGCCGGCGGCGGTCGAAGGCGCCGAGACGGTCGAGCTCGGCCACCGCGAGGTCGCAGCGCGCCGCGACGTCGGGCGCCGAGCGCATGCCGACGAAGACGCGCACCGGAACATGCGGGAGGCCGGTCGTGGCGCCCGCGACGAAGCGCTGGCCCTCGAAGTCCAGACCCTGCACGAGGCTGTCGGCGCCGAAGGACGCGCCCGGCGGATAGTCGCCGCAGGGGTAGGGCACAGGCTTGCGCCCGCGCCGGCGCCGCTGGGCCTGGACCGCCTTGGCGCCGAGGGCCAGCGCGCCGGCCGCGGCGATCGGCAGCGGATCGAAGCCGCGCACGCGGCGGCGCTCCGGCGCCGCCCAGCCGATCAGCGCCGCGATGCCCGCGACCCGCGCGCCGGTTCCGGCCAGCGCGAGCGCCGGTCCGGCCGCGTCGAGGCGCATCAGCGTGGCGGACGCGCCGAGCCCGGCGATCGTCAGTCGTGCGGTCGTCTCCCCGCCGTCGACGCGCCGGGCGACCTGCGCCACGAGGCTCTCCGCCGCCCACCCGGCGGCTCCGCCGAGCGCCGCCGAGCCGGCCGACACCGCCAGCTGCTCGCGCCGGTCGCGGCGCAGCAGCGAGGGCGCGAAGGACCCCACGAGCGCGAGGGCGGCCATGTACCGCGCGGTGTCGCGACGTTCCATGCACCGGACGGTAACGTCGTTCCGCAGGTCTCCGCTTGCGGTGCACCGGAGGACGAAAATCCCGTACGGTGGGCTCCAGCGTGACCCTTGCGGAGGAGAGCCTGCGAGACCGCGTCGGAGCCCTGGCCGGCGACCCGCTCCTACGCGCCTTCGCCGCGGCCTACCTGCACCGCCACAACGACGCGGGCGCAGACGCACAGGCGCTGCTGGAAGAGGCGCGCGGCGCCTTCGAGCTGATCGCGGGCCGCGGGCGCCGTCCCGCCGCCGTGCGCGCGTTCACCCCGACGCTCGAGCGCCACGGCTACGAGGCGCTCGGCTCGGTGGTCGAGACGGCCACCTATGACCTGCCCTACCTGGTCGACTCCGTCTCGGCCGAGCTGCAAACGCGCGGGCTCGGCGTGCGCCGCGTGGTGCACCCGATCGTCGGGACCGAGCGGGCGGCCGACGGCGCCCTGACGGCCGTCACCGGGCCGCGCGACAGCGCCCGCCGCGAGTCCGTCATGCACTTCGAGCTCGACCGGCGCCTGTCCGCCGACGAGCTCGCCGACGTGGAGCGCGCGTTGCTCGAGGTGCTCGAGGACGTCCGCCGGGTCGTCTCGGACTTCCCGGCCATGACGCAGCGGGTCGGCGGGATGATCGCGCGAGCCCGCGGCGGCGCCGGGGCTCACGGCTTCGAAGCGGTCGACGAGACCCTGTCCTTCTTGCGCTGGCTGCTCGACGGCACCTTCACCTTCCTCGGCTATCGCGAGTACGAGGTCGTCGATGGCGTCCTCGGGGTCGTCGCGGGCTCGGGCCTCGGGCTGCTGGCCGACGAGGGCACGAGTGCGGTCGCGCAGGGCCGCCGGGTCGCCGATCTGGGCGAATCGACCCAGCGCTATCTGTCAGGCGGCGACCTGCTGACGGTCGCCAAGACCAACCGCCTCTCACCCGTGCGCCGCCGCGCGCGCATGGACTACATCGGCGTGCGCTTCGAGCACGAGGGGCGCGTGGGGGAGTGCCGGCTGATCGGCCTGTTCACGCGCAAGGCGTACACGACGCCCGCGGCCGAGACCCCGCTGCTCGGCCACAAGCTGCGGCGCATCGTCGAGGCCGAGGACCTGATCGACGGCTCCCACGACCACCGCGTCGCGGTCGCGATCTTCAGCTCGTTCTACAAGGACGAGCTGTTCGCGGCAGGCTGGGAGGATCTGCGGGCGATGGTGGTCGCGCTGCTGGCCCTGCAGAGCGACGAGGTGCGCGTGCTCGGGCGCCGCTCGGCCGACGAGCGCACCGCCTCCCTGGTCGTGGCGCTCCCGCGCCGGAGCTACAGCGCGCCGCTGGCGGAGCGGGTGCGCCGACTGCTCATGACGCACTACGGCCAGGCCAGCACGCTCGAGTCGGACCAGGTCATCGACGAGCAGTTCCACCACGCGCGGCTGCACTTCACGATCCACGCGCCGCAGGGCCAGCTCCCCGACCCGGACCTCGCCGAGATCGAGCGCGCGGTCGCCGAGCTGACGCGCTCGTGGGACGACGCCGTCGAGCGCGTCCTGTGCCGCCGCCACACCGCCGCGCGCGCCCGCGAGCTCGCCTCCACCTGGTGCCCGCGGCTGCCGGACTTCTACAAGGCGGCGACCCAGGCGCAGCTGGCGGCAGCCGACGTGGAGCGGCTGGCCGAGCTCGACGCCGGCGAGGAGCAGCTTGTCGTCGGCCTGCAGCACGCCGAGGGGCGCAGCGGCCCGCGCACCCGGCTCGCGCTCTACAAGCGTGGCGGCAAGGTCCCGCTCTCCGAGATCCTGCCGATCCTCGAGATGCTCGGCCTGCAGGTCCACGACGAGCGCCCGGCGCGGCTCGCCGGGGGCGACGAGCGGACCTTCGTGCAGAACTTCGGGGTGCTCGGCCCTGACGGCGCGCCGGTGGACCTCGACGCCGCCGGCGATCGCCTCGCGGACACGATCACGGCCGTCCGGCGCGGGGACACCGAGTCGGACTGGCTGAGCAGGCTCGTGCTCGTCGCCGGGCTGACCTGGCGGCAGGTCGCGACGCTGCGCGCGTATCGCGTCTACCGCCAGCGCGCCGGCGCGCGCTTCGGCCTGCGCTACGACGCCCGGGCATTCGCCGACCAGCCCGCGCTCGCCGCCGGTCTCGTGCGCTACTTCGAGCTGCGCCACGGCCCGCAGACCGGCCCGGCCGACGCTGCCGAAGCGCTGCGCGAGGAGCTCCTCGCCGACCTCGACGCGGTCGCGTCGCTCGACCAGGACCGCATCCTGCGCGACCAGCTGACCCTGATCGACGCGACGCTGCGCACCAACGCCTTCCGGCCGGGCCGCGACGCGCTGGCGCTCAAGCTGCGCTCGCAGGACATCGCCGGCATCCCGGCACCCAAGCCGCACGTCGAGGTGTTCGTGCACTCCGTGGCGATGGAGGGGATCCACCTGCGCGGCGGAGCCATCGCGCGCGGCGGGCTGCGCTGGTCGGACCGCCTGGACTTTCGCACCGAGGTCTACGGGCTGATGCGCGCCCAGATGACCAAGAACGCCGTGATCGTCCCGACGGGCGCCAAGGGCGGCTTCTACCTGAAGCGGCACCCGGACGACCCCGGCGAACTGCGCGACGCGGTCGCCGCCTCCTACCAGCGCTACATCCGTGCGCTGCTGGACATCACCGACAACCTGGCGGACGGCCGGCTCGTCCATCCCGATGGCGTGCGGGTGCACGACGGGGAGGACCCCTACCTCGTCGTGGCCGCCGACAAGGGGACGGCGACCTTCTCCGACACGGCCAACGCGATCGCGTTCGAGCGCGGCTTCTGGCTCGGTGACGCGTTCGCCTCCGGCGGGTCCGAGGGCTACGACCACAAGCGGCTCGGCATCACCGCGCGCGGCGCCTGGGAGTCGATCAAGCGCCACTTCCGCGAGCTCGACCTCGATCCCGAGCGCGACGTGATCACGGTGGCCGGCGTGGGCGACATGTCCGGCGACGTCTTCGGCAACGCCATGCTGCTCTCGCGCACGCTCAAGCTCGTCGCCGCCTACGACCACCGCCACGTCTTCATCGACCCCGACCCAGACCCGGCGGCGTCCTACGAGCAGCGACGGCGGCTGTTCGCGCTCGGGCGGTCCGCCTGGGCCGACTACGACGCGGCGGCGATCAGCGCCGGCGGCGGCGTCTGGCCGCGCACCGCCAAGGCGATCGCGCTGTCCGCGCAGGCGCGGACAGCGCTCGGCGTCGACGCCGCCTCGCTCACGCCCGACGAGCTCATCCGCGCCGTGCTGCGCGCCCCCGTGGACCTGCTGTTCAACGGCGGGATCGGGACGGTCGTCAAGGGGTCCGGCGAGACCGATGCCGACGCGCGCGACCGCGCCTCGGACACGATCCGCGTGAACGCCGACGAGTTGCGCTGCCGGGTGCTGGGGGAGGGCGGCAACCTCGGGCTCACCCAGCGCGCCCGGGTCGAGCTCGCGTCGCTCGGCGTCGGCGTCAACGCCGACTTCATCGACAACTCCGCCGGCGTGGACTGCTCGGACCACGAGGTCAACCTGAAGATCCTGCTCGACCTCGCCGTCACCCGGGGCGAGCTCGACGCGGCGGGACGCCACGATGTGCTGGTCGCCGCCACCGACGACGTCGTCTCCCACGTGTTGCAGGACTCCTACCGCCAGGCGCGGATCCTGTCGCGCGAGGTCACGATCTCCCCGGCGCGCATCTACGCCTACGAGGACCTGATGGCCGCGCTCGAGGAGGAGGGGATCCTCGATCGCCAGGCCGACGCCCTGCCCGGCGTCCAGCAGCTCGGGCAGCGCCGCCGCGGCGGCCAGGGCCTGCACCGGCCGGAGCTGGCCGTGCTGCTCGCCCACGCCAAGCGCTCGCTGACCGCCGCGCTGCTCGCGTCCGACCTCGTCGACGACCCCTGGTTCGAGCGCGACCTGCGCGGCTACTTCCCGCCGGCCGTGGTCGAGCGTTTCGGCCACCTGCTGGGCCGGCACCGGCTGCGGCGCGAGCTGACGGCGACGCTCGTCGCCAACGAGGTCGTCGACGCCCTCGGGCCGTCGTTCGTCTCGCGCCTGTCGACCGAGCTGGGCGCCGCGCCCGCCGACGTCGTGCGCGCCTACCGGATCGCGCGCGACGTGACCGGCGCGGTCGGACGCTTCGCGGCGATCGACGCGCTCGACGCCCAGCTCGACCACGAGATCGAGCTGCGGCTGCTCGACGGCGTCGAGCAGCTCGTCGAGGCCGTCACGCGCTGGCAGCTCCGGCACGCTCCCGCGGGAACCTTGCAGGAGCTCGTCGAGGCCGGGCACGAGGGCTTCGATGCGATCGAGGACGCCCTCGAGGCCGCGCCGCCGGAGCGCATCGCCGCCGAGGCGGACCGCCTCGAGGCCCTCGGCGTGCCCCAGACGCTCGCCGAGGCGCACGCCCTCGCCCCCGACCTCGCCTTCGCGCCCGACGTGCTCGCCGTCGCGGCCGAGTCCGGCCGTGGGCTCGAGGAGGTCGGCCTCGCCTTCGCGCTGATGGGCGACCGCCTGCGCTTCGGCTGGCTGGAGTCCGAGCTGGAGGGCCTGCCGGCCACCCAGCGCGTCCAGCGCTGGGCCGTGCAGGCGCTGCGCCGCCGCCCTCGCGGCGAGCCCTCAGGCCGAGCCGGAGGCGGCCGTCGAGGCGTTCGTGGCCGCCCACGAGGCGCGGGCCGAGCACCTCGGGGCGGTGATGCGCTCACAGTCGGTCGACGGCGCCGACCTCGCCGGCCTGCTGGTCGCGGTGCGCGAGCTGCGCGAGCTGAGCGGCTAGCCCGGCCCGCTTGAGACGAAGTCCAGCGGCAGCAGGACGGTCCAGCCGCGCAGGGCGCCCGCGATGCGCTCGTAGGCGGGGGACTCCCCCTCGTCGGGGGTCATCAGGGTCACCTCGAGCGGGATGTTGCGGAAGCGATCGGGCGCCTCGAGCGCCTCGATGCCGGCGTGCCCGAGCCGCTCGACGAGGTGATCGTCCCAGCGGGGAAGACGCAGACGCACCGCCCAGCCAGCGTGAGTGAGAGCCATGGCCGCGATGATCTCACCGGGTCCGGACGGACGCCCTCAGCGGGGCGCCACGAGCAGCGCCTGGGTCGACGTGCCCACGCGGCCGCGAGCGTCGAAGGTGACGGCGCTGCAGATGCCGGCGGCGCGGTCGCCGAAGCGGGTGACGGCGTCCATCCCGAGCCACTCGCCGGCGGGCGGGCGCTCGAGGGCGACCGAGAAGTCGACGTTGGCGAAGGTCCACGCGCTCCAGGCGAGCGCCGCGGAGATGCCGCTGGCGGCATCGCCCATGACCAGCAGGTGCTCGAGTGCCGTGGCGGGCTCGCCGGCCACCAGGTCGACGTTCATGCGCGTCCAGCAGGCGGCGCGGCCGGGCTGCTCGAAGTCACCGTGCACGAAGCGCCACTGCAGCGCGTCGAAGTAGGCGACGTCGTCGGTCCAGAACGACGGACGCGGCGAGACCTCCAGATCCTCGGGTCCCGCCGGCGGCGGCTCGGGCTCGCCGAGGCCGCGCGGCAGCTCGACCGCATCGGCACGCAGGCGCCAGGCGCGGGCGCGCATGAGCTCGGTCCCGTCGGACGCCAGCGTCATCGTCGCCTCGAGCTGCTCGACGCGGCGGCCCGGGCGAACCGTGCGCACTTCAACGCGCAGCGGCTCGAGCGGCACCGGGCGCAGGATGTCGAGCGCGATCCGCGCCAGCTGGCCCTCGCCGATGCCGGCGGCGGCCTCGATCGCCCGGGCCAGCAGCGCCGAGGGCGGGCCCGCGTGCTGGTGGGCGGGGTCCCACGGCCCGCGGGTGTAGGCGGTCGGGATGAAGGTGTCGCCGTGCGGCTCGTAGAGCGCGGCCATGCGGCGCGAGACCATAATCGGCCGTCGATGCGCGTCGCCCGCCGCCTGCGGCTGCCCGAGCACGACCTGGCGCTGACCAACTGGCCCGCGCGGCTGGACGGCCTGCGCGTGGCGGTCCTCGCCGATCTGCACGCCGGCGGCCCCACCGTCCGCGAGCGCCGCCTGTCCGAGCTCGTCGACGCGACGGTCGGCGCCGCTCCGGATCTCGTCGTCCTGCTCGGCGACTACGTCGACGCGGGGGTGCTCGGCGGACACCGGATGAACCCCCGCGCCGTCGCGACCCGCCTGGCCCGGCTGCGCGCGCCCGTCGGCGTCGTCGCGGTGCTCGGCAACCACGACTGGCGCCACGAGGGCCACGCGATGGGCGCCGCGCTGCGCCACGCCGGCCTGCGGGTGCTCGAGAACGAGGCCGTCCGGCTCGAGGCCCGCGGCGGCCCGCTGTGGATCGCGGGGGTGGCGGACCTGCGCGCGCGCGACCCGCGCGTCGGCGCGGCGCTCGCCGCCGTGCCCGAGGACGAGCCGGTCCTCGTGCTCAGCCACGATCCCGACGTGTTCCCCTACGTCCCGGCCCGCGTCGCGCTGACGCTCGCCGGGCACCTGCACGGCGGCCAGATCGACCTCCCGCTGATCCCGCGCAGCATGCCCTCGCGCCACGGCACGCGCTACAAGGCCGGCCACGTCGTCGAGCAGGGCCGCCATCTGTTCGTCTCCCGCGGCGTGGGGGAGACGGGCATCCCGCTGCGCCTCGGCGCTCCGCCGGAGGTGCCGATCCTGCGCCTGACGGGTAGCAGGTGAAGGTGCCGCGCTCGATCCTCAACGCCACGATCACCTTCGGGCTCGTCAACGTCCCGATCAAGCTCCACAGCGCCACCGAGTCCAAGACCGTGCACTTCCGCGAGGTGCACAAGACCGACGGCGCGGCGCTCGAGCACCGGCGGATCGACCCCGAGACCGGCAAGCAGGTCGACTACGACGACATCGTCAGGGGCTACGAGGTCGACGACGGGGAGTTCGTCGTGCTCGCCAACGACGAGATCAAGGCCGCGGCCGGTGACCGCACCAAGACGATTGGCATCGAGGACTTCGTGCCCGTCGCCGACGTCGACCCGATCTACTGGGCCAAGACCTACCACCTCGGCCCGCGCGAGGGCGGTGAGGACGCCTACAAGGCGCTGCACGCGGCGCTCGCAAGGACCGGCCGCGCCGGGATCGGCCGCATGACCTTTCACGACCGCGAGTACCTCGTCGCCGTCCGCCCGCTCGACGGCGTGCTCGGACTGCACACGCTGCACTTCGCCGACGAGGTCGTGGAGGTCAAGGAATTTGAGCTCTCAGAGCCCGGCCGCGGCCCGTCGCCGCGCGAGGTCGAGATGGCCGCCTCGCTGGTCGATGCGCTGGCCGCGGACTTCCAGCCCGGTGAATACGACGACAGCTACCGCGAGCGCGTCCTGGAGATGATCGAGGCGAAGGCCGAGGGCAAGCAGCTCGTGCGCCAAGCCGAGGACGAGCCGACCGAGGAGTCCGACCTCTTCGCGGCGCTCGAAGCCAGCGTGAAGGGGTCGAAGAAGTAGTGGCCCGCAGCCTCTGGACCGGCTCGCTGAGCTTCGGCCTGGTCAACGTCGGAGTGCAGCTCTCAAGCGCCGTGCGCGACGTCGGCATCCACTTCCGCCAGCTGCATGAGAAGACGGGCCGGCCGGTCGAGGTCCGCCGCTTCTGCTCCAAGGAGGACATCGAGGTCGAGTGGGACGAGGTCGCCCACGGATACGAGGTCTCCGCCGACCAACTCGTGGTGATCACCGACGAGGACCTCGAGACGGTCGAGCCGCGCCGCACGCGCACGATCGAGATCGAGGCGTTCGTGCCGCTGGAGCAGGTCGACCCGGCCTACTTCGACCATCCCTACGTGCTGCTGCCGATCGGCGACAGCGAGGGTACGCTGCGCGCCTACCGGCTGCTCGTCGAGGTCATGGGCACGACCGACCGCGCGGCGCTCGGGCGCTTCGTCATGCGCACGAAGGAGTACCTCGTGCTCGTCCGCGCCCGCGCGGGCCGGCTGTCGCTGGTGACGCTGCTCTGGCACGACGAGGTGCGCCCGGCGAAGGGCATCGCGCCGGCCGGCAGGGCCAAGCAGGCCGCCGTGGAGCAGACGGTCGCGCTGATCGAGGGGCTCTCGGTCGACTGGGACCCGGCCCGCTACGAGGATGGCTACCGCATGCGCCTGCTCGACGTGATCGAGCGCCGGCGCATGGGCGGCACGGTCAAGGCGTCCGAGCCCGAGCGCGAGCCGGCGGCGACGCCGGACCTGATGGCCGCCCTCGAGCAGAGCCTGGCCCGCATGAAGGGCGAGCGCCTGGAGGATCTGTCCAAGCGCGAGCTGCTCGAGCGCGCGGCCGACGAGGACGTCGAGGGGCGCTCGAAGATGACCAAGGACGAGCTGGTCGACGCGCTGAGCTGAGCGCCGGCGCCGACCCGCCCGCCGATGAGGACGGTCACCGCCACCCGCTACGTGGCCCCGCTGCGCGAGGGCGGGTCGCTGCCCGGTCTGGTGGAGGCCGACGACGACGGCCTCTACGTGTGCAAGTTCCGCGGCGCCGGGCAGGGACCGCTGGCGCTCGTGGCCGAGGTGATCGGCTCAGAGCTCGCGCGCGCGCTCGGCCTGCGCGTCCCCGAGCTCGTGACGATGGCGCTCGATCCGGTCCTCGGCGCGGCCGAGCCCGACCCGGAGATCCAGGAGCTCATCGAGGCCTCGGGCGGCGAGAACCTCGGGGTCGACTTCCTCCCGGGGGCGCTGCCCTTCACCGCCGCGGCGCCGGGGGTGGAGCCGGTGTGGGCGGCCGACGTCGTCTGGCTCGACGCGCTGATCGCCAACGTCGACCGCACGCCGCGCAATCCCAACCTGCTGTCCTGGCACGGCGACGTGTGGCTGATCGACCACGGAGCCGCGCTGTACCGCCAGCACGCCGCAGCGGACTTCGCGGCCGAGGCCCGTCGCCCGTTTCCCAACGTCCGCGACCACGTGCTGCTGGCGCGGGCCGGGCCGATCACCGACGCCCACGAGCGGCTCGCGCCGCGGGGCGCCGCGGCGGTGGGTCCCGTGGTCGCCGCCGTGCCCGATGCCTGGCTGGCCGGGCCCGGCCGCGCGGCGTACGCCGAGTGGCTGACCGGCCGCCTGGCGTGGGGCGGCTTCGCGACCGAGGCCGAGGAGGCGCGACGTGCCGGCTGAGGCCTTCCAGTACGCCGTGCTGCAGGTCGTCCCGCGGATCGAGCGCGACGAGCGGGTCAACGCCGGCGTCGTGGTCTTCTGCCGGCGCCGGGGCTTCCTGCAAGCGCGCGTGCAGCTCGACCACGCCCGGCTCGCGGCGCTCGACCCGGGCGCCGACGGCGACGCGGTCGACCGCCATCTGCGCGCCCTCGCCGCGGTCGCGGCGGGGGAGGGGGAGGGCGCCGTCTGCGCCATGGAGCGCAGCGAGCGCTTCCACTGGCTCGTCGCGCCCTCGAGCACGATCATCCAGCCGTCGCCCGTCCACACGGGCCTCACCGACGATCCGGCGCACACCCTCGAGCGTCTGTTCACGGCGCTGGTCGCCTAGCACCGGCCGCCCGAGGGATTATCGTGCCGGACGTGCGCCTCACCCGACTTGTCCTGACGCTCGCCCTCGCCGCGCTCCTGCTCGTCCCCGCGGCCGCGAGCGCGAAGCTGCGCACCGAGACCCTGCGCGCCGGCCCCTACACGCTCGGCGGGTTCCGCACCCAGTTCCTCGAGGAGTCCGTCCCGCGCCCGCGCACCAGCGGGTACGTCACCCGGATGCACGCCCTGCTGGTCGACGCCCGCGGCCGCAGGATCACGATCCATGATGGGATGCTGCACCACGTCTACTTCAACAACCTCGACGTGCTGCGGACCGCGGGCCAGTGCACGTCCCGCCAGCCCGAGGTCTTCTATGGGACCGGCGAGGAGAACGAGACGCTCGACCTGCCCGCGGGCTACGGCTACCGGCTGCGCCGCCACGACCGCTGGCAGATGAGCGGGATGCTCATGAGCCACCGCTACTCCGAGAAGCAGGTCTACGTCCGCTACCGCGTCACGGTGGACACGGCCAGGCGCACGGCCGTGCGCCCGCTGTGGGTGCGCGCCAACGGCTGCGGCCGCTCGTCGAGCTACCACGTGCGCGGGGGTGGCGGACCGGGCTCGGTCGACGACCGCGTCAACCACTGGAAGGTCCCGATCGGCGGCCGCATCGTCGCCTCCGGCGGTCACCTGCACGCCGGCTCGATCGACCTGGTCATGCGCCAGCCGGCCTGCGGCAACCGCGTCCTGTTCGACAACAAGCCGTCCTTCGCGCCGGCCGACGACCTGCTCTACCACGTCGTTCCGCGCCTGCACGAGGCCGGCCCGATCCAGACGAGCTGGTTCACCTCGAAGACCGGCATCCCCGTCGCCAAGGGCGAGGTGCTCGACCTCCACGGCCTCTACTCAAACCAATTCCCGCGCCAGTCGGTGATGGCGATCACGCACGTCTACATCGCTCCGGAGCGGCGGGCGCCGGTCGGCTGCGCGCCGTTGCCCGCCGACGTCCACCAGACGGCGCCCAAGGCCGGCGAGCGGCCCTCGGCGCCCTACCAGCCGATCCCGCTCTACACGCTCGACAAGCACCACAAGCCGGTCGTGATGGACGAGCCGCCCGGCCCGTCGGTCGCGCTCGCCGACAACGCGGTCGTCGACCTGCGCTCCTTCGCCTTCACCCCGGAGAAGGTGACGATCGCGGCCGGCTCCACCCTGCGGTGGCACTTCGACGACGTCGCCACCCACAACCTGACCTTCGCCAGCGGCCCGCGCGCCGTCGCGGGCCAGCAGCTGGCCAAGGGCGGCCGCACGTCGACGCGGTTCGACACCCCCGGCCGCTACCAGCTTTTCTGCTACCTGCATCCGATGACGATGCACGAGCAGATCACGGTCACGCCGTAGGGGCGGGCCGCCGCTTCTCAGTCCCCCAGCGGCCCCGGGTCCGCGGGGACGTCGACGGCGTGCTCGCGCAGCGCCTCGAGCGATACGATGTCGAGCGCGCGCTCGTGAGTCGAGGCCAACACGACGAAGGAGGCCGCCCCGGCGGCGTGGGCGCGCAGCCAGTTGGCCGCGGTCACGCACCAGCGGTCCCCAGGAACGAGGCCCGGGAAGTGGTACCGCGGCATCGGGGTGCTGAGGTCGTTGCCGATGTCGGACTGGTGTGCGAGGAACTCCGCGGTCATCACGCCGCAGATGGTGTGGCTGCCCAGATCCTCCGGGCCGGTGCTGCAGCAGCCGTCGCGGTAGAAGCCGGTGAGCGGGTCGGTGCCGCAGGGCTCGAGGTCGCCGCCGAGGACGTTGCGTTCGGTCACAGCGGCAGTATCGCGGTCAGGCGCTCGCCCTGACCAGCCGGCCCGTATCTTCTGCACGTCGCGGGCGCGCGTGACGACCGCGCCCGGGGCACCGAAAAGGCGAGAGTTTGGCGGTGTTGTGACCGTTGTGTTAAGCAGCATGCGCCGACTCGTGCCGGTCACCACCGTTCTCGCCTGCCTGGCGCTCTGCGCGCCGGCGAGCGCCTTGACCTCGCACCAGGTGTTCGGGATCGGCAACACCTACGACCTGTCCGCCCCGCGCCTGCTGAAGCTCAAGCCGGGCGCCACGCGCTACCTCGCGGCGTGGAACGTCGCGCTGAAGCCGGGCTTTCAGCGCGAGCGCGTCGACGCCTGGTACGCCCAGGCGATGCTCAACGGCCTCGACCCGCTGCTGAGCTTCCAGGGGGGCTCCACGACGAAGGCGCCGTCCGTCGCCCGGTACCAGCACGCCTTCCGCAAGGCGCTCGCGCGCTGGCCCGGAGTGGGGGAGTGGCAGACCTGGAACGAGGGCAACCACCGCTCCCAGCCGGTGACCTGGCGCCATCCCGAGCGCAACGCCGCGTACGCCAAGGCCATGGAGGCCGCCTGCCCGCGGTGCACGATCCTCCCGGTCACGATCGTGCTCTCCAACGGGCCGAAGACGCGCTGGTGGATCAAGAAGTTCCTGGCCGCCTATGGCCGCCAGCCCGCAATCTGGGCGGTCCATGGCTACGGCGACGTCAACCGGCGCTCCGACAGCCGGCTGGCCACCTTCGTCAAGGCCCACCCGCGCGGTCGCATCTGGATCACGGAGACCGGCGCGTTCGCCAGCTACGCCAAGCTGTGGCCGTTCAACCTCGCCCGGCAGGGCCGCTTCACCGCGTACGCGTTCAACCAGGCGCTGCGCTTCCGCTCCCGGGTCGACCGCCTGTACTGGTGGCAGTGGCGCGGCGGGGAGACCTTCAACGCCAGCCACTGGGACACCGGCCTCGTCGACGTCCGCGGCAGGCCCAGGCCGGCGTACTACGCCGCGCTCAAGGCCCGCTTCCGCTCGCGCTGATCTCTCGGGCGGCCGGGCGGACGGCTGCGGCCACCGGGCGAGCTGGCAAGTGCCGGACCCTTGCCCCTGGACATCGTCGATGTGCTCAACAAGGTTCCCCCGCACCTGCTGGGCGACCAGATCGTGGCCGAGGCACAGCGCCTCTCCCCTGAAGGAGCTGCTACCCGCGAGCGTGATGGCGCCGATGTTCCTTCGAGGCCGGGCCATCGGTGTGCTGATCGCGCCCGACGCGCCCGAGGCCCCGCTGCTTGAGCGCGCCCGCCAGAGCGCCGCGGCCCTGGGCCTGGCCGAGTGCTACACGGACGTGCTGGACGCCACGCGGCGGCGCAAGGACATAACCGCTGCCTCCGAGGTCCAGCAGACCCTGCTCCCGCCACGCATCGCTCGCATCTCCGGAGGGCTGCTAGCGGGCAACGTCCTTCCCGGCTACGAGTTCGGTGGCGACTGGTTCGACTACGTGGAGAATCCCGACGGCGCCTGGATCGCGGTGGCCGACTCCGTGGGGAGCGGAACGACGGCCGCGGCGATCGGCGCCGTGATCTTCGGCGCATTCCGGGCCAAACGCCGGCGGCAGGCCACGCTCGGCGAGACAGTGCGCTACATGGAGTCGACGCTGCTCGAGCTCAAGGCGCCCGACGTGCACTCGAACGCCATCGTCGCGCGCTGGCATGGGCCCACGGGCAGTTTCTTCTGGATCGCGTGCGGCGACCAGCAGCCGTTGCTGGTCGGTGCCGACGGCACGGTCCCTGCCGGGGACGAGCCACCCGAGTCTCGGGCTGCTCGGCGGTGAGGACCGGCAAGTCACCGCCGATGCTCATCGGCTCGCCTCCGATGAGCGCATCCTGCTGATCTCCGACGGCATGCTGAGCCGCCGCCGCAGCGACGGAACCGCGCTCGGCCTCGAAGCCATTCGCGAGGCGGTCTCGGGGCTCGCCAATCCGAGTGCGCCAGCCCTCGTGCGCGCGCTGGAGGGCCAGATCACGGACGCGTCCGAGGACCGGCTCGAGGAGGACGCGACGATCGTCGCCTTCGCCCCCACGGCGCCCTGAACGGCTGGTCTGTCAGTCTTCACGGCATGCGCTTCGACCATGTCGGCGTGCTCGTGGGAGACCTCGAGGCCGCCAAGACCTTCGCCCGCGACGTCCTCGGCCTCGGCGACCCCGCCGCGGAGTTCGAGGCGCCCGAGCACGGGCTCAGGGGCGCGTTCTTCGCGCTGGGGGAGGGCAAGCTCGAGGTGTTCACGCTTCAGAGCGCCGGCGACCGCCTGCCGGCCGGGCAGGACGCGGCCGTCGACCACTTCGGCGTGCGCGTCGACGACCTCGACGCCGAGCGCGAGCGCCTCGCGGGTCACGGCGTCGAGTTCTCCGGTCCGGCGACGGCTGACCCCGTCCACGAGCCGATCGAACTGCGCGGCGCGCGGCACTTGTGGACCAAGCCGGAGACCTCGGGCGGCTACATGATCCAGCTCACCGAGAAGCCCGACTGAGCGCCCTGCGACGATTGGAGCCGCTCGTGCGGCGCTGAGCGCCCTGCGCGCTAGGTTTCAGACCGTGGTGCCCGATCCGACCCACCGCGCCTCCGACGCCGAGCCGAGGCAACCGCCGAACGCCTGCGGCGCGCGGCCGTCGAGGGCCGGATCGACGACGAGGAGCTCGAGACGCGCGTCGCGGCCGCGTACACGGCGAGGACGCACGGCGAGCTCGTGCCGGGGCTGCCCGCCGAGCGACCGGCGCGGCAGCCGATCCTCGCCGACACGCGCTTCCGGGAGCGGCTGGCCGGGTTCATCGTCACGAACACGATCTGCATCGCGATCTGGGCGGCCACCGGCGTCGACGGGAGCTTCTGGCCGGTCTGGGTGCTGCTCGGCACGGGCATCGCGCTCTACAGCACGGTGGTCCACCGGGCCCTGGGCACCGATGAGTCCCATCGCGGACGGGGCCGGCACCGCGACCGCGACCGCCGCTCCGGCCCCCGATGAGCGCCGGGCCGGCTCCTCAGCAGCCGCCCGAAAGGCGACCGACCCCGGTCATCGGAGATCGTCATTGGGTGGCGGAGCACATGTCGATGGGTACGTGGCGCGAGCCTCGGGTACTCTTGTGACGATCGACACAAACAGAGGGAGCCCGTGCCTTGTCTGAAGTACCCCGAGTCCTGATCGTCGCCAACCGGACCGCGCCGACCCCGGCGCTGGTCGAGGCTATCCGCGCCCGGGTTCGGGCGAGCGCGACGAGCTTTCATCTGATCGTCCCCGCCACGCCGCACGGCCTCCACCGCGTGGTCGATCCGGAGGTGGCAGGACTGGCGGAGGCCCGCGCGAACCTTCAACGCGCCCTGCCCTGGCTCTCGCAGGCCGCGGGCGCGCCCGTGACGGGCGCGATCGGCGACGCCAACCCGCTCGCCGCCATCGCCGACGCCCTCAACATCGAGGGGTACGACGAGATCATCATCTCCACGCTGGGGCGGCGGTTCTCCAAGTGGCTGCGCCTCGACGTGGTCAGCAAGACCCGGGCGCTCGGGGTGCCGGTCACCCACGTTTTGCCGGGGTCGGTCGACGCCTGCCTGATCGAGCCGGCCGTGGCGGGCAGCGCGCGATGACCGGTCGTCGCGCAAGCCCCGAGGTGTGCACGGACCGCGCATGACCATCCAGGTTCGTGACGGCATGAACCCGGTGGTCGTGACGATCGGTCCCGACCACACGCTGCGCGAGGCCGCGCGGCGCATGTCGTCGCGCAGCGTCGGCGCGGCCGTGGTCATCGATCCCGACCAGCAGGGGCCGGGCATCATCACCGAGCGCGACCTCCTGCGGGCCAACGGCCGCGACCAGGACATCGACGTGGAGCGCGTGCGCGACCACCTGACGACCAATCTCGTCTACGCCGAGGTCGACTGGCCGCTGGAGACCGCGGCCGAGGCGATGGTGGCGGGGGCGTTTCGCCACGTGATCGTGCTCGAGGGCGCCGAGGTGGTCGGCATCCTCTCGATGCGCGACATCGTGCGCTGCTGGACGGAGGCCGGGATCCCGCTCGGCGCCGACCGAGCCTGACGGGCTCAGCCGGAGGCGGGTACGGCGGCGGGCGCGTCGGTCGTCGCCGCGTCGCTTCCGAGCGCCACGGCCGCGCACGCGGTCACGAGGTGGTACAGGATCAGCAGCTGCACGAGGGCCAGCGGGTCGGACCGGTGCAGCTCGGTGCCGATCGTGAACTCCCCGAGGCGCATCGAACGCAGGTGGCGGGCGAAGTGCAGCTGGTCCCAGATCGCCTCCTCGATCTCCTCCGCGCGCTCGCGCGGGATGTCGCCCGGGATCCGCACGTGGGTCTCGGTCCCGACAGGCTCCACCTCGACCCCGCCCCCGTTTCCGACGAACGGAGAGAGGTCCGGGTGCACGAGGCCCTCGCACAGCACGAGCTCGGCCGGCAGGTGCTCGGAGTCGTCGTTGTCGGCCGGCTGGAACGCGACGACGACATCCGCGTGGTGGCGCTGCGGCCGGATGAACTGCTCCGAGTCGGGCTCGCGCTTGTCGAGCTCGGCAAGCACCTGGTCGGTCGTGTAGCCGCGCCGCGAGCAGTCGCGCTGCACCTTCCACTTGCGCCGCAGATCCTCGGGCGGCGCGAGGAAGACGCGCATGTCGTAGGTCTCGCGCAGCTCCTTGGTGTGGAACCCCAGCAGGCCCTCGGCGATCGCGAAGCGCTTGGGCTGCACGTAGACCGGGGCCCCGAACGTCCCGTCGCTGTGCTTGTAGACGGGCTTGAGGATGGCCTCGCCCGTGCGCATGTGCGCGAGGTCCTGCAGCATCACGTCGAGGTAGTTGCACTCCGGGTTCAGCGGCGTGATGGCATGCTCGGCGCGCTGGCGGCGGTCGTAGCGGTGGTAGTCGTCGACGCAGACGTGCGTGACGTTCTCCTCGCCGAGCACGCGCAGGAGCCCGCGAGTGATGGTGGTCTTGCCGGAGGCGGAGTCGCCGACCAGCCCCAGCAGGACGGGCCGGGTCACGCCTTGGACCCCGCCTTCGCTCGGAAGACGCTCGAGCCGAAGATGTCGTCGGCCTCGATGCCCATCAGCTCCTCCCTGCCCGGCCGGTGGTCGGCGTCGAAGAGGCGATTGGCCTGGCGCAGCCGCGCGCGGTCCAGCGCGTTGCGGACGCTGCGGGCGTTGGCGAAGCGCGGCTGCTCCATGCGCGCGTCGATGTACTCGCGGAAGGCGCTCTCCGCCTCCTCGTCGAACGCGTAGCCGGACTGGTCGAGCATGAGCTTGGCGATGCCCATGAGCTCCTCCGGCGTGTAGTCCGGGAACCTGATGTGGTGCGCGACGCGCGAGCCCATGCCCGGGTTGGACTGAAAGAACGTCTCCATCCGGTCCTCGTAGCCGGCGAGCACCACGACGAGGTTCTCGCGCTCGGACTCCATGACCTGCAGGAGGATCTCGATCGTCTCCGCGCCGTAGTCGCGCTCGTTCTCGGGCCGGTGCAGGTAATAGGCCTCGTCGATGAACAGCACGCCGCCGATCGCCCGCTTGAGCACGTCGCGGGTCTTCGGCGCGGTGTGCCCGACGTACTGGCCGACGAGGTCGTCGCGGGTGACCGAGACGACCTTCGGCTTCTCGATGTAGCCGAGCCCGTGCAGGATCTCCGCCATGCGCAGGGCGACCGTCGTCTTGCCGGTGCCCGGGTTGCCCGTGAAGGACATGTGCAGCGACGGGCGCTTCGTGGTGAGGCCCTCCTCGACGCGCAGGTTCTCGATCACCAGCAGCGCGGCGATCTCGCGGATCCGCGTCTTGACCGGCTCGAGGCCGATGAGGGTGCGGTCGAGCTCGGCGAGCACCTCCTGGACGGCGTCGGAGGCCTCCGGGGAGGAGCTGGAGTCCTGTTTCTCCTTCTGCTCCTCCCGCCGCTGCTCCCGCTCGTCCGTCTCCTCCTCTTCCTTCTTCTTCTCCTCCTTGACCTCGCCCGCGTTCGTCTCCGGCGTCATTCGGCGCCTATGCCTTCGGCACCGCTGTCGTCCGGGTCCTTCGCGCCGTAGCGGCGACCGTGCGGGTCGTCGGTGGCGTAGGCGTGCAGCGAGTAGCGGATCTGGCGGTCGGCCTTCTCCGTGCGCTCCAGCCGGAAGCCGGGCTCGTCGTCGGGCCGGTTGACGATGAAGCTCAGCGCGCTCGTCTGGCGCCCGAGCGAGCGGTCGTAGGCGACGACCTTGATGTAGCGCTGCGGGAAGGCCTCGCGGCAGCCGTTGACCTCGCTGAGGGCCTGGTCGGCCTCGGACGGCTCGAGATCGAACAGCGGCTGGTTATACATCTCCCAGTACGCGTTGCGCGGGTGCGGGTCGTCGGTATGCTCGACCATGATCGCGTAGCCGTGGTCGAGCGAGTAGGCGACCTGGGCGGCGATCTGCTCGTCGGTGAGGTCCGGCAGGTAGGAGAAGGTTCCCTGGGTGATGCGCATGGTGGCCTCCGGGCCTTAGCTGGCGGTGGGGGTGGCTTCGACGTCGGGCGTGTCGGTCGACTCGAAGTCGAAGGTGATGTCCTTCCAGACATCGAGCGCGGCATCGAGCTCCGGGCAGCCCTTGGCCGCCTCGATGAGGATGTCGGGGCCCTCGCTGTAGTAGTCGCGGCCCTCGTTGCGAGCCAGGATGATGGCCTCGACCGCCGTGCGGTTGGCGGTCGCGCCGGCCGCGATGCCCATCGGGTGCCCGATGGTGCCGCCGCCGAACTGGAGGATCGAGTCCTCGCCGAGGTAGTGCAGCAGCTGGTGCATCTGCCCTGCGTGGATGCCGCCGGACGCGACGGGCATCATGCCCGGCAGCGACGCCCAGTCCTGGTCGAAGTACAGGCCCAGCTTGGGGTCGGCGTGGTTGTAGCGCTCGCGGCAGACCTTGTAGTAGCCGGCGATCGCGTTCGGGTCGCCCTCCAGCTTGCCGACGACGGTGCCGGCGTGGATGTGGTCGACGCCGAGCATCCGGCACCACTTGGCGATCACGCGGAAGCTGACGCCGTGGTTCTTCTGGCGCGTGTAGGTCCCGTGCCCGGCGCGGTGCAGGTGCAGGATCAGGCCGTTCGCGCGCGCCCACTTGGACATCGACGTCAACGCCGTGACGCCGACCGTGAGGTCCATCATGATGATGATGGAGCCGATCTCCTTGGCGAACTCGGCCCGCTCGTACATGCCCTCCATGTCGGCGGCCGTGACGTTCATGTAGTGGCCCTTGACCTCGCCCGTCGCGGCCATCGCGCGGCTCACGGCCTCCTGGGAGTACAGGT
>JBBSIC010000035.1:0-34187 GCA_038232275.1 Solirubrobacterales bacterium | reverse complement strand
CACCCTGCACGGCCTCAGAGCCCGCATCGCCAGCCGCTTCCTCGCGCTCGCCGCCGCCATCGCACTCAACCACCAACTCAGACGCCCACCACGCGCCCTGGCCGACTACATCGCCTGACCCCGTGGAACTACTCATCTAGGGCCCAACGGCGCGGGCAAGACCACGTTCATGCGCATGCTCTTCGGGCTGATCCGCCCGGACGCGGGCACCATCGAACTCCTTGGCCGGCCAGAGGTGACCGAGCGCGTCGATGCCTTGCACGACGTCGCAGGCTTCGTGGAGACACCTCGCTTCTACCCCTACCTGTCGGGCCGCGCGAACCTCGAGGTGCTCGCCACGCTGGATCGGCGCGGCGCCGTGAACCGGATCCCCGAGGTCTTGGAAGAGGTCGACCTGACCGATCGCGCGGGCAGCAAGGTACGCGAGTACTCCTACGGAATGGTCCAGCGCCTGGGCGTCGCCGCCGCGCTGATGCGCTCGCCTCGGCTGCTCGTGCTCGATGAGCCGACCAACGGTCTTGACCCCGCGGGGATCCGCGACATGCGGGCGCTCGTCGCGCGGCTGGCCGCAACGGGGATCACCATCCTGCTCTCCAGCCACAACATGCTCGAGGTCGAGGAGACCTGCCGGCACGTGGCGATCATGCGCCAGGGCCGCGTGGCGTTCGATGGCCCCATCAAGGACCTACAAGCGCTCGCCCAGGACGTCGAGTACCGCCTTGCGACCAACGACGACGCCCGAGCCGCCGAGATGTGCCGCGCCGCTGACGGCGTCGCAAACGTCAGCACCGCCGCCGACGGCATCCGGTTTGACTCCCGGCAAACGCCTGTCGAACGCCTCACCGAGCAGCTCGGCGCCGCCGGCGTGGGCATCCGCGAGCTCGAGCTGCCGACCACTGCCCTCGAGACGCTGTTCTTTCGCCTCACTGAGACAGATGCCGCATCTCCGGCCATGGAGCCCGTCCGATGAGTCCTGCGTTTTCTGTCTACCGCGTCGAGTGTCGCAAGCTGCTCGCACAGCCGCGTGTGCGCTCTGTCCTGGCGTTCCTGATCGTCGCCCCGTGGATCTACATCGGCTTGATCCTCCACCAGGACCGCCTTCCCCTTGAGACGCTCTACGGCCGCTACCTCAAGGACACCGGCTACGCCACGCCCATGGCGATTCTCGTGTACTCGACGCAGTGGCTGCTTCCGCTGATCGCAGCGCTGATTGCCGGCGACGTCTCGACCCGCACTCCAGCCCGGCCAACGTGTACGAGCCCGCCCGCGACGTGGCGACCCGCTGGTTCTCGACGGATATGTCGTATCTCGTCACCCCGACGTCGTCACCGGAGGCGGCCCACGCCAGCGTTATCGACGTGGTGGTGCCCGCGATCTGGGTGAGCCGCCCGGGGGTCGAGGGCGACAGGATGCCCCTCCCTCGCAGCGAGCGCCACACGCTCGAGCGCTTCGAGGACCGGTGAGCCTTGCGGGCGCGGTCGAGCCCTCCTCGGAGCAGGCATGGGAGACACGGGAAGGCTTTCGGGTCGGGGACGGTGACCGACGGGCGAGGCTTCGCATGGCGGTACTCCTGAAGCGGCCCACTGACCACCTCGGCTCCCGGCCCGGGAACGCTGACCCTCGGCGTTGCTTCCGGACGGATGTCCGATGCGTCGGTCCGCGGCCTCGCCCAGATCCTCGAGCAACTCGACCAGGCGAACGTGCTCTTGCGCGCTGCGACAGAGCCGTTCGACACCTCCACCTCGGCGGGGCGGAGGATGGTGCAGATGCTCGGCGTCTTCGCCGAGTTCGGGCGACGATCACCGACCGGGTGATCGCCGGGATGGAGCGAAAGGCAGGCCGCGGGGAGTGGACCGGCGGCGGCCTCCCGTTCGGCTACCGAATCGACTCAGAGCGCCGCTTCCTCTGCCCCGAGCCGACCGAGGCGCCGGTCGTAGCCCAAGTCTTTCGGAGCTACGCGGAGCGGCTCGAGGGCTCCGCACAGATCGCCAGGTGGCTGACCGGGCGCGGCTATCGGACCGAGCGAGGCAAGCCGTTCAACGTCCCGGCCGTGCTGACCATCCTCCGCAATCGCGCCTACCTCGGCGAGGTCCACTTCCGCGGGCGCCACTACCCGGCGCCCCACGAGCCGCTCGTCGACGTCGCGCTGTTCGATCGTGCCGCAGAGATCCTTCGCGAGCGCGGCGAGGACGCCTCGCTTCGGCGTTCCAATCAGTCCAACTACCTGCTCACTGGCCTCGTCAAGTGCGCCCGGTGCGGCAAGCGCTACGGCGGCGCCGCCGCCCACGGCAACGGCGGGCGTTGCCTACTACGTCTGCTGCTCGCGCCAACGCTACGGCCCGAAGGCGTTCGAGGCCGATCGCCTTCGGCAGGAGAGCTCGCCGTCGACGCAGACGAGGCGCCCGAGCCGCTCGGCGAGGAGGAGCTTCGGGCGCTGCAAGCGCACGTCCGCGAGGTGCTCGAGACCGGCGACCCACCGGCGCGCAAGGCTCTGCTCCAGGCCCTGGTCGAGGAGATCCGGTTCGTCAGCCGCGCCGAGATCTACCCGTCTTTCTCTTTGCCCGCGGTTCGACCACCGTCAGGGTCAGCGCGCCCGGCAGGATTCGAACCTGCGACCTCGCGCTCCGGAGGCGCGCGCTCTATCCACTGAGCTACGGGCGCTCGGGGACCCGGGGAGTGTACGCTCGCCCGCTCCGAGTGCGGCTCGCGATCGTCTCAGACACCCACATGCCGCGCGGCTCCCGCGACGTGCCCGGGGCGTGCGCCGAGCGCCTGCGCGAGGCCGACGCGATCCTGCACTGCGGGGACTTCATCGGGGCGGAGGTGCTGCGGCGCTTGGAGGCGCTCGGCCCGCCGCTGCACGCCATCTGCGGCAACGTCGACGAACCGGCGCTGCGGGAGGCGCTGCCCGCGCGCCGGGTCGTCGCGGTCGCCGGGGCGCGGATCGGGATGATCCATGATCCCGGCCCCAGGACCGGACGGCTCGCGCGGCTGCGGCGCGCCTTTCCGGACGCCGAGGCGGTCGTCTTCGGCCACACCCACCTGCCGGAGCACGAGCGCCTCGAGGACTTTCAGATCTTCAATCCCGGGTCCCCGACGGAGCGCCGGCGCGCACCGGCGCACACGATGGGAATAGCGACCGTGCAGGACGGGCGGCTCGCCTTCGAGCTCGTCGTGGTCTCCTAAGGACCATGGAGCTCCAGGTCTTCTTTGCCGGCACCGGCGGTTCGGTGCCCACCGCGCGGCGCGGGCTGCCCGCGGTGCTCGTGCGCGCGAGTGGCGACCGGCTGCTGTTCGACTGCGGGGAGGGGACGCAGCGCCAGCTGCTGCGCTCGGTCGGCCTGCCCGACCTCGACGCGATCTTCATCACCCACTACCACGCCGACCACTGGCTCGGGCTCCCGGGCATGCTCAAGACCTTCGACCTGCGCGGGCGGGTGAAGCCGCTGACCGTGTATGGCCCGCCCGGCCTGCGGAGCCTCTTCGACGCGCTGCGCCCCGTCTTCGGCCGGGTCGGCTACCCGCTGGACCTGTGCGAGCTCGAGCGTCACGAGGACGTCGCGTTCGCCGGCTACGTCGTGTCGCCGTTCCCAGTCGAGCACCGCATCGCCGCCTACGGGTACGCGCTCGTGGAGGCGGACCGTCCGGGGCGCTTCGACGCCGGTCAGGCGCAGCGGCTCGGCGTGGAGCCCGGCCCCGACTTCGGCCGCCTGCAGCGCGGGGAGGCGGTCGCCGGGGTCGCGCCGGCGCAGGTGATCGGGGAGCCGCGGGCCGGTCGCCGCATCGTGCTGTCGGGCGACACCGCGCCGTGCCAGGCGGTCGAGGCGTTCGCCCACGCCGCGGACCTGCTCGTCCACGAGGCCACCTTCACGGAGGCCGAGCGCGAGCGCGCGCGCCAGACGGGGCACTCGACCGCCCATCAGGCGGCCGAGATCGCGCGCGATGCCGGGGTGCGGCTGCTGGCCCTCACGCACCTCTCCACCCGGTTCTTCGCGCGCGAGATCCGCGACGAGGCGCGCGCGGTGTTCGCCGACACCGTGGTGCCGCGCGACTTCGAGGCGATCGACATCCCGTTCCCAGAGCGCGGCGCGCCGCGCGTCGTCAAGCCGGAGGCGGCGTTCGATCCCGATACGGCCGGGTAGGCCCCGCCACCGCCGACGCGGCTGATAGGTTGGAGTGCGTCCTTTAACCCGGTCCTGCGAGGCCAGGAAGGAGCAGCGTCGAGATGCAGGAGAAAGTCGTCCTCGACGAGGACGACGTGCGCCGCACGCTCGTGCGGATTGCGCACGAGATCGTCGAGAAGAACGCCTGCCGGTCCGTGGCCCTCGTGGGCGTCCACCGGCGCGGGGTCCCCCTCGCGCGCCGCCTGCATCGCCTGGTCTGCGACCTGCTGGACGCCGCGGTCCCGCTCGGCGACCTCGACATCGCGTTCTACCGTGACGACATCGCCATCCGCGAGTCGCCGGTCGTCAACGCCACCCATCTCGACTTCGGCCTCGAGGCGCACACCGTCGTCCTCGTCGACGACGTCCTGTTCACCGGACGCACGGTGCGGGCGGGGATCGAGGCGCTGTTCGCCTACGGCCGGCCCGAGCGCGTCCAGCTCGCCGTCCTGATCGACCGCGGCCACCGCGAGCTCCCGCTGCGCCCGGACTACGTGGGCAAGAACCTTCCCACGGCGCGATCGGAGCGCGTCAACGTGCGCGTCCAGGAGGTCGACGGGACCGACGAAGTGACGATCAGCGAGCTGCGGGGTGCGGCAGGCGAAGGCCGCCAGGCCGCCGCCGATGGCGGAGCCCGAAGGGCGGAGACCCGTTGAAGCACCTGCTGAGCATCGAGCACCTCGAGCGCTCGGACATCGAGCGGATCCTGGACCGCGCGAAGGCCTTCACGGAGGTCTCCGAGCGCCAGGTCAAGAAGGTCCCGGCCCTGCAGGGCCGGCGCGTGCTGAACCTCTTCTACGAGGCCTCGACGCGGACCCGCTCGAGCTTCGAGCTCGCCGCCAAGTCGCTCAGCGCCGACGTCATCAACTTCGTCTCCTCGGGCTCGAGCGTCGAGAAGGGGGAATCGCTCAAGGACACCGTCCAGACGCTCTCGGCCTACCGGCCGGACCTGATCGTCGTCCGCACGCCGCACGTCGGCGCCGCCGAGCTGATCGCGGACTGGACGACCGCCTCGGTGGTCAACGCCGGCGACGGCAAGCACGAGCACCCGACCCAGGCCCTGCTCGACGTCTACGCGCTGCGCGACCGCCTCGGCTCGCTCGACGGCGCGAACATCTGGATCGTCGGCGACGTCATGCACTCGCGCGTCGCGCGCTCGAACATCCTCGCCTTCTCGAAGCTCGGCGCGCGGGTGACCGTGTGCGGGCCGCCAACGCTGATCCCGCGCGGGATAGAGGCGCTCGGCTGCGAGGTCGCCTATACGCTCGACGATCTCGGGGAGGCCGACGTCGTCTACGCCCTGCGCATGCAGCACGAGCGCATGTCGGAGTCCTTCATCCCGAGCCTGCGCGAGTACGCCGCCTGCTATCAGATCGACGGGCGGCGGCTCGGCTCGCGCCAGCTGCTCATGCACCCGGGCCCGGTCAACCGCGGCGTCGAGCTGGCCGCCGAGGTGATCGACTCCCCGCAGGCGCTGATCAGCCAGCAGGTCGCGGCGGGGGTCGTCGTCCGCATGGCGGTGCTCTACGAGTGCCTGGCCGGCCGCGACACGCGGCTGGGCGCCCCGTCCGCCTCAGCCCCGCAGCCGGCATGAAGCAGCTCTTTCACCGCGACACGCGGGGCGGCGACGTCCTCGTCGGCGGCGCCCACGTGCTCGACCCGCGCGAGGGCGTCGACGGCCGCTACGACGTCCTCGTCCGCGACGGGGAGATCGCCGAGATCGGCGAGGCCGGCAGCCTCGACGCGCCCGCGGGCGCGGAGGTGCTCGACGGCGCCGGCAAGCACCTGTTCCCGGGCTTCGTCGACCCGCACGTGCATCTGCGCACGCCCGGCCAGGAGCACAAGGAGGACCTCGACTCCGGCACCCGCGCGGCGGCCGCCGGCGGCTTCGTCGCCGTCGTGGCCATGCCGAACACCAACCCCACGGTCGACTCCGCGCCCGTCCTGCGCGCGCTGGTCGAGCAGGCCCGCCGCGAGGCGCGCGTGCCGGTCGGCTTCATGGCCTCGGTCACCGTCGGCCTGGCCGGCGACGCGCTGACCGAGATGGCCGAGCTGCGCGGCGCCGGGGCGCTGGGCTTCACCGACGACGGCAGGCCCGTGCACCGGGCGGCCGTGCTCCAGAAGGCGCTGCAGTACCAGCGCCTGGTCGGCGGCGTGATCGCGCTGCACGAGGAGGACCCCTCGCTGTCCGGGGCGGGCGTGATGCACGAGGGCGAGATCTCCGCGCGGCTCGGCCTGGCCGGCATCCCGCCGATCAGCGAGTCGACGATGATCGCCCGCGACGCGGCGATCGCCGGCTACGAGGGCGGCCGCGTCCACGCCCAGCACCTGTCGGCCGAGGAGTCCGTCGACGCGATCCGCGAGGCCAAGGCCCGCTCGGTGCAGATCAGCTGCGAGGCCACCCCGCACCACCTCACGCTCACCCACGAGGCGCTGCTCGCGCGCCTCGACACGCGGCTGAAGATGAACCCGCCGCTGCGCACCGAGCGCGACCGCCAGGCCCTGATCGCCGGGCTGCTGGACGGCACGATCGACTGCATCGCCACCGACCACGCGCCGCACGCGCGCGAGGAGAAGGAGGTGCCCTTCGAGCAGGCGCCGATGGGGACCACCGGCCTGGAGACGGCCTTCGCCGCCGTCCACACCGACCTCGTCCTGCCCGGGGTGCTTCCGCTCGAGCTCGTCGTGGACAAGCTCAGCGCGGGCGCCGCCCTGATGGATCTGCCGCTGCCCGCGATCGCCAAGGGCGCCCCGGCGAACCTCTGCCTGATCGACCTGCGCACGGAGTGGGAGGTGGGCGAGGCCGGCTACGAGAGCCGCTCGCAGAACTGCTGCTTCGGCGGGCGGACCCTGCGCGGCAAGGTGCTCGTCACGATCGCGGCCGGGTCCGTCGTCTACCGGGAGCGCACGTTCGCGCTGAGCGCGGCATGAGCGCCGCCTCCGGCTACGTCCTGCTCCGCGACGGCACGGCGTTCGAGGGCGACCTCGTCGCCGCGCCTGACGAGGTGACCGGCGAGGTCGTCTTCACGACGGGCATGTCGGGCTACCAGGAGTCGGTCACCGACCCGTCGTTTCACCGCCAGATCGTCACCTTCACCTACCCGCACGTCGGCAACTACGGCGTCAGCGCGGAGGCGATGGAGTCCGACCGCGTCCACGCCCGCGGCGTGATCATGCGCGAGGCGATGAACGGCGCGGACGCGCCGGGCGGGCAGGGGGGCTGGCTGGACTGGCTCGCCGAGCGCGGCGTACCGGCCATCACCGGCGTCGACACCCGCGCGCTGGTCCTGCACATCCGCGAGGCGGGCGCCATGGCCGGCGGGATCTTCTCCGCCGCGACGCCGCGCGCCGAGGCGCTCGAGCGCGTGCGGGCCGAGCCGAGCATGATCGGCCGCGACCTCGCGAAGGAGGTGACGGTCAAGGAGCCCTACACGGTCGCCGCCGACGGGGAGGAGCGCATCCGCCTGATCGCGCTCGACACCGGGATCAAGACGTCGATCATCCGCAGCTTTTCCTCGCGCGGCGTCACGCTGGACTTGTTTCCCTGCACCACGCCCGCCGCCGCGCTGCTCGAGCACGACGCCGACGGCGTCTTCCTCGTCCCCGGGCCCGGCGACCCGGCGGCGCTGGACTACGTCGTCGACACGATCCGCGCGCTGATCGGCCGCAGGCCGGTCTTCGGCATCTGCCTCGGCCACCAGTTGCTGTCGCGGGCGGTCGGCCTGGAGACCTTCAAGCTGCCGTTCGGCCACCGCGGCGCCAACCACCCCGTCAAGGACCTGCGCACCGGCCGCATCGCCATCACCAGCCAGAACCACGGCTTCGCCGTCGCCGGAGAGCCTGGCCAGCGCCTGCAATCGGACTTCGGCGAGGCGGAGCTCACGCACGTGAACCTCTACGACGGCACGATCGAGGGCATCCGCCTGCTCGACGTCGCGGCCGGCTGCGTGCAGTACCACCCGGAGGCGGGTCCCGGCCCGCACGACAGCGTGCACCTCTTCGACGAGTTCATCGACCAGTTCACCGCCCATGCCTAGGCGCGACGACCTCCACAAGATCCTGATCCTCGGCTCCGGGCCGATCGTGATCGGGCAGGCGGCCGAGTTCGACTACTCCGGCACCCAGGCCTGCAAGGTCCTGCGCGAGGAGGGCTACGAGGTCGTGCTCGTGAACTCCAACCCGGCCACGATCATGACCGACCCGGAGTTCGCCGACGCGACCTACGTCGAGCCGCTGCTCCCGGGCCCGGTCCGCCAGATCATCGAGCGCGAGCGCCCGGACGCGCTGCTGCCGACGCTCGGCGGCCAGACCGCGCTCAACCTCGCCAAGGCGCTGCACGACGAAGGCACGCTCGAGGAGTTCGGCGTCGAGCTGATCGGCGCCGACTACGACGCCATCCATCGCGCCGAGGACCGCGAGCTCTTCGATCAGACGATGCGGGCCGCGGGGCTGCGGACCGCCCGCAACGCGGTCGTCACGAGCGTCGGGCAGGCGCTCGAGCACGTCGAGGACCTCGGGCTGCCGGCGATCATCCGGCCGGCCTTCACGCTCGGCGGCCGCGGCGGCGGCATCGCCCGCACGCGCGCCGACTTCGAGCGGATCGTCGCCCGGGGCCTGGCCGCGTCGCCGATCGGACAGGTGCTGATCGACGAGTCGGTGCTCGGCTGGGGCGAGTTCGAGCTCGAGGTCATGCGCGACAAGGCCGACAACGTCGTCATCGTCTGCTCGATCGAGAACGTCGATCCGATGGGCGTCCACACCGGCGACTCGGTCACCGTCGCGCCGCAGCAGACGCTCAGCGACAAGCTCTACCAGCAGTTGCGCGACCAGGCGATCGCCGTCATCCGCGCCGTCGGCGTCGAGACGGGCGGCTCCAACGTGCAGTTCGCGGTCAACGCGGACACGGACGAGATCGTCGTCATCGAAATGAACCCGCGCGTGTCGCGCTCGAGCGCGCTGGCGTCCAAGGCGACCGGCTTTCCGATCGCCAAGATCGCCGCGCGGCTGGCGGTCGGCTACACGCTCGACGAGATCCCCAACGACATCACGCGGGCGACGCCGGCGAGCTTCGAGCCGGCGATCGACTACGTCGTCGTCAAGTGGCCGCGCTTCGCGTTCGAGAAGTTCCCCGGCGTCGACCGCCGCCTGACGACGCACATGAAGAGCGTGGGGGAGGTGATGGCGATCGGCCGCACCTTCCAGCAGGCCTTCGCCAAGGCCATGCGCTCGCGCGAGCTCGACGTGCCCGCCGACGTGGTCGGCGACGTCGGCGAGCTGATCGACCGCGCGGAGTTCCCCGGCGCGGACCGGTACGATCTCCTGCTGGAGGCCTTCGGGCGGGGCGCGTCCGTGGAGGAGGTGCACGCGCGCACCTCGATCGACCCCTGGTACCTGCGCGAGCTGCAGGCGCTCGCGCTCGATCCCCAGGCGCCGTTCGCGGGCGAGCGGTCGTTCAAGTCCGTCGACACGTGCGCCGCCGAGTTCGCCGCCGAGACGCCGGATTACTACTCGGCCTGGGAGCGGCAGGCCACGCACGAGGTGCGAAAGACCACCGGCTCCGCCGGCGGGGCCCTCGCCAAGCCGAGCGTGATCATCCTCGGCTCCGGGCCCAACCGCATCGGCCAGGGCATCGAGTTCGACTACTGCTGCGTGCACGCCGCGATGACCGTGCGCGAGTCCGGCCGCGACGCGGTCATGGTCAACTGCAACCCGGAGACGGTGTCCACCGACTACGACACCTCCGACCGCCTGTACTTCGAGCCGCTGACGCTCTCCGACGTGCTCGGGATCGTCGCGGTCGAACGGCCCGAGGGCGTGATCGTCCAGTTCGGCGGCCAGACGCCGCTCAAGCTCGCCGCCGGCCTGCACGCCGCCGGCGTGCCGCTGCTGGGAACCAGCGTCGACGCGATCGACCTCGCGGAGGACCGCACGCGCTTCTCCGCGCTGCTGCACGAGATCGGCGCCAAGGCGCCGCCGTACGCGTCGGCGACGTCTGCGCAGCAGGCGCTCGCGGTGGCGCCGGAGGTCGGCTTCCCGCTGCTGGTGCGCCCGAGCTACGTGCTCGGCGGTCGCGCGATGGAGGTCGTCTACTCGCTCGACGGCCTGCAGGACTACCTGGACCGGGTTCGCCCCGAGGGTCGGATCTTCCTCGACCGCTTCATGGAGAACGCGATCGAGGTCGACGTCGACGCGCTCTGCGACGGGGAGGACGTCTGGATCGGCGGGATCATGCAGCACGTCGAGGAGGCGGGCATCCACTCCGGCGACTCCGCCTGCGTGCTGCCGCCGCACTCGCTCGGCGGCGAGGCGCTGGACCAGATCCGCCGCCGCACCGCCGACATCGCCCTCGCCCTCGGCGTCGTCGGGCTGCTGAACGTCCAGTACGCCCTCTACGAGGACGACGTCTACGTGATCGAGGCCAACCCGCGCGCGTCGCGGACGGTGCCCTTCGTGAGCAAGGCGACGGGCATCCCGCTGGCCAAGCTGGCGGCGCGGGTCATGCTCGGCGAGAAGATCGCCGACCTGCACCTGCCCGACAAGCGCGCCGGCGGGCCGGCCGGGCACGTATCGGTCAAGGAGGCCGTCCTGCCCTTCGACCGCTTCCACGGCTCCGACGGGCTGCTCGGCCCGGAGATGCGCTCGACGGGCGAGGTCATGGGGATCGCCGCCGACTTCCCGACCGCCTTCGCCAAGGCCCAGGCCGCCGCGGGCGTCGCGCTGCCGGCCTCCGGGACCGTCTTTCTGACGGTCACCGACCGCGACAAGGCCGCCGCCGTCGGCATCGCGGCGCAGTTGCACGACCTCGGCTTTTGCATCGTCGCCACGGCGGGCACGGCGCGCGCGATCGCCCGCATGGGCATTCCGGTCGAGCGGCTCAACAAGATCGCCGACGGGTCCCCGCACGTGGTCGACTGGATCGAGCAGGGAAAGGTCGACCTCGTGGTCAACACGCCGACGGGCACCGCCGCCCGCTCGGACGGCTACGAGATCCGCCGCGCCGCCGTCGCCCGCGGCATCGCCTGCATCACGACGGTCTCCGGGGGCATGGCGGCCACGCGCGCGATCGCCGCAGCGCGGCTCGGCGAGGCGCCGGTGCTCTCCCTGCAGGAGATCCACGCGCAACTGGAGGGCGCCGGAACGCGCTGATGGACCGGGTCCCGGCACCGCTCGGACTGCGGTCGCCCAGCTATTCCCCGCAAGGGACGGGTTTTTGTCTGGTGTCGACCTGCGGTCGGGCGGCCCTAGCACATTCTCCCGGGAAAAGGCCCTGCTAATCGCACGAAAAGTGTCCACCTACCTGAACGCCTTTAGACCTCAGGTTGAGGTCTAGGCGAATTCAGGCGGGATTGGGTTGGAACGCGGCGAGGGCGTGTAGACTCGCCGCCCGTGCCGCCCGCCGTGAAGACGCCCTCAAAGCCCTCCGTCGCGGCCCCCGAGAGGTCATTGCAACAGCGCATGGACGCGCTTGCGAGAGCGAACAAGATTCGCACCCGCCGAGCCCAGCTCAAGCGCGATCTCAAGGCGGGCCGGACCTCGATCCACGACCTCCTGCTCGAGCCCCCCGAGTTCATCGAGACCGCCAAGGTGTTCGACATGCTGCTCGCGGTCCCGAAGTACGGGCGGGTCAAGGTCAACAAGGTCCTCGCGGTCTGCCGCATCTCTCCGAGCAAGACCATCGGCGGTCTCTCGCAGCGCCAGCGCAACGAGCTCGTCTCGATGCTCCGCCGGTAGCTGGTTCAAACTGTCGCGCCCCATGGCGCGTGTCTTTGTCATCACCGGCCCGTCGGGCGTCGGCAAGGGGACGCTGATCCGCACCCTGCGCGAGCGCGTCCCCGAGCTCGAGCTGTCGGTCTCTGCGACGACGCGCGCGCCGCGGCCGGGGGAACGCGACGGCGTCGACTACCACTTCCTCGACGACCGGCAGTTCGAGCAGCTCGTCGACGAGGGCGCCTTCGTCGAGCACGCGCGCTACTCCGGCCGGCGCTACGGGACGCTGCTCGCCGAGCTCGAGCGACACACGCAGGCCGGCCATCCCGTCGTGCTCGAGATCGAGGTGCAGGGCGCGCGCCAGGTGCGCGAGACGATGCCCGAGGCCGTGCGCATCTTCATCGCGCCGCCGTCGGAGGACGCGCTGCGCAACCGGCTCGTCGGCCGCGGGGACACGGCCGCGGAGGACGTGCAGGCGCGCCTCGCGACTGCGCGGGAGGAGCTCGCCGCGCAGCAGGAGTTCGGGCACGTGGTCGTCAACGACCGGCTCGAGGACGCGGCGGACGAGCTCGTCGCGCTGGTCCGCAGCTACACTGGAGCCTCATGATCTCTCCCCGCGTCGATCGACTGCTCGAGCACGTCGACTCCAACTACGCGAGTGTGATCGTCGCCGCCAAGCGGGCGCGCCAGATCAACTCGTACTACCACAACCTCGGTGAGGGATCCTTCGAGGAGTACCCGCCGCCGATGGTCGAGACGGTCTCGAAGAACTACCTCACGATCGCCCTGGAAGAGACGGCACAGGGCAAGATCAAGTACCGCTACCGGTAGAGCGGCCGCGATGGCCCGCATCCTCCTCGGGGTGACGGGCGGCATCGCCGCCTACAAGGCGCTCGAGTTCACGCGCCTGGCCATGAAGGCCGGGCACGGCGTGCGGGTGATCCAGACCGAGGTCTCCACGCGCTTCGTGGGGACCGCCTCGTTCGCCGGCATCACCGGCGCGCCGGTGCTGGTCGACGAGTTCGAGCGCGACCCGCTGCGCGGCGCCTTCCCGGGCCAGCCCGTGCCCGGCCACGATCCGCTCTCGCACCTCGAGCTGGTCGCCAACGCCGACGTCCTGTTGATCGCGCCGGCCTCGGCCAACACCCTCGCCAAGCTCGCCGCGGGCCTGGCCGACAACCTCCTCACCACGGCGGCGCTCGCGTGCCGCCGTCCGCTGATCGTGGCGCCGGCCATGAACGACGCCATGTGGGAGCACCCCGCCACGCAGGACAACGTGACGCGCGTGCGCGGCCGGGGGGCCGTCGTGCTCGAGCCCGGCACCGGGGCTCTGGGCTCGATCGGCGAGTCAGGCGCGGGCCGGCTGCCCGAGCCGCCCGCGCTGCTGGAGGCCGTCGAGGCGGCCCTCGCCCCACGCGACTTCGACGGGTGCGAGATCCTCGTCACCGCCGGTGGCACGCGCGAGCCGATCGACGCCGTGCGCTACGTCGGCAACCGGTCCTCTGGGCGCATGGGCTTCGCGCTCGCCGACGAGGCGGCCCGCCGCGGCGCCCGCGTGACGGTCGTCGCCGCCAACGTCTCCCTGCCGCGCTCCGCGGCCGTCGACTATGTCGACGTGCAGACCGCCGCCGAGCTGCGCGACGCCTGCCTGACCGCCTTCGCGCGCGCCGACGTGGTGCTCATGGCCGCCGCCGTCGCCGACTACCGTCCCGCCCGGGCCGCGGCCGGCAAGATCAAGAAAGATGCCCAGGGCGACGCGCCGGCGCTCGAGCTCGTGCGCACCGCCGACGTGCTCTGCGAGCTCTCGGCCCGCCGCCGCGACGGGCAGCTGCTGGTCGGCTTCGCGGCGGAGTCCGGCGCCGACGCGGTCGCCTACGGCCGCTCAAAGCTCGAGCGCAAGGGCCTCGACGCCGTGGTCGTCAACGACATCTCGGCCCCCGGGATCGGGTTCGACACCCACGACAACGAGGTCACGATCGTGACCGCCGAGGGGGACGCCCCCGTGCCGCGGGCCTCCAAGCCCGCCGTGGCGCGTGCCATCCTCGACATGGTCTTGAGCCGGCGTTCATCCAGCCGTGTGAAGGTGACGCGCTGATGGATCCAGTCGAGGGGGCCGGAACGGTCGGCGGAGAGGAGATCCAGGCCGCGGCCGGGGTCGCCCGCCGCCTGACGGAGAACATCGCACGGGCCGTCCAGGTCCGTGACGAGGTGCTCCACGACGTCGTCGTCGCGCTGCTGGCCGAGGGTCACGTGCTCGTGGAGGACTACCCGGGCGTCGGCAAGACGGCGCTCGCCCGCGCCCTCGCGCGCTCGCTGGCCTGCCAATTCGCGCGCGTGCAGTGCACGGCCGACCTGCTGCCCGCCGACATCGTGGGTACCAACGTCTACAACCAGCGCGAGGCGCGCTTCGAGTTCCGGCCCGGCCCGATCTTCGCCAACATCGTGCTCGTCGACGAGATCAACCGCGCTTCGCCCAAGACGCAGTCGGGCATGCTCGAGTGCATGCAGGAGCGCAGCGTCACGGTGGACGGGCACACCCACGAGCTCGCTCGCCCGTTCATGGTCTTCGCGACGCAGAACCCCGTCGAGTACGAAGGGACCTACCCGCTGCCCGAGGCGCAGGTCGACCGCTTCATGTTCCGCCTCTCGATGGGCTATCCGAGCGCGGACGCCGAGTCGGGCATGCTCGCCGGCCACGAGGGCGGCGACAAGGTGCTCGACCTCGACGCGGTCGTCGACCACCAGCAGGTCCTCGAGGCGCAGGACGCCGCCCGCCGCGTGCACGCCTCCAAGGCGCTGCGCGACTACATCGTCGCCCTCATGCGGCGCACGCGCGAGGACGAGCGCGTCGAGCTCGGGGCGTCGCCGCGCGCCGGGCTGATGCTGTTGCGCGCGGCGAAGGCCAAGGCGCTCGTGCTCGGCCGCGACCACGCCCTGCCCGACGACGTGCAGGCGCTCGCCCAGACCGTGCTCGGGCACCGGATCATGCTCATCCCGGAGGCCGCCGGCTCCACGCGCGAGCAGATCGTCGCCGACGCGGTGGCCGCGACCCCGGCGCTGTAGGGGGAGGCTCCCGCGTGCGCTCGGCCGCCGGCTGCGCCGCTCTCGGGATCCTGCTGCTGCTGGTCGCCGGGACGTTCGACGCGGAGCCGTTTTATGTCACCGGCGCCGCGCTGGCGCTGCTCGGCGCGGGCGCGGCGGCCTGGATCGCGCTCGGGGCGTGGGGCGCGGGCATCGATCGCACGCTCGGGGCGCGCAGCGTCATGGAGGACGAGCCGCTCACGGTGGTCGTCGAGGCGCGGGCCGGGCGGCTGCCGCTGCCGCCGGGCTTCGTCGACGAGCCGCTGCTCGACGAGCCCGCCCCGGTCACCGCCGGGCGGCGGGTGTCGCGCGTGCGCATTCAGGCGCGCTTCGGCCGCCGCGGCCGCCGGAGGCTTCAGGCGCCGGTGCTCGTCCTGCGCGACCCGCTGGGCCTCGCGCAGCGGACGATCCGCGCCGGGGAGCCCGACGAGATCCTCGTGCTGCCGCGGCTGCACCCCGTGCGCACCGGCGCGGCGGGGGGCGACGACGCCGGCGCGCACGCCCGCATGCTGCTGACGGCGACCGCGGAGACCGAGGTCGACGGGCTGCGCCAGCACGTCGAGGGGTCGCCGGCGTCGCGCATCCACTGGGCGAGCGTCGCCCGCGGGGGCGAGATGATGGAGCGCAAGCTGATCTCTGAGGCCGACTCTCGGCCGCTGGTCGTGCTCGACCCGCGCGCGCCGCGGACGCCGGAGGACCTGGACGCGGCGGTGCGCGCCGCCGGCTCGCTCGTCGTGCACTTCGCCAGGCGGGCGGGCTGCGGGCTGCTGCTGCCCGGCGACCGCCGCGCCGTCGTCACCGACCCCGACCTGGGCAACTGGCCCGCCTCGCACGTGCGCCTGGCGCTGCTGGACGCCGGGCGCGGGCCGTCGCTCGTCGCGGCGCAGAACCGCCGCGGGCTGATCCTCTTCGTCTCGGCGCGCGTCGTCGACCGGCCCCCGCGCGGCCTCGGGCGCACGCCCGGGGGGCTCGTGCTCGTCGTGCCCGGCGAGCTGCCCGGGCGGCGCTCCGTGCTCGAGGTGGCCGGCTGTCACGGCTACCTCGGCATGCGCGCCGGCGGCGCCGCCGCAATGGAGGCGGTGACGGCGTGATCGCGGCGGCGGGCCAGGTCAACACCGGCCGGCCCGCCTTCTCGCCCCTCGCTGCCCGGTCCATCGAACTTTGACTGGGATCACGACTACGCCGGCCTCGTGTGGCCGCGCGACGGCCGCGAGCTGCTGCGCATCGCCTCGCGCCAGCGCGCGTACTGGAAGGTCGAGGACCTCGACCTCTTCGACGGCACAGAGTGGGTGCGCAACCCGGTGCTGGCCGGGGTCGCGGTCTACACTGACGCCGACGTACCGATGGACTCCACCTACGACCTCTACAAGCGAGGCATGCGTCTGCTGGAGGACGGTGACCACCACGCCGCCGCCGTCCCGCTCCAGCGCGTGCGCGACCTCGAGCCCGACAAGACCTCCGTCCGCGAGGCGCTCGGCCGGGCGCTGTTCGGTGCCCGCCGCTTCCGCGAGGCCGAGCGGGAGTTCTCCGCCGTCGTGGAGCGCGCCCCGACCAACCACTACGCGCTGTTCTGCCTCGGCCGGGCCCTGCAGCTGCAGGGGCGTCACGCCGAGGCGCGACAGCCGCTCGCGCTCGCCAGCAGCCTGCGGCCCGACCGCGCCGACTACCGCGAGTATCGCGACCGCTCGCGCCGGCGCGCGGCCTGATCCCCAGCTCATCCACGCGGATGAGCACGGATCGTCCACAAGGACGATGCGGGACCGCGCGCGGTCCGGTTAAGTACCGCATGCATCGAACGCCTCATCGATCGCACGCCACAGCCGGCTCGGATACACGAGGCAGCGACACCCTCACCCAGTGACGGGCCCTCCCGTGCGCGCCGAGCTCGGCGGCGCGCACGAGAGGCCGTTCTCGGCTCGCGCCGGCGCCGAGGCGCCTTCCTGCGGTCTGCGTCTCTGACCTCGAGATCGGCGCTCGGGGTCTCAGCGCCGGATGTCGCGTCGCGTGTCTCCGGCGCCCAGGCCTGAGCGCTCGGCGGCGGCGAGCAGCGCGACGGAGGCGATGACGGCGACGACGAATCCGATGACGTTGAGCTCGAGGATGTCGCCGCTGCCGATGAGGTTGGCGATGACGCCTCCGATGACGGAGCCTGCGACGCCGAGGAGGAGTGTCCACAGCAGGCCGATCTTCTGACGGCCGGGCAGCAGTAGGCGAGCGAGCAGGCCGATGATGAGGCCGGCGATGATGAATCCGATCATGATGTGTGTGCTCCTGAACGCGTGGTGGATGGTGATCGCGGTGGCGGATGCAGCCAGGATGCCGTCGCCCGCATGATCGTTCGCGGACGACGGCCCTGCGCAGCTATGCCTCCCTAGCTTGTCACGACACCAGACCTATCCTCAGCGTCGTGGACACCGTGTTCGTCGCCGCGGGAGCGGGTCTTGCCGTCCTGATCGAGCTGCTCGAGGCGCTGGCGATCGTGCTCGCCGTCGGGTCGACCCGCCGCTGGCGCGACGCCTGGCTCGGCGCGGCGAGCGCGGCCGTCGCGTGCGCCGCGATCGCGATCCTGCTCGGCCCGGTGCTGCTCGCCCGGCTGCCGCTGACGACGCTGAGGCTGGTCATCGGCGCCGCGCTGCTGTGGTTCGGCCTCAGCTGGCTGCGCAAGAACACGCTGCGGCTCGCCGGCCGCAAGGCGCGCTCGTCTTCCGAGGCGGAGTTCGACGAGGTGTCGGCCGAGCTGGCGTCCGCGCCGCCGACGGACTGGGTCGCCGTCGTCGTCGCCTTCAAGGGCGTCTTTCTCGAGGGGCTGGAGATCGTGCTGATCGTCAGCGTGCTCGCCCAGCGGCCGTCGGGCCCGGGCCCGGCGATCGCGGGCGCCGTCGCCGCCGCGCTCTTCGTTGCCGTCGCCGGTGCGTGGCTGCGCCGCCCGCTCTCGCGCATCCCCGAGACCGAGCTGAAGTTCGCCGTCGGCGCGCTGCTGACCACCTTCGGCATCTTCTTCGTGGGGGAGGGGCTGCACCTGCACTGGCCCGGTGGCGACGCCGCCGTCGTCTACCTGCTGGCGGGCGTCGTGCTCGCGGCGGTCGGCGCCGTGCGCGCGCTGCGCCGCCCCGCGCCGGCCTGACCGCGCTGGCGGGGCGACGTTCCCGCGGGAACGCCGGATCTCGACGCCGCCGCGCTTAATCGGGGCCATCACTCCCCGTTAAGCGCGTGGTCGCCGCCGGCAGCGAGTGCGCACCGTCAGAACGGGTTCGGCACCATGTCGACCGGGCAGCCCTGCGGGCCGCAGGCAACGCTCGCCGCCTTCTCGCGCACGCGCGCAAGACGCGCGGCGTCGAAGCGGCTCCAGGCCTGCGCGTGCCCGAAGGCCGCGATCTGGACGGGATGGGGGACGGTGTCGACGAGCATCTCGAGCCCTTGACGATCGGGCTCGGGCAGGGTTGCGCGGACCCCCCGGTGCTATGCTGACCGGACACTTTTCGCCGGGCCGCGAGGCCTTGAAGAGCGGGCATGAGCCCGCTTTTTCTTTGTCAGGATCGAAAGGAGGATCCCGAGTGAGCAGCATCCAGGAACGCATCGAAGCCGTCCTGGCGTCGGCCGAGCCCGCCGTCGAGGTGCTGCTCGCCGAGGTCCTCGGGGGCACGCGGGTCCGGCTGTTCATCGATCACCCCGAAGGCGTGACGCTCGCGCTCTGCGGGCGCGTCACCCACCTGCTCCCGGAGATCCGCGCGCGCTACTCGCTCGAGGTCTCCTCACCGGGCACGGAGCGGCCCCTTTCCAAGCCCGAGCACTTCCGCCGCTACCTCGGCCGGCGTGCCCGCGTACGCACGCGTGGAGACCATGACGGTCGCACCAGCTTCACGGGCGAGCTGCTCGGAGCCACCGACTCCGAGGTGACCGTCGCCGCCGACACCGGTGTGGTCTCCATCCCGTACGCCGAGATCCACCGTTCCCACCTGGTCAAGGACTGAATTCTATGTCGCAGGAGATCGTCGAAGCCGTACGCACGCTCGGGCGCGAGAAGGGCATCTCCGAGGAGAAGCTCATGGCCGCGCTGGAGGACGCGCTGCTGTCGGCCTACAAGAAGCAGCCGGGCTCGGCCCGCTACGCGCGCGTCACGATGGACCGCGAGGACGGCGAGTTCCGCGTCGAGCAGCTGATCATCCCCGAGGAGCTTGAGGACGACCTGCTCGACGCCGTCGAGGCCGAGGCCTCCTTTGAGGAGGGCATGCGGCGCGTGGACCCCGAGACGGGCGAGGTCGTCGTGCCCGAGGCGCCCGACATCCCGCTCGAGCGCCTGCTGGAGCACATGGACGTCATCAAGACCGCCGACGTCACGCCGGAGGGCTTCGGCCGCATCGCCGCGCAGACCGCCAAGCAGGTCATCCTGCAGCGGATCCGCGAGGCCGAGCGCGACATGATGTTCGAGGAGTACCGCGACCGCGTCGGCGAGCTGATCACCGGCATCGTCCAGCAGACGGACTCGCGCTACACGCTCGTGCAGCTGCGCGAGCGCGTCGAGGCGCTGCTGCCCAAGTCCGAGCAGGTCGACGGCGAGCGCTACGACCACGGTCAGCGCGTCAAGGCCGTCATCAAGGAGGTCTCGCACTCCACGCGCGGGCCGTCGATCATCGTCTCGCGCCGCGACCCCGAGCTGATCAAGGCGCTCTTCGAGCTCGAGGTGCCCGAGATCGCCGACGGGCTGGTCGAGATCACGCAGGTCGCCCGCGAGCCGGGCTACCGCTCGAAGATCGCGGTCGTCTCCAACGCCGACGGCGTGGATCCGGTCGGCGCCTGCGTCGGCCCCCGCGGGTCGCGCGTGCGCATGGTCGTCTCCGAGCTGCGCGGCGAGAAGATCGACATCATCCCCTACAACGACGAGCCGGCCCGCTTCGTCGCCAAGGCGCTGTCGCCCGCCCGCGTACGCGAGGTGCTCGTCGACGACGAGGCCAAGCAGGCCACGGTCATCGTGCCCGACGACCAGCTGTCGCTGGCGATCGGCCGCGAGGGCCAGAACGCCCGCCTGGCCGCCCGCCTGACCGGCTGGCGGATCGACATCCGCTCCGAGACCGACTTCGCGACCGAGATCGACGAGGGCGGCGGCTACAGCGAGGAGGATCTCGGCGGTCGCTGCGCCGCGGTCAACCGCAACGGGCGCCGCTGCCCGAACGCCGCGCTGCCCGGCTCCCGCTACTGCGGCCTCCCGCCGCACCAGGCGCTGGAGAGCCAGGAAGGCGACACGATCCCTGCCTGAGCGGACGTGCGTCGGCTGCCGGGCCGTCGCCTGCACCACGTCGCTGGTCCGCTTCGCTAACGTTGACGGCTGGGTCGTCGTCGACCCGGCCGGCACGCTGCCCGGCAGGGGCGCGTGGCTGCATCCGTCCCATGAGTGCCTCGCCCGCGCGGTCGCGCGGCGCGCCTTCCAGCGCGCCCTGAAAGCGGCCGTGGTGGTCCCACACGACACCGTAGACTTGATCGATACATGGCAAAGAAGCGCGTCAAAGAGCTAGCCAAGCAATACGACCTGCCCTCGCAGGAGATCGTCAAGCGCTTGGAGAAGGCCGGCATCCAGGTCAAGGCAGCCGCCTCGGCCGTGGACGAGCACATGGCCATGGCCGCCATCGAGGGCAAGCCCCTGCCCGAGTCAAACGGCGCCAAGGCCGCCGAGGCCGCGCCCGAGGCGCCGCGCAAGCCGTCCACGCCGGTGAACCCCTCCGCGCGCCGCGCACAGGAGCAAAAGGAGCGCGAGCGCCAGCAGCGCGAGGGCACCAGCCAGCGCGGCGGCAACCAGCGCAACCGCCAGAACCGGCCCACGCGTCCCACGACCGGCGGCCCGGGGCCCGGCGCCGGCGGGGTGCGCCGCGTCGTCATCGACTCGCAGGCCTCGCGCCGCGGCCCCGGCGGTCCCGGCGGGGGCCCCGGCGGCAAGCCCGGCGGCCCGCAGCGCCGCCCCGGCCGCGGTGGCGGTCGCCGTCGCAGGCGCTTTTTCGAGGACAACCTGCCGGCTCCGCTGAACGCGGGCGCCGCCGCTCCCGACGTCATCCGGATCAACTCCGGCTCGACCGTCGGGCAGGTCGCGGAGTACCTCGGCATCTCGGCCGCGGAGATCATCAAGAAGCTGATGGGGATGGGCGAGATGCTGACGCTCACGCAGACCCTCGCCGACGAGGCGATCGAGCTGCTCGCCGCCGAGTTCGACAAGGAGATCGAGATCGTCACCGCGTCCGACGAGGCCGCGGAGGAGTTCGAGTACGACGACGACGACGAGGACCTCGAGTGGCGCCCGCCGGTCGTGACCATCATGGGCCACGTCGACCACGGCAAGACCTCGCTGCTGGACGCCATCCGCACCACAGAGGTCGCGGCGGGCGAGGCCGGCGGCATCACGCAGCACATCGGCGCCTACCAGGTCAGCCACGACGGCCGCCAGATCACCTTCCTCGACACGCCGGGCCACGAGGCCTTCACGGCCATGCGCGCCCGCGGCGCCCAGGTCACGGACATCGCCGTGATCGTGGTGGCGGCCGACGACGGCGTGCGCCCGCAGACCCGCGAGGCGATCGACCACGCCAAGGCGGCCGACGTCCCGATGATCGTCGCGGTCAACAAGATCGACAAGGAGGGCGCGGACCCCCAGCGCGTCCGCAACGAGATGACGACCCTTGGGCTCCAGCCGGAGGAGTGGGGCGGGGACACGATGTTCGTCGACGTCTCCGCGAAGGCACGCACGAACCTCGAAGACCTGCTCGAGTCGATCGTCCTGCTCGCCGAGGTCGAGGACTACAAGGCAAACCCGGAGGCCGAGGCCTCCGGCGTCGTCGTCGAGTCAAAGCTCGACCCGGGCCGCGGCAGCGTCGTGACGGTCCTGGTGCAACGCGGCACGCTGCAGATCGGCGAGGCCGTCGTCGCGGGCGCCCACTGGGGCCGCGTGCGGGCGATGAGCGACTACCACGGCACCCGCGTGCAGCAAGCCGGCCCGTCCGAGCCCGTCGAGGTGCTCGGCTTCGACTCCGTGCCCGACGCGGGGGAGAACGTGCGCGTCGTCGAGAGCGACAAGGCGGCGCGCGCCCTCGCCGCCGAGCGCGGCCACCGCCTCAAGACCGAGGCCCTGGCCCGCCGCCGGCGCCGCCGCGTCACGCTCGAGAACATCTTCGACCCGCAGGTCGCCGAGGCCGCCGGGGTGCAGGAGCTCAACCTGCTCATCAAGGCCGACGTGTCCGGCTCGCTCGAGGCCTTCCAGGACGAGATCGCCAAGCTCCCGCAGGAGGAGATCGCGGTCAACGTCATCCGCGCCGACGTGGGCGGCATCACCGAGTCCGACGTCAACCTGGCCGCGACCACGGACGCGATCGTGATCGGCTTCAACGTCCGCCCGGTCGGCGAGGCCCGCCTGCTCGCCGAGCGCGAGGGCGTCGAGATCCGCACCTACTCGGTCATCTATCGCGCGTTCGACGACCTGCGCGACGCCATGCAGGGCATGCTGCGTCCAGAGGAGGTCGAGGAGACGGTCGGCATGGTCGAGGTCCGGGCCACCTTCCGCGCCTCGCGCATCGGCATCATCGCCGGCTCCTACGTCACCGAGGGCAGGGTCACCAGGGGCGGCAGCGTCCGCCTTGTCCGCGACGGCACCGTCGCGTGGACGGGGCAGATCGAATCGCTGCGCCGGGGCTCGGACGACGTGCGCGAGGTGGCTGCCGGTTTCGAGTGCGGCATCGTGCTGCGCAACTACCAGGACGTCAAGGAAGGCGACGTGCTGGAGGTCTTCGAGACCAAGCAGGTCGAGCGCGTGCTCGGCGAGTAGCGACGAAGCTCTTCGCGCCGTCAATACCATGAGCACGTCGGACAGGATGAGACGGGTCGACGAGGCCATGCGGGAGGTGCTGTCCGGCGCCATCACCCAGGATCTGAAGGACCCGCGGATCGGGTTCGTGACCGTGACCTCAGTGAGCACCTCATCCGACCTGCGCCACGCGAACGTGTGGGTATCGGTCCTCGGCGACGAGACGCAACGCCGGCTGACGCTCGAGGGCCTGCAGTCGGCGCATGGCATCCTGCAGGGCGTGGTCGCCCGCGAGCTTCGCCTCAAGCACACGCCGCAGCTGGTGTTCGCCTACGACGACACCGCCGAGAAGGCCGCGCGGCTCGAGCAGATCCTGCGGGAGCCAGACGGTGAGTGATCGCCAGGACGTCGTCGCCGAGCTGCGCGGGGCCGAGCGGTTCATCTTGTGCACGCACGAGCATCCCGACGGGGACGCGCTCGGGTCGCTCGCGGCCATGCAACACGCGCTCGCCGCGATCGGCAAGGACGCCGTGTCCTACATGACGGCCGAGGAGTTCCCGCTGCCCTACGAGTACCGGTTCCTCGTGCTCGACCGACTGGTCACCGACCCGCCCGCAGACCTCGAGGACCGCACCGTCGTCTTCCTGGACTGCGGCAACATCGACCGCAACCCCGCCGACGCGCTCAAGCGCCCCGGGATGCACACGGTCAACATCGACCACCACCACGACAACACGTGCTTCGGCACCCTCAACTACGTGGTGCCGACGGCGTCCTCGACCGCGGAGATCGTCTGGTCGCTGCTCGACGCGCTCGAGGTGCCGCTGACGCGCGACATCGCCGAGGCGCTGTACGTCGGCCTGGTCACCGACACCGGCAAGTTCATGTACGAGAACACCGGCGCCGCCGCGCACCGCATGGCGGCGGAGCTGCACGAGGCGGGCGTCGACGCGCAGGCCGTCTACCGGGCGCTGTATGAGAACGTCCCGCAGGGCAAGCTCGACCTGCTCGCCCGCGGGCTGGCGAAGCTGCAGCGCTTCGACGACGGCGCGCTCTCCCTCGCCTACGTCTCCCGGGCCGACTACGAGGCCTCGGGCGCCGAGGAGGGCTACTCCGAGGGCGTCGTGGACCACCTGCGCGCGCTCGAGGGCACGGCCGTCGCCGCCGTGGTGCGCGACCAGCTCGGCGCCGGTCGCGAGGGCAGCCGCAAGGTCTCCCTGCGCGCGACGGACGACCGCGTCGACGTCTCGGCCATCGCCCGCGTGTACGGCGGGGGCGGGCACCGCCGCGCGGCCGGGTTCTCGACCGCGGCGGAGCTGCCCGAGCTGATCGCGTTCCTGCGGCGCGCAGTCGCGGCCCAGCTGGCCGCGGTCCCCGCCTCGGCCTGAGGTCTCGTGCCCGACGGGATCCTGCTCGTCGACAAGCCCGCCGGCGTCACCTCCCACGACGTCGTCGCCGACCACCGGCGCCGGCTCGGCAAGGGGGTGAAGGTCGGGCACGCGGGGACGCTCGACCCCTTCGCGACCGGGCTGCTGCTCGTGCTCGTCGGCCGCGCCACGCGCGTGCAGCGCTTCTTGATGGCGCTGCCGAAGTCCTATGAGGCCGTGGCCCGGCTGGGGTGGACGTCGACGACCGGCGACGTCGACGGCGAGCTCGCCCCGGGGCGCACCCCGGCGGAGCCGCTGGCGCTGCCCACGGGCCGGATCGAGCAGGTGCCTCCCGCCTACAGCGCGATCAAGGTCGGCGGCCGCCGCGCGTACGCGCTGGCGCGGGCGGGGGAGGCCGTCGAGCTCGCGGCGCGCGAGGTGACCGTGACGCGCTTCGATGAGCGCTGGCGCGACGGGGACCGCGCCGCCTTCGCGATCGACTGCTCGTCCGGGACCTACGTGCGCTCGCTGATCGCCGGCCTCGGCGACGCCTACTGCCTCGAGCTGCGCCGCACGGCGATCGGGCCGTTTTACATCGAGGCGGCCGACCCCGAGCGCCTGCTGGAGCTCGACGAGGCACTGAGGTTCCTGCCGGAGCTGCGGCTCGGCGGCCCAGAGGCCGAGCAGGCCTCGCACGGGGTGCCGGTGCCCGGTGACGCGGGCGGGGTCGTGCGGCTCACCGACGCCGACGGGGTCATCGCCCTCGCCGAGGCGCACGGCGATCAGCCCGGGCGGCTCAGGGTCATCGTCGGCTTCCGGGGATGAGCGCCGCCGCGGTCGGCCCCCGTAGGCTGTCGCCCGCATGAAGGTGACCTGGCTCTCCGACGCCGAGCTCCGCGACCGCCGCGTCGCCGTGGGCGAGTTCGACGGGGTCCATCTCGGCCACCAGGCCGTGATCGGCGACGCCGACACCGTGCTGACCTTCGATCCGCACCCGCGCGCGGTCGTCGCGCCCGACGCGGCCCCGAAGCTCCTCACGCCGCTCCCGGTCAAGGTCGATCTGATGCACGGGCTCGACGTCTCCGAGCTCGTGGTGATCCCGTTCGACGGCGCCTTCGCCGCGCAGTCGCCGCAGGCCTTCGTCGACGACGTCCTGGTCGGCGCCCTCGGCGCCCGCGAGGTCCGGGTGGGGGAGAACTTCCGCTTCGGGCACAAGGCGCAGGGCGACGTCGCGTTCCTGCGCGAGCACTCCCCCTTCAGCACCGAGGTGGCCGACATGGTCGAGGTGGACGGCGAGATCGTCTCCTCGACGCACATCCGCGGGCTGATCATGGCCGGCGAGGTGGAGAAGGCCACGCGCTTTCTCGGCCTGCCCTTCCACCTGCGCGGCATCGTCCAGCCCGGCGACAAGCGCGGCCGCACGCTGGGCTTTCCGACGGCGAACCTCGTGCCCGACAACCGGCTCTGCCACCCGGGCAACGGGATCTACGCGTGCCGCGCCGCGCTCGAGGTCGACGGGCGCTGGCAGTGGTGGCCGGCGGCCGTCTCGATCGGGGTGCGCCCGACCTTCGTCACGGGCCGCGGCGTGCTGATCGAGGCCTACCTGATCGGCTATGACGGCGACTGCTACGGCCAGGAGCTGCGGCTGGCCTTCCTGCGCCGGATCCGCGGCGAGAAGCGCTTCGACGGCCCCGAGGCGCTCGTAGGCCAGATGAACGCCGACGTGGCGCAGGCGCACGAGATCGCGCGCTGAACGCCGCAGGACCGGCTGCTACATTCCTCGGCCGCATGCCCGCCATGACCGTTGAACAAAAGCGCGAGATCGTCACGCGCTTCGGCAAGGACGAGAACGACACCGGCGCCACCGAGGTCCAGATCGCCCTGCTCACGCGGCGCATCAACCACCTCACCGAGCATCTCCGTTCGCACAAGCACGATCACCACTCGCGCCGCGGCCTGCTGATGCTGGTCGGCCAGCGCCGCCGGCTGCTCAACTACTTCCAGAGGAAGGATCTCGAGGGCTATCGCGGGCTGATCCGCGACCTCGGCCTGCGCCGCTGATGGCCGTTGTGGGCCCCGGGTCGCCGGCCCCCCCGTTCTCGCTGGCGCGCCACGAGGGCAAGCCGTTCACCAACGCCGACCTCGAGGGTCAGGCGACGGTCCTGGTCTTCTATCCGTTCGCGTTCTCCCCGGTCTGCACGGACCAGTTGCAGATCTACAACGAGGTCCTCGACGAGTTCGGCGAGCGCGGCGCCACGTTGTACGCGGTCTCCTGCGACGCGACGCACGCCCAGGAGGCGTTCCGCCGGTCGCTGAACATCGAGATCGAGCAGCTCTCGGACTTCGAGCCCAAGGGCGCGACCTGCGCGGCCTTCGGCGTCCTGCATCCCGGCGGCTTCCCCCAGCGCGCGCTGGTGGTGATCGGCCCCGACGGCATCGTCCGCTGGAGCTACATGGCGCCGTCGCCCGGCGATCTCCCCGGCGCGAACCTGATCTTCGACGGGCTCGACGCGGTCTGAGCCTGGATCCGCCGATCCCGGCGGCGCCACGACGCCGATCCAGGCTGAGGGTCTGGCCGTGACGCAGGACCTGCGCTCCTCGCCGCTGCCGCCGGTCACCGCGGCCGACCGAGTCCGCGGCCCCGCCGGCGCCCCCGTGGTCACGGTCTACGCCGACTTCGAGTGCCCCTATTGCGCGGCCCTCGAGCTGCAACTGCGGGCGGCCGAGCTGCGCGTCTGCTTCCGCCACTTCCCCGTGCGCTCGAAGCATCCGCGCGCCTGGCCCGCCGCCCAGGCAGCCGAGGCCGCCGCGCTGCAGGGCGCCTTCTGGGAGATGCACGACGCGCTGTTCGCCGACGTCGCCAGGCTCGAGGACCCGCACCTGTGGGCGCGCGCCGAGCGCCTCGGCCTCGACGTCGGGCGCTTCGTCGCCGATTCCCGCGCCGAAGCGGCGCGCGAGCGCATCCAGCAGGACTTCCGCTCCGGCATCCGCGCGGGCGTCGCCGCCACGCCGACGCTGTTCATGCCCGATGGCGAGCGGATCTCCGGGCGCCCCGAAGCCGCCACGTTGGCGCGCCTGGGCGCCTAGAGCTGCCCGCGGCCCGGAAGCTTGACGACGCTGACGAAGAACTCGTCGATCTGGCGCACGACCTCGATGAAGCGGTCGAAGTCCACCGGCTTGGTGACGTAGGCGTTGGCGTGCAGGTCGTAGGAGCGCAGCACGTCCTCCTCGGCCTTGGACGTGGTGAGGACCACGATCGGGATGCGTCGCAGGTGCTCGTCGCTTTTGACCTCGGAGAGCACCTCGCGGCCGTCCTTGCGCGGGAGGTTGAGGTCGAGCAGCACGAGGTCGGGCACCGGCACGTCCTCGTAGGGCGCCTCGCGGCGCAGGAACTGCAGCGCCTCGACGCCGTCGGCCACGACGTGCAGCCGGTTGGAGAGCTTGTTGTGCTCGAACGCCTCCGTGATGAGCACGACATCGTCCGGGTCGTCCTCGACGAGCAGGACCTCGATCGGCTTGCCGGACGCTTCGACGCTCATGGCTGATCCTCGGTGATGGCTGGCAGGATGAAGTGAAAGACGGCGCCGGGGCCGGGCTCCGTGTCCAGCCAGATGCGACCGCCGTGGTATTCGATCACCTTCCGGCACATCGCGAGGCCGATCCCGGTACCCGCGTAGCTCGCGCGCGGGTGCAGCCGCTGGAAGATCACGAAGATGCGGTCGGCGTACTCGGCCTCGACGCCGATCCCGTTGTCGGCGACGGTGAAGCTCCAGTCCTCACCCGCGCACTCGGCGCTCACACGTATGTGCGGGGGTCGTCCCCGCGGAACTTCAGGCCGTTGCCGACGAGGTTTGAGAAGACGAGGCCGAGCAGCGACTCCTCGCCGCAGACCGCGGGGAGCTCTAAGACCTCGATCGTGGCGCCCGACGCCTCGATCGCCTCCGAGTGCACGGCGCGCGCGCTCGACGAGCACGTTGCAGTCCACGACGGCCTGCAGCTCGCTGAGCCGGCCCACGCGCGAGAAGGCGAGCAGGTCGTTGATCAGGTCCTGCATCCGCTTGGCGCCGTCGACGGCGAAGTCGATGTAGGTGTCCGCCCGCTCGTCGAGCTGCCCGGCGTAGCGGCGCTGCAGCATCTGCGAGAAGCTCGCGATCTTGCGCAGGGGCTCCTGCAGGTCCTGGGACGCGACGTAGGCGAACTGCTCGAGCTCGGCGTTGGAGCGCCGCAGCTCGTCGCGCTCGAGGAGGATGCGCTCGCGCATGGCGTCGACGTCGCCGGCGAGCTGGCGCACCTCGCGCGCGCCCCCGGCCTCCACCCGCCGGGTGAAGGCGCCGTCCGCGATCTCGCGCACGCCGGACGCCAGGCCCCGCAGCGGCTCGACCACCACGGTGCGCAGCGTGACCGCCGCCGTGAGGACCGACAGCAGCAGCACGACGCCCGAGACGACGAAGATGACGAGCACACGGTCGGCGCTCGCGCTCAACCGGCCGCGGGCGGTGGCGCGCTCGACGCGGAGGTCGGCGAGCAGCGCTCCCGCGGCGCCGCGCACGCGGTCGAACAGCGTCTTCCCGCGCGCCAGGTCGGCCCGGGTGAACGTCTTGCGGCCGGCCTCGACGTCGGCGACCACGGGCTCGGCGAACCGCGTCCGCCACGCGTCGGCGGCGGCCCCGAGGGCGCCGAGCTCGCGCGTGAGCCGCGCCGTCGTCGAGCGGGTGAGCCCGAGCAGGGCGGTCCGCAGCGGTCGCTCGGCGGCCCGCCCGCGCGTAGAGGGCTCCAGGAAGGCGCGATCGTTGGTGAGGGCGTAGCCGCGCAGCCCGGTCTCCTCGTTGAGCAGCGCGGCGTCGAGCTGCAGGCTCGTGGCGATGGCCGGGTCGATGCGGTCCGCCGTGAGCACCCGCTCCTGGGTGAGCTGGCGCAGCGCGACGACGCCCGTGATGACGCCCGCGGTGGCGACCGCGACGAGGATGCCGATCGACAGCGCGAACCACTGCGCGACGGTCAGCCGCGACCGGTGGTCTCTCACGTGGCGACGAGGACCAGCGCGACGTCGTCGCGCAGCGGGCCGGCGTTGAGCCGCTCGGCGCGCTCGACGACCTGGCGGATCGCCGCCGCGGGATCACCCGCGTGGTCGGCGCGCGCCTGCGTCAGCAGCGCGGCGAGGCCGTCCTCGCCGACCCGGCCCCCGTCGGGCCGCTTGCCCTCCACGACGCCGTCGGTGTAGAGCAGGACGCCCCACCCGGGAGCCAGGTCGACGCGCAGCGGCGTCCACGGCGCGCCCTCGACGACGCCGAGCGGCGGGCCGCCGGGGTGGTCGGCGAGCGGCACGGGCGGTGAGCCGTCGCCGGCCATCAGCAGCGGGGCGGGGTGACCCGCGGCGCGCAGGCTCAGCGAGCGGCGGTCGGGCTTCACGCTGATCGCGGCGAGGGTCGTGAACACGCCCCGGTGATGGCGCTCGGCCTCGAGCACCTGCTGCAGGATCGGCAGCACGTGGTCGGCGTCGCAGCCCGAGAGCACGAGCGTCCGCCACGCGATGCGCAGGCACACGCCGACGGCCGCCTCGTCGGGGCCGTGCCCGCTGACGTCGCCGATGACGGCGTGCACGCAGCCGTCGGGATCCTCGACGACGTCGTAGAAGTCACCGCCGAGCAGCGCGCGGCGCCGGCCGGCGCGGTAGTGGGCGGCGATCTGCAGGGACGCGTCGCGCACGAGCGGCGTGGGGAGCAGACCGCGCTCGAGGCGGGTGTTCTCGGCCGCCTGCACGCGCGCGAGCGTGAGCTGGCGCTGGGCGTCGTCGGCCCGGCGGCGCTCGACGGCGTAGCGGATCGAGCGGGCGAGCAGCTCACCGTCGACGTTGCCCTTGACGAGGTAGTCCTGGGCGCCGGCCGCCAGCGCCTCGGTCCCGCGGCGCTCGTCGGAGATGCCCGTCAGCACGAGGATGGCCAGCTCGTCGGCGGCCGCGCGCAGGCGCTGCAGGCCGTCGAGGCCCGTGGCGTCCGGGAGGTTGAGGTCCAGCAGCGCGCAGTCGAAGTCGGCGGCGATCGGCTCCGCCGCTGTCAGCGTGAGCACGTGCGTGAGTGCGAACGGGGCCGCGGCCTCCTCGAGCAGCAGCCGGACGATCAGCGCGTCGCCCTCGTCGTCCTCCACGAGCAGCACGCGCAGCGGGCGGGCGGCTGCGACGGCCTCGGTTGCGCCGATACTGGATTGCCCGCCGATGTTGATCGCGCCATCCTAATGCGGCAGGCGGCGCGCCACCGCGGCCCGGCGGAAGTCGAAGATCCGCTCGAGGTCGCGACGCACCACAAGGGCGTGCGCGAGCGCCCCGAGCGCGCCGAAGGGCAGCGCGTAGCGGACGGTGTCGCACATCAGCGTGCCGCCGGCGGCGGTCGCCTCGAACTCGTGCGTGTGATGCCACAGCGCGTAGGGCCCGCGCAACTGCTGGTCGACGAAGCGCACGCCCGGCTCCCAGGCCTCGATCCGCGTCAGCCAGCCGATCGGCAGGCCGTGCAACGAGAGTGAGTACTCGATCAGCGTGCCGGCGCCCATCGCGGCGGGGCGCGGCGCGACGATCTCGAAGCCCAGCCAGGGCGGGGTGATCGCCTCGAGGTTGCCGGCCTCCGCAAAGAACGCGAAGACGTCGTCGGGGGCGGCGGCGAGGCGCTGCTCGCGGCGCAGGGTGTGATAGCCGAACACCTCGGGGGTATGGATCAGGGCGCGCGGCGGATGCCCGCGGCCTCGACGCCCTCCCGCAAGCCCTCGAGGCCCCCGAAGGCGAGCACGGGGGAGAGGGCCCCGGTGCCCTCCAGGGCGGTCCCGGCCGCACGGACCGCCGCCCAGGCGAGGAAGTTCGCCGTGAACTCGTAGCTGTCGACGCCCTCCAGAGTGACCTCGCAGAGCTGCTCGCCGTGCGCGTCGTAGGCGGCGCCGACGATCATCGAGCGTGCGCTGCGCTCCGCGTCGGCGCCGCGGCTCGGGGCCAGCGCGACCAGCCGCTCGCCGACGGTCTGCATGACCGTGCGCGTCCCGGGCACCCGCTGCGCCAGCGACGTCGCTGCCGACGCGGCCTGCACCGCGCGCGTCAGCGGCCCGAACCAGCCGAGGTAGGTGTTGACGTCGCGCAGCCGCGGATAGGCGGCCGGGAGCGTGAAGTGCTCGGCGCCACCCACCGACATGGCCTGGCGCTGCTTGCCGTGCACCGCGAACGAGCGCACGCGCGAGGCGCCGCGCTCGCTCACGAGCCGCCCGCCGCGCCAGGCGTGGCCCGGGTCGAGCGTCGCGCCCACGAGCGACTCCTTGGTCCCGGGGCTGCCGAAGTCGCTGCCGGCGCCGAGCAGGTAGTAGCCGACGTCGACGCGCACCGCGCCGTCGCCCGCCCGCTCGACGGCGAGGGCGCCGGCCAGCGCGCCCGGCACCCAGTCGTAGCCCATCGCGGTCAGCAGCCGGGCGTCGCGTTTCTTGGCCGGCCCGTCGAACTCCTCGAAGATCCGGCGGATGAAGGTGGGCTCGCCCGTGGAGTCCATGTAGGTGGCTCCGGCGGCGATGGCCGCGCGCACCGGCACGGCGCCGTACTTGGCGAACGGGCCGACCGTGGAGACGAGCACGTCGCCGCCCCCGACGAGGGCGAAGACCGAGTTCTGGCGGAAGACGTCGGCCTTTGCGACCTCGACGTCGCCCCCGAGCCGGGCGGCGAGCGCCGCGAGCCGGTCGACGTCGCGGCCGGCGAGCACGGGCCGCGCCCCGGAGGCGACTAGGCGCTCCGCGATCAGGCCTCCGGTGTACCCCGTGGCGCCGAAGAGCACGATGCGTCCGCTCATGGGCCGAGCGTAGCTAGGATGGGTCGTAACGACTACCGAAGCGTTCAACACGTGAGGGCCCGCCGATCAACTGGCGGGCAGAAGAAAGGACCATATGTCAGACGCGACCCGCGTCTCCGTCGATATCGGCGGAACCGAGATCTCGTTCGAGACCGGCAAGCTTGCCAAGCAGGCGTCCGGCTCCGTCGTCGTCCAAAGCGGCGACACCGTCGTGCTCTCCACGGCGACCGCAGGCAACCAGCGCGACGTCGATTTCCTCCCGCTGACCGTCGACGTCGAAGAGCGCATGTACGCCGCGGGCAAGATCCCCGGCTCGTTCTTCAAGCGCGAGGGTCGTGCCGGTGAGAAGGGCACCCTCGTCGCCCGCATGATCGACCGCCCGCTGCGACCGCTGTTTCCCAAGGGCTGGAACTTCGAGACGCAGCTGGTCACGGTGCCACTGTCGATCGACCACATCCATCCGTACGACATCCTCGGGATGAACGGCGCCTCCGCCGCCCTGATGGTGTCCGACATCCCGTTCCCCGAGCCCGTCGGCGCCGTGCGCATCGGCAAGGTCGACGGCAACTTCGTCGTCAACCCGACCGAGGAGGACCTCTACGAGGGCCACTCGGACCTCGACCTGGTCGTCTCGGGCACCGCCGACGCCATCCTGATGGTCGAGGCCGGCGCCTCGGAGATCTCCGAGGTGGAGATCCTCGACGCGCTCGACATCGCGCACTCCGAGATCAAGAAGCTCGTCGGCGCGATGAACGAGCTCCGCGAGAAGGCCGGCAAGTCCCCGAAGATCGAGGTCAAGGCCCCGCAGCTCGACGAGGGTCTGCTCGACCAGGTCAAGGCGGAGTTCGGCCACCAGCTCGACGAGGCCACGCAGGTGTTCGACAAGCTCGAGCGCCAGAGCGCGACCAAGGCCGCCGAGGAGCAGGTGCTCGCCAAGTTCGCCGGCGACGAGAACGACCCCGAGTACGGCGCCCGCCGCCAGGCCGCACAGCTCGCCTTCGACAAGCTCGAGAAGCAGACCATCCGCGAGCGCATCGCCGTCCACAAGAAGCGCCCGGACGGCCGCAACACGACGGAGATCCGGCCGATCGCCGTCGAGGCCGGCCTGCTTCCGCGCACGCACGGCTCCGCGCTGTTCACGCGCGGTCAGACGCAGGCCCTCTCGGTGGTCGCCCTCGGCACCACGCGCGAGGAGATGCGCCTGGACACGCTCGGCCTGGAGACCACCAAGGCCTACTTCCACCACTACAACTTCCCGCCGTTCTCGGTGGGCGAGGCCGGCTTCATGCGCGGCCCGAAGCGCCGTGACATCGGCCACGGGGCGCTCGCCGAGCGCGCGCTGGTCCCGATGATCCCCTCGCAGGAGGACTTCCCGTACACGATCCGCGTCGTGTCGGACATCCTCGAGTCAAACGGGTCGTCCTCGATGGCCTCGGTGTGCGGCTCGACCGTCTCGCTGATGGACGCGGGCGTGCCGATCAAGGCGCCGGTCGCGGGCATCGCGATGGGGCTGATCAAGGAGGGCGACGACTACGTCGTGCTCACCGACATCGCCGGCGTCGAGGACCACCTCGGCGACATGGACTTCAAGGTCGCCGGCACCTCGGAGGGCATCACCGCGCTGCAGATGGACATCAAGATCACCGGCGTCACGTTCGACATCCTGCGCGACGCGCTCACGCAGGCCAAGGACGCGCGCCTGTTCATCCTCGGCGAGATGGCCAAGGTCATCGACGCCCCGCGCGAGACGATGTCCGAGTTCGCACCGCGGATCTCCTCGATCAAGATCGATCCGGACAAGATCGGCCTGCTGATCGGCAAGGGTGGCGAGACGATCCGCTCGCTGCAGGAGGAGTTCGAGGCGCAGATCGACGTCGACGACACCGGCCAGGTCCGCGTGTACGCCGCGACGGGCGCCCAGGGCGACGGCCTCGTGGATCGCATACGGTCGATGACCAAGGAGGTCGAGATCGGCGACACGTTCACCGGCAGGGTCGTCAAGACGATGCCGTTCGGCGCGTTCATCGAGCTCGCCAAGGGCACCGACGGCCTGCTGCACATCTCAAACGTCGCCCCGGGGCAGCGCCCCGCGACGGTCGAGGAGGTCCTCGAGAAGGGCCAGGAGCTGCAGGTCCGCGTCGTCGAGGTCGACCGTGAGCGTGGCCGCATCGGCCTGCGCCTCGCCGACGACCCCGAGGTCGAGGGCAAGGCCCCGGCCGAGCTGGCCGGCGTCGGCACCGGCGACCGTGGCGGCCCGCCGCGCGGCGGCGGCGACCGT
>JBBSIC010000034.1:0-36202 GCA_038232275.1 Solirubrobacterales bacterium | reverse complement strand
GGACCTCTACAACGAGATCGCCGAACCGTTCGGCTGGAAGTTCACCCGCGACAAGCTCAACGACCTACTCACGCGACTCACCGACCGCCAGCTCGCGGCCGCCGCATGACCCGCACCGAACTTACGATCCGCAGCACTAAGTGACGCACTGAGAGATCGCGATAATCGACCTGCACCCCCTGAACTCGGTAGAGCAGATCAAGCGCCCGGGCCATGAGGTCATCGGCAACCGTGCGGCCATGCAACCAGGGATGGGCGGCGGCGGCGAAAAGTCCTCCGTTGTACTCGTTGACGCCGAGGGCGGGATCGCCACGGTCGATGATTCGGAACAGCGCGCGGAGATCGTTGAACTTATCGTCCGAGTGGGAGCTGAAAACGCGACCAGCGGCAATGTCCAGTGCGAGCTGGCCCCGCTGGTCGCGGAGGCTGTAGGCCCTGTAATGCACGCTCTCGACCGGCAACAGGCCTCGATCCTCAGCGTGCAGGCAGAAAAGCAGCCGATAGAGGACGACGAGGGAGTTGTCGAATGCAGCGGCCAACCCGTCGGGTGTCCGCTCGTCGTCGCCAAGGAGGCCTTCAGCCACAAGAGGGACAGCGGCGAATACCTGCCGTCGCAGGGTCTCTCCGACTGCGACGGCCTGCGCTCTGCTCCCGTCTAGAGCTCGGTCGAGCCGCGAACGACCATCCGCTCCTGGGGCAAACGCAGTAGCCGCGAAAAGAACCGCGAAGTATCGAAAGGCCTCCGGGTCGCGTGCGTCCAGCAGAGAACAGAGATCGACTTCGAGACACGCGCCCTCGACCATGTCGCCCTCGGCGGCATACAGCCGCCAGAGGCGACCATTGGTCAGGATCCCCCAGCGACGCCTCGTAACGGCGATGTAGTGAATGATCTGGGCGACAGGATCTTCACTGAGCGCACCACGGACACGGCGGCGATCGAGCGGCCGGTCAAACCGCTTCGCGTCGCAGACCCCGGCAGCACTCCGGTATCGCTCGGCTCCCTGATGTAGATCTGCGGCTGCACGCGCCTCATCGCTTATGAAGAGGGCGTAATCCGGCTGACGGCGCCCTCCGCCGGTGGGTATGCCGGCCTGGACGGTGAAGGTGAAACCGAGGCGCGCGAGTACCGGCTTGATGAAGCGCTCCTCCGTCTGGGCTTCGTTTGCGGACGCGAGCGTCAGCCGCTCACGATCCCACAATTCGGCGAGGTCCCGGAGTAGCGGCTCCGGATCGGAGTCGTAGTACTCGGGCCAACTCGGGAGCCGTTCCAGCAGGAAGTGATCGGAGAAGAGCTTTCGGTTGACGAAGGGCCCGAGAGCTAGCGCGAGCTGGTCGCTCGGGGGTCTATTCACAGGACGTCAGGCGGCGAAGAGAACCTGCTGCTGCGGCGGCGAATGCGCTTCATCGACAGGTTCGGCGCGGTCGTGGGCCATGGTGCCATCCTCGACATAGTGCGCGACGACTAGGTGCTCAGCATCGAGGAACGATGCAGCGCCTCGTCCGAAGGAGCGCATCCTCGCTTTGGGATGGAGCCCAGCAACCAGTTCGGCCAACTGCGCACGCTGTCCCGCCTCGTCCGCGGGCATCTCGACATCGAAGTTGACAACAGTTCGTTCGTCGGTATCGAGGTGCCGAGCCTGCACAATCAGCGTTCGCGCGAGGGGTCTCATTGGGTGCCCAGCACGATACGCAAGAGCCCGGACGGCTGGGCGGTGTCGTGAGATGTCCCCGCTGTTTGCGCCAAAATGTCTAGAACGGTCTCCCCAGCCCTGCAGACCCTCACCCTCGGCATCGTGATCGCGTCTTTACGTGAGTTCGGAAGCGAAACGGGCCCGGTCGAGTCCAACCTGGATGGGAGCGAATCGCAACCGGGGCGTCTGAGTCGCACTAGGCCGCCTCGTCCGCCGGGGTGTCGTTGCTGTTGTCCGCGAGCACCTCGAAAATATCCGTCTGGTCCCAGTCGACGCCGTCCAACGACTCTTGGTGCGGCGATGCGGCGACGGGCGACGCAGAAGTCCCGTCCTGAGCCTTCTCGGACTTCCTCTTTGGCTCCCGCTCCGAGACGCCTGGCTTGTAGATCAGGTTCGCGTTTCGCGCGGCCTGCTTGCCCTCGCGAGTCCAGAACTCGATCGGCCGGATATGCTCGGACCTCGTACCCGTGTAGTTGCTCAGATCCAGGGTGAATCCCACAAAGCGTCGTCCGCGGTGGGTGCCCCGCTTGTCGGAGAGATTGCCGAACTCGTGAAGGAGGCGCAGGTCCGCCAGCGACTGGATCTCCTTTCCCCACTCCTCTTCCTGGAGCGCGGGTCCCTCGACCAGCAGGACGTTCGTCCTGTTCACATCAAGGCAGAACTTCACGATGTCTGCCAGGCGCTGGCGAAGACGTTCTGCATCGGTACTTGCGTCCCGGCGGAGATCCTCTTGCTTCTGTGCCGACATGTTCGCGGCCGCTTCGTTGACGTCCTCGGCCCCGATGCGGTTGTGCGGCCGGCTGGGATTAGTATCACGCTCGTTCGCGATTCGAAGTGCCGCGTGGGTGAGCGTCAAGTAGTCGCGCGCGACACCGCCGGAGCCAAGCACGAGACGTTGGAGACCTCCCTCGGTGATCAACTCCGCGAGTTCGACCCCGATCGGAGAGCAGATTCCCGCGAGAACGTTCTCGAGGAAGCTCCGCGCGCTTGAGAACTGAGCGAGCGTGATGTCGAGCGAAATCTCGCCAGCGTCATGACCCGGCTGCAACCCCCGCGGTGGATTGTCCTCGACGAACGGCTGGATCCGGTGACGGACGCCGACGACCTTCAAGTAGATCCCAAGGTTCTTTACGATCTGGTGGAGGTAGGCGAGAACGTCCGGCTGATCGTCGTATGGCACGTGGTAAAAGTCGTCGAGGACGATTAGGACGGCGCCTTCATCCAGATATTCCTGCGCATCCTGCAGCGCCCGCCGGATCAAGACCGCCGCACTCAACAGACCGTCCATCTTCGACTCTTCGGCTCGGGCCTCGCGCGACTCCTCCCGCGAAGAGGTCGCGGCTACGTCGGCGAGCGCCTTCGCTCGAACCCCCTTCGACGTGAGGTCGATGCTGCCGCCCGCGCTCGCTGTCCGAGTGCTCGACTGTGCCTGCCTCAGTGTGCGCTCGGCGATTTGCGGCTCACTTAGAAGCTGCTGCATAGTCGATCGAAGCTCACGAAGTTGTCGTCTCACTCGGCGCCGCGATCGTTTCGGGTCGACCCGTCCGGCCTTCTGGCGCAGTCGGGTTTCCAACGAATCGAGTAGCTCGATGAGTAGCTCGATCAAGACGTCCGGGTACGGCCGTCCGCGGAGGGTTTCGATGTCTATGAAGAGGACGTCGCCCGGCCCGTTCTCTTCGAGGCTCTCAACCTTGCGGACCAGGGTGCTCTTGCCGACGCCGCGACGGCCGAAGACGAACTGGTGGCGCCGTGAAGCGGTTTCCTCGAGGATGCCGGTGCGCGGCGCTACGAACCGGCGAGCGGTACCTTGATCGGCACGGGCCGCCTCGGCCAGGGCAGGGAGGAGCTTGACAACCTGCGCATTGGTAATGGGCTCAACCGGCTTCACGACCGACGAACGTACTCGCGTGACCGGACAGACTCTCGCTGATGGCCGCCCGTACGACGTCGCTAAGAGGGCTGGCATCGCGGCCCGAGCGGCTGAAAGAGTGCTCACGCTGAACCGAAGGACGCTCCGCGAGCCTCACTCAGGCGAGGGCCAGGGTGGCGGCGATGGCGCGCAGATTGGTGGGATCTTGAGGAATGTTCTAGGAGTGTCGCTCGACAGCCGTGGAGACCGACGTCCACGCCTGCCTCCGCACCCGTTGCAACTCCTTTCTGACCTCGTAGAAGCAATAGGCGCTCTACTCTCCAGCTACTCCCGAATCGTCTGACGTAACCGGTCGAACCCGACTTGTCGCCGCTCAATCGCACGGTCTAGAGCCAACCGCTCTTGTTAGTCACCACTCATAATCCGTCGCGCGGTGGTTCGAGTCCACCCCGGCCCATAGCTCTAGAGCCAAATCTAGCGCGCTGAACGATTACTTTGTCCCCACTTTGTCCCGAGCCCAGGCAGGTGCAAGGAGCCGCTGCGTCGAATACCGTTCACTGGATGCACCTGGCGCGTGGCGCCTATCCGGCGGAGCGAGCGGCAGCTTGTCCGGCGTTCCCCTCTCGACGGTTCACTACTGGTCACGCGAAGACATCCTCGTACCGAGCGTGAGCGCCTCCAAGGTCAAGCTCTGGTCCTATCCCGACCTCATGGGCCTGCGCATCATCTATTGGTTGCGACAGCCCAAGACCGCGCCCGGCGACGCGTCCGTGCCACGCACCACGATGAAAGCGGTCCGGCAGCCGCTGACGCAGATCGAGAACTCGACCTGAGCCTGTGGAGCGAGGACGCCGGCCCGGCCGTGAGCGTCGACCGCGGCGGCAACGTCATCGTGCACAGCGTCCCAGCTCACGCGAGCCTTGGCGCGGTCCGACAGCGCGCTGGCTCAGCTTCACCCGAACGATGTGGCCGATCCGAAGTCCGCGCTACCCGTGCCTGACGTGGAGCCCGAGGAGTACGTCCAGTACCGGGGGATCCACCTCATCGACAAGGGTGTGATCGAGGAGTACGAGTTTCACGTGCCCTACGCCGAGGACCCGTCGGGCGTCATCACCTACTACACCCGCAGCGTGGCCAAGGCCGGTGGCGTCGATCGGCTTTCGGGCGCGTTCGCGACGCTGGCGCCGATGGTGCGCGACTACCTCGAGCAGCGGGTGTTCGCGACTCCGGTGGAGCTTGAGGACAAGGTGATCCTTCGTCGGCTCGCGGAGAACGACGCCCAGGCACTCGTCGTCGGGGCCTTCCGTGACGCCATCCGGGCACTGTCGATCACCGAGCGCGAGCCGACGATCGAGGAGTCGGCGCTACGAGTGTCTGAGACGCCGCCATTCCCCTGGTCGCGGCAAACCGTTGCCGGTGAGCGAACGATCTTCAACCTCACCCCAGTCGACAGCACGCTCGAGGCACGCTTTGCTCGCTTCCTCGATCGGGCGCAGGACGTCACGGCCTGGGCCAAGCTCACGATGAACACGCGCTTCGCGCTGGAGTACATCTCGACCGCTGGGGCGCTCCGGTACTACTACCCCGACTTCGTGATGCGCCTGGACGATGACTCGTGCCTGATCGCGGAGACCAAGGGCCAGGAGGATCTCGACGTCGCGCTCAAGGACCGGCGCGCGCGGCGCTGGTGCCGCGACGCCGCGGGACTTTCGGGGCGCGAATGGGCGTACGAGAAGGTGCCGCAGAAGCTGTTCGACAAGTTCGACGGCGACAGCGTCGACGGGCTGCGACGCTTCCTCGCAGCCAGCGGCAGCAGCGGCGATTGAGCCCCAGCGCCGGGACGAAAAGTTGCCGTCCGGGCCTAGGGTGAATATGGACTCCTTCGTGCAACGCACCGTGACCTCAGATCAAGGCACCCAAATCGACCTCGCGGCCTGGGCGCAAGAGCTCGACGACGAGCGCACCAAGCTCGAACAGACGAACAAGCGCCGCGCGTCCCGCCGCTACTTAGTCTTCGCGACCGATCCGGACCTTGGCCCCGACGATCCGGGCTACAGGCACGTGTTCGCCACGGAAGCCAAGACGCCAGGCGAGGCGACCGCAAAGGTTCGGCCTCTCGCCGAGGGTCGACGGCTTCGGACCTTCCTCGCCACCGGGACCTACAAGGAAGAACTGGCCGACGCCCGCTGGGTCGCCTAGCGCAAGCCGGATGGGCTTTCGCGCCTGCGCCTCTGGGGTCCGGATGGTTGCGGCAACGATGCAGCCAGCGGATCACAGCTCGATCTGCCGTCATCCGCGGCTGTCAGGCTGAACGTGTGATTGCTGAGAAGACCAACGGATTGAAAGCGGACGATCGCTTCCTCTTTTCGGTCGGGCAGAGGCACAATCCCCGCCATGCGGGCTACGCGGAGTCGAGCTTCGCTTTCCTAGACCGAGTCGCCCAGCCGTACTGGGCACGGATACGAGATGAGCTCGATCGATGGTTCGCCGCCTTCCCGCGAGGCGAAGCAGCTCGCGATCTGCGTAATCGCTTCCGCAAGAACGACCACCATCAGCACTACGCGGCATGGTGGGAGCTGTACCTCTTCACGCTGCTCAGCCGGTGCGGCTTTGAGGTTGTGGTCCATCCGGCCTTGGATGGAAGCGACGATCGGCCCGACTTCCTCGTCCGCTCGGAGCGCGGCTCTTTCTACGTCGAGGCAGCGACCACCTTTTCGGGCCTCCAGGACGAGCAGCCACACAGCCCGCTAGAGGCCGAGATCATGGATGCGATCGAGAAGGTGCGCTCCGAGCGCTTCACGGTGTCGCTCGAGTTCGAGCGGATCGGCACCGAGATGCCCCGCCTCCGCGAGGTTGTCCAACCGATACAGGGATGGCTCGACGCACTTGATTCGGACGAGGCGCTGAGGACCAATGTCTGCCCGAGCCGGTCGTTCGCGATCCGCGATTGGGAACTCGACCTGACTGCGTTTCCGTTGGAGCCTGCGCACCGGGGGCCGGTAAAGCAGCTCATAGCCGTCGGGCCGGTGATGGCGGGCAACGTGAACGACACCGAGAAGCTTCGCGCAACGCTCAATCGCAAACGGGTGAAGTATGGAAACCTCGATGCGCCGCTCCTGCTCGCGGTATTGATGCCCTCGACCTTCGCCGACCTGGCGGCTGTCGAGAAGGCGCTGTTCGGAGACACCGCTCTCCAGTACTACATCGGGGAACGCGGCCGAGAGCGGTGGGTCCGGCTCCGAAATGGCTTCTGGGCCGACCGGCACGGGCCGCGAGCGCAATCGGTGTCAGGAGTCGTGACAGGCTTCGGGATTCTGCCGGGAAGATCGCGTACGGACTCGCGTCGGGGACGGCGTGCCGAAGGCCGTCGCGGCACGGGTGCTTGGGTTCAGCGTAAACACGCTGGACAAGTGGATCGCTCGCGGGCGCGTCGAGACGGTGGCAGCCAAGAACGGCCGGCGGCTCGTCGCGCTGGAGCCGCTCGTCGACCTCGCCGCCCAGGTCGAGAAGATCCGTGCCACAGGTCAGAAGGACGGCCTACTCGCCGCCGCGATCCTGGCGCTTCACCTGGAGGACCCGGAGTACCGCCGCGAGTTCGACGAGCTGTACTGCGAAAGCCTCGAGGCGATGCAGCGGGGCGACCTGATCCCCGCCACCATCCCGGACACCTTCGGCCCCGACGATTAGCTACGTTCGCTTATGGGCCGAGCAGGCCAAGTGCTTCGCACGCGTCGCGTGCGGATACCGCTGGCGGATCGAGACCGTCGTGATCAAGCAGGTCGCGGTCGGCGCTGACGATCGCGTCGACGGCCGCCGCGCGGGCCAAGGCCACGAGATAGTCGTCTGCTGGGTCCCGAATCACCCGCTGCGGGGATTGCGGGTCCCGGACGACCGTGGCGATGCCGCGAACCATCTCGCCGAGCAGCGCCCGTTCCTCCGGCAGAACTCGGTCGCGAAAGTATCGGCTCGAGAGGCCGCGCTCGAACTCGCGGAACAGCGTCTCGCAGGCGACCATCTCGATCGCTCCCGATCTTGCGGCCTCGATCAGCAGCGAGGGCGAACCATCCGGTCGGCCGACTGGTGCCGCCAGAAGCACGCTGGCGTCGATGACGAGACGCTTCAACCCGCAGCGCGACGCGCATCGCGGACCGCGCCGAGGGCCAAATCGGAGGCCTCGCGCTCACCGAGGGCGTTTCGCTGCTGTGTCGCGCGCAGAGCTTCGAACCCCAGATCGACGCGGGCCAGATCCTCGATCAGGGCACGGTCAGCCTTGCCCGGATGGCGCGCGCGCAGCCTCGCGAGCAGCTCGCTGTCGATCTCCACGTGCGTCGTCGGGACCACTGCCATACGCCAAGTTTAGACGGGACCAGATCTCCGCGGGCGGCGTCCGCGTGCGGCCGATGATAGGCGCGAAACTTTGTCCCGAACTTTGTCCCGAACCGCCGGATTCGGGCAGAACTGAGCACAACTCAATAAGACTGGATCGACGGAGACGGCGTGAAGCGCGGGGCCACGACAGGGCGGCACGTTCAACATCCTCGAGCCCGTCGAGTGCGAGGCGGTCTGCCGAGCCCTCGCCACCCTTGATGACCTGGCCGAAGGCGACCGGGCGATGTACGGCGCGCTGCTCGCCACCACCTTCTACGCAGACTTGCGCCTCGCCGAGCTCGGCAACCAACCCGACTTCACCGGCGAGTCCGACTACGTCTTCGTCAACCCGGCGGGCCAGCATCCGTGACGCCAACGCGCGAGCCGTCTTCTACGTCGGTAGCCCTCGAACGCGCGGGCTTCGCGCACAAGCGCGCCCAGAGCGACCAGCACGGCAATGCCCAGGCGTCCGATCCGCCTCCACGACCTCCGCCACTCCTGGTGCACCTGGGCTGTCAACATCTGGCCCGTCACCAAGGTCCAGCTCTACGCCGCACCGCGACATCCAGACCACCATGCGCTACATGCACCACCAGACCAAGGCCGAGGACGCCGACCTCGGCGGCGCAAACCTCGACCGCATCCTCAGCCCTCTGCAAGCTCGGCCAACCGCGGCTGTGTGACCTGGCTCGCGCGGGAGCGGCTGTCCTGGCCGCCGAGCGCCCCTTCGAAGCCGTAGTCAAAGGTCGGGGGGTTGGAGTTTCAGCACGAGCAGCCAGGGAGGCGAGATCGCGCGTATCTCGACGCCCGAGGGCAAGGTCCGCGTGACCGCTGCCGTCGCAGCGGGTGCCGGCCAGCGATCGGCGAAGCCGGCGATTCCGGTCGGCCAGGGGATGCATCGAGGATCAGCCCGCTGCCGTGCCGCCATCGAACGATGACTCCGCTGGCGACGTCTTCGGCAAAGCCCAAAGCGCGAAGCGCCGCTTGGAACGCCTCGTACTCCGCGAGCGTAGCCGTTGGGCGAGCGATCGCAGGGTCCAGTCGCCATCAGCCTCCTGTACGGCGAACGATGCAAGCGTGTCCGCAGGCTTGATCATTGCCCAAGGGTACCCTTGCATCCATCCGGTGAGCAACCTGAATCGGCAGCTTCGATGACCGACTACCCCGTCATCTACGAGAAGGCCGACGACGGCAGCTGGAGCGTCCGCGCCGTCGACCTCCCGATCTTTTCGGTCGGTGATGCGCGAGAGGAAGCCGCCGAGTCGATTCGGGAGGCGATTGCGTTCTTCCTCGAAGGCGCTGACCCGCCCGCGTCCACCAGCGGAGTCGACACCGTCACCGTGTAGCTCCCGCCTCAGTCGTCGGCACATCGCGCAGGGGAGAGGCGAAGCACGAACCGCCGGCCATACTTGCGCCCATGACCGCGCCACTGATCGAGTTCCCCGCCGACGACCCCGATCGTGCCCGCCGGTTTTGGCATGGAGTCCTTGGGGTCGATCTCACGCCCCGGCGCTCCGCGGCCGGATCCGGGTGGCAGACGGACACCGCCAGCCTGCGCCTCGGGATCCACAATCGTGGACCCGGTCCTGGCGATACCGCTTCCCTTCCGTACTTCACCGTTGCCGACCTGGCCACGGCACTCGAGCGCGTCTGCGAGCTCGGCGGCTCGGTCATCCATCCCGGCGAGCGGTGGGCCGTCTGCCGCGACTCTGAGGGCAGCCCCTTCGCGTTGGCCGCCGCGCCGATACTCGCCGAATAGCAAGTGGAAGACCGCTGCCGCTCCTCGCGCAAAGCGGGAGCGCGCTGTCGCATGTCGTCAGAGGCGCACGAGCACATGCGCGGTGCTCGACCGCTTCGCCGGGCGCTCGGTCAACACCCCCGGTGCCGATCGAGCGCCACGCCGACGGCCCATCCGTAGGCGAGGTGGTCCGCGATCTGGGGCAGCAGGGGCAGCGCACGGATGCTCGGGAACCTCCGCCCAATGAGCCCAAGATCAAGCGCGGCGATACCGAGCGCAGCCGGCATCGACCAGCGCCGGGCGCGCCCTTGCGCCAGCAGCCGGTCGAGCACGAGCGCCCAACCGACCGAGAGGCCGAGGTGCACGCCCGTCGCCGCGACCAGCAGCACGGGGGTGCGCTCCTCGTGGCGCAGCACGAGCGTCCCCGCCGCCCGCGCCCCTTCGAGCGGATCGGCGCCGATCAGGACGGCGTGCACGGTGGAGGGCACGCCGCTCAACGCCGCGCCGATCACGCCCGCCCGCACCACCGTGCGCACGGTGCGCGTGGGCGCGCGATGAGTGGCGATCGGCATCGTTGTCGTCGAAGCCAACCAGGTGGCGCGGTTGAGCGCGGCAAGCGTTGCTCGGGCCCCGCCTTCGCCGATCGGCACCCGCCTGAGGAGGCCCGCCTTCTCGAGTCCAATCACGCCGTGGCGGGCGACAGCTCCGGCTGTCACGGGCAAGGCCGGTCATGACGACAGATCGATCGGGGTTCAAGAGCTCACCCGCTCGCGCGAGCCTGGCCGGCTCTCGTCGAGCTCGTCGCGGTGGAGCTCAGCCCAGGCCAACACGTCGACCGATCGGCCGGTGTGTAGGTTCCGCCGATGCCGCCGACCGAGAGCCGCGGACCGGCGGACCCCGAACGCAAGGCCCCTCCCTGGCGGCTGGTGGTCGCGAGCGCGCTGGTCCTGTTCGTCGAGCTGGCCCTGATCCGGTGGACCGGGGCCAACGTCCTCCACCTGAGCTACTTCTCGAACTTCATCCTGCTGGGTTCGTTTCTCGGCATCGGGCTGGGCTTTCTGCGCTCGCACAGCAAGCGCGACCTGTCGAGCTGGTGGCCGGCGTTCCTGACGCCCTTCGTCGCCCTGGTGCTGATCTTTCCGGTCCAGGTCAGCCAGAACAGCGACCAGATCCTGTACTTCACGGCCGTCAAGCCGACCGGCGCGCCGGAGTGGGTCACGCTGCCGGTGATCTTCTTGGCCGTGGCGGCGGTGATGACCTGCCTGGGTGAGGGGGTCGGCCGGCTGTTCGGCAGCTTCCCGGCCCTCACGGCCTACCGCCTGGACCTCGTCGGGAGCCTGGTGGGGATCGGCGTCTTCACGGCGCTGTCGTTCCTCGAGGCGCCACCGGTCGGCTGGGGCCTGATCGCCGCGGCCGGCTTCCTCGCCCTGCACGGCCGCCGGAGCCCGCGGGTCCCGGCCGTCGCCCTGGTCGGGCTCCTCGTGGCGCTCGGAGTCGAGTCCGTCATCCCCGGCTACAGCTGGTCGCCGTATTACAAGGTGCACGTGCGCGACGCCCCGAGCCGCATCTACATCGCGGTCAACGGCATCCCGCATCAGAGCATCATCGACATCACCAAGACGCCGCTCGGGCTTCGCGCCACGCCCTACCAGCGCACCGTCGGCAAGCGGCTGCGGCACGTGCTCATCATCGGGGCCGGCAACGGCACCGACGTGGCGGTCGCTCTGGCCCGGGGCGCCGAGTCGGTGGATGCCGTCGAGATCGACCCTCGGCTCGCCGAAATCGGCCGGCAGCGGCACCCCAACCACCCGTATCAGGACCCGCGCGTGCACCTGGTCGTCAACGACGGTCGCGCCTTCCTGCAGAGCACGAGGACGCAGTACGACCTGATCGTCTTCGCGCTCCCGGACTCCCTGACGCTGGTCTCCGGCAACAGCTCGCTACGCCTGGAGAGCTACCTGTTCACGCGTGAGGCCATCGCGGTGGCGCGGTCGCACGTGGCCCGCGGCGGGGCGTTCGCGATGTACAACAGCTACCGCAAGACCTGGCTGATCGACCGCTATGGCCAGACGCTGACCGACGTGTTCGGACATCCGCCGTGCATCGACTCGGTGGGCACCGGCAGCCGTCGCGCGGCGCTCGTGGTGGCGCGGGACCCAGCGGACCAGCGCTGCGGCCAGACCTGGCACTCGAGCCAGGCCAGCAGGCCGGTCCCCGCCACGGACGATCACCCCTTTCCCTACCTCTACAAACCCGGGATCCCGAACTACTACCTCCTGGTCCTGGTCGGAGTCCTGGCGGCGGCGCTGGTCGCGGTGCGCGCGGTCGCCGGTCCCCTGCGGCGGATGCGGCCGTACTCCGACCTGTTCTTCATGGGGGCGGCGTTCCTGCTGCTCGAGACCCGCTACGTCACCGGCTTCGCGCTGCTCTTCGGCTCGACTTGGGTGGTCAACGCCATCGTGTTCGCCGGGGTGCTGCTCGCCGTCCTGTCTGCGGTGGAGACGCGCCGCCGGCTGCGGCTGCCCAGCCTCCCCTGGCTCTACGCCGCGCTCGCCGGAACCCTCGCCCTCGGCTTCGCCGTGCCGCTTTCCACGCTGCTCGCGCTGTCGCTGCCGGTCCGGCTTCTGGCGGCGGCGGCACTGGCCTTCGCACCGGTGTTCTGCGCGAACCTCATCTTCGCGTCGCGGTTCGTCGACACGGGCGGATCCACGGCGGCCTTCGGCGCCAACCTGATCGGAGCGCTGCTCGGCGGCACCTTGGAGTACGTCTCGCTCGTGATCGGCTACCGCGATCTGCTGCTGGTGGCCGGCGGCCTGTACCTGATCGCGTTCCTGCTCAAGCCCCGCACCGACTCGACGATGTCTGCCCGCGCGGGGTAGGGTTAGCCTCGATGCGCCACCGCCGCTGGAGCGCCCTAGTCCGTGCCATGGCGATGGCCGCGGTGGTGACGCTCGCGGCCGCCTCGCCCGCCGGCGCCGCAGCCTGCCGGAGCGCAGCGCCGCGAGGGGTCACCGTCACCCCCGCCACCGTCGCCATCCAGGGCGCCCTGGGCGAGGCGAACACGCTGACGGGGCGGCTCGACGTCACGCTTCCGCCCGGGGTCTCGGCCGTCCTGCAAGCCTCGGAGCTGGTGGGCCCCGAGCCCCTGCCCGGCGCCAGGGTGAACACGGGTGAGCCCTTCGCGGCCTCCAACACGGGGCTGCCGCAAGCGCGCGCGATCACCCTGGACGGCCTCAGCGAGCCCGGGACCTACACCGGCACCCTGACGCTCATCACGAGCGACCCGCGTCCTGGGGTGTGCACCGTCGACCTGCGCGCGGAGGTCGTCGCCCGGCCGCGGCTGTCCGTCCTGGGAGGCGACCAGACGACGGCCACCCTGCGACTCACGCGCGCGGGCTCCCAGACGCTCGGGCTTCCGCTGCGCAATCTCGGGCCGGGCACGGCGACGATCACCAGCGCCAAGCTGCAGCTGCGCGACGCCGACCTGCGCCACGCGGCGACGGGCATCACCGCCGTGACCAGGCGCGTGACGCTCCCGGCGGGCGCGGTCGGCTCCATCACCCTGAAGGCGACGGGCGCCCTCGAGCCCGGCCGCTACACCGGCGCGCTCGTGATCGCCGCGGAGAACGCCAGCAGCCCTGCCGCCATCCCGGTGGATCTCAAGGTCAAGCAGGCGCTGAGCACGGCGATCGTCCTGATCGTGATCGGGCTCCTGCTTCGCGGGCTCGTGGGGCTGGCCGCCCGCTACGCGCCGTTGCGCGGTCCGGCCCGCGAGCTCTTCCGGCTGCGCGGGAAGCGGACGTCGCTGGAGCCGATCTACCAGGACGCCTTCGCGGCGCTGCTCGCGCGGCTGCACGACGCGATCTACCTCGAGCGGGGCGCCGACGGCGCGCGCAAGCTGGCGAAGGCCGCCGGCGGCATCCACGCGTCGCTGCTCGAGGCCCAGGTTGCCACCGCGAGCCTGCCGGCTGGCCATCAACCCGGCAACTGGGTGCCCCTGAGGCGCGAGCTGCTCGACGCGGTCGCCGAGGGCGACGACGAGCACGTGCGACAGGTCGTGGCGCGCATGCAGGAAGCGGCCGCCGGGGCGGCCCTGCGCCAGCCGCGCGAGTCCCTCAAGCCCGAGGGGCCGCGGACGCTCGACGCCGTCGTGGGCGCGGAGATCCTGGCCGGGCTCCAGCACGCTGCGGCGACCGGCGCCCGGGAGCTGCGGGCGCCGGCGACGTGGCTGGGCCTCTTCGTCCTGCCCTACCTCGTCGAGGTCCTCGTCGCCGGCGTCCTGGTCTTCGTCGGGCTGCAGACGCTGTACCTCTCAAACGACGCCTTCGGCGCCGACGTCCTGCTCGACGACATCGGCCTCATCGTCTGGACCCTCGGCGCCACCGCGGCGGGAAAGGTGCTCGGCGTCCTCGTCCCCGCACCCGGACGCTGAGCCCTACGCCGGGATCGACGCCACGTCGCGGTCGAAGTGCCGATGCGCGGCGACGGAGGCGGCAAAGGCGTCCGCGAAGGCGCGCAGGCCGTCGGTCGCCGCCTCGTCGCCGAGCAGCAGCGTGACGACGCCGTGCGCGTCGACCAGGCCGTCCTCGGGGCGCTCGGCCAGCTGCGCGTCGTTCATCGGCGCCCGCGCGAGCAATCGCACGCCCGCGTCGAGGGCGCCGACCGGCTTGGAGTGCTTGTAGGCCTCGCTGGCGTAGTGGACCGCCTCGCCGTTGCCGAGCAGGGTGTCCACGGCGCGCTCCCCGCCGGCGACCAGGACGGCGTCGTAGAGCACCGACGACATGGTGAGCAGGCCCCGATCGGCGGCCAGGCTGCCGCCGTCGGCCGTCTCGAGCTCACCGTCGTGGGGGGCCAGCAGCTCGCACACCGCGCCCTGCCCGCGCAGCGCCTCGAGCACGGGCGCGAGCGTGGCCGCGTCGACGCCGTCGGCGACCAGCACCGCGATGTGCCGGGTGGCGACGGACCGCGGCTGATCGGCCTGGCTGAGCGCGGCCGAGGTCCGGCCGTGGTTGGGCTGCGCCTCGGCGGGCGCCGCGACGCCGACGTTCCCGGCCACCTGGCTGGCCAGCTCGTGGTCGACGTGGGCCAGGTGCTCGACCACGCGCTCGCGCACGGCCAGCGTCTCCACCTTGCCCAGCTCGAAGGAGAACGCGTCGATGATGTGCTCGCGCTCCCAGGGGCTCATGCTGTTGAAGAACAGCGTCGCCTGGCTGTAGTGGTCCTCGAAGCTCGGGCTGCGGCGGCGGATCTTCTGGCCGTCGACGCGCTCGGCGTAGTGGCTGTAGGCGCCCGCATCGGGCCCGGCGAGCGCCGGGCAGCCGCCGCCGAGCGAGTTGGGGTGGTAGGAGACGTGGGACTGGTCGATCCGATGCTGGCCGTAGCCGTCGCGCTGGTGGTGGTGGACCTCGGCGACCGGCCGGTTGACCGGCAGCTGGGAGAAGTTGGGACCCCCGAGCCGGATCAGCTGCGTGTCGAGGTAGGAGAAGTTGCGCGCCTGCAGCAGCGGGTCGTTGGTGAAGTCGATGCCGGGCACCACGTTGGCGGTGTGGAACGCCACCTGCTCGGTCTCGGCGAAGAAGTTGTCCGGATTGCTGTCCAGGACCATGCGCCCGACCACGCGCAGCGGCACCTCCTCCTCGGGGATGAGCTTCGTCGCGTCGAGCAGGTCGAAGTCGAAGTCGTGCTCCTGGGACTCGGGGACGAGCTGGACGCCGAGCTCCCACTCCGGGAAGTCGCCGGCCTCGATCGAGTCCCACAGGTCGCGGCGGTTGAAGTCGGGATCCTTGCCGGCGATCTTCTGCGTCTCGTCCCACACCAGCGAGTGGGTGCCGAGCTTCGGGCGCCAGTGGAACTTCACGAACGTGCCCTCGCCCGCCGCGTTCACGAAGCGGAACGTGTGGACCCCGAAGCCCTGCATCATCCGCAGGCTGCGCGGCAGCGCCCGGTCGGACATCAGCCACAGCATCATGTGCATCGTCTCCGGCTGCAGGGAGACGAAGTCCCACAGCGTGTCGTGCGCCGAGGAGGCCTGCGGGATCTCGTTGTGCGGCTCGGGCTTGACGGCGTGGACGAAGTCGGGGAACTTGATCCCGTCCTGGATGAAGAAGACCGGCATGTTGTTGCCGACGAGGTCGTAGTTGCCCTCGCCCGTATAGAACTTCGTGGCGAAGCCGCGCACGTCGCGCACCGTGTCCGCCGAGCCCCGCGAGCCGGCCACCGTGGAGAAGCGCACGAACACGGGGGTGCGGCGCCCGGCCTCGCCGAGGAAGTCGGCGCGGGTCACGTCGGCCAGCGACTCCGTGCACTCGAAGACGCCATAGGCACCGGCGCCGCGCGCGTGCACGACCCGCTCGGGGATGCGCTCGTGGTCGAAGCGGGTGAGCTTCTCACGGAAGTGGAAGTCCTCGATCAGGGTCGGGCCGCGCTCGCCGGCGGCCAGCGAGTCGTCGGTGTGGTCGACCTTCGTCCCCTGGTCGGTGGTCAGGTGCGTGCCGTCGTGACCGACGCGGCCGTGCTCGTCGAGCTGGCGCTGCTTGGGATCGCCTGCGGAAGAGCTCATGCGGTGCCTGCCTCCGGTCCGGGGTTCGCCCCGGCGCTACCCCCCGCAGGAGTGCTTCAACCACCATGCTGGGCCGGACGCGACGGGCCGCGCCCAGGCGCCCTCAGAGCGGCGAGCTCCAGTCCCGGTCGGCTCCCCAGCGGTCGGCGTCCCGCCCGCCGCGGTGCGCGTCGGCCCGCGGCAGTCCCCGCTTGCGGCGGCACAGCACACACAGCACCTCGGCGTCCTCGTGGCGCTCGGCGGTGAGGTCGAGGTACTCGTGGCGGCGCTCACCGGGGAACCAGACGTGCCCGCAGGCGCCGCAGGGCCGGGTGTTCGGGCTCGGCCAGTCGGCGGGCTGGGAGGTGCCGCCCTGCTCGATCATCGGCTCGAGCCCGCCCGCGCCGCGCCCTGACGCGCGGAGAGGTCGCCGCTTGAGACCTTGAAGGCGATCGTGTCGACGTAGTCGCCGCGACCGTCGCGCGTGCGAGTGGAGGCCTGCGCCGGGCTGACGCCGAGGTCGGCGAGGTCGCGCGCCATCTGCGGATCGAAGCAGCGCGCCTCGAGCCACAGCGTGGCCTTCTCGTCGTTGAAGCCCGCGGCGGTCCAGGCCTCGGCCGCGGCGGCGGGATCGCCGCCGCGATCGGCCAGCTCGCCAAAGCGAACGATGGTGTCAATGCTCGTCTTGGGACGTGACCAGTGCGTCGTGCCCATGCTTCCCCCACGTCGTGGTCGCCGTGAGCACGCATCCTATCGAGCGCCCGAAATGGTCCTCTGGCCCTAGGCTCCGGCGCGTGCTTCGTGATGGAACCCAGGCCGACGCGGAGGCCATCGCGCTCATAGAGGTGCGGGCCTGGCAGGCCGCCTACCAGCGTGCGCTGGGTCCGCAGTTTCTCAACGAACTGTCGGTCCCGCTGCGCGCGGCCGCCTGGGCGTCGGCCCTCGCGGACGCGGACACGACGACGCTGGTCGCCGAGCGCGACGGCGACGTCATCGGCGTCTGCGCCGTGAGCACCGCGGGGCCGATCGCCGAGATCGCCGGCACGTACGTCGACCCGCTGCACTGGCAGGCCGGCGTCGGCCGGCCGCTGCTCGAGGCCGGCTTCGAGCGGATCGTCGGGCAGCCCTGGCAGGAGGCCCACGCGTGGCTCTTCCTGCACAACGCCATGGGCCGGGCGTTCTTCGCGCGCTTCGGCTTCCGCATGGACGGCACGAAGCGCGTGCACGACGGGAGCGGCGCGGAGGAGGTCCGGATGCGGGTGCTCCGTGCGTCCCTGGTGATGCGGCGCCTCCCGCGCGCCTCGTAGCGCGGGCCTCGCCCCTGAGCTACGAGCGCTTGCTCCCACCCCAGCTGAGCACGCTGAGCGGTCCCAGCGGCGAGCGCTCGCGCTTGGGATGCGGCTGGAAGTCCGGCTTGCCCTCACCCGGCAGGCGGGCGACCACGTGGGTGACCTGGCTGTCGGTGATGCGGGCCACCCGGTGCGGGAAGTCGAACTGCATCCACTTCGAGGACTGGCCGGGCAGCGTGGAGACGATGACCTCGTCGTAGGCCCGCGGATCCCAGGCCTCCGACACGGCCACGATCGGGTCGATGACCCCCACGCTCCCGTCGGCGTCGAGTCCCGCCGCGCGCCAGCGCGCGAGCGCCTCCGCGAGCCGCGGCTCGAGCGCCTCGCGCCCCAGCGCCCCCGGCTCGGCCGCGGGCATCAGCAGGTGAAACGTCGCCGGGGAGCGCTCCACCCGCTCCCGCAGAGCGTCGAGCAGATCGTCTGAACCGCTGGTGACGCTGGCGACGACGAGGACACGCGCGACGTAGGCCATACCTCTTTATACCCATGTAGCGGCTCGCGCGCACGCGGACGTCGAGGCATTGCGCTCAGCGACCCCTCCGGACCACCCCGGGGGTTGGCCAGGGCCCCCACGGGGCAGGCCGAGCCGAGCAAGCGAGACTCGAGCGAAAGCGATCCTCCCCATGAAGGCAGTGGCCTGGCACGGCAACCACGACGTCCGCGTCGACACGGTTCCGGATCACCACAAGGCTGCGGTGAGGACCTTGACGACGCGCTCGCGCGAGCGGGCGTCGACCGCTGCCACCAGCGCCTGCTCGAAGCGCTCGTCGTCGATCGGGACGCGCGGCTCGAGCTTCAGCCGCCGCAGGAGCTGCGCGGCGTCGAGGTGCGGGGCGATCCGCCGTACGCGCTCCTGCGCGGCGGCGTGCTGCACGCGGACGAGCGGCGTCCGGCCGGGGGTCGCCACGTCGGCCAGGATGCGCTCTGTCGTGGGGTCGATCGCCTGGCGGGCGCACTTCTCCCAGGGCACGTCGGCGCCCGCGTCCAGCAGCACCTGGCGCAGGGTCAGCCAGCCCTGATGGCGCTCGTCGCAGCGTCGCACGAGGAAGCGCGCAAGCTCGCCGGCGAGGGTGCGATGGTCGCCCGCCGCCTGCTCGTCGCCGGCGCTCAGGACCACGAGCGACTCCCCGACGCGACGACCGTCCTGGACCGACCGCACCAGCTCGGCGTTCGGCCGTCTCCGCCGCAGCCGGGGGTTGGGAAGGACGATGTCCGACACGCATCCACCCTAGGATCGCCCCGGATGGGCGCGCCTAGGCGCCCGGGGGGCCGCCGAGCGCCACGACGTCGGCGAGCAGGAAGACCGCGACCGCGGTGACCACGAGCGCGAAGCCGCGCCCGAGCACCCGCTGCGGGAGACGGCCGCCGACGAGGGTGCCCAGCAGCGCGCCGACCGCGGTCGCCCCGGCCAGCGACGCGGTGATCGGCACGTTCACGTGCGCGCCGGCGAGCAGGTGGCTGGCCAGCGCCGCCCCGCCGGTCAGCGTGATGATCACGAGCGAGGTGGCCACGGCGTGGCGGAAGTCGGCGCCGAAGCCGAGCGTCAGCACGGGCACGATCACGAAGCCGCCCCCGACGCCGAACAGCCCGGTCAGCAGGCCCGTAAGGAGGCCCGCGCCGAGGATCTGCGCGAGCGGCCCCTCCGGGCAGCCCGTGCCGTGCTCGCGCGTCGCGCCGGCCCGCTGCCACGTCGCGCCGGCGGCGATCAGCATGACCGGCACGAAGGCGAGGATCAGCACGCGCCCGTCGAGCTCCTTGTTGACCAGCGCGCCGATCAGCGACGCGGCCGCCGCCGGGATCGAGACGGTCATGGCCACGCGCCAGCAGACATGCCCGCGCCGCGCGAGCTCGCCCGCCCCGACCGCGGCGGCGACAGCGACGACGATCAGCGACGCCGCGGAGGCGGGCCCGACCGGCTGGTGGAGCACGTAGACGAGGACGGGCAGGGCGAGGATCGCGCCGCCCCCGCCGACCGCCCCGACGATCAGGCCGATGACCAGGCCGAACGGGACGGCGAGGGCGACCACCGCGTCAGTCCGTCACGAGCCGGTGCCCGAGCCGGCCCCAGGTGCCGACCCCGCCGTCCACCACGTGGATGACGACGCCCGCGCCGTGATGGGCGACCAGGCTCGCCGCCGTCGCGGCGCGCTGTCCGGAGGCGCACAGCACGGCGATCGGCCGCGCCGGGTCGAGGTCCTCCGGGACGGCGTCGATGTCGTGCCACGGCACGAAGCTCGAGCCGGGGATGTGCCCCTCGTCGTACTCGGCGCGCTCGCGGACGTCGAGGATCTGCACGCCGGGGTCGGCCTCGCGCCGAGCCGCGAGCTCGCCGATCGGCAGCCGCTCGATGCTTGCGACCCCGTGCCTCTCCTGCCACCAGCTCGTCATGCCGCCGTGCAGGAAGCCGCCGAGGCGCCGCATGCCCACCGCGACCGCGAGCCGGCCGGCCCGGCGGCCGTCGGCGTCGTCGCGGCCGATGAAGACGATCTCCTGCTCGAGGTCGGCGAGCCACGCGAGCTTGGAGCCGAAGCCCGCGCGCAGCATCGGGTTGCAGATTGCGCCGGCGATGTGCGCGTCGTCGAACTGCTGGTCCGTGCGGACGTCGATCAGCAGCGCGCCGCCCGCGCACTTCTGCTCGAGTTGGCGCGGTGCGAGCGGCAGCAGTTCGACGCCGTCGGTGAGCAGCGGGCCCGTGTTGAGCGCCACGATCGCCTCGAGGTTCGGCGGCTGCGGCCCGAGCCCGGCGAGCGCCTGCTCGACGAAGCGGTCCTCCTCGGTGATCGCCAGCAGCGCGTTGTGGCGGCGCTCGAAGCCGATCGTCGAGCAGATCTTCAGGTCCATCGCCGGCCCGCCGCACATCGAGCCCCCGAGGTGCGCCGGCCACACCTCGACCTCGTCGTCCAGGCCGAGCAGTTGGCCGTGCAGCGAGCGGAAGATGCCGCGCGCGCCCTCGGACCGGTCGACGGCGAGGTCCGGCCGGGCGACGTCGTTGACGAACAGGCTGTCGCCGGTGAGCACGGCCCACGGCGTGTCGCTGCGGCGCGCGTCGACCAGCGCGAAGGCGGTGTGCTCGGGGCGGTGGCCCGGCGTGTGCAGCGCCCGCACGCGCAGCGCGCCGATCGCGAGCTCGTCGCCGTCACGAAGCGGCTCGTGGTCGTAGTCCGGCGCGGCCTCCGCGTGGATGTGGATGGGGGAGCCGGTCGCGGCGGCCAGGCGGCCGTGCCCGGAGACGTGGTCGGCGTGGTTGTGGGTCTCGAAGATGTGCTCGATGGCGACGCCCATGTAGCGGGCGAGCTCGAGGTACTCGTCGACCTCGAAGCGCGGGTCGACGACCGCCGCCACGCCGGCGTCCTCGTCCCCGATCAGATACGACGCGCAGCCGAGGTCGTCGTGGGTGATCTGGCGGAAGATCATGCCGCGGGACTATCCCGCACGTCAGGCGTTTCGCAGCAGCCGCTGCACGCGGCCGGCGTCCAGTGCGGCGGGCTCGGTCGTGGCGACGAAGTCGCAGAGCACGCGGGCGAAGCGCTCGGGATCGGCGTTGAAGGGGAAGTGGCCGGCGCCCGGGAAGACCTCGAGGCGGCTGCCCGGCATCAGATCGTGGGCGCGACGGGCGTGGGCCACGGGGATGATCGGGTCGTCCTCCCCCCAGACGAGCAGCGCGGGCATCTCGGCCGCGAGGTACAGGCGATCGCGCGCGTCGACGCGCTGGCCGCGCGGGTCGATGACCGACCGCGCCGTGTGGATGAAGGCGCGGCGCGCCTCCGCGTCGCGCAGGGAGGCGAAGCCCTCGGCGAGCCCGCGCATGTCCGCGCCGCGCTGGTAGCCGACGCGGTCGAGCAGGAAGCCGGCGGTCGCGGCCGCCAGGCGGAAGAGCGGCGCGTTTACGAGCGGGAGCACCACCTCGGCGCCCGGCAGCGTCGCCGCGCGCAGGAGCAGGTTGACCTCCTGGCCGAGGCCGCCGGAGTCGACGAGCACGAGACGCTCGATCAGGTCGGGGAACTGGTAGGCGAACTGCATCGCGACGCCGCCGCCCAGCGAGTGCCCGACCACGGTCGCGCGGGGAAGGTCGAGGGCCAGCAGCAGATCGCGCAGGCCGCTCGCGTAGGCCCCGAGGGAGTAGTCGCCGCGCGGCTTGGCGGACGTCCCGTGACCGAGCAGGTCCGGCGCGAGCACCGTGTGGTGCTCGGCCAGCAGGGGCATCACGGCGCTCCACGTCTGCGAGCTCGACGTGATGCCGTGCACGAGCAGCACCACGGGTCCCTCCCCCGTCAGGTGGTAGGTCACGGACTGGCCGTGCAGCACGATGGACCGGGGCTCGCTCACGGATGCCGACGGTAGGCCCCGCTACCACGTGATCTCGATCTCCCTCAGCCACAGCGCAACCGCCGGCGGGAGCTCGGAGTGAAACTCGGCGCGCAGCGCGAGGCGCAGGATCGTCTCGCCGTCGTCGCCGAGCTCGTCCAGCCGGTGGGCGAGGTAGAGGACGATCGCCTGAGCGGCGATCACCTGCGGATCGTCGTCGGCGCCGAAGAGCAGATGCTCCTCGAGGCGGTCGAGGACGCCGCGCACGGGCTGGTCGTCGTCCAGGCGGCGCGCGACGAGTTCCGCCACGGCAGGGTTCTTGCCGGCCGGATCGACGATCTGCGCCCCCCGGCGGACCAGATCGGAGACGGTGATCAGAGTGATGTCACGGGGCATAGGACCCCTCTACCTCCAGGCGCGGGGTCGGTAATCTACGCGGCCACCAACACGGAGGCCTCGGCGTCGGGGGCCGTCGGATCGTCCGGATCGTCGACGGGCTCGGGCTTGTCGCGCGGCAGCAGCACGAGGGCGACGACGAACGCGACGGCGACGAGGCCGAGGGCGACCCAGAACGTCGTCCCGTAGGCGGCGGCCATCTGCGGCGCGATGCGCTCGCGCACCGCGTCCGGGAGCGTGCCGCCGATCCCCGAACCGCCCCCGCGGCCGAGGCGCGAGACGATCTCGTGGACGAGCAGCACGGAGAGGACCGCGGTGCCGATCGACGCGCCGACCTGCTGCTGGATGTTCAGCGTCGTGCTCGCCCGGGCGATGGCCGCCCGGCGCAGCGTCTGCATCGCGCCGGAGAAGGTCGGCATCATCGTCGCGCCGATGCCGAGGCCCATGACGAACAGGTCGGCGCCGAGCAGCCAGTAGGAGGTGTCCGCGCCGACCTGGGTCAGGCCGAGGAAGGACAGCCCGACGAAGAGCAGGCCGACCGGCACGATCCGCCCCACCCCGGTCATGTCGGTGAGCTTGCCCGCGATCGGCATCGCGATCATCGCGCCGAGGCCCTGCGGCGCGAGCAGCAGGCCGGTGCTCATGGCCGACTCCCCGCGCACGGACTGGAAGTACAGCGGCAGCAGCAGCAGCCCGCCGAAGACCGAGATGACCATCAGGGTCAGCGTCACCGACGACGCCGAGAACGTCCGGTTGGTGAACAGCCGCAGGTCGATCAGCGCGTTTTCGGGGTCGCGCAGCGCGTGCCAGACGAACGCGGCGAGGGCGAGGCCGCCGATGATCAGCGGCACGAGCACCTTTGGCGCCCCGAAGCCACCGGAGGAGTTGGACTCCGCCAGCCCGTAGATCAGCGCGGCCAGGCCGGGCGAGAGCAGCGCCAGCCCGAGCCAGTCGAGGCGATGCGCGGGCTGCGGCTCGTCGGTCGGCAGGACGCGCAGCGAGAGAAACAGGGCGACCGCCCCGACCGGGAGGTTGATGAAGAAGATCCAGCGCCAGGAGAAGTCGTCGACCAGCCAGCCGCCGAGGATCGGGCCCAGGATCGGGCCGATCAGCATCGGGACGCCGATGACGCCCATCACGCGCCCGACGCGCTGCGGGCCGGCCGCGCGGGTCAGGATCGTCATCCCGGCGGGCATCAGCATGCCGCCGCCGAGCCCCTGCAGGACGCGGAAGACGATCAGCGAGCCCGAGCTCCAGGCCAGTCCGGACAGCGCCGACCCGGCGACGAAGAGCGAGATCGAGATGATGTAGAGGCGCTTGGTGCCGAAGCGATCGGCGGCCCAGCCCGTGAGCGGGATCACCGTGGCGAGCGCGAGCGTGTAGCCCGTCGCGACCCACTGGATCGTCGACAGGGGCGTATTGAAGTCGCGCGCCAGGGTGTTGAGCGCGACGTTGACGACCGTCGTGTCGAGGATCGACATGATCGCGCCGAGGACCACGACGGACGCGACCAGCATGAGGGCGCGGTCCATCACGGGGACCTTGGCGGGGGGAGCGGTTGCGGAGGTGATGTCAGCCATGAAATTCCTGAACTGGAGGGGATGACTCCGGTTGACCATAACACAAGCGGATCGATCTCCTCCACTTATCACTATCCTCTCTGACATGGCCGTGGAATCCGAGCGCCCGCTGCGCGCCGACGCCGAGCGCAACCGGTGCCGGCTGCTCGAGGCGGCGCGCGAGGTGTTCGCCACGCGCGGGCTCGAGGTCTCGATGGACGACATCGCCCGCGCCGCGGGCGTCGGCGTCGGCACCGCGTACCGGCGCTTTCGCAGCCGCGAGGAGATCGTGGCCGCGCTCTTCGACGAGCGCATCAGCCAGATGGAGGAGCTCGCAGCGCGGGCCGCGCAGGATCCCGACGCGTGGCGTGGGATGACGTCGTTCTTCGAGAGCTCCCTGCAAATGCAGGTCGAGGACCGCGGCTTCAAGGAGCTCTTGTTCTCGAGCGTGGACGGGCGCGAGCGCATCACCCGCATGCGCGCCCGGATCATCACGGTCATCGAGGCGCTCGTGCAGCGTGCGCGCGACAGCGGCGACCTGCGCTCCGACGTCGACGTGTCCGACCTCACCGTGCTCTCGTTCATGGTCGGCGCGGTCGTGGATTTCACCTCCGAGGTCGACCCCGGGCTGTGGCGGCGCTACCTCGCCCTGCTGCTCGACGGCCTGCGCGCCGGATCGGCCTCCCCCCTGCCCGGCGCCGGGCTCGAACCCGCCCAGCTCGAGCGCGCGATGGAGTGCTGGCACCCGCGCCACCACTGATCCATCAGCACAGGTGATGGCTGTCCTGCCGGACGTGAATTTGCCTTCTCGATGCGGAGTTCGCCGCCGCCCTGCTGTGGGAGGAGGAGTTCGTGGCCGCCATGGCGCCCGAGCACCCGCTCGCCGCCCGCAGCCACGTCACGTGGGAGACGCTCGTCGACGAGGACCTGATCGCCTACCGCGACAACTCCGCGCTCCGGCGCCGCTTCGAGTCCACGATCGGCCGGCGCGGGCTCGAGCCGCGCAGCCGGCAGGTGAACCCGGCCGTTCAAAGTGTGCAAGGCTCCACGGGTGGCCGATCAGGGGATCATCACGGCGCTCGGGCACCCGCTGCGGGCGCGGATCCTGACCGCGCTGGACGCCGGCGAGGCGAGCCCGAAGGAGCTGGCGGACGCGCTCGGCGAGAACCTCGGCAACGTCAGCTACCACGTGCGGACGCTCGCACGGCTGGAGCTGATCGAGCTGGTGCGCCGCACCCCGCGGCGCGGGGCCATCGAGCATCACTACCGCGCCCGACCGCGGCCGGAGGCGATAGTCAACGTCGAGCTCGACCTCGACGCCGAGGGCTGGCGGGTGGCCGCCGAGGCGCTTCAGGCCTTCAGGCGGCAGCTGGCCGAGATCGGCGCCCGCAGCCCGGGCCCGGTCAAGGGCCGCGTGGTGGCGACCGTGCTCGCGGCACCTTCGCGCTGATCGGTCCCGCTACTGTGGTTGCTTGTGCAATCACCCGCCGAGCAGACCCGTAGACGCCTCACCCTGATCCTCTGCTGCCTCGCGCAGTTCATGGTCGTCCTCGACGTATCGGTGGTCAACGTCGCCCTGCCGTCGATCCGCAACGACCTCGGGTTCTCCGTCGTGAACCTGCAGTGGGTCATCAACGCCTACACGCTGACCTTCGCCGGCTTCCTGTTGCTCGGCGGGCGCGCGGCCGACCTGCTCGGCCACCGGCGCGTGTTCATCGGCGGACTGCTGCTGTTCTCGCTGGCCTCGCTGGCCGGCGGGCTGTCGGGCGACCAGGGCACGCTGATCGCCGCCCGGGCGGCCCAGGGACTCGGCGGCGCGGTCGTCGCGCCGGTGACGCTGTCGATCCTCACCACGACCTTCACAGAGGGCGCCGAGCGCAACCGGGCGCTCACGGCCTGGGGGGCGATGGGCGCGGCCGGCGGCGCCGCGGGCGGGCTCATCGGCGGGATCCTCACCGACCTGCTCGGCTGGGAGTGGATCCTCTTCATCAACGTGCCGATCGGCATCGCGGTCGCCGTCGGCGCTCGGCGCTACATCCGCTCGACGGCCGCCGAGGCCGCCGGGGACCGCCACTACGACGTTGCGGGCGCGCTGGCCGTCACGCTCGGCCTCGTGCTCGTGACCTTCGCGATCGTGCGCACGGACGTCAACGGCTGGGGCTCGTTGGCCACGCTCGGGGTGATGGGCGCCGGCCTGGCCCTGCTCGGGGTCTTCGCCGCCATCGAGGCGCGCTTCTCGCGCCGCCCGCTCGTGCCGCTGCGGATCTTCGCCGCGCGGTCGCTCTCGGCCGCCAACGTGTGCGTCTTCTTCATGGGCGCGGCGGTGTTCGCCATGTGGTACTTCGCCTCGCTGTACATGCAACAGGTGCTCGGCTACTCGGCGATCGAGGCCGGGCTCGGCTTCCTGCCGATGACGCTGGCGATCGCCGCCTCCACGACGGTGGCCGGGCGGCTGTCGAGCCGGATCGGCTCGGGCCGCGTACTGTCCGGCGGGATGGCGCTGATCGCGCTCGGCATGCTGCTGTTCTCGTTCTTGGACGCCAACGGCTCCTATCTCGCCGACGTCGTGATCCCCGGCGTCGTCACCGCCACCGGCATCGGCTTCTCCTTCGTGCCCGTGACGATCGCCGCGACCAGCGGCGTGGACCGCTCCCAGGCGGGCCTGGCCTCGGGCCTCGTGAACACCTCGCGGCAGTTCGGCGGCTCGCTCGGGCTCGCCGTGCTCGCCACCGTCGCCTCGACGTCGACGGGCCACGCCGCGGGCAGCGCCCGCGTCGCGGAGACGATCGGCTTTCACAGCGCCTTCCTGGTCGGCGCGGCCTTCGCGCTCGTCGGATCGCTGACGGCCCTCGGCGGCCTGGCGCTCGCTCCCCAGCCGTTACCGGCCGAAGCGTGATCTAGCCTCGTTGCCGATGGCTCCCAAGCGCCGCGCCTCCCGCCGCTACCCGGCGCCCTCGCGGCGGGCGGGGTCGGTGCTGATGGCCGGCGGCCCGCGGGGCGGCGGGCGCTCGCGGCGCGCAGGCCGCAGCCCGGCGCGCTGGCTCGCGGGCCTCATGCTCCTGCTGGTCGTCGGCGCCGTGGTGGCCGCCGTCGTGCTCGTCCAGCGCCACCGGGCGTCCAACGACCGCCAGCGGGCCGCGGCGCGCGCCTTCGTGGCCGCGTGGGAGAAGCGCGACGTCAAGGCGCTCTGGGCGCTCTCGGCTCACGCCACCCGGCCGGGGCTCGCCGACTTCACGCGCAGCTACAAGCAGGCGGACGCCGCGGCCGGCGTCCGCGCGGTGGTGGCGGGCAGGCCCGGCCCGCTCAAGGACCGGAGGGTCCGCGTCCCGGTCGCCGTGCGCACGGACGACTTCGGCACCCTGCGCGGCACCGTGACGCTGCCGACGCGCGACGAGCACGGCAGCGGCCGCGTCGACTGGTCGCCGCGGCTGCGGCTGCCGGGCCTGCGCGCCGGGGAGACGCCGCGGCGCCGGGCCGGCGCGGCGCCGAAGCGCGGCGAGGTGCTCGCCGCCGACGGGAGCGTGCTCGCCAACGACGCCACGGGCGCCGGCATCGCGGGCGACCCCGGCGGCGACGGGCAGGCACCCACCGGCCTCGAGCGCATCTACGCCGACCGCCTCGGCGGCCATCCGTCGGAGTCCTTGCGCTTCGGCTCGCGGGTCATCCGCAAGGTCAAGGCGGTGCGCGGCCGCGACGTGCACTCGACGATCCGGCTCGGGCTCACGCGGGCGGCCGAGTCGGCGCTCGGCGGGCGCGTCGGCGGCGTCGCGGTGATCCGGCCGCGCGACGGCTCGGTGCTCGCGCTCGCCGGGCTGGCGGTCTCGGCCCCCCAGCCCCCGGGCTCGACCTTCAAGATCATCACGCTCTCCGGCGTGCTGCAGCACCACGTCGCCACGCCGGCCTCGAGCTACCCCGTGCGCCAGTACGCGGTGCTCTCCGGCGTCAAGCTCCACAACGCCTCAGACGAGTCCTGCGGCGGCACGCTGCCCACCGCCTTCGCGGAGTCGTGCAACTCCGTCTTCGCGCCGCTGGGCGCCAAGCTCGGGGCAAAGAGGCTCGTCGCGACGGCCGAGCGCTTCGGCTTCAACGAGCAGCCCAAGGTCCCCGCCGCCAAGCCGTCCTCGATCGCGCACGACCTGCGCGACGACCTCGCCGTCGGCGCCGCCGCGATCGGCCAGGAGCGCGACCTCGCCACCCCGCTCGGCATGGCGTCCGTCGGCGCGACGATCGCCCACGACGGCGTCCGCGCCCGTCCGCGCGTCGTGCGCGAGGAGAAGGTCCGCCGCCGCCGCGCGGTCCGCACCTCCGTCGCCCACGACGTCCGCACGATGATGATCGGGGTCGTCCGCGGGGGCACCGGCGTCGCCGCGGCGCTGCCCGGCGTCGCCGTCGCCGGCAAGACCGGCACGGCGGAGCTCGTCCCCACCCAGGGCGGGACGGCGGATCCGAAGAACACCGACGCCTGGTTCGTGGCCTTTGCGCCCGCCGCGTCGCCCAGGATCGCGGTCGCCGTGATGCTCGTCGGCGCCGGGGCGGGCGGGGCGGCCGCCGCGCCGATCGCCCGCGAGGTGCTCTCGGCGGGGCTGGGGTAGGGCCTACGCCATCGTCGCGGCGACGTGGCTCACCGCACGCGCGGCAGGACCTCGCGCGCGGCCAGCTCGGCCGCCCGGACCGGCTCGCCCTGGGACTCGAGGTAGAGGACGTTCTCGGTGAAGCCGGCCTCCGTGTAGGCCTCGAGCTCGCGCACGGACGCCTCCGGGTCGGCGGGGTCGAAGCGCAGCTGGACGGAGCGGCGGATCTCCGCCGGGTCGCGGCCGACCGCCTCGCAGTGCTCGGCGAGCACGCCAGCCTTGCGCACGCACTCCTGCACGGGGCCCATGACGTTCCAGACGTCGGCGTGCTCGGCCACGACGCGCAGCGTGAGCTTCTCCCCCGACCCCCCGATCCAGATCGGCGGGTAGGGCTTCTGCAGCGGCTTGGGGTTCGAGACGGCGTCGGTGAGCGTGTAGTAGCGGCCGTCGAAGCTCGCGACGTCCTCGGTCCACAGGGCCCGGAAGACCTGGCAGGCCTCCCCCAGCCGCCGGATCCGCTGGCCGACGGGCGGGAACGGAATCCCGAGCATCTGGTGCTCGACCTCGGCCCAGGCGGCGCCGATCCCGAACTCCAGGCGACCGCCCGACAGGTGGTCGATGGTGGTCGCCATCTTCGCGAGCACGGCCGGATGGCGGTAGGTGTTGCCCGCGACCATCAGCCCGATGCGCACGCGCGTGGTCGCCTCGGCCATCGCGGCCAGCAGCGAAACGCCCTCGAAGATCGGCCCATCGAGCTCGGAGAAGATCGGGTTGAAGTGGTCAAAGCCCCAGACGTTGTCGAAGCCCGCCTCGTCGGCGATCGCCCAGACGCCGCGCAGATCCTCGATCGAGCAGTTCTGCGGGGAGAGCTTGATCCCGAGGCTCATGGCCGCCACGCGGTCGCGTCGGGCAGCGGCGTCAGGACCCCGTCGAGGCGGTCGCGCAGGTGCTCGTAGTCCGGCGGCAGCGACAGCCGCTCGCCGAGGTGGTCGGCGTCCTCGTCGACGGCGAAGCCCGGACCGATCGTGGCGAGCTCGAAGAGCACGCCGCCGGGCTCGCGGAAGTAGACCGAGCGAAAGTAGAAGCGGTCGATCACCGGCGTCGGGCGGGCGCCGGCGCGCGCGACCGTGTGCCGCCAGGACTCGTGCTCGGCCGGCGGCGAGGCCCATGCCACGTGATGGACGGTCCCGGCGCCGCCGCGTCCCGGCGCGCTGGAGACGTCGAAGCTGATGTGGCCGCCGCGGGACTCGCCGCGCGCCTCCCAGTGACCGGGCGACGCCTCGCGCAGCTCCATCGCCTCGAGCAGGGGCGCGCTGCGCGCCGGGTCCGCGCCGAAGGCCCGCACGGCATCAAAGCCCTGCAGCGCGTGCTCGCTCGGGATCTCCAGCGAGCGCGCGACGAGCGGGGCGTCGGGCACGTGGTGGACGACCAGCTCGTGCTCGAGGCCCTCGGGGTCCGAGAAGCACAGCGCGCCGTGCTCCGCGCGCGTCGCGGGGACGCCCTCCGCCTCCAGGCGCGCCTCCCAGAAGTCCAGCGCCTCGCCCGAGGCCACGCGATGCACGATCCGGTGCACCATCCCCGCGCCGGCCTCGCCGCGCGCCGCGCCCGGGTACTCGAAGAACGTCAGGTCCGCCCCGGCCGAGCCGCGCTCGTCGGCGTAGAAGAGGTGGTAGACCGACGGGTCGTCCTGGTTGACGGTCTTCTTGACCAGGCGCAGGCCAAGGATCCGCGCATAGAAGTCGACGTTGGCGGGGGCGTCGCCGGTGATGGCGGTGATGTGGTGCAGACCTTCGAGCGCCATGTCCTGCCCGCAACCTAGCTGGTGCGGGCGGGTTGCGGACAGGGTGCGCAGGCTGATCTTCTCCATGGTGGTGCTCGCGGCACTGCTGGTTCCGGCCGCGGCGCAGGCGTCCTCCCGCGGGCCGTGCGTCCCGCACACCAAGCGGCCCCGCTGCACGATCTGGAAGGGCACCGCCCCGTACGGCACCGACGACGGCGACACGCTCGACGTCCACGTCGACGGCACCCCGAAGCGCTCGTTCAGCCACGTGCGCATCACCGGCATCCAGGCGATGGAGATGACCGCCTACGCGCCGCAGCGCGTAGGCGAGTGCCACGCGGTCCAGGCCGCCGACCGCGTCGAGCAGCTGCTGGCCGCCGGCCACAAGAAGGTGCGCCTCAGCGCGCAGGACCCCGCCAGCGTGTCGCGCCGCCGGCCGCTGCGCTCGGTCGCCGTCCGGCTCGGCGGGCGCTGGGTCGACATCGGCCAGACCCTCGTCGGAGAGGGTCTGGCGCTGTGGCTGCCCAACCGGACCGAGAACGCCTTCAACCAGACCTACTCCTCCGCGTCGCAGCAGGCCCAGGCGCTCGCCGCCCGCGGCCTGTGGGACGCGGACGCCTGCGGGGTCGGGCCGTCCGAGGGCGCGCCGCTGAAGGTGTGGGTGAGCTCGAACCCGGACGGCGCCGACGCCTACGCGCTCGACGAGGAGTACATCGCCGTGCGCAACCTCGACCCCGTCAACGCGATCGACCTCTCGCTCTGGTGGGTGCGCGACTCCGCCCTGCACCGCTACACGTTCCCGGCCGGCACCGTGCTCGGCCCCGGGCAGACCGTCACGGTGCACGTGGGCACGGGCACCGACACCGCGACCGACCGCTACTTCAACCTGCGCGCCCCGATCTTCGGCAACGCGAGCGACGCCACCAACGCGGGCGACGGCGGCTACCTGTTCGACCCGCAGGGCGATCTGCGCGCCGCGATGATCTACCCGTGCCGCACGGTCTGCAGCGACCCCAACGGGGGCCTCGTCCGGCTCGAGCCGCACGAGCGCGGCACGGAGTCCGTGACGCTGGTCAACACGGCCACGGTCGGGGTCGACCTGCAGGGCTACCGCCTCTTCAGCCGCCCGTACGGCTACGCGTTCGGCCCCGACTCCGTGCTGGCGCCCGGCGAGTCCCTGCGCGTCACGATCAAGGGCGACCCGGACGACGACACGCACGCGCTCCGGCACTGGGCCCAGACGGGCAACATCCTGTCCAACCACGGCGACAAGGTGACGCTGAAGACCTTCGACGACGTCGTGATCGCGTGCGCCGCCTGGGGTTCGAGGACCTGCGCATGAGCGCCGCAGACTGAAATCGACCTGAATATGGGCGCTTCCGCGGGTGCGGAGGGTACGCTGCCTGCCCAGATGCCCAGCCTGCAAACCGCAGCCTTCGATCGCTTCGCGATCGGGTTCGACCTCCGCGACCGCGAACGCCTGCACGAGCTGTGGGATCGGGTCATCGACTCCGGCCAGTGGTCGCACGGTGCGATGAACGCGGCCTTCGAGGCCGCCTGGAGCGAGTACAACGGCGCGCCGAGCGTCGCGACCGCCGGCTGGGCCGGCGGCGCGCTGGCCGCGCTGCGCTTCGCCGAGGTCGCCGGCAAGCCGGTGCTGTGCCCGTCGAACACCTTCATGGCGACGCCGCTGGCGATCCTCAACGCCGGCGGCAAGCCGGTGTTCGTCGACTGCCGCCGCGACGACCTGTGCGCCGACTACGACTCGTTCGTGCAGGCGGCGGAGCGCGTCTCACCGGCGGCCGCCGTGCTCGTGCACATCGGGGGGCACATCGCCTTCGACTCCCAGCGCATCGCCGACTACTGCCGCGACCAGGGGATCTTCCTGCTCGAGGACTGCGCCCACGCCCACGGCGCCGACTGGGACGGGGCCCGGCCGGGGACCTTCGGGGACGCCGGCGTCTACTCCTTCTACGCGACGAAGACGATCTCGACGGGCGAGGGCGGCGTCCTGGTGTCCACCAACGACGACGTCATCGCCTACACGCGCGCCTTCCGCGACTACGGCAAGCCCGACTACGACGTCGAGGGCCTGAACTTCCGCATGAGCGAGTTCACCGCCGCGCTGGCGCTGGTGCAGACCGAGCGCCTGCCCGAGATCGTCGCCGCAAAGAACCGCATCGCGCGCGAAGTGCTCGACGAGCAGCACCCGGACAGGCTCAGATTTCCCCCGGGGATGACCTCGGGCCTGTACAAGTACGTCGTGTTCTCGGCCATCGAACGGTCCACGGGGAAGGTCTACGACCAGCCCTGCCATCGGCTGATGGGCACCGGAGAGGACCTCCCGAACACGGACTGGGTGGCCGATAACCACTGGTGCGTGCCGCTCTACTACCACTCGGAGGCCACGTCGTGAGCCGCGTTCTCGTCACCGGTGGGGCCGGCTTCATCGGCTCTCACGTCGTCGACTACCTGCGCAAGGAGGGCCACGAGCCGGTCATCTACGACCTGCGCCGGTCGCCGTGGCACGACGGCGCCAAGGTCGAGACCGTCATCGGCGACCTGTGCGACACCGCCGCGCTGACCGAGGCCATGCGCGGCTGCGACGCCGTCGCCCACCTCGCCGCCGCCGCCGACGTCGACGAGGTGACCAGGAACCCGCTCGCCTCCGAGCGCATCAACGCGCGCGGGACCGCCTCGGTGCTCGAGGCCGCGCGCCAGGCAGAGGTCGGCCGCGTCGTGTACGCCTCGACGATCTGGGTCTACTCCGACGCCGACACCGCGACCGTCGACGAGGACGCCGCCCTGCACCCGCCGTCGCATCTCTACACGGCGACGAAGCTGGCGGGCGAGCTGTACTGCAAGTCCTACGCCGAGCTCTACGGCCTCGAGTACACGATCCTGCGCTTCGGCATCCCGTACGGGCCGCGGGCCCGGCCGGCCGCCGTGGTGCCCGCAATGGTTGGCCGCGCCCTCGCCGGTGAGCCGCTGACGATCGCCGGCGACGGCCTGCAGACGCGGCGCTTCGTCTACGTCGAGGATCTCGCCGAGGGCGTCGTCCGCGGGCTCGCCCCGTGCGCCACCAACCGCATCTACAACCTCGTCTCCAGCGAGGACGTCTCGATCAAGCGCGTCGCCGAGACGGTCTGCTCGGCCGTCGGCGACACGGAGATCGTGTACACGCCGGGGCGCTCGGGCGACTTCGCCGGCGTCGAGGTGGACGGGTCCCGCGCCGAGCACGAGCTGGGCTGGACGGCGGCGACGAGCTTCGAGGAGGGCGTGCGCCGCTACGTGGCCTCCGTGCGCGACCAGGCTCCCAGCCCGGCCCTCGCGCCCGTCAAGCCGGCCAACGAGCGCCGCGCGGTCGTCACCCTCGCCCACCTGCGCGGCGTCGTCGCCCCGCTGGCGCTGCTCGGGGTGATCGTCGCGACCGCGTCGGCCGCGGGCTCCTTCGAGCAGGTGCTCGACAAGATGCCGCTCGCCGTCATCGCCATGGCGATCGCCCTGCCGCTGGCGCTCGTGAGCCTGCTCGACTGGGCGCCCGCGGCGCTGAAGCGGATCGGCACCACGTTCTGGTGTCTGTCCGGCGCCCTGCTCGTGGCGCTGCTCGCGCCGCTCCCGGGCCGGGTCGACGACTCCGCGCACAGCCATCCGGCCGTCGTGCTGCTGCTCGCCGCCTCGAGCGCGCTCGCGGCGACGCTGGCGACCGCCGGCCCGCTGCCGGCCTGGCGCGAGCGCCTCTCCGACTGACCGAGTCGGCAGCGGCGAGGTCTGGATTCGCCGGCTGACCGCCCGACGCCATTGTTGAGCTGTCTCCGATTGGTGCCCTTGGGCGCACCGTTGCGATCCTCGCCCTTGGGCCCGATGTGTGCGATCAGGGCCGTCGGCAGAGCGGCGTGACAGCCTCACCGCCCGAGCCCGAGGATGCGCAGAACGCCCTCGAGATCCTGTCGGCGTTCGGCGTAGATGCCGGTGCCGCCCGCCTCGGGATCGAAGTCCAAGCGCTTCAGCAAGGCCGGGTCGGCGGAGGCGATCAGAGCCCGCACCCGCTTGACCACCTTGTACTCCGTCTCCTCGGAGCCCTGCCCGAGCGCCTGCTGCAGACTGCCGTAGACGCCGAACCCGTCATCCCCCTCGAACTCCCGAATCGTCCAGGCCGGCTCGGCGGGCGCGGCGGCTTCGCGCTGGTAGACGGTGACCCCCTGAGGTCCATCCCCATCGTCGCGCGGCGGTGCGATGAAGGCTTCCAAGGCCGCCTTCAACGGCTCGGGATCGACCGCGCTGACGCGCACCCAGCGAAGCTTGCGGGACAAGCCCGCAAAGGGTGGCTCCAGCGGCGACGGACCCGGTCCCGCGTGGACCACCCCATCCTCCATCCGCAGCGTCACGAGCTCGGGCAGGTGGCGCAGGAACCCCAGATCGACGACGGCTGGAGCGAGCTCGTGGTTGCCGCCGACGCTCAGGTCGAGCATGCGCAGGCCGCCGAGCAGCGACCAGTCGATCCGCTCGACCAGGATGCGCACATCGTCACCGGACAGGCTCGGGCCGTCGTTGAAGATCGAGAGCCCCCGCAAGGAAGCGGACAAACGCAGCGTCGCAGGCATCGCGCAGTCGCGGAACTCCGCGATCAGCAAGCCCTCGAGCTTCAGCTCGGCCAGGACCGCAAGGTCGAGCTCCGCGATGTCGAGCAGGCGCAGGCCGCGCACGCCGGTCTGCGCCAGGGGCGCGAGGTCCACGCCGTGGACGCGCTCGAGCGTCAGGTCTTCAAGATCACCGAAGGCCGGCAGCGCCGAGAGCCCACCGACGGCGTCCGGTCCGAGCCCGCGGACGTCGAGCTCTCGCACCGTCCGGCGACCGGGACCGTCGACGCCCTCAAGCGTCCCCGACACGACGTAGGCGTCCGGCCCGGCACCCCTGCGCAGCCCGGCCATCGCTAGCGCGGGTGTCCCACGCCGAGACAGCGGTGGTTGCGCGTGAACATCGCGTCGGCGTACGCGAGATACCCGGGGCTGACCACAAGCAGCGACTGTCCCGCGAGGAGCTGCGGGCAGTAGTCGGGCCGGTCGGGACTCACAGCGTGGATGCGATTCCTGAGCTGTCCCCGGTTGGTGCCCTTGGGCGCACCGTTTCGACTCTCGCGCCTTGGCCCGAAGTGTGCGATCAGGGACTCCTCGACCTGCTTGGCCTCCGAGAAGGTCAGAAGCGGGAGGTTGAGCGTTTCGAGGTTGCGTGACCGTTCGTCGGGATGCGCCTGGCAGCGTCGCTTGAGCGATCGGGAGATGCCCACATACTTGACATCGGAGTTCGGCGGCGGCGGCGGCGACCAGTACACGACGTAGTTGCGTTCACCGGCGCCCTTGGGCAGTTGGTCGCCGAGTTTGCCCGCCTCCTCGCAGCGCACCTTGCCCACTCTCTTGCGCCGGCTGATCGTCTGGGCCTTGTGCCGCGCGTCGTCGCGCTCGCCCTGGTCGATGCCGTCCAGGTAGGTCAGTGAGCGCGCGACGGCCTTCTTAGCGGGTTCCAGGCCGTGCTCAGCCACGAGCGCGTAGGCTTGACACTTCGGGTCTTGGTGGTTTTGCAGAAATCGGTCGAGATCGACGCCGAGCTTGTTGAGCGCCGCCTGTGCCTGTTGAAGTCTCCTTCTCGGGCCGCCTGTCCTGCCACGCCGCGCACGGCCGGCGGCCCGGATGGCTCTGCTCGCAGGGCGGAACGCTTGCTGAGCTAGAGCGTCGACGTCTCGAGTCGTCTCGGGCTGGTCGTAACAGCTGGTGGAATCCGCCCCGATCAGCGCGCCTACGAGCGCCCCGATGACCCCCGAGCTGACGGCTTTGCCGAGCTTGCCAAGGGAGCGCAGGAGCGGCTTTGCTTCTGCGAGCAGCGACGGCTTGACCTGGTTCTTAGTGCTGCGGATCGTAAGTTCGGTGCGGGTCATGCGGCGGCCGCGAGCTGGCGGTCGGTGAGTCGCGTGAGTAGGTCGTTGAGCTTGTCGCGGGTGAACTTCCAGCCGAACGGTTCGGCGATCTCGTTGTAGAGGTCC
>JBBSIC010000033.1:0-38397 GCA_038232275.1 Solirubrobacterales bacterium | reverse complement strand
GCGGGCGGCGTGTCCGGCGCGGCGGCGGACGGCGCGTCCGGCGGGACCTCGCGGGCGCCCCGGCGGGCGACCAGCGCCGCGATCAGCACGAGCGCGGTCGCGGCGAGCACGCTGCCCCGCGACAGGACGCCGAGCGCGAGCGGCACCAGGTGCTCGACGATCAGCGCCGTCGTGGCGAGCAGCGCCCACGCGAGCGCGCCCGGCAGGCCCGTGAGCCCGGGTGCGAGTCGCCGCCGAGCGACATGCGCGGCGAACGCGGCAACGGCGAGGACGGCGGTGAGCATCGCCAAGGCCGCCAGGAAGGCGCCGAACCCCAACGTCACCATCCAGACGAGGCTATCCAAACGGCTTGGCGTGCAACTACTATCCCGGCATGCGGATCAAGCTGGCCTCCCTGGAGGACGGGATCACCGCGAGCGGGTTCCGCAAGTTCGCGGCGTCGGCCACGCGCATGCGCCCATCGACGACGACCCACTACGTGTCCACGACGCGCTGGGCCTCGATCCGCTCCGCGATCGCCGGCACGATGGGCGACTCGACGGACCTGACCGACGAGCAGGTGGACGAGATCGCGCGGGGCCTCGCCGACGCGGAGCTGATCGGTCTCTCCTCGATGACGGGCTACGCGGCCCTCACCCACCGGGTCATCCGGCGCCTGCGCGAGCTCGCTCCGGAGGCGTTCATCGTCTGGGGCGGCATCCATCCGATCATCCATCCCGAAGACGCTGTCACCGCCCCCGTCGACGCCATCTGCATCGGGGAGGGGGAGTTCGCCTACGAGCAGCTGCTCGCGCGCCTCGACGCCGGCGAGGACCCGACGACGGTCAAGAACTTCTGGTTCAAGCGCGAGGACGAGGTCGTCCGCAACCACTTCCTCCCGCTGATGTCCTCGCAGGACATGGAGGAGCTGCCGTTCGCGCTCTGGGGCGCGCCGGGCGAGACGATCTACAAGCCGGGCGAGGGCTTCGTCCCGATGGGCCTGCCCGACTACGTCCACCACCAGGGCCTCGGCTACACGGCGCTGTGGTCGATCGGCTGCCCGTTTCACTGCACCTACTGCGGCAACACGGCCTTCATCGCCAACGATAAGGCCTACAAGAAGATCCGCCATCCCTCGGCGCGCTACATCACCGAGGAGATCAAGGCCGTCAAGCGGCGCTTCCCGCACACGAGCCACGTCCGCTTCCTCGACGACAGCTTCATGGCGATCCCCTACCGGGACATCGCGCGCTTCTCCGAGCTCTGGCACGACGAGGTCAAGACGCCCTTCAGCGTCTACGGCGTCATCCCCAACTACGTCAAGCGGGACAAGTTCGAGATCCTCACCTGGGCCGGCATGAGCCAGATCCGCATGGGCATCCAGAGCGGCAGCCGGCGCATCCTGGACTTCTACAAGCGCCCCTCGCCGCCGGAGAAGATCCTCAAGGCCGGGACCGTGGCCGCGAGCTTCAGCCCCAAGTACCACCAGCCGCCGATCTACGACATCATCGTCGACAACCCGATCGAGACCCGGCAGGACGTCGTCGACACGCTCGAGCTGCTCTACGAGATGCCGCGGCCCTACACGCTGCTGATCTACTCGCTGAAGGTCATCCCGAACACGCAGCTCGCCGCCTCGATGGAGGAGCTCGGCATCGACATCGCCGAGATCTCGAGCTCCTACGCCTGGATCCCGCCGCGCGCCGGCAACCTGCTGCTCTACGTGCTCGCCGTCTGCCGGCCGCCGCGCTGGCTGTGGGACCGCCTGCTGCGCCGCGTGCGCGCCAGCCGCGAGCCGCAGCAGGAGTACCCGCGCCTCGGCATCTTCCTGCGCACCCTGTACCTCGGCCGCCGCGGCCTCTCCTCCGTGCGCCGGATGGACTTCTCCGCCGTCCCTGGCTGGTCGTCCTACTTCCTCTGGCGCATCGGCGTGGTCTGGTTCTGGGAGCGCTTCGTCAACGCGCACATGGAGCGCCCGCCGGCTCCGCGCCCGCGGCGCGTCGTGGCGCCCGCGCCCGTCGCGGCGACCGACGGCGTCGAGATCGTCAGGACGGTCGCGGGCGCGACGTCAAACGTGCGCAGCGGCTCGGCCGAGGGCAGCTCCGCCGGCGCGATCGAGTAGTCCCGCGCGGCGCGGTTCGCCGGGGTACGGGCCGGGTAGGCGAGACCAATGCGAGGCGTGAGGGCTCTATGAGCGGCGCCCGCCTCTCTCCCCTGGACGCGGCCTTCCTCGACATCGAGTCCGCGTCGGCGCCGATGCACGTGGGATGGGCGGCGGAGTTCGCCGTCCCGCCGGACGGGGAGCGCCCGAGCTTCGAGGCGATCCGCGCGCACATCGGGGGACGGCTCGGCCGCGCGCCGCGCTACCGCCAGCGGCTCGTCGACGTGCCCCTCGGGCTCGGCGACCCGGTGTGGGTCGACGACGAGCACTTCGACGTCGCCCGCCACGTGCGCCGCGCGGCCGGCCACGATCTCGGCGAGCTCGTGGACGAGGTCATGTCCCAGCCGCTGGCGGCCGACCGGCCGCTGTGGGAGCTCTGGATCGCCGAGCGGCTGGACGGCGGCGGTCTCGGCGTGGTCGGCAAGGCCCACCACTGCCTGGTGGACGGCCTCGCCGCGGTCGAGCTGATGGCGCTGCTGTTGGACCCGACCCCCGAGCCCGAACGCGACGACGCCGAGGAGTGGCGGCCCGGAGCGGCGCCCGGCGCGGCCGAGCTGATCCGCGACGCGCTGGGCGAGCGGCTCGATCACGGGCTGACCGTCGCGCGCGCGCCGCTGGGGTGGGCCCGGGCCCCCCGCGGGATACTCGAGCTGCCGGCGCAGACCTGGGCGATGGCGCGCACGGCCGCGCACACGACGCTGCCGCCGGCGCGCGCGAGCCGGCTCAACGCGACGATGCCCTCCGCGCGCCATCTGGCCTGGTGCTCGCGGCCGCTGGAGGATCTCAAGGTCGTCAAGCGCCGATTCGGCACCACCATCAACGACGTCGTCCTGGCCGCGAGCGCGGGCGCCATCCGCGAGCTTGCGCTCGAGCACGACGAGCCGACGGCTGGCCTGCGGGCCATGGTGCCGGTCAGCGTCCGCGCCGAGGAGGAGCGGTGGGGCAACCGCATCGCCTTCTTGTACGTCGCCCTGCCCAGCGAGGAGCCGGACGCCGTGGCGCGGCTGCGCCAGGCCCACACGACGATGCGCGAGCGCAAGGAGGCGGGCGAGCCCGAGAGCGCCGACGCCGCAATGGGCTTTTTCGGCGGAGCACCGGGCCCCGTGCGGCGGCTGGTGTCCCGAGCGCTCGCCAGCCCGCGCCTGTCCAACCTGACGATCTCGAACATCCCCGGCCCGACCGCGCCGCTGTACTTGATGGGGTGCCGGGTCGAGCGCGCCTACCCGATCGTGCCGCTGACCCCCGGCCACGGCATCTCGATCGGCATGACCACGGTCAATCGCCAGGCCTGCTTCGGCATCTACGCCCAGGCGGGGCTGGCGACCGACGCCGACCGGCTCGCCCGCGGCGTCGACGCGGCCATCGACGAGCTGCTCGCCCGCTGCGAAGAGGACGGGGCGACCGCTCGCTCGCCCGCCCTGCCGCCCACGGAGGGTGCCAGCGCCGGCACCGACCCGGGCGCCGCCGAGCCGCCGGAGGGTGCCAGCGCCGGCACCGACCAGGGCGCCGGCGGGCCTCCAGCCGGCCTCAGTCGCCGCCGGTGATCAGGTCGCGGGCCTTGCCCAGCGGCCCGGGTGCGTCGGGGTCGGGCAGCCGCTCGGTGACGCCCTGGATGTCGTTGTGCAGCCCGCGCAGGGTCTCGTGCATCCCGATCACCTCCTTGCCCAGGTCCCGCACGCTGCGGTTGAGATGGGACTCGTCGCCCTCCAGCGAGGCGACCGACGCCTGGAGCTCGTCGATGCGCGTCACGAGGTCGCGCCTGAGGCCCTCGATCGCCTCCGGGAGCTCCTCGAGCGGCGCGGTCTGCCTGCGCACGCGAGCGAGGTCGTCGCGCATCGGACCGAGAGCCTCGACCGCCTTGGTCATGGCCACAACGGCTCGCTCGGGCAGCCGCAACGGCGCGAGCAACCCCGCCAGGACGCCTCCGCCTCCAGCCTCTCCCATGCGGCACGCCTACCCGCGCCGCTACCGCCTGACGCGCACCTTCACCCGCCTGCCGTGATTGACCACGTAGGCGCCGGAACCCGGGGTCACGACCACGCGGAACGTGCCGCTGTGGCGCACCTTCACGCGGCGGCGGTACGTCGAGGCCGTGGCGCTGCCGTGGCGCGCCTTGGTCGTCGCGACCGTCACCCACGTGTGGTGGATCAGCCGCTGGACGGCGACGGGCGCCCCGTCGTTGGCCGGCGTGATGACGCCGCTGAAGCGGGCGCGGTGCCCGCGCTTGACCCGCCGGTGCCTGAGGCGCGTGCTCACCCGCACCTTGACGCCGACCGTCACGACCGGGCTGACGACCGCCGGCGTGTCTCGCAGCGCCACCCGGTACTGGGTGTTGACCGGCACGTTGAGCACGGGAAAGGCGAAGTTGCCCGCGAGGTCGGTGACCTGCGCGTTGACGGCGTCGGCGAAGCCGGCCGTGAACGGGAACGCGTTGAACTGCAGCACGACGTTTCGGTGGGCGTTGCCGGTGCCGCCGAGGGCGCCGGAGAGCGTCGTCGGGCCGTTGAATCGCACGGGGTTCGGCGTCGCGGTCAGCGAGAGGCCGAGCGGCTGCTTCTTGGTCGTGAAGGTCTTGTCCTTGCCCTTGACGAACGCGTTCCCGTAGTGCGCGATCAGCCGGTAGTGGTACTTCGTGAACGGCATCAGGGGATTGACCGGCGCGCTGACCTTCCTGGCCTTCGTGCCATGGCCGGCGGAGCCCACGACCGTGTTCATGCCGTACAGCGACGTCGTGCCGATCTGAAAGAAGTACGTCGTCGTGTGGCGGTTGGGGTCGATCGTGCCCGTGAGCCGGGCCGAGCTCATCGTGATCGAGCTCGCCGACCGGGTGGTCACGGCGGGCCTCTGGCTGGCGGCCTGAGCGGCGGCGGGGGTGAGCAGCGCGAGCACGGCGAAAACGGCCGCGACGCCTCTGCCCTGGCGTGCGAGGAGTGTCATATGCCCAGTACTAACAGGTCTCAAGGAGAGTCCATTCGGTCCCGCGCCGCTTGATCTTGAATGCGCCGTCGGCTTGCAGGGGGGCGCCGGCGGTTTGGAGGATCGCGCCGCGCGACCCTGGATGCAGGCCCACGTCGCTCTGGTGCAGGTGCAGCCGGTAGGCGACGAGCTGGGTCTGGAAGGGGCCTGTGTAGAGCTGGCCGCAGCGCAGTATCGCCTCCCGCCCCCCGACCTGCGCGATGAACCCGGGCAGCGCGGCGTAGGTCCGGTCGACCACGCGCGTGCGGTGCAGGTTGCGGGCGACGTGCGCAGCGGCGGCGACGACGCCGGGGGCGGCGGCCGCCGCGGCCAGCGCGAGCACGAGCCGCGCCCGCCCCGCCAGGCGGCCGGCCAGCCACGCCCAGCCGACGCCGCCGAGCACGCACACCAGCGCGGCCGGCAGGCTGAGGTAGCGCAGGTTGCCGGTGAAGCCGCTCTGGGCCAGCACGGCCACGACGACCAGCAGCAGCGCCGCCGCCGCCGCCAGCGCCGCCACCGCCCGGTCGCGGCGCGCGACGGCCAGGGCGAGGACCGCACCCGGGTAGACGGCGTAGGTGAGCGCGTCCGCCGCGTTTGAGAACGTGCGCGTAAACGGGTGCGCCGACGCGCCGGGCGAGCCCTCGACGGGCTCGCGCGCCCTGGCGGCGCCGCGCAGCAGGTTCCCCGAGCCCAGGTACTCCGGCACGAACCACAGCAGCGCGATGCCGGCGCCCGCGCCGAGGACCAGCGCCGCCGTGCGCCAGTCGCGCTCGCGGTGCTGAAGCCACAGCCCGTAGGCGACGAGCGGCAGCCAGACGTCGGGGCGCAGCAGGGCGGCGGCGACCCCCCAGCCGAAGGCGGACCGGTACCGCCCGTCGAGGTGGCGATCGACGCCCAGCAGCGACAGCGCCACGAGCAGGCCCTCCGAGTCGCCCCGGATCCAGTTGAACTCGTACTCCGTGGCCAGCACCAGCCCGGCGAGCGCGATCGCCGCGGCAGCGCGGCCCCCGAGCCGGCCCGCCACGCGGTAGACCATGACGAGGCTGAGCAGCCCGCCCGTGCGCGCGACCACGAGCCACAGCTTCGGCGCGAGCGTGTCACCGAGCACCGAGAACGGCGTCGTGACCAGGACGGGCAGGGGCTTCCAGGACGGCCCCGCGACCGTGTCCAGGGTGCCGTGCGCGATCTGCCTTCCCCAGATGAGCCAGGCCGTCGGGTCGTAGGTCGGCTCGCGGAAGACGAGCAGCGACAGGGCGGCGAGAGCCAGGCATCCGAGGGCGACGCGCACGGATCGGGACCCTAGGATGCGGCGGGCTTTGAGCGCGCCCCGCCTGCCCCCCGTCGCCGTCGTCATCGCCGCCCTCAACGAGGAGGAGTCCCTCGGCGGCGTGCTCGCCGAGATCCCGCGCGAGGCGTGCGGCCTGGCGGTCGGGACGATCGTCGTCGACGACGGCAGCACGGACGCCACGAGCCAGGTCGCGCGCGCCGCCGGCGTGCACCTGCACCGCCTCGAGCGCAACGCGGGCCACGGCGTGGCGCTGCGCGCCGGCTACCGGCTCGCGCGCGAGGGCGGCGCGCGGTACATCGTCACGCTCGACGCCGACGGCCAGTGGAACCCCGTCGAGATGGCCGGCGTCCTGCAGCCCGTCGTCGACGACGAGGCCGACTTCGTCATCGGCTCGCGGGTGCTCGGCGCCACCGAGACCGACGACGCGTTCCGCCAGGCCGGCGTGCACGTCTACGCCCGCCTGGTCCGCCTGCTCACCGGCGTCCGCGTGACGGACACCTCCAGCGGCTTCCGCGCCATGCGCGCCGAGGTCACCGAGCGGGTCCGCCAGACCCAGATCCAGTACCAGACGTCCGAGCTGTTGATCGGCGCGATCTTCGCCGGCTTCCGGATCGCCGAGCGCCCCATCGTCATGCGCAAGCGCCTCGCCGGGGAGAGCAGGAAGGGCCACAACCTCATCTACGGCGCCCGCTACGCCCGGGTGATCGTGAGGACCTGGTGGCGCGAGCGCGCCCGCGCCTGATCCGCACGGCGCGGGCGCTGGGATTCGTCGCCGCGCTCGCGATCGTCGGCTACGTCGCCTACCGGGCGATCCGCGACGCGCCGCCGCGCCACCTGGACTGGCCGCTGCTCGTGCCCGCCGCTGCCGCCGCGCTCGTCTGGTGGACGCTGCTGGCGCGGGGCTGGGCGCTGCTGATGAGCGGCGCGTGGACGCGCGCCGACGCCGTGACCTGGTGCCGCACCCAGGCGCTGCGCTACCTGCCCGGGGGCATCTGGGCGCCGGCGTCGCGGCTCGCCGTCGTCGGCGGATCGGCGCGCGTGCGGCTCTCGACGGTTGCAGCCGAGAACGTCGGGGCCCTGTGCGCCGCACTCGCCGTCGGCGGGGCCGGGCTCTTCCTCTCCGGCCGACCGGCCTGGTTGCCGCTCGTCCTCGGCCTGGCGGCGCCCGCGCTGCTCGCGCGGCTGCGCCTGCTGCCCGAGCGCGCTCCCGGCACGGTGCCCAACTACCTGCTCGGCTTCGTCGCCTACGCGCTCGCGTCCGTGCTCGCGCAGGCGGCCGTGTCGGGCTGGCACGACCCCTTCGCGGTGGCGGGCGCGGCGGGCATCGCGTGGGCCGCCGGCCTCGTCGTCGTCGTGGCCCCGAGCGGCATCGGCGTGCGCGAGGTGGTCTACGTCGGACTGCTCTCGCAGGTCCTCCCGGAGGGGGAGCTCGCGGCCGGCGCCGTGACGATGCGCCTGGTGACCATCGCCGCCGAGCTGCTGGTCCTCGCGCTCTCTGGGCGTTCTCTCAGGCATCTGCGTCCGGCAAACGGGTAGATACGGTCATACTTCGCTCGAGTGAACAACTGGGGGAACCCCTGCGCATCCTGATCCTGGGCGGCGACGGCTTTTGCGGCTGGCCCACTTCTCTGCACCTATCCGCATGCGGTCACGATGTCGACATCGTCGACAACTTCGCGCGCCGCAGGGCGGGCGAGGAGCTCGACGCCACGTCGCTCACGCCGATCGAGCCGATGGACGTCCGGCTCGCCGCCTGGCGCGAGGTCGGTGGCCGGGAGATCGGGTTTCACGAGGTCGACGCCGCCGCGGACTACGACGGCCTGCTGAGCGTGCTGCAGCACGTGCGCCCGGACGCCGTCGTGCACTTCGCCGAGCAGCGCGCCGCCCCGTACTCGATGAAGTCCTCCTGGCACAAGCGCTACACGGTCGACAACAACATCGGCGCCACGCACAACCTGCTGGCCGCGATCGTCGAGGCGCGCCTGGACGCCCACGTCGTGCACCTCGGCACCATGGGCGTCTACGGCTACGGCACCGCCGGCGTCACGCTCCCCGAAGGCTACCTCCCCGTGCGCATGGAGGCCGAGAACGGCGCCGACGTCGAGCAGGAGATCCTCTACCCGGTCAACCCGGGCAGCGTGTACCACCTCACCAAGACCCTCGATCAGCTGCTGTTCGCCTTCTATGCCAAGAACGACGAGATCCGCATCACCGATCTGCACCAGGGCATCGTCTGGGGGACCCAGACGCCGGAGACGGGCCTCGACGAGCGGCTGATCAACCGCTTCGACTACGACGGCGACTACGGCACGGTGCTCAACCGCTTCCTCATGCAGGCGGCGATCGGCTACCCGCTCACCGTGCACGGCACCGGCGGCCAGACGCGCGCCTTCATCCACATCCGCGACACCGTCAGGTGCATCGAGCTCGCGGTCGAGGCACCGCCCGAGCGCGGCGGGCGCGTGCGCATCTTCAACCAGATGACCGAGGTGCACCGGGTGATCGACCTCGCGGGCCTGATCGGCCGGCTGACCGGCGCGGAGATCGACCTCGTCGCCAACCCGCGCAAGGAGGCCAGCCACAACGACCTGCTGGTCGAGAACGGCAACCTGCTTGACCTCGGCCTCGAACCCGTGACGCTGGAGGACGACCTGCTGCAGGAGGTCACCGACATCGCCCAGCGCTACGGGCACCGCTGCGACCGCGAGCGCATCCCGTGCCGCTCGCTCTGGGTCTCCCGTACCGAGGAGTCCCCCGAGACGGTGCCCGCGGCGGAGTAGCGCCGTTACCCGGCATCCTCCAGCACGAGCCGCGTCCCGTAGGACGGCTCGCCCTGGCGCACGTAGCGGGCGTTGAGCTCGCGCAGGGTGTAGCGCTCGCTTGCGACGACGAGCGTCCGGCCGCCGTCGAGCACGGCCTCGACCACGGCGGTCTCGCGGGCGCCGAGGTGCACGATCGTCACGAGCATGCCGGCATGGGGGAGCCGGCGGCTCACGCGGCGTAGGCCGGCAGTCGCAGGGCGAAGGACGTCCCGTCCGTGCTCGGCTCGAGGGTCACGTCGCCGCCGCTGGAGCGCGCGAGGCGGCGGGCGAGCGGGAGCCCGAGCCCGGCGCCGCCCGTCGTGCTGCGCCCGGGCGCGAACAGGTCCTCCGCGTCGGCGCCGTCGAGGCCGGGACCGTCGTCGCGCACCGCGATGACGATGGTGGCGGGCCCGAGCCGCAGCTGCACCGTCACCTGCCCGGCGGCGTGGTGGATCGCGTTCTCGATCAGCGGGTGCAGCGCCTGAGCGAGGACCGCGGCGTCGGTGAGCGCCGCGATCAGGCCCGCGGGCGCGTCGACCACCACCTCGATGCCGTGCGCCTCGGCCTCGGGGCGCGCGGCGGCCACGACGTCCGCGACCGGCTCGGCCGGGTCGCAGGCGCCCGGCGCCGTGCTGCCGTCCGCGCGCGCGGTCGACAGCAGCGTGTCGATCACCTTGGCCATGCGGTCGGTCCCGGCCAGCACGTTGCGCAGCGCGTCGCGGCGGTCCTCGTCGGACTGGGTCTCGCGCAGGGCGAGCTCGGCCTCCATGCGCACGCCGGTCAGCGGGGTGCGCAGCTCGTGGGCGACCTCGGCCGAGAAGCGCTGCTCGTGGCGCAGCGCCGCGTCGAGCCGGCCGAGCAGCCCGTCGAGCGTCGAGGCCAGGCCGGTGAGCTCGTCGTGCGGATCCCCGAGAGCGAAGCGCCGGTGCAGGTCGTGCTCGCTCCAGTCGGCGGCCCGCTCGGTCATGTCGGCGACCGGTCGCAGCGCCGCGCCGACGGCACGCCGCGCCAGCAGCCCGGTGGCGAGCAGGACGAACAGCGCGAGGATCCCCGTGCCGATCCTCGCGGCATGCTCCGTGCGCTCGTACGGCGCGAGCGCGAGGCCGACGACGACGGTGCCGGCGCGGCGCCGGCCGCCCCGCCCGAAGGCCGGCACGCCGAGCAGGCGCGTGTGCTCGCCGATCGTGCGCTCGGTCGGGACGTCCACGCCGGCGAGGTCGCGGGCCGCGTCCTGGACGGCCGCGCGGGCGACTCCGCGCTCGACCACGGCGTGCCCGCTGAAGATCCAGCTCGCCTGATCCAGCGCGCCGGGGTTGGTGTCCTCGGCGACGCGCAGACGCCCGCCGTCGGTCTCGAGCGTCGCCAGCACGGCGTCCGAGCGGTCTCGCAGGACCGCGGAGGCGTCGCCGGAGAGCGAGTACGCGAGCGCGAGGTTCAGCGCCACGCTGAGCAGCGCGAGCCCGAGCCCGACGACGACGACGGAGGCGAGCGTCACGCGCCCGCGCAGGCTCCATCGCCGTCTCATCGCAGCACGTACCCGACGCCGCGCGCCGTGGTGATCTCCTCGGCGGCCTCGAGCTCGCGCAGCTTGCGGCGCAGGCGCCCCATGTAGGTGTCCAGCGTGTTGTCGTGGACGATCGCGCCGTCGGGCCACGCGGCGGCGACCAGCTCGCGGCGGCGAACGACGTCCCCCGGGCGCGCGGCGAGCGCGGCAAGCAGCCGGAACTCGGTCGGCGTGAGCGCGACGAGCGCCTCGCCGAAGCGCGCGCCGTGGGCGGCGGGGTCCAGCCGCAGCCCCGTCGACGGCGCGGGCGGCTCGGCCTCGGCGCGCTTGAGCAGCGCGCGCACGCGGACGATCAGCTCGGCGAGCGCGAACGGCTTGACGAGGTAGTCGTCGCCGCCGGCGTGGAAGCCGGAGAGCCGATCGGTGAGCGCCGCTCGCGCCGTCAGGAAGATCACCGGGGCGTTGACGCCCTGCGCGCGCAGCGCCTGGCAGACGTCGCGCCCGTCGGCGTCGGGCAGGCCGATGTCGAGCACGAGCAGGTCCGGATCGGAGGCGGAGAAGCGCTCGACGGCGGCACGGCCGGAGCCGACGACCTCGACCTCGAAGGCCTCCGCCCGCAGGGCGCGACCGAGCAACGAGCGCAGCTCGGCGTCGTCCTCGCAGATCCCGATGCGCGCGACAGCCACCGTCGCGCCAGCCTACTGCGGCAAACCGGCGCCTGTGCAGGACGTTCAGGAACGGTTCAGGGCTTCGGGGCGAAGCTGCCCGCCATGCGCCGCATGATGCTCCACGTCCTCGCATCGTGCGGCGCAGCCTGCTTCGGCGTGATCGCCTGCATGCTCCTCGCGCTGGTCCTGCGCGCGCCCTACCTGCACGCGACGCTCGGCATCGACGAGGGCGGCCTGACCTACATCGCCCAGCACTGGGGCAGCGGCCACGGCTCGCTCTACGGCAGCTACTGGATCGACCGGCCACCGCTGCTGCTGGCGCTGTTCCGCGTCGCCGGGCTTGGCGGCGCGACCGGCGTGCACGTGCTCGGCGCCGTGGCCGCGGTGGCGCTGGTCGGCCTCGCCTTCGCGCTCGGCCGCGAGCTCGGCGGCGCCGCCACCGGGCTGGGCGCGGCGCTGCTCGCCGCCCTGCTGACGGGTTCGCCGGTCATCGGGGCGGTGCACACGCCCGCGGAGCTGCTCGCCGCCGTGCCCTCGACGGCGTCGCTGCTCGCGCTGCTCGTCGCGTACCGGACAGGCCGGCTGCGCTGGGTCGCCGCGGCGGGCGCCCTCGCGGTGTCCGCGCTGCTGGTCAAGCAGTCCTTTCTTGACGCGGGCGCGGCCGGCGCCGTCTTCGTGCTCGTCGCCGGGCCCGGCCGCCTGCGGCGCTCGCTGGCCTACGCGGGCGGCGCCGCGCTGCCCCTGGCCGCCGTATTGGCCTGGACGGTCGCGGCGGGCGTCCCGGTCAGCCGGCTCGCCTACGCGCTGATCGGCTTCCGGCTCGACGCGATCACGACCCTGGCGGGCTCGAACATCCCGCTCGCCTCGCGCGTCTCGGGGCTCGCGCAGCCCGCGCTGGCCTCGGGGCTCGCCTTCGTGCTCGTAGCCGCCGGGGCCGGGCTCGTGCTGCTGCGGCGCGAGCGCGCGCCGGCCATCACGCTCACCGCCTGGCTGGCGGCCGCCGTCGCCGGGGTGCTCGGCGGGGGCAGCTACTGGCCGCACTACCTGATCGAGCTCGTGCCGGTGGCGAGCGTCGCGGCCGCCTACGCGCTGACCCACCTGAGGCCGGTGCTGCGCCGCGCCGCACTCGCCAGCGCCGTGGCGTTCGCGGCCCTCGGCGCCGTAACCGGCACCATCGCCTCTCAGAGGAACCCGCCGCACCGCACCGAGGTGCAGGTCGCGCGCTACCTGCGCGCCCATGCGCACCCGGGCGACACGCAGTACGTGATGTACGCCCGCGCCAACATCGCCTTCTACAGCGGCCTGCCGAGCCCGTACCCCTACGCGTGGAGCCTCATGGTGCGTACGTTGCCCGGGGCGCAGGAGCGGCTGCACGCCCTGCTGCGCTCGCCGCGGCGGCCCACCTGGCTCGTCGAGTGGCAGGACGACGACAAGTGGGAGCTCGACCCCAGCGCGCGGGTCGACCAGATCATGCACGCGGGATACCGCCGGGTCGCGACCGTCGGCGGCAAGCGGATCTATCACCGGACGGGCCCCGAGCAGGCGGCGCCGGTCTAGAGCCGGCTCAGACGCCCGACGGCGCGAGCGTCTCGCGGATGACGCGGTTGGCGCCGGACGGCTGTGTGAAGCGCTCGAAGGCCTGCGTGGCGCCCGCGTCGGAGAGCAGGTCGCTGCGCCGGTACTCCGTCACCATGTTCGCCCTGTCGGCGGCCACAAAGGCGTAGCCGTGGTCGTGGCCGTTGAACTGCTGGATCCAGGGGGCGTCGGTGCGCGCCTCGGGCTCGGGCTTGTTGAGCCCGGGCGAGGTGACCGAGCCGGCGACGTACTCGACGCCGGCCGGGACGCGGTTCGGATCGCTCGCCGCCGACAGGAAGTCGGTTCCGAGCAGGCTGCACAGGAACACGTGCGCGTCGCCGGTGAAGAAGACGACGTTGCGCAGGCCGGCCTGCTCGATCTCTGAGAGCAGGCGATTGCGGTCGGCGGGATAGCCGTCCCACTGGTCGAGGGATTCGCCCGTGCCGAACGGATCCTGCGCCACGACCACCTGCTGCGCCACGATCTTCCACTGCGCCCGGGAGCCCTTGAGGCCGTTGATCAGCCAGCGGAACTGCCGCTCGTCGAGGATGTGGCGGGGCAGCCCGTCCCCGTCGCCCGTCCGGTACTGGCGGGTGTCGAGCAGGAAGACCTCGGCCACGGAGCCGAAGGGCAGCGACTTGTAGATGCGGTGGCGCTCGTTCGGGAAGACCATGCGCGGGATCCACTCGAACGCCGCGCGGTAGCCCGCGACGCGCTGCGAGAGCGACGGCGCCGGGGCGTTCTTGGAGTAGTTGTTGGCGACCTCGTGGTCGTCCCAGACGTGGGCGACGGGGTGCATCCGGTGCAGCTCGCGCAGGCCCGGGTCGGCGCGGTAGACGCGGTACTTCCTGCGGTAGGACCGGAGGTCGTTGGCGTCGATGCGATCCAGCCGGACGGCGCCCGAGGGCACCCGGCCGCGCTCGTAGATGTAGTCGCCGAGGAAGGTGTACAGGTCCAGGTCCTCCTGCGCGGCGTTCGCGTGCGCGCTGAAGTACCCGTAGGCGTAGTGCTGGCAGGACGAGAACCCGAGCCGCAGCGGCGTGTTGGAGCCCGGCGCGGGGCGCGTGCGCGTGCGGCCGATTTGAGAATGGCTTGTCGACGAGTGCCAGATGTAGAAGTACTGGGTGTGCGGCTTCAGGCCGCCGATGCGCGCCTTCAGGGTCCAGTTGATGCCGCGCCCGGTCGGGACGATCGCGGTCGCGACGACGTGGTCCATCCCCTCGTCGGTGGCGACGATCAGGCGCGCCCCCGACCGCGGGCGCTCGGTCCGGATCCGCGACCAGAAGGTCACCGCCGTCGAGCCGGGCTCGCCCGAGGCGACGCCGTCGAGGAAGCGGCCCGGCCCGATGCCGGCGCGCGTCGAGGTCAGCCGGCCCCAGGCGGGCGGCACGGCGGCGGTCAGCCCGGTCGCAGTCGTGGCGACCACGAGCTCGCGTCTGGTAGTCCGCCTCACCTCTTGCCCAGCCTTCCGCGCAGCCGGGTCCGCACCGCCAGGCGCTTGCCGACCTGCGACACCCCGCTGACCGCGAGGCGGTAGCCGCCCGGCGTGAACGTCCGCAGCCGCGGCAGGCGGACCACGCGGCGCCCGGGCTTGAGCCGGATGGCGCGGCCCTTCGCGTAGATGTGGCCCCGTGGCCCGTAGACCCGCAGCTCGGCGTCGCAGACCGACGCGCCGCGCACGCGGATCGAGACCGGGACGCGCTTGAAGCGGTTGAAGTCGCCGGCCCTGCCCTTGAGCGTCGAGCCGGAGATGCGCGCCTTCTCGGCGTCCGCCTTGGCGCAGGCCGACGGGAAGCCGCCGCCGGGGCCGTACGGCGTCGGATCGAAGCCGCCCGGGCCGCCGTCGATCACGGTCGCGCCGGCGCCGGACGCGAGCGCGACCGTCGCCTCCTCGTCCCCGGTGGTGAGGTCGGTGCCCACGCGCAGCCAGACCGTCTTCTTCTTGATGACCGGCACCGCCATCTGCAGCGAGCCGTACCCCTCGCGGTTGACGCAGTCCAGGACGTTGTCGCCGCTGGGCCGGGTGCCAGCGTAGGCCGTCAGCGTCACGGCCGAGGAGCCGGTCACCGTGATCAGGCGCTTGCCGGTGCTGCCGGGGACGATCCGCCGCCAGACCGAGCCGAGGCTCGGACACGGCGCCTCGGCCGGGTCCTCCTCGCTGACCGTCGCCCCCGCGAGGTCGACGACGTTCTCGCGCGAGCCCGCGACGCGCGGCGTGGCGCTCCCGGCGTGATCGCCCCGGGGGGTGCCGACGTACTCGCGCGGGCGGGCCTCCAGGGTGACGAGCGCCGCCTCGTCGGCCTGGGAGCCCGCCGGCCCGCGGCGGCCGACCTGGACGAGCACGGGGTGCCCGGCTCCGACCAGCAGCGTGACGGCCGAGGTCGGCTCCTCGGCGGCGTCGGAGCCGCCGGCGCCGACGCCGTCGCAGGCGTTGGGCTCGCTGGTCTGGGTCTGGGCGGCCCGCGCGGTGGGCGGGGGGGCGGGCGCCGGCGCCGGGGCGACCGCGGGCTGCACGAACGCCGCCAGGTCCAGGACGTCGAGCGTGGCGCCCGAGGCCTCGACCGTGAGCTCCTGCGGCGTGGGGGCCTCCGGTATCCGGTACCAGACCGTGCGGGCGAAGGAGCGGCTGCCCAGGCAGCGCGGGACGCCGGGGTCCGCGGTGGCGTCGCGCAGCCCGGCGAGCGCCTGCAGCTGCTCCGGCCTCCCGCTGGCGGCGGTGTAGGGGGCGAAGGCGCCCGCGCCGGCCGGCGAGTCGTTGGGGGGAGGGACGGCCATGGCGGGCGCCGCGCCCAGCGTGCCCAGGCAGACGACCGCGACGGCGGCGAGAAGGAGACGGCCCGGCATCGACGAGGCATTGAACCCGGGCGTACCGACGGAGTTCCGGTCAGCCGGCGAAGACGGCGCGTCAGCCCAGCGCGCCGGCGGGCAGCACGTAGCGCAGCGGCTCGCGCGGGTTCGACCCGATGCCGTCGCCGGCCCGCGACCCGTGCAGGCCGCGCGACTTCGACGGAGCCACGACGGCCGCCTCGGGCTGCCCGTCGTGGGCGGTGATCCAGGCCACGACCGCCGTGAAGTCCTCGCCCTCGGCCAGGATCGCTGCGCGCTCGATCACGGCGCCGCCGGAACGGTGGGGCCGGGCCAGCCGGGCCACCAGCGTCTGGATCTTCTCGTCGTCCATCCCCTGACCGTACTCCCTTCGCGGCGCTTCGCCCATACGCTCGTCGCCTGCATGTCAGAGCGCCCGGCCCTCTCCGACGTGGCGCGCCTGCGCCGGACCTCCGGGTTCGTGGTGCTCGAGGGCTTTCACGCGCTCAAGCACGCGCTGCGCTTCGGCGCCGAGATCGTGGGCGCATGGACGGCCGATGCGGAGGCCCTGGAGGCGCTGCGAGCCCGGCTGGCGCCGGACATCGCGCTCGACGTCGCCGGCGTCGGCCTCGCCGAGCTGGCCGCGGTCGTCCCCCGCGCACAGGTCGTGGCGGTGGCGCGGCGCCCGCCCCAGCGCGCTCCGGCCGACCTGCTCGCCGACCTCGGCCCGGAGCCGGTCGTCCTGCTGGAGGATCCGCGGCATCTCGGCAACCTCGGCGCCTGCGTGCGGGTCGCCGCCGCCGCCGGCGCGGCGGCGGTGCTCACGACGGGCCGCCAGGACCCGTGGCACCCGGACGCCCTGCGGGGCAGCGCCGGGCTGCACTTCGCCCTGCCCGTGCACCGGCTGCGCTCCCTGCAGACCGCTGACCGCCCGCTGGTGGCGCTGGACCCCGAGGGCGAGCCGCTCGGCCCGGGCGCCGACCTCCCGCCGCGCGCCGTGCTCGCGTTCGGGACCGAGCGCGACGGGATCTCCGACGCGCTGCTCGCGCGCGCCGACGCCCGGATCGCGCTGCCGATGGCGCCGGGGGTGTCGAGCCTGAATCTCGCGACCGCGGTCGCCGCGGTGCTGTTCCGGCGCGGCTAGCGAGGCTCGCTCGCCGCGTAGAACCGCTCGATCAGCCGATCGTTGGGGTGCGAAATGGGTGGACGCCACCTCGCGGTGCGAAAATGCCCGCCTTGGGCATCGGGCTCGACCATCACGCCATCCTGGTCCTGCTCGCGGTGCTCGTCCTCGCGGCCGGCCTGATCACCGTGGCCACGCCGCTGCGGATCCCGTACCCGATCCTGCTGGTGCTCGGCGGACTGCTGCTCGGGCTGATGCCGGGCGCGCCCAGGGTCGAGCTCTCGCCCGCGCTCGTGCTCGTCGGGATCCTGCCGCCGCTGCTGTACGGCGCGGCGTTCTTCACGCCGCTGCGCGAGATGCGGGCCAACGTGCGCCCGATCTCGCTGCTGGCCGTCGGGCTCGTGCTGGCCACGACCGCGACGGTCGCGGTGGTGGCCCACGCGTGGGTCGACTCGCTGAGCTGGGCCGAGGCCTTCACGCTCGGCGCCATCGTGTCCCCGACCGATCCGATCGCGTCCTCGGGCATCGCCCGCCGGCTCGGCATCCCGCGACGCATCGTCGCCGTCGCCGAGGGCGAGAGCCTCGTCAACGACGGCACTGGCCTCGTCGTCTACCGGTTCGCCGTGGCGGCGATCGTCACCGGCAGCTTCTCGCTCGCGCACGCCGCGCTCACCTTCGTCCTCACCGTGGCCGGCGGGATCGCCGTCGGGATCGCCGTCGGCTGGGTCGTGCGGCAGGTGCGGCGGCGCCTCGACAACCCGCCGGTGGAGATCACCGTCTCGCTGCTGACGGGCTACTTCGCCTACCTGCCCGCCGAGCTGCTCGGCGTCTCGGCGGTGCTGGCGGCGGTGACGGTCGGCATCTACATGGGCTGGTACACGGCCGAGCTGACGACCGTCCAGGTGCGCCTGCAGGGCGACGCGGTCTGGAGCATCTTGAGCTTCGTGCTCAACGGCCTGCTGTTCGTCCTGATCGGCCTGCAGCTCCCGGTCGTGCTCGACGCGCTCTCGGACACCCCGCCCAGCCGCCTGGCGGGGTGGGCCGGGATCGTGGTCGTCACGGTGATCGTCACGCGGCTCGTCCTGATCTTCCCGATCACCTACGTGCCCCGGCTGGTCTCGCAGCGTCTGCGCGAGCGCGACCCCTCACCGCCCTGGCGGTGGCCGACCGTGCTCGGGTGGGCGGGCATGCGCGGCGCGGTCTCGCTGGCCGCGGCCCTCGCGCTCCCGCTCACCGTCGAAGGGGGCGGGCGCTTCGGCCACCGCGACCTGATCGTGTTCCTGGTCTTCTGCACGATCCTCGGGACGCTCGTGCTGCAGGGGCTGACACTGCCGCCGCTGATCCGGCTGCTCGGCCTCCAGGAGGACGGTGACGACGAGGAGGAGGTCCGGGCCCGGATGCGCGCGGCCACCGCGGCCCTGGAGCGCATCGATGACCTGGCCACCGAGGAATGGGTCCGCGAGGACACCGCCGAGCGCATGCGCGGCGTCTACCGCTTCCGCATGCGGCGGTTCGAGGCGCGCGGCCCCGACGGCGACGACGGCGACGGGATCGAGGAGCGCTCCCGCGACTACCAGCGCCTGCGCCGGGAGCTGCTGGAGGCCGAGCGCCAGGCGGTCCGCGACCTGCGCCGCGACGGCGCGATCGACGACGACGTGCTGCGGCGGATCGAATACGATCTCGACCTCGAGGACGCCCGGCTCGACATGTGACGTCTCATCGCGGCGCGACGTTGTAGATCTCCCAGACGGTCGCGACTCCGGGGTCGCTGGCGCTGGCGCTAGCGATGACCTTCCGGCCCGTGGTAGGCGTATGGGCCTACACTGGCCCCCGGCACGTGGTCGTGACGGACGACGCGTCGCGCAGGGCGGAAGGCCACCCGAGATCTCCGCAGGGGATCGACCGGGGCCCCGGGTTCAAGTGTCTTACTGATCCTGGAGGGCCCGTGCGCCAACCAGCGCTTATCCCGACCTTCACCTGCGACGTCATACCCGATCGCGAGCGCGTCATCGTTCAGCTCTCCGGCGAGCTCGATCTCACCTGCGCGCCTGAAGTGCGACAGACCCTCGACGAGCTGCTCAGCGCCGGGTTCGAGCAGATCGTGATCGACCTCCGGGGGCTGCGGTTCCTCGACTCCACGGGGCTGAGCGCCCTGCTCGCGTCCCACCGATCCGCGCGTGAGCGCGGCTGCGAGCTGACGCTCACCCGCGCCCCCGATGCAGTTCAGCGCATCTTCGAGGTCACCGGCCTGGAATCCGAGTTCGCCTTCCAGACCACCAGACCCGGCGCATGAGCGTCCCGGTCAGCCTCGTCTGCGACACCGTCCCCACGGTCAGCCTGCTAGGCGTCGATCGCGGACTGCACGACGCGGTTCCCGAGGCCGAGCGCGCGCTCGCCCAGCGCTTCCTGGTCACGCCGCGCTATGACCTGCCCGCCGGCGGCTGGTCGCCGACGTCGTTCTCGATCGACCATCGCGCCTCCGCCGCCGTGCTCCTGATCGAGGGCATCATGATCAGGGACGTCGTCGTGGCCGGTCGGGCGAGCGCCCATCTCTTCGGCCCCGGGGACGTCCTGTGGCCGTGGCGCGAGATCGACACCGTGCTGGCCATCACCTCCCGCTGGACCTGCAGCACGGGCGGCGCCGCCGTCGCCGTCCTCGACGAGCGCTTCGACACGGCGGCGCGCAGGTGGCCGGCTCTCTCCGCCGTCATCCAGGAGCGCCTCGCGACGCAGCTCGACAGCCTCGCGCTCGGGACCGCGATCACCGTCCTGCCGCGCGCCGACCAGCGCATCCTTGCCCTGCTGTGGCAGCTGGCCGACCGCTGGGGGGTTGTCACCCGCGACGGAGTCGTCGTCCGCCTCGCCCTGACCCACGAGCTCATCGGGCGACTCGTCGGCGCCAAGCGACCCACCGTCAGCCTCGCGCTGCACGTCCTGGCCGCCGACGGGGCGTTGCGGCGCGATCCAGGCGGCGCCTGGCGCCTGGCCCGCGACTCTCATCGCCGGCTCGACTGGGGGATCGACCCGCCGGTCGCTCCCCTGAAGCCGGCGGCGAGGAAGCGCCTTCAGCTCTCCGCCGAACGGTAGGTGAGCGCGAGGTCCTCCGCCGGGGCGGCGGCCATGGCGGCCGCCCCGACGGCGAGCACGACGGCGGCGGCGGCGAAGGCGTCGCGTTGCGCCAGCTGGCTCGCGAGCGGCGGGCCGGCGAGGAACCCGACGCCCATCGCGGTCAGGACGGCGGCGAGGCCGCGGGCCGGGGCGCGGGGAGCGTGCAGCGGCTCATGTCGGGCAGCAGCAGCCCGAACCCGTAGCGGGCCATGCCGTACGTGCAGCCGACGCTGGCCACCCCGGCCGCCACGAGCCGCCCCGTGGCCGCGCCGCGGGCGCCCGGTCGCGCCGTGACCGCCGTCATGCCCGCGTCGTGTGGTCGAGCGGGCAGCCGGGGCCGCTGGTGCAGGCACCGCGGTCGCACAGCCGGCAGGCGTGCAGGGCGCCCGCCCGGTCGTCCGCGAGGCCGGCGACGAGCGCCTCCAGGCCGCAGCCGAGCGCCGCGCGGGCGCCCGGGTCCAGACCGGCGACGAGCGCGCCCAGCCGGTCGGCACGCGCGGACAGCGCCGCAGCGGCGGCCCGCCGCCCCTTCCTGGTCGCGTGCAGGTCGTGCGTGCGCCGGTCCGGCCCGGGCCGGACGTCGATCAACCCGTCGCGCGCGAGGCCGTCGACCGCGCGCGTCGTGGCCGGCTGGGACAGGCCGAGCACGTGGCGCAGCTCCTCGGCGGACCCGCCGGGGTGCGCGGAGAGATGGACGAGGATCGCGCTGCGCGTCCGGCCGGGGCCAAGCGCGGCGGCGAGCTCGTCGTGCGCCGCCAGCGCGGCCACTCCGAGCAGCTGAGCGAGCCGGTCGACGTCCATGACACATGCATACCCTTCGCATGTGTCGCGCTAACGTGCGCCGGCCACCGCCCGGGCTCGCCGCGCTCGGCTGCGGGGTACCCCGCGGGGCCCGATCGACCGCCGGGTGCCCATCCCTGGCACACTGCACTCGACGGTGCCAACCCGCGGGGCCCGCCGATCCGGTCGGCGCCTGCGCGTGTTCAGGCTCCCACCGGTGCGGAGCCTCCGCACCGGCCACCGAGTGGAGGAGACCACCTGTGTCCCAGGTCGAGAACCATCTGTACGACACCATCGATCGACAGAACGCCCATCTTCCGGCGGTCAGCCGCCGCCGGCTGGTGCAGACGACGGCCGCGGCGCTCGGGTCGATCGGCCTGCTCGGCTTCGCCTCGAACGACGCGTTCGCCAAGGTCAAGACCAGCAAGGCGAACTCGGTCGAGAACCTGACGGCGGTCGCTGCGACGGCCGAAGTCCTGGCGACGATCGTCAACACCGTCGGCCCGGAGAAGCTCGGCGGCAAGCTCGATCCCGTCACGCTGCGCAACGTCAGGGCGGCCGCTCAGCAGGAGAAGAACCACTACGAGCTGCTGACCTCGAGCACGGTCGGCGGCAAGGCCGTCACCAAGACGATCTACGTGCCCGACGAGGTCTTCGCCTCGCCGGAGAGCCTGCTGACCACGCTCGTCGTCGGGGACCAGGTGTTCATCAACGCCTACCTGCTCGCCACGACCGTGTTCGCCCGCCAGGGGACGCTGAGCGGCTCGCAGTTCGCCCGCTACGCCGCGGAGATCATGGCCACCGAGGCGGTTCACCGCGCGGTCGCGCTGCAGTCCCTGGGCCGGCTCGGCAACGACCGCGTCTACGCGAAGTTCGGCCAGCCCGAGGAGGCCAACGGCCTTCCGACGACCGGCAAGGGCGGCTTCTTCGAGATCCTCGACGCCGTCGCGATCCTCGAGTCCGCCGGCTTCGGCTTCGGCAAGCCGGGCTCCAAGCCCGGTACCGCCTACGACTACGACACCGTCGCGGCGCGCACCCCGACCGACCCGGGCGTGAACACCCTGAAGATCCGCTGACCACCGCTGACCACCGGGGGACGTGGCCGTCGGCAGGCCGCGCCCCCGGCGGCAGCCGGGACGAGACGCGCGCACCGGCATCGGTGGATACTCCCGGGGCAACCGCGACCGGGCTCTGCCCGAGAAGGAGGCACCGTGGCGTCCGCCTCGCCCCACCGCTTCGTCCACCACGGAGCCTTCGGCAACGACCGCTTCGGCATCCTCGCGGAGCGCTTCGCCCGCTTTTTCGGCACGCCGCGCTTCATCGTCGGGCAGACGATCCTCGTCGCGCTGTGGATCGTGGTCAATGCCGCGGCGATCAGCCTGCGCTGGGACCCGTATCCGTTCATCCTGCTCAACCTCGTCTTCTCGACGCAGGCGGCCTACGCGGCGCCGCTGATCCTGCTCGCGCAGACGCGCCAGGCCGAGCGCGACAAGGTCCGCGACGCCGCCGTGCAGGCCCACCGCGAGGCCGAGGTCGAGCGCCAGGAAGCCTTCGAAGCCCGCCAGACCGACCTTCTCGGCCACGAGCGGGCGATGGCCGAGCAGCACCTGGCGCTGCTGGCGCAGAACACGAAGCTCACAGAGCAGATCGCCCGGCTCACCACGGAGCTGCACACGGCTATCTGCCGGGACGGGGGTCCGGCGAGCTGAGGCCGGCCCCCAAAGCCTTGCGCACCTGGCGCGCGATCTCCAGGTCCTCGCGCGCGGCCACGACGAGCGTCCGCACAGCGCTGCCGGGCGCCGTGACGTCGCGGTCGCCCGCGGCGTCCTCGTTGGCGCGGGCGTCGACGCCGACGCCGAGGAACGCCAGGCCGGCCGCGGCATCCGCGCGTACGGCGGGCGCGTGCTCGCCGACGCCGCCGCAGAAGACGAGCGCGTCGAGGCCGCCCATCGCCGCGGCCATCGCGGCGACGCCGGCCCGCAGGCGGTGCTCGTAGACCGCGAGGGCGAGCGTGGCGCGCTCCTCCCCGTCGGCGGCGGCACGCAGCACGGCGCGCATGTCGGCCGTGCCTGCGAGCGCCAGCAGTCCCGAGTCGTGCTCGAGCGCCGCGGCCATCTCGCGCTCGCGCAGGTCGGTGTGCTCCAGCAGCCACAGCAGCAGCCCGGGGTCCAGGCTGCCCGAGCGCGTCGCCATCACGAGCCCGTCCAGCGGCGTGAAGCCCATCGTCGTGTCGACGGAGCGCCCGTCCTGCACGGCGGCCAGCGATGCGCCGGCGCCGAGGTGACAGGTGACCACGCGCAGGCCGTGCAGCGAGCGGCCGAGCAGTTCGGCGGCGCGGCGCGCCGCCGAGGCGTGCGCGAGACCATGAAAGCCGTAGCGGCGCAGCCCCCAGCGCTCGCGCCAGGCCTCCGGCAGCGCGTAGGTGTACGCGGCGGCGGGCAGCGTCGCATGAAAGGCGGTGTCGAAGCACGCGACCGCGGGGACGTCGCCGAGCACGCCGCCCACCGCCGCCAGCGCCGCCAGCGACTTGGCCTGATGCAGCGGCGCGAGCGCGCACAGCTCGGTCAGCGCGGCGACGACACCGCGGTCGATGCGCACCGCCTGCCGGTAGCGCGCGCCGCCGTGGACGATCCGATGCCCGACCGCGTCGACGGGACCCAGGGCGCGCACCGCCGCGCCGACCTCGTCGGCGTCGATGCGCCCGCGCTCCGATCGCAACTCCGTCGCGTCGACGGCGCGGTCGTCGTCGAGCACGCTGAGCTTCAGGCTGCTCGAGCCGGCGTTGACCACCAGCACCCGCACGGGCGCTCAGGCTCCGTGGTCGGCGGGCCAGACCCAGTCGCGGATCGTCGCCGGGTCGTCGCCGGTCGCCCGGGTGACGGCGCGGTGGCGCAGCCGCTCGTCGACCACCTCCTGGCGCAGGCCGGCCACCGCCGAGCCCAGGCCCGGGACGCGGTCGATGACGTCCATGACCAGGTGGAAGCGATCCATGTCGTTGAGCATCAGCATGTCGAACGGCGTCGTGGTCGTGCCCTCCTCCTTGTAGCCGCGGACGTGGATGTCGCCGTGGTTGGCGCGCCGGTAGGTGAGCCGGTGGATCAGCGTCGGGTAGCCGTGGTAGGCGAAGATCACGGCCTTGTCGGGGGTGAACAGCGCGTCGAAGTGGGCGTCGGAGAGGCCGTGGGGATGCTCGGTCTGCGGCTGCAGGCGCATCAGGTCCACGACGTTGACGAAGCGCACGCGCAGCTCGGGCAGGCGCTCGCGCAGCAGCGCCGCGGCCGCGAGCGCCTCGACGGTCGGGGTGTCGCCGGCGCAGGCCAGCACGACGTCGGGCTCCCCCGGGGTGTCGTTGCTCGCCCACGGCCAGATCCCCAGGCCGCGCGTGCAGTGCACGACGGCCTCGTCCATGCTCAGGAAGTCCAGGGCGGGCTGCTTGCCGGCCACGATCACGGTGATGTAGTCGCGGCTGCGCAGGCAGTGGTCGGCCCCGGAGAGCAGGCCGTTGGCGTCCGGCGGCAGGTAGACGCGGACGACCTCGGCCTTCTTGTTGACGACGTGGTCGATGAAGCCGGGGTCCTGGTGGGAGAAGCCGTTGTGGTCCTGCCGCCAGACGTGCGAGCTGAGCAGGATGTTCAGCGACGGCACGGGTCGGCGCCACGGGACCTCGGCGCTGACCTTCAGCCACTTGGCGTGCTGGTTGACCATCGAGTCCACGATGTGGATGAACGCCTCGTAGCAGTTGAACAGGCCGTGGCGGCCGGTCAGCAGGTAGCCCTCGAGCCAGCCCTCGCAGAGATGCTCTGAGAGGATCTCCATGACCCGGCCGTCGGGCGCCAGGTGATCGTCGGCGTCCAGGCGCTCGGCGTCCCAGGCCCGGTCGGTCGCCTCGAAGACCGCGCTGAGGCGGTTCGACGCCGTCTCGTCGGGACCGAAGAGGCGGAAGTTCGCCTGCTCGGCGTTGAGCACGAGCACGTCGCGCAGGTAGCCGCCCAGCACGCGCGTGGCCTCGCTCATGGTCCGCGCCGGCGCCACCACGGGGGCGCCGTAGGCGCGGAAGTCCGGCAGCTCGAGGTCGCGGGTCAGCAGGCCGCCGTTGGCGTGCGGCACCGCGCCCATGCGGCGGTTGCCGCGCGGGGCCAGCGCGGCCAGCTCATCGCGCAGCGCGCCGGCGGAGTCGAAGAGCTCCTGCGGCCGGTAGGAGCGCAGCCACCGCTCGAGCTGGGCGAGGTGCTCGGGGTTGGTCGCGAGGCTGGCCAGCGGCACCTGGTGGGAGCGGAACGACCCCTCGGCGGCCAGGCCGTCGACCGTCTTGGGCCCGGTCCAGCCCTTCGGGCTGCGCAGCACGATCATCGGCCACGCCGGCCGCTCGGTCACGCCGTCCTCGCGGGCGGCGCGCTGGATCTCGGCGATCTCGTCGGCGACGCGGTCGAGCGTCTGGGCCATCAGCTGGTGCATCGCCTCGGGCTCGTCGCCGGACACGAAGTGCGGCGCGTAGCCGTAGCCCTCGAGCAGGCTGCGCAGCTCGCGCTCGGGGATGCGGGCGAGCAGCGTCGGGTTGGCGATCTTGTAGCCGTTGAGGTGCAGGACCGGCAGCACCGCGCCGTCGCGCGCCGCGTCGAGGAACTTGTCGGAGTGCCAGCTCGCGGCCAGCGGCCCGGTCTCGGCCTCGCCGTCGCCGACCACGCAGCAGACCAGCAGCCCGGGGTTGTCGAATGCCGCCCCGAAGGCGTGCGCCAGCGAATAGCCCAGCTCGCCGCCCTCGTGGATCGAGCCCGGCGTCTGCGGCGCGACGTGGCTCGGGATGCCGCCCGGGAACGAGAACTGGCGGAACAGGCGCCGCAGCCCGTCCGTGCTGCGCCCGATGTGCGGGTAGACCTCGGAGTAGGTGCCCTCCAGGTAGGTGTTGGCCACCAGCCCGGGACCGCCGTGGCCGGGCCCGGCGACGTAGAGGACCTCGAGGTCGCGCGCGCGGATCAGGCGGTTGAGGTGCGCGTAGACGAAGTTCAGCCCCGGGGTGGTGCCCCAGTGGCCGAGCAGTCGCGGCTTGACGTGCTCGAGGGCCAGCGGCTCGCGCAGCAGCGGGTTGTCGAGCAGGTAGATCTGGCCCACCGACAGGTAGTTGGCCGCGCGCCAGTAGGCGTCCAGGCCGCGCAGCTCGGCGCCGGTGAGCGCGGGCTGCGGGAGGGGGATGGTCATCGGGCTCCTTGGGAGATGGGGTGGCGGCGTCGCTGCCAGGCGCGGCGCAGCTCGTCGCTGCCCCAGACGATCGGCGCGAAGCTCGCGAGCAGCGCAAGCTCTCCTAGGCCGAGTGCGGCGGTGTGGAAGAGGCCCTGTAGCGGCGGCAGGTAGATCAGCGCAGCGGCGAAGACCAGCTCAAAGGCTATGCCCCAGAGCAGCAGCGGGTTGGAGAACACGCCGATCTCGCGAAGCGAGGCGCGGCTGGTGCGGGCCGCGAACGCGGTGCCGACCTGGCAGGCCGTGATGCCCGCGAAGGACATCGTGGTCGCCATCAGGTAGGCGTGGTGCAGCGGAGCACCCGCGCCGGTCGCGTCCCCAGGCGACCAGCCCGCGCGCAGCAGCACGAAGAAGAAGCCGCCGGCCACCAGCGCGGCCTCCAGCAGCCCGAGCCACAGCCAGGCCCGAACGAGCATGGCCCGCGTCAGCAGGCCGGACTTGCGCGAGCGCGGCGGTTGGTCCATCAGCCCCGGCTCGGCGGGCTCGCGGCCCAGCGCCAGGGCGGGCAGGGTCTCGGTGCCGAGATCGATCGCGAGGATCTGCATCGCCGTCAGCGGCAGCGGGATCGTACCGCCGGAGAACGCGTAGAGCAGAAACGGCCGCCCGTGCACAGCGTGCCGGCGAAGACGAGGTCCTCGGCCTCCAGCGGCGCGAGGGCGGGCTGGGAGCGCTCGGCGCTGCGCGTCACGGGCACCGACTCGCCGGTCAGAGGCGACATGTCGACCTCGACGGCGCCGGCGATCAGGCGCGCATCCGCCGACAGCCGGTCACCCTCGGCGAGCAGCAGCAGCCGCCGCGCAGCCTCGCGCTCGTCGAGACCGTCGAATTGGGTGCGCAGCTGCGCGAGCAGCCGCGAGACCTCCTCCTCCGGATCGGTGACCGTCACGCTGTCGGCGATGGCGCTCAACATACCCACAGGGCACCACACGCCTCGCCGCCCGTCATCCGTAGTGCCGACGACCGGGGGCGTGGCGAACTACGTGTCAGCACCTGAGCGCCCCGTAGGCTCACCGTCATGCTGGGTCTCCCCCAAGGCGTGCGCGCCTGCCTGTTCGACCTCGACGGAGTGCTGACGCAGACGGCCAGGGTCCACGCGGCGGCGTGGAAGGCGCTGTTCGACCCGTTTCTCTCCGAACGGGCCGTGCGGACCGGCGAGCCCTTCGTCCCGTTCGACCCCGTGACCGACTACGACGAGTTCGTCGACGGCAAGCCGCGGCGCGCGGGGGTGCAGTCCTTCCTCGCCTCGCGCGCGATCGAGCTGCCGCAAGCCGCCGTCGAGGGTCTCGGCAAGCGCAAGAACGAGATCGTGCTGCGGATGATCCGCGAGCAGGGCGTCGAGGCCTACGAGGGGTCGGTGCGCTACGTCCGGGCGGCGCGCGACGCCGGGCTGCGGCGCGCCGTGGTCTCGTCGAGCGCGAACTGCCGCGACGTGCTCGTGGCGGCAGGCATCGAGGAGCTGTTCGAGGCGCGCATCGACGCGCTCGTGGCCGAGCGCGACCACCTCGGCGGCAAGCCGGCGCCAGACACCTTCCTCGCCGGCGCCCGGGCGCTCGGTGCCGAGCCGGGGCAGGCCGCGGTCTTCGAGGACGCGCTGGCGGGCGTGGAGGCGGGCCGGGCGGGCGGCTTCGGCTACGTCGTGGGCGTCGACCGCGCCGGCCAGGCGGAGGCCCTGCGCGAGCACGGCGCCGATGTGGTCGTGTCGGACCTCGCCGAGCTGCTCGTGGAGTCGTAGAAGCTGTAGTTCTGCGCAAGTCACATACGGGCTCGACCCGGATGCTCTGGGCGACGCTCGGCGCGAGAATGGCACCCGTGGACGACGTCCGGCACCGGCATGCTCTTCAGGACGGACGACGCGACCGCTCTGCGGCCGGTTGGGCGGCGGCCACCGTCGACCTGTATTGGCTGCCCCTTGGCGCCGGCGGCCACTCCGCTCGGCTCAACGGTCGCGTCTTCGAGGCGGTGGCCGCGCGGCTTGGGCGCGATCGGCCTGCCAGCTTTATCACTCGGCGCTCGCGTCCCAAACGTCACGTTCGTGCTTCGAAATGACGCCGGTTCTTGACGAGTGCGGCGATCAACGCGGCGTCGTCGCTGAAGGCGCGGTCGGCGGTCGCTCGGCAGGTCGGCTTCGAATCTTTCGCTACGAAATCCGTCGGTCGCGCGGCGGAGCGATCCCGGATGTCGACGAGGCCGTTCAGCCGCGGCGACTGACCGACGATCACGATCTTGCGCGGCGCGTGCTGGAGCTGGTGCCGCGCGTTCCGACGCCCGTATGGGGTCGCGATGACCTCGAGACCGGTGAGATGTGGAACTCGAACTCGGTGACCTCGTGGTTGATCGCGCGCAGCGGGATTGACACCGAGTCGATCCAGCCTCCGGCCGGAGGACGCGCCCCTGGGTGGCGTGCCGGGCTCGTGATCGCCCGAAGGCAGGAGCTCGATGCGGCGCCCGTGCGAGCGGCCTGATGGACGTCTGAACCGGCGATCGGCGGTCACGGGCGGCGACCGGGACCCGTAGTCCTCCACATCGCCCTGGCGGGTTCGCCCCGATGTTGACCGGTCAGGGGAGGAGGAGCCTTGACGACATGATTGCGCTCTACGTGCTCGCTGTGCTCGGTGTCATCGCGCTGCTGGGCTTGGCCGCCAGCGTGCGGATCCTCAAGCAGTACGAGCGCGGCGTGCAATTCCGGCTGGGCCGGGTCAAGGATGGGGCGCGCGGGCCTGGGCTGATCTTCATCGTCCCGCTCGTCGATCGCGTCTACCGGGTCTCGCTGCGGATCGTCACGATGCCGATCCAGTCGCAGGGCATCATCACCAAGGACAACGTCAGCGTCGATGTGTCCGCCGTCGCCTACTACCGCATCGACGACGCCGTCCGGTCGGTGGTGGCGATTCGAGAACGTGGCCGCGGCCATCAACCAGATCGCCCAGACCACCCTGCGCTCGGTCGTCGGCCGCCACACCCTCGACGAGACCTTGTCGGCGACGGACGAGATCCACCAGAACATCCGCGAGATCCTCGACGTCCAGACCGAGGAATGGGGCGTCAAGGTCACCGTCGTCGAGCTCAAGGACATCCAGCTCCCCGACAGCATGAAGCGTGCCATGGCCCGCCAGGCCGAGGCCGAGCGCGAGAAGCGCGCGAAGATCATCGCCGCCGAGGGGGAGGCGCTCGCCGCCGGCGAGCTCGGGCGCGCCTCGGACGTGATGATGGCCCACCCGCTCGCCCTCCAGCTGCGCAACCTGCAGACTATGGTCGAGATCGGCGTCGACAAGAACTCCACGATCATGTTCCCCGCCCCGCTGATGAGCACGATCGGAGAGGTCGGCGCCTTCCTCAGGCGCGAGGCGACAGCAGCAGGCCCCGCCCCGGCCCCCACCCCCGCCGACGGCGAGCTCGTTCAGCGCTGAGCTGAAGCCGGAGCGGCTTCCCTCGGCCGTGTTGGGTCGCGCTTCAGGAGGCCCCGCGGCTCACGCCGCCGAGGCGCTATCCAGGCCGGCTGCGAGAAGGGGGAGCTCGCCGGCCGAGCGTGTCGGCTGCGGACCGCGCCAGTCCGCACGCGACCACGGCCCACACCGCCACGGCGACCCAGAGCCAGACGCGAGCGAAGCTGGTGATCGCCGGGACCGAGGCGACGGCGCCCACGACGAAGCTGCAGGCGGCGTACATTCCGACCGGGAACACGGTCGACCAGCGGCGCACGTCGTAGCTCATCCGCGGCCACCGGACCTCGGCGACCAGGAGGACCGGCAGCCACAACAGCGCCAGGACCCACAGCGCCACCGAGAGGTCCCTGAGCGCCCCGACCGCGCCGTCGGACAGCTCGAGCCGCTCGGCCGCGAGGGTGATCCGCCCGGCCGTGACGGTGCAGATCGCCAGCGCGCCGCCGGTCACCCAGTGGTCGCCGTGCCCGGCGGCGAGTTGGCGGATGTCGAAGCGGCTCGCGACGAACGCATAGAAGCCCAGGCCGAGCGCGAACGGCACGAGAGACGCGGCGAGCAGCCAGCCGGCGCGCTTCTGGAGCGCGAGGGTCGCGGCGAGCACTGCGAGCGACTCGGTCCCGACGATCAGCACGAACGAGGCCCCGACCGTCGGCGTCGTGAAGTGCCGCAGCACGGGTCCGAGCAGGCCCAGCCACAGCACCAGGGCGAGGACCAGCAGGACGCCCCCCGCCCACGACCAGCCCAGCGACGTCAGGCGGGTGCCGAACACGGCGGTGCCGGCGACCGCGGTGAAGGCGGCAGGCGTTTGCACGTCGCGGCGAAGGCGCGCGCGATCACGCGCCGCGCGGACGGCCAACAGCACGGCGAGCGCGACCCAGACGGCGCCGGTGACGATCAGCAGGAGGCGCGACAGCAGCTCTCGCCCACCCAGGGACAGGGCCACGGAGACGATGCCGGTGCCCATGACCACGGCGCCCGATGCGGGTGGGACGCCGCTGAGGACCCGATCGAGCGCGCCGTGCTTCGCGCTCACCGCAACGTCGTTCGCCCCGAGCTGTACCGGCGCCGGTAGAGGATGTACGGGCGGCCGAGGTACTGCAACGGGATGCTCCACGCGTGCACGAGGCGGCTGAACGGGAACGCCGCCCAGAAGCCCCACGCGACGATCGCATGCAACTGGTAGATCAGCGGCGCGCCGGTCACCGCCTCGACGTCGGGATGCAGGGAGAACAGCGAGCGCCACCACACGCCGACGGTATCCCGGTAGTTGTAGGGCGACTTGGTCGCCAGGTTGAAGCCGAACGTCATCCAGACGCCCATGACGATCAGCAGCAGGTAGGTCAGGCCATCGCCCCGCGTCGTGGTGGGACGAACGCGGTCGCTCGTCACCCGCCGGTAGACGAGTCCGATGAACCCTACCAGGGCCACGGCACCGGCGACGGCGCCGGCGATCGCCGAGAACCATCGGTAGGCGCTCTCGCTGATGCCCACCGCCTCGGTCCACCTACGCGGGATGCACAGACCGATGATGTGCCCGCCGACCGCGGCGAGGGCACCGTAGTGGAAGGCGGGACTGGCCCAGCCCAGCACGCGGCGGTCGAGCAGCTGCGTCGAGTGGCTGGTCCAACCGAACTGGTCGGTGCGATAGCGCCACCAGTGTCCGACGACGAACACCGCGAGCGCGACGTACGGGAGGATGATCCACAGCAGGGTTTCTCCCGCGGGCTTCACCGGCGCGCCTGCGGCGGTCGGCATGACCTCGGGCGGCGCGAAGGGCTCCAGGCCGACGAGCTCCTGCGGCGGCCCGCTGGCGGCCAGGCGGCCGGCGCGGGCGCGGTCCGCGGTCAACGCCTCGCCGAGGGTGAGGCACACGGCATCGACGACGTCCGCGTCGGGGCTCTGGCGGTCACGCGACGCGGTACCGGTGTGCCAGCGCGTAGACCGGCGAGGGGCGCGCCGCCTCGATCCAGTCGTCGGGGATGCCGTCCCGCGCGGCCTGCTCGGCACCGCCGGGTCCTCGGGATCGCGGCGACGAGCTTGGCGGTCTGGTTGGCGCAGGAGGGATACAGGACCGTGCTGCCCTGAACGGCGCGCAGTGCCGCGATGTCCTCGAGCGCCATCTGGGACGGCCCGTCCTCGCCGATCGAGACGCCACAGTGCGAGCCGACGAGCCGGATGTCGGCGCGACTGACCGCCGCCATCCGGATGAAGTCATAGGCGCGCGCGAAGAACGCCGCGAACGTCGAAGCGAACGGCACCCAGCCGCCCGGACCTCCACGCGCAGTTGCTGACCGAGCTCGCGCCACCGCTCATGCTCGTTTATCGGCGCCTCAGCGGTCGGCATGCCAGCTCTGGTCCGGTGCCAGCTCGGTCAGCGGCGTGTCGGGGTCGGCCAGGCGATTGCGATCGACGCGCAGGCGGGAGCGGATCAGCGCCTGGATCTGCTCGGGGACGTCCCAGACGTTGACGTTCATGCCCGCCAGGATCCGCTCGTCGCGGAGCCAGAAGGCGATGAACTCCCGCGTCACGGGGTCGCCGCGGAACACGACCTCGTCCCCGCCGCCGGCGTGACCGCTGTACTCCATGCCGACGTCGTACTGGTCGGAGTAGAAGTAGGGGACGCGATCGTAGGCGAGCGGGTGGTCGAGCACCGGATCGTCCGGGTTCGCGTAGCCGAGCATGTTGCGGGCGGCGGCGGGCCCCTGATGCAGCGCGTTGGCCCAGTGCTCGACGCGCAGCAGGCCGTACAGCGGGTGGCGCGCGTTGGCGACGTCACCCGCGGCGAAGATGCCCTTCACGGCGGTCTGCAGGTACTCGTCGGTGACGATTCCGTTGTCGACCACGATGTCGGTGTTGCTGACGAGAGCGGCACGCGGGACCGCGCCGATCCCCGCCACCACGAAGTCGCAGTCGATCGCGCGCCCGTCCGAGGTGCGCACGCGCTCGACCCGGCGATCGCCTTCGCAGGCTTCGACCCCGGTCCCCAGGAGCATCTCGACGCCGTGGTCGGTGTGGACGTCGCGGTAGATCGCGCCGACCTCGGCCCCCAGCACACGCTTCAGCGGCACCGAGGACGGATCGATCACCGTCACCTCCACGCCGGACTGGCGGGCCGCCGCCGCCACCTCGCACCCGATCCAGCCGGCGCCGATCACGACGAGCCTGCCGCCCCGCTCGAACCGCTCGCGGAGCCGGACGGAATCGGGCAGGCTGCGCAGGTAGTAGATCTCGTCGAGGTCCGCTCCCGGGATCGACAGGCGCCGCGGCCCGGCGCCGGTGGCCAGCAGCAGCCGGTCATAGCCCAGCCGCTCGCCGTCGGCGAGCACGGCCTCCGACGACCCGGGGTCGATGCGCTCGACCGTCGTCGCGGTGCGCAGCTCGATGTCGTGGCTCGCATAGAAGTCCTCCGGGTGGAGGTAGACCTTGTCCAGACCGACCTTGCCGCTCAGGTAGTCCTTCGACAGCGGCGGGCGCTCGTAGGGACGCTCGGGCTCTGAGCCCACCAACACGACCCGGCCGTCGAAGCCGAGCTCGCGTAGGGTCTCGGCCGCCTTTGCGCCGGCCAGGCTCGCGCCGACGATGACGAAGGTCTGCTTGCTCATATCTTTGTAGCGTCTCTTGTCGCCTCGGCCTTACCGACGACAAGCGAAACCGTGTCAGGCTTCCTCGCGCTCCACGACGTGCCCTTCGCTGTCGAAGTAGAAGACGATCGTCGGCACGTCGAAGTGCGAGCGCACCTTCTCGGCCATCCCGCGCTCACGCCGGTTCTCGTGCTCGCTGCGGGGAACGTGGAGCCTGAGCACGATCAGATCGGCGTCGAACCGAGCCAGCGCATCGGCGATCGCGGTGACCTGGTTCTCGGCCCCAACCGCTCCGTGGGGTTTCAGCCCACCCGCGCGCATGTGGTCGAAGACCGTCCGCAGACGCTCGTCGGCCGACACCAGTGCGCTGTCTCTGTCGTCGGTCAGCCAGTGCATCCAGCTCGTCAACGTCGGAGCGACGACGTAGATCTCCTCCGCCGCTTCGATGAGTGGCCGGATCGATTCGGGGACCTCGTTGGCCTCGGCGAGATCCTCGCTGGTCAGGACGAGCACACGCTGTGCCATCACGATCCTCCTTGGCTGGAAGGGCTGGACCCGGCCTTCGGTAGCCCGCGCCGCAGAACCTCCGCGAGAACGACGGCATCGTTGTGCTCGGTGTCGCGGGCGGAGTAGACGAGGGTGAGCGTACCCTCCCGCGCCCGTCGCCGGAGCTCCGTGAGCCGCGGACGGTCGCCTCGAAGCTCTTCGACGTAGCGTCGGCGGAACTCCTCGAAGCGGCTCGGCTCGTGCCCGAACCACTGCCTCAACTCCGTGCTCGGCGGCAGCTCGCGGTCCCACTCGTCGAGCTTGGCGCGCTCGCGCGAGACTCCGCGCGGCCACAGCCGGTCGATCAGGACGCGATAGCCATCCGACGTCGCGGCCGGCGCGTACGCGCGCTTCAGGCGGATGTCCACCGCAGCTCCTCACCGGCGTTCAGCACAGGCGCGAGCTCCGCTCGCAGCTTCGCGCGAGCGTCGTGCAGGGTCTTGTAGATCGCCCCGGGGGTCGTATGGAGATCGGCCGCGAGCAGCTCGGTGGAGACGCCCGAAACCGTGATCGCGATCAGCACTGTGCGCTGGCGCCGCGTCAGCTGCGTGACCAGGATGCTGACGGTCTTCAGAAGCTCGCGGGCTTCAGCGCGCTCGTGCGGAGAGGGCGCGGCGTCGGGCACCTCCAGCGCCGTATCCGGGTCGTCCCGCGCCACATGCTCACGCCCCATCCGCCGACGGACGCTCACCAGCGCCTCGAGCTGCGCGAACCTTCGCGCCCAGGTCCAGAACTGACTGTCGCCCCGGTAGTCGTCCAGTTTGCGCAGCACCGCCAGCAGCGCGTCGTTCGCCGCCTGCACGGCGAGGTCCTCGAGGTCGCTGCCAGGAAGCTCGTGCACGCTTCTGGCGCGTCGGCGGATGTGGAACAGCGCCTCGCGCCGCAGGCGCTCGTGGAGCTCTTCGATCGCGCAACGGTGCACTGGGCCGACAGCCCGCAGGCGACCCAACCACGCCCGCGACTCGACATCCAGCTCGGGCCCCGGCGCCGCGTCGCCACGTACTCGCAGCGCCGGAAGTTCTTGTGTCACGCCCGATCCTGTGACACGCCCGAGATTCCGGCAGATCAGACGCGAGCTCGTCAACTCATCGCTCCTTCTCCTCGGGGGCCGGTACGCGCGATGGACGATCAAGACGAACCTACCCGCGTCTGGTGACAGAAACCACAAGAACCTGCTTGTGATTGCTCCGGGTGCGTCCCTGCGTCGCCGGTCCGGGAGGCAGGATGTCTATCGAGCGGCAGCCACCCCGTGGCCGGGCGTGGGCGTCCGAGTTGCCAGTGCTACGAGGCAGCCCGCCGTGTCCGGATCGTGCGGCTCGAAGCCGATCAGCCGTGCGGCGGGATCGAGGATGTCGAGCAGCCCCCGGGTCAGCCCGCGGTGCAGCGTGCAGACCACCTGCTGGTTCTCGTGCACCGCATCACGGTACGGGCAGTTGCCCATGCGGTAGGTCACCTTGCCGCCGGCTGCCGACGCTCTCCGCGGTTGAAAGCCCAGCGCGCTCATCGTGCTCAGCAGCGTCTCTTGGGCGTCATGGCGCCCGACGGGCGCCAGCTCTCGGCCGATCTGGCGGCCGCTGTTCTCCACCTCGGCCAGGTGGTCGGGCCTGGCGGAGATCGTGCGGACCAGCCAGCGACCCAGATCGGAGTACGCGCGGGGCTGTCGCCCCCCGGGTGCGGCCTCCGGCGCGATTGCCCACACGTCGCGTGGACGTCCCCGCGCCTGGCGCCGGCGCTGCCGGCTGACGAGCCCGGCGGCCTCCAAGCGCTCCAGATGAAAGCGTGCGCCATTGGGGTGCAGCGCCAGGCGCTCGGCGAGCTCTCGCGTCTCGACCGGACGCTTGAGCTCCGCCAGCACCGCGAACAGCCGCGACCGGGTGGGCTGGGCGAGGACATCTTCAGGCTCAGGAGGGAGGTCCATCCTCCCCAGTTTTGCACAGTCCGGTTGGAAAAATGATTGGCGTCCTGGTAGCTTAAGTCCAGTTGACTTGGAAGAAAGCGGTACACCTGCGATCAGCGGTTCGGCGCGAGGGATATGTCTCAGGCTGAACCCGGTTCCCGAGACGCTGATCGAGGCGGTCGCTTACCGCCTGCGCATTCTCGGTCAGCCCCTTCGCATTCGGATCGTCGAGCACCTGGCGGCGCACGGGGAGACCACGGTCCAGACGCTGGCCAACCAGCTCGCGGTAGGTCAGCAACACATGTCGTGGCATGTTGGTCTCCTTCACCGCGCGGGGCTCCTCGCCAGGCGCCCGGACGGCCGGCGGGTCTGGTACAGCCTTCCCGACAGCAGGGCGAGCTCGCTGCTCGAGGCCGCTTCGCAGCCCTTCGGTCGGTCGGAGGACGGTTAGGCTGCTGCTCTTGGTTCCTTTCACCTTCCAACGCATAGCGAGAAGCCGATGGCTATCCCTCCTTCCGACCCGCTGATCCTCTGCTACGACGGCTCTGCGGACGCCGGGCACGCCATCGAGCGCGCGGGGAAGCTCTTCAGCGGCGGGCGTTCGCTGGTCTTGACGGTGTGGCAGCCCTTCGCCGGCTTGGGCAGCTTTGCCTGGTCGGGCGCGACCGAGAGCATGATGAACTTCGTCGAGCTCGACCGCGCAGCCGCCGAGGTGGGCGGCAGGATCGCCGAGGAAGGCGTACGCATCGCGCGAGAGGCGAGCCTGGAAGCCGAGCCGGTCGCCGTCGAGGCCACGGGTCCCGTCTGGAGGACGATCATCGAAACCGCCGACCGCCATCACGCCTCGATGATCGTCATAGGCTCACGGGGCCTCACGGGCCTGCGCTCGATGCTGCTCGGAAGCGTCTCCAGCGCTGTCGTGCACCACGCTCACCAGCCCACGCTCGTCATCCACCCCCTGAGCGACCACGCGGGCACGGAGTAGCCGGGGGCTCGGTGGCAGCCACGCCAGCTCGGCCGCGCACAAGTCAACCCGATCGCGCCTGGAGCGTAAGAACCGCCGGCAAAGGGACGCTGAAGTAAGGCGGATGCCGCTCGCGGGACGCCGACGTGTTCGCACCGGACCGCCGGACCCGCGACCAAGGAGATCGAGATTCCCGTGGCCACCCCCCTCACAGCCAGCCCGATCGGCGATGTCCTCGCGCTCGGCCAGAGTGTCTGGTTCGACAACATCCGACGCGCGCTGCTGACCTCCGGCGAGTTTGAGCGGATGGTCCGTGAGGACGGCCTGCGCGGGGTGACGTCGAACCCGTCGATCTTCGAGAAGGCGATCATCGGCTCGACGGACTACGACGACGCGCTGGCCGAGGTGCGGGCGACCTCGACCGCGCCGGATCCGAAGTCGGTCTACGAGGGGCTGGCGATCGCCGACCTCAGAGCGGCGGCCGACGTGCTGCGCTCCGTCTACGAGCAGTCCGACGCCTACGACGGGTACGTGAGCATGGAGGTCTCGCCCGCGTTGGCACACGACACCGCCGGCACGGTCGCTGAGGCCGAGCGTCTGTGGGCGGCCGTCGAGCGCCCCAACCTGATGATCAAGGTACCCGGGACCGAGGAGGGCATCCCCGCGATCCGGCAGCTGACCGCCCGCGGGATCAACGTCAACATCACGCTGCTGTTCTCGACCGCGCTCTACGAGCGCGTGGTCGAGGCCTACCTGGCAGGGCTGGAGGACCGGCTGGCCGCCGACGGAGAGCTCGCACGGATCGCCTCGGCGGCGAGCTTCTTCGTCAGCCGCATCGACTCCGCGATCGACCCGCGGCTGAGCAGCCGGCTTCAGGGCAGGGTGGGGATCGCGAACGCCAAGGTCGCGTACGCGCGCTTCGGGGAGCTGTTTCGCGGCGAGCGCTGGGATGCGTTGCGCCGCCGGGGTGCGCAGGCCCAGAGGCTGCTATGGGCCTCGACGGGCGTGAAGAATCCCGCGTACCCGGACCTCCTGTACGTCGAGTCGTTGATCGGGCCGGACACCGTCGACACGATCTTCCCGGCGACCTACGAGGCGTTCAAGGCCCATGGAACCGCGCGGGTCACGTTGACCGAGGACCTCGAAGGGGCGCGCGCGGTGCTCGCCGCGGTGGCCGACGAGGGCGTCGATCTCGGCGAGGTCACCGCGGGCCTGCTCGACGAGGGGGTCCACAAGTTCGAGCAGGCGTTTCGCACGCTGCTCGCCTCGATCGCGCAGTCCGTGAAGGCACCGTCCACAACGGAGGTGGCGACCCTCGCTCGCTCGTTGCCTCCCGAGCTCGACGCCGCGGTGGATGCCGCGATCGGCGAGTGGCGCACCGGGGAGAAGGTCGCCCGCCTGTGGGCGCACGATCAGACGCTGTGGACGGGCGCGGACGAGGACCGCTGGCTCGGCTGGCTCGGGGTGCCGATGGACCAGCTCACGCACCCCCATCGCTTCGCCGCGCTGGCCGACGACGTCCGGTCGGGCGGCTTTCAGGACGCGGTGCTGTTGGGGATGGGCGGGTCGAGCCTGTGCCCGGAGGTGCTCGCGCTCACGTTCGCGCCGCGACACGGCGGGCTGCCGCGCTTGCGCGTGCTCGACTCCACCGACCCGCAGCAGATCAAGGCGCTCGAGGACGAGCTCGACCTGGCACGGACGCTGTTCTTCGTGTCCTCGAAGTCCGGCACGACGCTCGAGCCGCACATCTTCGCCGCCTACTTCCGTGCCGCCGTCGACGCGCTCCTCGGGCGTGAGGAGGCCGGCCGGCGGTTCGTCGCGATCACCGACCCCGGGTCGCCGCTCGAGGCGCTGGCCGAGCGCGACGGCTATCGCGCCGTCTTTCACGGCTCGCCGTCGATCGGCGGGCGCTACTCGGCGCTGTCGGACTTCGGGATGGTCCTCGGCGCCGCCTCCGGGGTCGACGTGCTGGAGCTGCTCGACCGCG
>JBBSIC010000032.1:0-38643 GCA_038232275.1 Solirubrobacterales bacterium | reverse complement strand
GTGGGCGATCCAGGACTCGAACCTGGGACCTCTTCCTTATCAGAGAAGCGCTCTAACCGACTGAGCTAATCGCCCCTGCGGCTCTGCAACAGGGCTTCCTGGTGTCCGACCGTGGCGGCCAACTCGCTCGATGGCGCGCATCCATGGCACTCGTCCGTCCACCCGTTGCATTGCCCCCTGGGATGATACCTACGCCGGGCACGAAAGCCGGGCCGACCCGAAAGAAGGTTGGGCAGCGTCCTTCGGGCTGCGAGCGCGTCACAGTGACGACCGCTGGAGCAGGCTTGGGCCATCCGCATCGGAGGCTCGCGCAGCGAGCGATTCGACGCGCTCGAGCACCCGCTCAGCGTCGAGGCCGAGATCCTCGGCGGCCGCAGTCCAGGTGCTCCGGTGTGAAAAGACGCGATGGCCTTCCGGATAGTCGCCGCCGATCTTCATCGCGAAGCGCAGCTTCTTCTCGTGCGTGCCGTATGGCAGGGCCGATGCCAAGGACGACGACCAACGTGTCGGTCATCGGCCGCGATGCTCCTCGACAAGGGCGTCGAGATCGGCCGTCTCACCTCCCTCGCCCGAACGGGTTGTATCGGAGCGAGGCGCGAGCTCGAGAACGAGGCCGAGTTCGTCGAGGACGCGCAGCATGAGACCGAGCTCCGCGTTGGGCTTGTCGGCCTCGAACTCGTAGATCCACTTTCTCGAGACTCCAGCGCGCTCGGCGAGCTCCGCCTAAATCATCCCCAAGTCTTTGCGGCGGCCGCGTACAGCGGCTGCCAAGTCCCTGATGGAGCGCACCGTCATACCATCTCCTTTGCCACCGCTCGGTAGCAAGTCTGGCATGACACCGCTCGGTAGCAACCCGTCTGTGAAGCCGTTCGGTGGCACCCGTCCGTCCCAAGCCGGAAGATCGCAGTCGGCGTGCGAGAACGCGAGCGAGTGGGGGCGAGTCCTCTGGCCTGGTCACACTACCCGCGCTCAGGACTCCAAGCGGCGCGCCAGCGCGAGCGCCGCGTCGTGCGAGGCGACAGTCAGAATGACCGTATAGCCCGCGCCCTTCGGCGCCACGCGGACCGGCGCGCCGAGGGAGCGCCCGAGGGCGTCGGCCAGGTCCGCGGCCGCGGCGAGCTGGTCCGGGTGCGCGCCCGTGGCGCGGCGCACGCGGATGGGCTGGGCGGCCTCGTTGGCGGCGCGCGCCTCGTCCTCCGTGCGGCGCACCGTCCACCCGTCGGCGGCGGCGCGACGGGCCAGGCGGCGGCGCACGTCGTGGTCGCCGGCGAGCAGGAGCGCGCGGCCGTGGCCCTCGGTCAGCACGCCGGACTGCAGCAGGTCGAGCGCCTCGTCGGGCAGGTCGAGTAGGCGCATCAGGTTCGAGACCGCGACGCGCGAGCGGCCCACGCGGCGGCCGAGGCCCTCCCGCGTCAGGCCGAGCTCCTCGACGAGCAGCGAGCAGGCGCGCGCCTCCTCCACCGGGTTCAGGTCCTCCCGGACCATGTTCTCGATCAGGGCGAGCTCGAGCGAGGCCACGTCGTCCTGCGGGCGCACCAGGGCCGGGACCGTCTCGAAGCCGGCGAGCCGCGCGGCGCGCCAGCGGCGCTCGCCGGCGATCAGCTCGTAGGTGCCGCCGGCGATCGGCCGCACGAGCACGGGCTGGAGCACGCCGCGCTCGGCGAGGGAGCCGGCGAGGGCGTGCAGGGCGACCTCGTCGAAGTCGCGACGCGGCTGGTGCGGGTTCGGCGACACGAGCTCGACCGGGATCTGGCGCAGGTCCCCGCTGATCGGGCCGGGGTCCTGGCCCGGAGGGGCCGTCGCGGCCAGGATCGCCGCCAGACCGCGGCCCATGCCGCGCGAGCCGCTAGCCACGTGCGGCCACCTCCTTCGCGAGCTCGAAGTACGCCTCTGCCCCGGGGCAGTGCGGGTCGTGATGGATGACCGCGCGGCCGTGGCTGGGCGCCTCGCCGAGGCGCACGTTGCGAGGGATGACGGTGTCGAAGACGAGCGCCGGGAAGTGCCGGCGCACCTCCGCCTCGACGTCCTGGCCGAGCTTGGTGCGCGCGTCGTGCATGGTGAGCAGCATCCCCGCGATCGTCAGCCGCGGGTTGAGCTCGCGCTGGATCAGGTTGAGGGTGTCCAGCAACCCCGCGAGGCCCTCGAGCGCGAAGTACTCCGTCTGCACCGGGACGATCACGCGGTCCGCCGCAACGAGCGCGTTGACGGTCAGCGGCCCCAGCGACGGCGGGCAGTCCAGCAGCACGTAGGCGTAGGCGTCCCGCACGGGCGCGAGCGCCGCCCGCAGGCGCCCCTCGGAGCCCGCGATGCGCGGCAGCTCCATGTTCGCGCCCGCCAGGTCCGCCGTCGAGACGAGCAGGTCGAGGTGCTCGATGTCCGAAGCCCGGACGGCGTCGGCGGCTGCGGCCTCGCCGCCGAGCACGTCGTACAGGCCCGGGGCCTCGCGCGCCATGCCGAGGCCGGTGGTCGCGTTGCCCTGCGGGTCCACGTCCACGAGCAGGGTGCGGTAGCCGGCCTCCGCGACGCAGGCGGCGACGTTGACCGCGGTGGTGGTCTTGCCCACCCCGCCCTTCTGGTTGACGATCGCGAAGACGGTGCTCATCCAGGGTCCGACGGTACCGCTGGGGGCGGCGGATTCGGCCGCGAACCATCCGCTCGGAGCGGTCGCTTGGCGGCCATGCCGGCGCGCCGCGGGAAGCGCGCGGGCGCCGCGGACTCGCGGCGGAAGACCCACAGGGTCCGGCGCGCCGAGCCGGCGTAGGGCTTCACCGCCAGCACCTCCGGCGCGGACAGGCCCAGCTGGGCGGCCGCCGCGCGGCCGTCCGCGTCCTCCGCGGCCTCGACCGCGCCCTTCCAGCACACCAGCGCGCCGCCCTCGCGCAGCAACGGCGCGGCGTACTCGCACAGCACCGCGAGGGCGGCCACCGCGCGCGCGGTCACGACATCGCAGGCGCCCAGTCCGTCGCGCCACTCCTCGGCGCGCGCCCACACCGCCTCCGCGTTGGCCAGGCCGCAGCGCTCGGCCGTCGTCGCGATCCACTCCGTCTTGGAGCGCGCACTCTCCACGCACACGACCCGCGTGGCCGGCAGCTCCGCCGCCAGGACGAGCCCCGGCAGCCCCGCCCCTGACCCGACATCGGCGATCACCGCCGCGGCGCGGACCTCCGGCACGACCAGCCCCGCCTGCGAGTCCGCGACGTGGACGCGCGCGGCGCGCTCGCGCTCGTGCACCGCCGTCGGCGCCGGCTCCTCGCCCAGCGCCTCCAGCAGCGTCTGCAGCGGCGCGCTCAGGCTCAGCTCAGCGGCGCGACGACGAGGTGGCGGTCGGGCTCGGTGCCCTCGGAGAACGTCTCGACCCCGCCGCGCTCCTTGAGGTGCTCGTGGACCACCTTGCGCTCGATCGCGCTCATGGCGTCCAGCGCCACCGGGACACCCGTCTGCGCGACGCTCTCGGCGGCCTCGTCGGCCTGGCGCTCGAGCACGAGGCGGCGGCGCTCGCGGTAGCCGGACGCGTCGATGTTGACGCGTGGACCCGGGGCCTGGCCGCCGCCGGCCGCCTTGTAGGCGAGGTGCTGCACGGCGTCGATCGTGGAGCCGTGGCGGCCGATGAACGCGCCGAGGTCGTTGCCCTCGACCCGCACGTTGATCTCCTCCCCCACCGTCTCGACCTCGACCTCGGCGTCGAGGTCGAGCGCGTCCACGACCTCCTCGATGAGCTCGCGGACCCGGTCCTCGGGCGAGGTGCTCATCGGCGCCGGCCCGAGCGCTTCTTCTTCTTGCGCGGCGGGGCTGGAGGCGGACCGGTCGGGCGCGCACGTGTCCCGCCTCCGCCGACGGTCACAGGCTCGGGCTCGGGCTCGGGCTGGCGCGAGGGCAGGCCGAGGGACTTCAAAAATCCACCCCCGTTGGACGCGTCCTTCTTCTCGTCGGGGTCCGGCGGCGGGCGCATCGGGCCGAGGCGGCGCTTGACGATCAGCTGCTGGGCGATCGTCCAGAGGTTCGTGGTGATCCAGTACAGCAGCAGGCCGGCCGGGAAGTTGATCACGAACGTGACGAAGAAGAACGGCAGCCCGTACATGATCAGCTTCTGGTTGCGGTCGACGCTGACCGTGGACATGATCGTGGAGACGAGCTGGGACCCGACGTAGAGCACGATCAGCGTGATCAGGACCGCGCCGGTCGCCTTGTTGGTCAGGTCCGGGATGAACAGGAAGCCCGCGTCGGGGTTGCTGGCGCCGCAGGACACCGGTTCCTTGGCGCCCTTGAGGAACGCCACGATCTGGGTCGTCGGGCAGATGTCCTCGCGCAGGTCCTTGCGCAGCATGTAGAAGAGGGAGATGAAGACCGGGATCTGGGCCACCAGCGGCAGGCACGACGCCAGCGGGTTGATCTTGTTCTCCTTGTAGAACTTCATCAGCTCCTGGTTGAGCCGATCCTTGTCTCCCTTGTACTTGGCCTGCAGCTTCTTCATCTCGGGCTGGTGGCGGGCCATCGACTGCATGGACTTGAACTGCTTCAGCGTCAGCGGCAGCAGCAGCACGCGCACGATCAGCGTGAGGATCACGATCGCGAGGCCCCAGCCGAGCCCGACGTTCTCATGAAAGAACAGCAGCACCGACTCGAAGACGTCGATCAGCGGCTGAAGCGGATTGGTGGCGAGAACGGTGGTCAGCACGAGGCGGGAGGGGTCTTGGTGGGTGACGCGGACGCGTCGCGGAAGAGGGTCTGGTCCTCCGGTGGGTCGTACCCCCCGTGGCTCCAGGGGTTGCAGCGCAGGACGCGCCAGGCCGCGAGCACGAACCCGCGCAGTATGCCGTAGCGCTCCACGGCCTGCACCGCGTACGACGAGCACGAGGGATGGTATTTGCACCGCGGCGGCAGCAGCGGTGAGACGAAGCGCGCGTAGAAGCGGATCGGTGCGAGCGCGACCATCCTCACGACGCGCCCCCTCCGGCCTGATCGACGAGGTCGGCGAGGGCCCGGCGCACCCCCGGCATGCCCTCGCGCTCGGCCAGCTCGCGCGCGTCGGAGCGCGCGACGACCACGTAGTCCGAGCCGTCGGGGAGCCGCTCGGCCTCGGCCCAGAAGGCCTCGCGCAGGCAGCGCTTCACGCGCGTGCGCTCGACGGCGCCGCCGACCTTGCGCGACACGGAGAGACCGAGGCGCGGCCCGTCGCCGCCGGCGTCATCCGCGGCGCGGGGAAACACGTGGAGCACGAGGAAGCGGTTGCCCTGCGAACGGCCCCGCCGGTAGACCCGGTCGAACTCCGCGCTGCGCGACAGGCGACGGCGCTTGGCAGCCACCCCGCGGCCCTCAGACGGTGAGCCGCTTGCGGCCCTTGTCACGGCGGCGCTTGAGCACGTCGCGACCGCCGCGCGTCGCCATGCGAGCGCGGAAACCGTGGGTCCGGGCGCGCTTGCGCTTCTTGGGCTGGTAGGTCCGCTTCATGAGGTGATGGAGAATAGTGGACGGGGCTGTGCACAGACCGCGAACAGCCGTGCACAGCACGCCGGCCGGACATTTCCCCGCGCGTTGCGAGACACCCGGTCCGAGCTGGTCAGGTGCAGCGGTAGCCTCGCCCCGGCCCGTGCCCGACGACGCGCTCGCCCACTCCTGGACCCGCATCCGCAGCGAGCTGCGCGACGCCGTCACCGACTCGACCTGGCACTGCTGGCTCGAGGGGCTCGCGCCGCGCGAGCTGGCCGGCGAGACGCTCATCGTCGAGGCCCCCGACAAGGTCCGCTCCTGGGTGAGCGAGCGCTTCGGTCGGCTGCTGCAGGCCTGCGCGGCCGCCGTCCTGGGCCCGGACGTCCGCATCGACCTCGTCGCGCCTGGAACGGGCACCGCCCCCGCCGTCCACCCCGGCCGGCCGGGTCTGACCGCCGACGCGCTCAATCCGCGGCTGACGTTCGACCAGTTCGTGATCGGCGACGGCAACCGGCTCGCGCACGCCGCCGCCCTGTCGGTCGCCGAGCTCCCAGGGCTCGCGTACAACCCGCTTTTCATCTGCGGCTCGCCCGGACTCGGCAAGACGCACCTGCTGCACTCGATCGCCAACTACGTCCTCGCCTACGGGGACGGCATGACCGTCCGCTACACGACCGCCGAGGCCTTCACGAACGCCTTCATCGGCGCGGTCAAGGGCGGCCGCGACACCGAGGCCTTCAAGGACGCGCACCGAAACGTCGACGTCCTGCTCGTCGACGACGTCCAGTTTTTGCAGGCCAAGGCCAAGACCGTCGAGGAGTTCTTTCACACGTTCAACGCCCTGCACGCCGGCGGCGCCCAGATCGTGCTCACCTCCGACCGCCCACCGCGCGACCTCGGCGCGCTCGAGGACCGCCTGCGCGCGCGCTTCGAGTCCGGCCTGGTGACCGAGCTCGGGCGCCCCGATGTCAGCACGCGGCGCACGATCCTCCGCAAGCGCGTGGACCAGGACGCCCTCGAGGACGTCGACGCCGCGGCGCTGGATCTGATCGCCGCGCGCGTGACCGAGAGCGTCCGGGCCCTCGAGGGCGCCCTCATCCGCGTCGTCGCCTTCGCCTCGCTGACCGGCCGGGGCGTGACCGGCGAGCTCGCGGCGGACGTCCTCGCCGACCTCTACCCCGACCCCGCCAAGCCGGTCAGCCGGACCGTCGAGGAGATCCAGCAGCGCACCTGCGACGCGTTCGGCGTCTCGGTCGCAGACCTCCGCTCTCCGAGCCGGGCCGGCGGCGTCACCTGGGCCCGCCAGGTCGCGATGTACCTGTCGCGTGAGCTCACCGACGCGACGCTGCCCGCCATCGGCCGCGCGTTCGGTCGCAACCACACGACGGTCATGCACGCCTGCAAGCGCACCTCGGAGCGGATCACGGCCGACCGCGGGGCCTACGAGGCCGTCCACCGCCTCGTGCAGGAGCTCGGCGACTGATGTGCACAGCCGTCGCGTCCGGCGTCGCTGGCACCCTCCGCAGGCTCCATGCACAGACCCCGCACAGGCACAATCGCCGCACCGACCAGGCCGCCGCGGGACTTTTGCACCTATCGACAGGCACTACTACTCCTAGTCCTTTGTCAATAGGAACGATCACCTTTCTCAGGGAGAGAAACCGATGAAGCTCTCGACGGGCCGGGACGCCCTCTTCAGCCAGCTGCAGACCGTGACCCGCGCCGCCTCGACGCGCAGCGCCATCCAGGCGCTCTCCGGCGTGCAGGTGCTCGCCCACGGCGGCGGCGTCGAGCTGCGCGCGACGGACATGGAGATCGGCCTGCGCGTCCCGCTGGAAGGCGAGGTCGTCCGGGAGGGCGCGATCGTGCTGCCGGCCCGCCTGCTCGTCGACGTGGTCCGGGCGCTCCCCGGCTCCGACGTCTCGCTGGAGCTGCGGCCGGCGGAGCAGGACGTGGAGCTCAAGGGCGGCAACGCCACCTTCCACATCCGCACGCTGCGCCTCGAGGACTTCCCGCCCTTCCCGGAGGCCGAGGAGGGCTCGCGCGTCCAGGTCCCGGGCGCGGCGTTCATGGAGACGGTGGCCAAGGTCGCCCGCTCGGCGTCGCGGGACGAGACGCGCCCGGTCCTCACCGGCATCCTCGTGTCGGCGGCCGGCGACGAGCTGCGCATGGTCGCGACGGACTCCTACCGGCTGGCGGTCAAGGAGACCAGGCTAGAGACGCCGCTGGACGGAACGGTCGAGGCCAACGTGCCGGCCCGCGCGCTGCAGGAGCTCACGCGCATCATCGGCGCCGCGGAGGCGGAGACGCTCGCCGTGTCCGTGCGCACGAACCAGGTCGTCTTCGAGGTCGGCGGGACCGTGCTGTCCTCGCGGCTGATCGACGGCCAGTTCCCCAACTACCGCCAGCTGCTGCCGGACGCCTACGAGCACGAGCTGCGGCTGGCGGCGAGCGAGGTCGGCGACGTCGTGCGCCGGATCTCGCTGCTCGCGCAGAAGAACGCGCCGCTGCGCCTGGCGTTTCAGGAGGGGGAGCTGACCGTCTCGGCGCGCACCCCGGACATCGGCGAGGCGAGCGAGACGGTGCCGGTTCCCTACGCCGGCGAGCCGCTGGAGATCGGCTTCAACCCGGACTTCCTGCGCGACGGGCTGGAGAGCATGGACGGCGCCGACGTCCTGCTGAAGCTGATCTCGCCGCTGCGTCCGGGCCTGCTGACCTCGGCCGACGACAGCGGCTTTCAGTACCTGCTGATGCCGATTCGCCTGAACGCATGACCCGACCCGCGGGGTAGCTGCGGTGCTGGTGACGCGCGTGTCCGTGCGCAACTTCCGCTCCTACGAGCGGGCGGAGGTCCGCCTCGGGCCGGGCATCACCGTGGTGGCGGGACGCAACGGCGCCGGCAAGTCGAACCTGCTCGAGGCCCTGTACTTCGCCTGCACGGGCCGGTCGTGCCGGACGGCCAACGAGCGCGAGTGCGTGCGCTTCGGCGGCGGTGTCCTGCGCCTGGAGCTCGACGCGCAGGGCGTGGACGGCCTGCACCGCCTCACGACCGGCTTCCAGCCCGGGGAGACCAAGCGCTTCACGGTCGACGGGGCGCCGGTGGAGCGTCTCGCGGACTCCGCGGTTCGGCCGCTGGTCTCGGTCTTCCTGCCCGACCGGCTCGAGCTGATCGCCGGAACGCCGTCGTTGCGTCGCGCCCACCTCGACCAGGTCGTGTCGGCGCTGTGGCCGGCGCGGTCGGGGACCCGGCGCGCGTACGCCTCCGCGCTCGCGCAGCGCAACGCGCTGATCGCCTCGATCCGCGCCGGCCGGGCCGGCCGCGGGTCGCTGCCCGCCTGGGACGCCCAGCTCGCCCAGCACGGGATCGCGCTGATGGCCGACCGCGCCGCCACGATCGACCGCCTGCGACCGCGCTTTGCCGAGCACGCCCAGGGGCTGAGCCTCGAGGGCGCCGCCGCGCTCGGCTACCGGCCGCGCTCGAAGGCCGCCACGGCCGAGGCGTTCGCGGGGGAGCTGGCCGAGCGCGTCGACGGGGACCTGCAGCGCGGCTTCACCGGCCACGGGCCGCACCGCGACGACGTCAGCTTCAGCGTCGAGGGCCGCGACCTGCGCACCTACGGATCGCGGGGCCAGCAGCGCCTCGCGCTGCTCGCGCTGCTGCTGGCCGAGCGCGAGGAGCTCACCGCGGTGCGCGACGCCGCCCCGCTGATGCTGCTCGACGATCCGATGTCAGAGCTCGACGCCGGCCGCCGCGAGCGCCTCGTCGAGGTGCTGCGCGCCGGCGGCCAGAGCGTCATCGCCGCGACCGAGCTCGGGCTCGTGCCGGGCGCCGACGGCGCCGACGTGGTCCGCGTGGCGATCGTCGACGGCGCGGTGCTGCAGAGCGCCGAGGACGCCGGGCACCAGGACGCCGCCTGATGGGGATGCGCCGCCGCCCCGCACCGCGGCCCCTCGCCCCGGCGTTGGAGCGGGTCGCCGACGAGGTGATGCCCGACACCCTGATCGCCGCGGTCCAGCGCGTCTGGCCGGCGGCGGCGGGCCCGGCGCTCGCGGCCGTCGCGACGCCCCATTCCGAGCGCGCCGGCGTGGTCACCGTGCGGTGCGGATCGGCCGTCTGGGCGCAGGAGCTCGACCTCCTGTCGCCGCGCGTCGTGGCGGCCCTCAACGAGCACCTCGGCCGGCGCGCGGTCACCGGCCTGCGAGCGGACGCCCGGCCCGGGGTCTGGTGAGGCACAGTTTCGCGCGTTTTGCAGCACTTTCGTAACGCTTGCGGCCATGTTTCGACGGGGGGTACCTGCTAGACTGCACGGCAGACGTTTCTCGCCCCGGCCGCGGTCGCATGCAGTACGCGACAGTCGCCGGGGCGTCGTGTGCAGACGGAGGAATCCTTGCCCGATGTTCCCAACGGCGGCGCCCCTGAGCGCGGCAGCTATGACGCACAGGACATCACCGTCCTCGAGGGTCTCGAGGCGGTGCGCAAGCGACCCGGCATGTACATCGGCTCCACGGGACCCCGCGGGCTGCACCACCTCGTCTGGGAGGTCGTCGACAACTCCGTCGACGAGGCACTCGCCGGCGAGGCGGACAGCGTGGAGATCACCGTGCACCCGGACAACTCGGTCACCGTGGTCGACAACGGCCGCGGCATCCCGGTCGCCAAGATGCAGAAGGAGGGCAAGTCGGCGCTGGAGGTCGTGCTCACGGTCCTGCATGCCGGCGGCAAGTTCGGCGAGGGCGGGGGCTACAAGGTCTCCGGCGGCCTGCACGGCGTCGGCGTGTCCGTCGTCAACGCGCTGAGCGAGAAGCTCTGGGTCGAGATCTGGCGCGACGGGTTCACCTGGACGCAGGAGTACTCGCGCGGTGCGCCCCTGGGCACGCTGGTCAAGGGCGCCCCCACCAAGAAGACCGGCACGAAGATCACCTTCCTGCCGGACGCCGAGGTCTTCGAGACGCTCGAGTTCGAGTGGGCGACGCTCGAGCAGCGCCTGCGCGAGACCGCGTACCTGACCAAGGGCCTGCGCATCCTCATCCAGGACCTCCGCGCCGAGGGCCACAAGGCCGAGTTTCACTACGAGGGCGGGATCCGCGACTTCGTCGCCTACCTCAACCTGAACAAGGACCCGGTCCAGGAGAAGGTCATCTACTTCGAGTCCGAGGGCAAGGAGGGCGCCGTCGAGGTGGCGCTGCAGTGGAACTCCACCTACCAGGAGTCGATCTTCTCCTTCGCCAACAACATCAACACGCACGAGGGCGGCACGCACCTGTCGGGCTTCCGCGGCGCGCTCACCCGCACGCTGAACAAGTACGCGCGCGACAAGGGCGAGCTCAAGGAGAAGGATCCGGCCCTGTCCGGCGAGGACGTGCGCGAGGGCCTGACCGCCATCGTCTCGGCCAAGCTCGCCGACCCCCAGTTCGAGGGCCAGACGAAGACCAAGCTCGGCAACCCGGGCATGCAGGGCTTCGTCGAGTCGATCGTCAACGCCAAGCTCGCCGAGTTTCTGGAGGAGAACCCGGCCGAGGCGCGGCGGGTGATCCGCAAGTCGGTGTCGGCCGCCCAGGCCCGCGCCGCCGCGCGCAAGGCGCGCGACCTCACCCGGCGCAAGAGCGCGCTTGAGAACTCCGCCCTGCCGGGCAAGCTCGCCGACTGCTCGATCCGCGACCCCGCGCTGTCTGAGCTCTTCATCGTCGAGGGCGACTCGGCCGGCGGCTCGGCCAAGCAGGGCCGCGACCGCCACACCCAGGCCATCCTCCCCCTGCGCGGGAAGATCCTCAACGTCGAGAAGGCGCGGATCGACAAGGTGCTGCAGAACGCCGAGGTCCAGGCGCTGATCACGGCGCTCGGCACCGGGGTGCGCGACGAGTTCGACCTCGAGAAGGCGCGGTACCACAAAATTGTCTTAATGACGGACGCGGACGTAGACGGGGCTCACATACGTACACTTATCCTCACGCTGCTGTTCCGTGAGATGCAGCCCCTGATCGAGGCGGGGTACGTCTACATCGCGAAGCCGCCGTTGTACAAGCTCACCCAGGGCAAGCGCGAGCGCTACATCGAGAAGGACACCGAACTCGAGGAGATCCTGCTCGGGGACAAGTTCGAGCGCTTCGAGGTCGCGTCGGCCGGCAGCGCGTCGTTCAAGCTCACCGCCCAGCGCTGGCAGCGCTACTGCCGGCTGCTCAAGCAGTACGAGGGCTGGGGCGCTGCGCTGCGCGCGGAGTTCGGCAACGACATGGTCACGTTCCTGGAGGAGTCCGAGGTGCTCGACCGCGGCATCGCCGACATGGACGGCCTGGTCGCGCTGCTGCAGGGCGTGGACGCCGCCGACGAGCCGTACATGACCCAGGTCGTCGACCGATCGGACGGCGTCGTGCGGATCCTCGCGACGGAGAAGAAGACCAACATGGCCCGCACGTACACGCTCAGCTCGGCGCTGCTGGAGTCCAACGAGTACCGCCAGTTCGTCCGCGTGCACGCCGAGCTGGTCTCCATGGCCGGCGAGCCGCCGTTCGTCGTCCGCCTCGGCGAGGACTCCGAGGACGCGCTGTCCTTCGAGGAGCTGCGCCGCAAGGTGCTCGAGGTCGCCGGCCGCCGGGTGCGGCTGCAGCGCTTCAAGGGCCTCGGCGAGATGAACGCCGAACAGTTGCGCGAGACCACGATGGACCCGGCGTCGCGCACGCTCGCGCAGGTCACGATGGACGACGCCGCGACCGCCGACACGCTGTTCACGATGCTGATGGGCGACAAGGTCGAGCCGCGGCGCGAGTTCATCGAGGAGAACGCCCGCGCCGCCTCGCTGGACGTCTAGGGAGGATTGAGACATGGCTTCGTCCGACGTCATCTCCGGCGGTAACGTCGAGCCGCGCGGCCTCGAGGAGGAGATGCGCTCCTCGTACCTGGACTACGCGATGTCGGTCATCGTCGGGCGCGCGCTGCCCGACGTCCGCGACGGACTGAAGCCCGTCCACCGGCGAGTCCTGTTCGCGATGAACGAGCTGGGCCTGGGGCCGACCCGGCCCTACGCCAAGTGCGCGAAGATCGTTGGCGAGGTGATGGGCAACTATCACCCGCACGGCGACTCGGCGATCTACGACACGCTGGTGCGCCTCGCGCAGGACTTCTCGATGCGCAACGTCCTCGTCGACGGCCAGGGCAACTTCGGGTCGGTCGACGACGATCCGGCGGCCGCCATGAGATACACCGAGGCCCGCCTCGCGCCGCTCGCGCGCGAGATGCTGCGCGACCTCGACGCCGACACGGTGGACTTCGTCGCCAACTACTCCAACGACCGCCAGGAGCCGACGGTCCTGCCGTCGCGCTTCCCGAACCTGCTGGTCAACGGCTCGTCGGGCATCGCGGTCGGGATGGCGACGAACATCCCGCCGCACAACCTGCGCGAGACGATCGCCGCCACAGTCGCCTACATCGAGGACCCGGGCATCACGACGGAGGGCCTGATGGCCCACCTGCCCGGGCCGGACTTCCCGACGGGCGGCGTGATCCTCGGAAACGCGGGCATCCGGGAGGCCTACGAGACCGGCCGCGGGCGCATCCGCGTGCGCTGCAAGGCCGGCATCGAGGACATCGGCCAGGGCAAGGAGGGGATCGTCGTCACCGAGCTGCCCTTCATGGTCAAAAAGGGCGGTGACACGGGCGTCATCCGCAAGATGGTCGAGCTCGTGCACGACAAGAAGCTCCCGGAGATCTCCGACATCCAGGACCAGTCCGACGGGCGCACCGGGATGCGCCTGCTGATCGAGCTCAAGCGCGGCTCGAACCCGGACGTCGTCCTGAACAAGCTCTACAAGCACACGCCGCTGCAGAGCACCTTCGGCGTGAACATGGTGGCGCTGGTCGACAACGTGCCGCGCACGCTGCCGCTGCGCTCCGTGCTGCACAACTACGTCCAGCACCAGCGCGAGGTCATCGTGCGCCGCTCCAAGCACGAGCTGCGCACGCTGGAGGCGCAGGTGCACCGCCTCGAGGGCCTGCTGATCGCGCTCGACAACCTCGATGCGGTGATCGAGCTGATCCGCGCCTCCGACGACCGCGACGCCGCGCGCGCGGGCCTGATCGCGAGCTTCGGCCTGACGCAGATCCAGGCCCAGGCGATCCTCGAGCTGCGCCTGCAGCAGCTCACGGCGCTGGAGGCGGACACGATCCGCCGCGAGCACGCCGACAAGGTGGAGCGCATCGGTGAGCTGCGCGAGCTGCTCGGCGACGAGGCAAAGGTCCTCGAGCTGATCAAGGAGGAGCTGCTCGAGATCTCCGGCACCTACGGGGACGAGCGGCGCTCGCGCATCGCCGCCTCCGAGGACGACCTCGACGTCGAGGACCTGATCGCCGAGCGCCAGATGGTCATCGCGATCACGAAGTCCGGCTACATCAAGGCCCTGCCGCTGGACACCTACCGCAACCAGCGCCGCGGCGGCGTTGGCGTGACCGGCATGGGGATGAAGGACGAGGACTACATCGAGCACCTCTTCGTGAGCTCGACGCATGACTTCCTGCTGTTCTTCACCAACCGCGGCAAGGTCTACCGCAAGAAGGTCCACGAGCTGCCGACGCCGGACTCGCGGCAGGCCAAGGGCCGCCACCTGGGCAACATGATGCCCCTGCGCGACGAAGAGCGGGTGCAGTCGGTGCTCGCGACGCGCGACTTCACCGAGGGCGCCTACGTGCTCTTCGCGACCCGCCAGGGCATCGTGAAGAAGACGGAGTTCACCGCCTACAACACGCCCATCAAGGCCGACGGCATCATCGCGATCAAGGTCCGCGACGAGGACGAGCTGATCGGCGTGCGGCGGACCTCGGGCGACGACGACGTGCTGATGGTCTCGCGCGCCGGCCAGGCCGTGCGCTTTCACGAGTCCGACGTGCGCGCGATGGGCCGCGACACCACCGGCGTCGCCGGCATGAACGTCTCCGCCAAGGACAACTGGGTGCTCTCGATGGACGTCGCCCGCGACGACCAGGACCTGCTCGTGATCACGGACTCCGGCTTCGGCAAGCGCACGGGGATCGACCAGTTCCGCAAGACCAAGCGCGGCGCGATGGGCGTCCGGGCGATCAGGGCCGCCCAGCACAAGGGCGACCTCGCCGGCGCGATGGTCGTGCGCGAGCACGAGGAGCTCGTCTTCATCTCCGAGAACGGGATGGTGGTGCGCCAGAGCGTGCGCGGCATCAGCCGTCAGGGCCGCGATGCCACCGGCGTGCGCGTCGTGAACATCCGCGAGGACGACCGCGTGAGCGCCGTCGCCCTGGTCGTGGAAAGCGACGACGCGCCCGAGGTCGACCTCGCGGAGGAGCTCCCGGGCTTCGACGGCGCGCTCGAGGACGACGACACGCCCGCGTCCTGAGTCCGATCGGGACGTGAGTGTGCCGCCGCCTGCCGCGCCGTCGTGTACTCTCGTGCTACCAGAGAAAGGAGGTGGTCCAGAGTTGAGTGACAGTATTTTTGGGACCCTGGAGGTGTCCGGCCGCTAGCCGACCGGCCGCTGGATAGGCCAGCGGAATCCACACCGGAACACCCGCCTCGTCGGTGCCGGGACTCGTCCCACCGGCGGCGCCCTTTCCAGAGCGCGAGGCCGGCATGGTGTTTCCAGCAACATTGCGAAGGGCGCGGAGGGTCGACTCCGCGCCCTTCGTCGTTAACGGCCGATGCCCCTTGGTGTGCCGTGCCGGACGGGCTCAGGCGGCCTGCAGGTACGGCATCCACGTCGCCGGGATCGTCGGCGAGGAGAGGGCGATGAAGACGTGCGAGCCCGGCACGCGCGGCTTGGAGCGCGGGTGCATGCCGATCTGGTGCGGCAGGCGGTCGCCCTTGCGGCGGTTGCAGGGCGCGCAGGACGCGACGATGTTGTCCCAGCTCGAGCCGCCGCCCTTGGAGCGCGGGATCACGTGATCGACGGTCAGGGTGGTGCGGGCGCCGCAGTACTGGCAGGTCCAGTCGTCGCGCGCGAAGACGGCGCGGCGCGTGATCTTGCGCCGGTGCGGGTCGCGCGGGACGCGCACGTAGGTGACCAGGCGGATGACGTGCGGGCGCGGGACGGACCCGGTCGCCCAGTGCAGCTCGGTCTCCCCGCGCTCGAGCAGCTCGGCCTTGTGCTTGAGCATCAGCACGGTCGCGCGGCGGACCGTGCACACGTTGATCGGCTCGAAGGTGGCGTTGAGCACCAGCACGCGACCACCTGACCAGCGGGAACCGCCGGTCTGCGAAGGTCCGTGTCGCCGGTGGCCTTCCAAAAGCGACACGGACCCCAGTGGGCCTGGGAGAACCGTGCTCATCGGACTAGCCGGAAAGTGTACCCACGGGCGGGGCGCGTCAAGGACCGCCTAGCCGCCCGGATACGAGCCGAGCACCTTGACGGTCTCGGCCTGCGCGCCGAGGGCCGCGACCGCCTCGCCGACGGGGCCGGACTCGGCGCCGCCGTCGAGGTCGGCGAAGAACATGTAGTGCCCGAAGCCCAGGCGACGCGGGCGCGACTCGATGCGGGTGAGGTTGACCCCCCGGAAGGCGAACTCCGACAGGCAGCGGACGAGCCAGCCGGCCGACTCGTCGCCCGCGCCCCACCAGACGACGCTCGTCTTCGTGGGTGGCCCCAGCGCCGCCGCCCCGGCCGGCGCGAGCCAGACGAAGCGCGTCACGTTGCCGGCCTCGTCCTCGACGCCGGCGCGCAGGACGATGCCCCCGTGCAGCGCGGCCGCGAGCACCGTGCCCAGCGCGGCCGCGGGCTCCTCCGGCGCGCGGCCGTCCGCGACCATCCGCACCGCCTCGGCGGTGGAGTCGATGGCGATCACGCGCGCGCCGGGGAGCTCCTCGCGGACGAAGCGCGCGCACTGCGCGTTGGCCTGCGGGTGCGACAGCACGACGCGCAGCTCGCGCAGGTCGACCGGCTCGCGCGCGATCAGCGCGTGGCTGACCGCCAGCACCACCTCGCCGACGATGCGCACGGACGCCGTCTCCACGGCCAGGGCGTCGAGCGTGGGGCCGACGGCGCCCTCGATCGAGTTCTCGATCGGCACGATCGCGCGGTCGGCGCGGCCCTCCTCGACGGCGAGGACGGCGTCGAAGACCGTCGGGACCGCCACGGGCTCCCATCCCGCGGCGCGCGCGTCGCCGCGCAGCGCCTCGTGGCTGTACGTCCCCTCCGGGCCCAGATAGGCCGCGCGCATCAGCCCAGCGTGCGCGAGCCGAGCTCGCCGGCCAGCGCCAGCCTGACGGCCTCCGCCTCCTCGGGGGAGAGCTCGAGCTCGCCCTGGCCGCCGACCACCTGCTTGCAGTACAGCCGCGCGGAGTCGCGGTGCGCGATCGCGGAGAGCACGACCCCGCTGTGGTCGGCGTCGAGCAGCGCGATGGTGGTCGACTGGTGGCCCGAGAGCTCGCCGTAGGCGTCGTAGCGCACCAGCGCGCGGTAGGCCAGGGCGCCGTCGAGGCGGTGCTCGGCGTCGCCCATGCGCTGGTCGAGCGCGGCCGCGGTGTGCTGGACGCCGGCCTGCAGGGTTCGGAACGCGTCCTGGAGCCCGGCGGCGTGCGCGATCAGGTCGGTCGCACCGCTCTCGCCGAGCACGGCCCGCTGGCCGGCGCGCAGGCGGCGAATGCGCATGGAGCCGACCACGGCCAAAACGAGCGCCACGACCGCGACCCCGGCGGCGGCGAGCGCGACGATCCCAGGCGCGTTGGAGAAGTCGCTCATGGACGCGCGAGGGTAGCGGCGGCGCTACTGGAACAGGACGTTGTAGGTCGCCTTGTTGTTGTCGGTCTTCTCCTCGCCGGGGACCGGCTTGACCTCGACGTCGACCGTGTAGACCTGGCCCGCGGTCGGCTTCTTGGCGATCGGGATGGTGACCGTGGCGCTGGCGCCCTTGTCGATCGTCGAGACCTTCTTCGTGGCCGTGATGTCCTTGCCGGTACCGCCCTGCAGCGTCACCACCACGGGGATGTCGAGCTCGGGATTGTCGCCCTGGTCCTGGATGGTGACCTCGAAGGCGAGGTTGCCGGCGAGCGAGACCTTGTTGGCGGCGGGGTCGGGCTGCAGCGTGACGCCGCCGGCCTTCGTGGAGACCAGGCCGGTGCCGTGCAGGCCGGGGGCGGGCTTCTTGCTCTGCTGGCGCCCGTTGCCGGTGGCCGACAGGCGCGTCCCGAGCTGGTCGGCGACGTAGCTGGGCTGCAGCCACGAGAAGCCGGGCAGAAAGCCCTTGGTGCCCACGGCCGTCGCGACGACCTCGTTGCTCTTGAGCGCGTCGCGGACGAGCGGTGTCACGCGGGCGCGGATGGTCACGTCGGAGGCCAGGAGGGCCTGCATCTGCCCGGCGATGCCCTCGATGGCCTGGTCGGCGACGTCTCCCTCGTTGCCGAGCGCGACGGCGATCCGCTCGGCGATGTACTGCAGGCTGTCGCGCCGGAACTCGAGCGCGATCAACAGCGACTGCTCGGCGCCCGCGAGCTGGCTCGGGGTGTCGAGCTTGCGCGCCTGTGAGAGGTGGGTGTCGGCCTGGGCGCGCAGGCTCGAGATCTGCGTCTGCAGATTCTCGGGCGACTGGCTGGCCGCCTGGCGCAGGGTGTCGAAGAAGGGCTTGCCGACCTCGTTGTCGGACTGGCCGACGAGCGACGCCGCCTGCTGGTTCCAGGTGCGCAGGGCGTTCTTTCGCTGCGAGTCCGTGCAGGCGTTGATGACGACCGCGAGGAAGACGACCAGCAGCAGCCCGACGCCGCTCGCGACAGCGCGACGCGTCCACAGGGTCTGCGGATCGGGGCCGGCACCGCCGGCGGGGGCTGTGCGCCGCGGCCTGGGCGCGCGGCGTGTTGGCTCGTCATCCTCGTCGAAGAAGGACACCCGGGAGGCCTTTCGGAATACGCGGAGTATGCCGGTTGGACCGGTCGGCTCTGCAATTCGCCGCCGATCCGGAGGTGCCTGCACATTCGCAGCGAACACTTCGGCGTGACCGCCACGGAGGAAATGGAGCTCTGCGCGGGCGGGGAGCTGGTGCTGGGGCGCTACCGCCTCGGCCGCCGGCTGGGCGCCGGCGGCTTCGGCGTCGTGCACGAGGCGCTCGACGAGACGCTGGACCGCCGGGTGGCCGTGAAGGTCATCCCGGTGGAGGCCACGCCGGCGAGCAGCGGGCGGGACCGGTGGGCCACGCCCGTCCGCGCCCGCCGCGAGGCGATCGCCGCCGCCCGCCTCGAGCACCCGGGCATCGTCGCGATCTACGACGCGGGCGAGGACGACGGCGCGCGCTACCTCGTCTCCGAGCTGGTCGAGGGTCGCACACTCGCGCAGCTCGAGGCCGATGGCGAGCTGACCGACCGCGACGCGCTGCGCGTCGGCCTCGCGCTGTGCGACGCGCTCGAGCACGCGCACGGGCGCGGCGTCGTGCACCGCGACGTCAAGCCGCCCAACGTCCTCGTGCCCGACCGGCCGAGAACCTGGCGCGGAGCGGCCAAGCTCGCCGACTTCGGGGTCGCCATGCTGGCGGGCGACGATCCGCTGACGATGACCGGCGACATCGTGGGCACGCTCGCCTATATGGCCCCGGAGCAGGCCGCGGCCGAGCCCGTGGACGCGCGCGCGGACCTCTACGCCCTCGCCCTCGTCCTCTACGAGGGGCTCGCGGGGGTCAATCCGGTGCGCGGGCCGTCGCCCGCCGAGACCGCACGCCGGGTCGGGAAGCCGATCCCCTCGCTGGCCAGGCACCGCCGCGACCTGCCGGCGGAGCTGATCGCCGCGCTCGACCGGGCGCTGCGCACGGCGCCCGCCGAGCGCGGGACGCTCGCGGATCTCGGGGACGCCCTGGAGGACGCGCTCGTGGAGGTCGCCGACGAGGGCGGGGCCGTGGCCCGCCACCCCTCCGAGCGCGCGGCCTGGCTGACCGGCGTCCCCCGCGGGACGGCGCGCGTCGCGCACGCCCTGGCCACGGCCGCGCTCGTCGCGGGCGCCCTGGCCTGGCTCGGCCCGTCGGCGGGGGTGCCGTGGCCCGCCGCGGCGGGCATCGCGTTCGCGCTGACCGTGCTCCTCCCGCGGACCGGGTGGCTGCTCGCTGTGCTCGGGACCGTCGCCGCGCTCGTGGTCGGCCCGGTCGCCTTCGCGCGTGTCGCCGGCGTCGCCGCGGCCGGGACGGCCCTGACGCTGTTGCTCGCCGTCCTACCCGTCCCGGCCCTGTTGCTGCGCGCCGGCCGCGCGTGGTCGGTGCCCGCGCTGGCGCCGGCGCTGGGCGTGATCGGGCTGGCGGGCGCCTTCCCGGCCCTCGCCGGCCGGGCCGCGAGCGCGGTGGAGCGGGCCGCTCTGGGCGCGCTGGGAGCGTGGTGGCTGCTGCTCGCCGAGCCGCTGGCGCACCGCACCCTGGAGCTCGGCCCCGCGCACGGCGCCCCGGTCGGCGCCGACGCGCAGGAGGCCGTCTCGATCGCCGCGGACGCCGTGGCGGGCACGCTCGCGGGCGGGCTGGTGGCGCTGCTCGCCGTGTGGGCGATCGCGGCGGCGGTCCTGCCCTGGCTCGTCCGCGGTCGCAGCCTGGCGCTCGACGTGGTGGCGGCGGCGGCGTGGGCCGCCGGCCTGGCCTCGGCCTCGGCCACGCTCGCCACGGGCCTCGGGGAGGCCGTGACGGTGACGGAGCCGAAGGGCCTCGTGGCCGGTGCCGTGGTGGCGGGGATCGTGGCCGTGTTGGAGCCGCGATACTCCTCGCGTGATCTCGAAGCCGTGTGATCGTTGCATTCGCGGGAGGCGGGGTACGCCGTGAGCGTGCTGCGCAGCCTGGAGGAGAAGCTCGCCAGCCTCGTCGAGGGGACGTTCTCGCGTGCCTTCAAGTCCGAGGTGCGGCCGGTCGAGATCGCCCGCAAGCTGGCGCGGGAGATGGACCAGCACAAGGTCATCTCGGTCTCGCGCACCTACGTGCCGAACGAGTACACGGTCTGGCTCTCGACCCAGGACCGCAAGCAGTTCGAGGGCTACGAGGGCGACCTGCGCGAGGAGCTGTCGGCCTACCTGCTCGAGCACGCCCGCCGCGAGCGGGTGGCGTTCATCACCCGCCCGGACATCGGCTTCGAGACCGACGACCGGCTGCGGCTGGGCGAGTTCGGCATCCAGGCTCGGCTCGTGCGCCCCGACGAGGAGGGCCGCGGCGAGGCCGTCCGCGCCGAGGCCGGCCACACCGCCGTGTACTCCACCTCGGACCGCCTCTCCGAGCAGCTCGCCGAGCCCAACGTGCGCCGCGGCCGCGCGCAGCTGCGCCACGAGGGAAAGGCCGTCATCCTCGGCACGTCCGGCGCCGTGGTCGGCCGCTCGCACGACTGCGACGTCGTGATCGAGGACGAGAACGTCTCCCGCCGCCACGCCGAGGTCCGCCCCTCCGGCGGGTCCTGGATCCTGCGCGACCTCGGCTCCACCAACGGCGTCAAGCTCAACGGCCGGCGGATCGAGGACGCCCGGCCGCTGCGCCCCGGCGACCGCATCGAGGTCGGCGTCTCCTCCCTGACCTTCGAGGAGGCCTGATGGAGCTCGATCCCGTCGCCGTCGCCCTGAAGTTCGGCTTCATCGCGATCCTCTACCTGTTCTTGCTGTGGGTCTCGCGCTCCGCGCTGCGCGATCTGCGCCGCTCGGGCGGCGAGTCGGCCTCGCCGGACTACGACGAGGCGACCGGCATGCACGCGGCCGGCGCGTCGATGGACGCGCCCGCCGGCATGCCGCGGCTGCGGGTGGAGTCCGCGCCCGGTCTGCGCTCCGGCGCCGCCTACGACCTCAGCCGCGGCGCCACCCTCGGCCGCGGCACCCAGGCGGACATCGTGCTCGAGGACACCTTCAGCTCCTCTCAGCACGCGCGCCTGGCGCCGCAGGGAGACGCGATCGTGCTCGAGGACCTAGGCTCGACGAACGGGACGTACCTCAACGGTGAGCCGCTGAGCGGCCCGCAGCCGCTCCACGACGGCGACCGTATCCGCATCGGCGACTCCGAGTTCAGCTTCGAGCGATGACTGCGAGCAACCACTGATGCTGCGCGTGGCCGAGAAGTGGCAGGGCTCCGACGTCGGGCGGGCCCGCCAGGGCAACGAGGACAACTACTTCGTCCAGGCGCCGCTGTTCGTGGTCGCCGACGGGATGGGCGGCGCGCAGGCGGGCGAGGTCGCGTCCGAGGTGGCCGTGGAGGCCTTCCGCGGCGGCCTCAGCGACGGCGGGCCGGTGCTGCAGGCGATGGTGGCGACGATCCGCGCCGCCAACCGGCGCATCCGCGACATGGCCCGCGCCGACTCCCGGCACCACGGCATGGGCACGACCTGCACGGCGGCCTACGTCGCCGAGAACGAGGTCGTGCTCGCCCACGTGGGCGACTCGCGCTGCTACCTGCTGCGCGACCGCGAGCTCACCCGCCTCACGCGCGATCATTCGCTGGTCGGCGAGCTCGTCGACCGCGGCAAGCTCACCGAGGCGGAGGCGGAGGTCCACCCGCAGCGCTCGGTGATCACCCGCGCGCTGGGCGCCGAGGACGATGTCCAGGTCGACACGGAGCGCATCTCCGCGCGCTCGGGCGACCTGTTCCTGCTGTGTTCGGACGGCCTGACCGGCATGGTGCGCGAGCCGCAGATGACCACCATCCTGACCTCCGCGGCATCGCTCGAGGACGCCGGGCGCAACCTAATCGCCGCGGCCAACGCCGCGGGGGGGCGCGACAACATCACCGTCGTCCTGTTCCGCCTGGAGACCGTCGAGGTCGGCCCGGGCCGGGACGCCGACGGGGCGACTACCGAGCAGGGCGCCCTCCCCGACGGCGGCGAGGCGGCGGCGACCGCGTCCCAGGGCACGGCGACGCTCGCCGCGGTGACGCGCGACGCGGCGCCCGGGCGGGCACCCTCGGCCGTCCCGCCGCGGCGCACCGCGCCCCCGCCCGGAGGGCGGGCGGCCCCGGCCACCAAGAAGCCGCCAAAGCGTGGCGTGCGCCGCTTCACCGCGCCGCTGCTCGTCGTCGCCGTGCTGCTCGTGATCTTCGGCACCGCCCTGTTCGTGGCGATGCGCGGCGTGTTCTTCGTCGGCCTGGACGCGAACCGGACCATCACGATCTACCGCGGCCTGCCCTACGAGATGCCGGCCGGCGTCAAGCTCTACACGCGCGACTACACCTCGGGCGTGCGGCTCGACCAGGTCCCGGCGACCCGCAAGGCCCTCTTCACCAACCACAAGCTGCGCTCGCTCGACGACGCCACAGATCTCGTGCGCCAGCTCGAGACGGGGAAGTTGCGCCGATGAGCGCCCGCAACCGCGAGCTGATGGCGCTGGTCCCGGCGTCGCTGCTGGTGACGGCCGGGTTCGCCGCGATCTTCATCCAGCGCTCGCAGGTCCTCTCGGACGTCTCGCTGACCTACGGGGCGGTCTTCCTCGGGCTGTGCGTGGTGACGCACATCGTCATCCGCCTCACGCTGCCCGACGCCGATCCCTACCTGTTCCCGCTGATCGCCCTGCTCGCCTGCTTCGGGCTCGTGATCATCTACCGCCTGGACCCCGCCAAGGCGCTCAGCCAGGCCTACTGGTTCGTCGGCGGGCTCGTGCTCTTCAGCGGCACGATCATCGCCCTGCGCAAGGACTTCCGGGTGCTCGAGCAGTACCGCTACACGATCGCCGCGGCGGCCCTCGCGCTGCTGCTGCTGCCGCGCCTGCCCGGGATCGGCGCGCAGACCAACGGCGCCTACCTGGGCGTCAAGCTCGGGCCGCTCGCCTTCCAGCCCGCCGAGTTCGCGAAGATCGGGATCGTCGTCTTCCTCGCCGCCTACCTGCGCGAGCACCGCGACGTGATGATCCTCTCCTCGCGGCGGGTGCTCGGCCTGACCTTCCCGCCGCTGAAGCACTTCGGCCCGCTGCTGTTCGTGTGGGTGGCGGCTATGGCGTCGCTGTTCATCATCCGTGACATCGGCTCGTCGCTGATGTTCTTCGGCGCCTTTTTGGCCGTGCTCTACGTGGCGACCAACCGCCTCGGCTTCGTGATCGTCGGCCTGGCGCTGTTCGTCCTCGGCGCCTGGGCCGTGACCCACACCGTGGGCCACATCCAGGACCGCGTCGACATCTGGCTGGACCCCTTCGCCAAGGGCCGCGTGCTCAACGACGGCTACCAGATCGCCCAGGGGCTCTTCGCCCAGGCCGACGGCGGGCTCTTCGGGACGGGCTTCGGCGGGTCGCTGATCCTCACGCCGGCGCCGTCGACCGACCTGATCTACGCGGTGATCGTCGACGAGCTCGGGCTCGCGGGCGCGTGCGGGCTGCTGCTCGTCTACCTGCTGCTGGCCGCCCGCGGCTTCAAGACCGCGATGATGGCCCGCGACTCCTTCTCCACGCTGCTGGCCGCGGGGCTGACGGCGGTGCTGGCGCTGCAGGTGTTCGTGATCGTCGGCGGCGTCACGCGGGTGATCCCGCTGACCGGCGTGACCCTGCCCTTCGTCTCCTACGGCGGCTCGTCGATCCTGGCGAACTTCGTCCTGCTGGCGCTGCTGCTGCTCGTCTCCGACCGCGCGCGGCGGGAGGCGGTGCGGCGGTGAAGGCGCCGATCCTGAAGCTCTACGGCGTGGTCGTCGTGCTGTTCGCCGTGCTCATCGGCTTCACCTCGTACTGGTCGGTCTTCGACGCCGAGGCGCTGCGCAACCAGCCGGCCAACCACCGCGACGAGCTGCAGGAGCAGCGCATCAAGCGCGGGACGATCCGGACGGCCGACGGCCGGCTGATCGCCGGCTCGACCAAGCTCTCCGACGGCCGCTACCGCCGCCGCTACCCCCAGCACGACCTCTTCGGCCACCCCGTCGGCTACTCGTTCGCGAACCTCGGCGCCTCCGGGGTCGAGGACTACTACGACGATCAGCTCACCGGCCGCAAGACCGAGCTCGTCAGCGTGTTCGACTCGCTGCTGGGCAAGCAGCGCGTCGGGGAGGACCTCGAGACCAACCTGGACGCCAAGGCCCAGAAGGTGGCGCTGAACGCGCTGCGCGCGAGCCCCACGGGCCGCGGCGCGGTGGTGGCGATGGACGTCAAGACGGGCGCCGTGCGGGCGCTCGCGTCCTCGCCGCCGTATGACCCCAACGCCCTCGACGACGCGCGCGTCTACCGCCGCCTGGCCACCGACTCGAAGAACACGCCGCTGGTCGACCGCGCCACCCAGAGCCGCTATCCGCCCGGCTCGACCTTCAAGGCCGTAACCGCCGCCGCGGCGGTCGACAGCGGCCGCTACACGCCGGACTCGCAGATCTCCGGCAAGAACAACAAGGTGATCTCCGGCGTGCCGCTGCAGAACTTCGGCGGCGAGGACTTCGCGAGCCTCTCGCTGACGGACGCCCTCACGAAGTCCGTCAACACCGTCTTCGGCGAGATCGGCGAGAAGCTCGGCAAGGCCACCATGAAGCGGTACATGGATCGCTTCGGCTTCAACGCGATCCCGCCGATCGATCTCCCGCAGGCGCAGCTGACCCGCAGCGGCGAGCGGGCGGCCAACGGGGATCTGCTCACGCCGACGTCGCGCCGCGTGGACGTCGGCCGCATGGCGATCGGGCAGGACAAGCTCGGGGTCACCCCGCTGCAGATGGCGACCGTCGCCCAGACGATCGGCAACGGCGGCGTGCGGATGAAGCCGTTCATCGCCTCCAAGGCCTTCGACCGGGACGGCCGGACCACGCTCGACAAAAAGCCCGAGGAGGCCGGGCGCGCGCTGTCGGGCGCCTCGGCCGCCGCCGTGACCGCGATGATGAAGCAGGTGGTCAAGGAGGGAACCGGCACAGCGGCGGCCCTGAGCGGCGTGGACCTCGCCGGCAAGACCGGCACGGCCGAGCTCAACAACAACGGGCTCAACGACCTGTGGTTCATCGGCTTCACCAACAAGCACGCGGTGGCGGTCGTGGTCGAGGAGGTCCAGGGCGGCCAGGGCGGGATCGTGGCCGCCCCGATCGCCAAGCAGGTCCTGGAGGCGCTCGGTGACTAGCGGATGAGCGAGCACAACCCGCTGCGCGAGGACATCGGCGTCGGCGAGGTGGTCGACGGCCGCTACACCGTCATGTCGCGGATCGGCTCGGGCGGGATGGCCGACGTCTACTGCGCCCAGGACGCCCAGCTCGGCCGCCGGGTCGCGCTGAAGGTCCTCTACCGCCGCTTCGCCGAGGACCAGGAGTTCGTCGAGCGCTTCCGCCGCGAGGCGTCCGCGGCCGCCGGCCTGCAGCACCCCAACGTCGTGCAGGTCTTCGACCGCGGCGAGCTTCAGGGCACCTACTACATCGCGATGGAGTACCTCGAGGGGCGCTCGCTGAAGCAGCTCGTCCGCGACGAGGGCCCGCTGGCCCCGGCCCGCGCCGTCGACATCACCGCCCAGATCCTGCGCGCCGCGCGCTTCGCCCACAAGCGCGGCATCATCCACCGCGACTTCAAGCCGCACAACGTCATCGTCGACGACGAGGGGCGCGTCAAGGTCACCGACTTCGGCATCGCGCGCGCCGGCGCCTCGGACATGACGGAGACCGGGGCGATCATGGGCACCGCCGCCTACCTGTCACCCGAGCAGGCCCAGGGCCACGCGGTATCCGCGCAGTCGGACCTGTACTCCGTCGGCATCCTGCTCTACGAGCTGCTCACCGGGCAGGTGCCCTTCGACGCCGAGTCGGCGGTGACGATCGCGCTCAAGCAGGTCTCCGAGGAGCCGACGCCGCCGCGGGCGATCAACCCGGCCGTCTCCCCCGAGCTGGAGGAGGTGGTCCTGCGGGCCATGCAGAAGGACCCGGCCCGGCGCTTCGCCGACGCCGACGAGTTCATCGCCGCGCTGGAGGCCGTGCGCGAGCTCCCGGCCCGTCAGGGGCCCGGCCAGCGCACCGGCCCGCTGACCGGCGTCTACCCGGCGATCGTCGACGAGGAGCCCGCCGGCCGCAGGCGCCGCGGCCGCCGCTTCTGGGCGCTGCTGGTGCTCGCCCTGCTCGCCCTGGCCGCGATCGGCACCGGCGCCTACCTGCTGCTCAAGCCCGACCTGGTCGCCGTGCCCAACGTCGTCGGCTTCGACTCCGCGACGGCGACCGCGAGGATCAACAACGACGGCTTCGAGGTCTCGCTGCAGACGGTGCGCAGCGCCGACCAGGCGGCCGGCAAGGTGATCCGCGAGCGGCCAGGGCCCGGGGAGCGCGTCGTCAAGGGCTCGACGGTCACGATCTTCGTCTCCAGCGGGCCGGGTCAGGCGGACGTGCCCGACGTCACCGACATGACGCTCGCCACGGCGCGCAAGACGATCGTCAAGCGCGGCTTCCGCGTCAAGGTGATCAAGCAGTTCAACGAGACCTTGGCGGAGGGCCACGTCATCGAGACACGGCCGTCCGCGCGCTCCCAGCTCGACATCGGCGAGGTCGTCTCGCTGGTGGTCTCCAAGGGCCCGGAGCAGGCGGCGGTGCCGAAGGTGGCGGGCAGGCCCCAGGCCGAGGCGGAGGCGCTGCTGCAGGACGCGGGCTTCGTCGTCGTCAGTCGCAAGCTGGCGAGCTCGACCGCCGGCCCCGGCACCGTCATCTCGACGACGCCCGCCGAGGGGACGATCCTCAAGAAGGGCGAGACCGTGACCCTGGTGGTGGCGAAGGCGGCGGCGCAGGTCGCGGTGCCCGACGTGCGCGGGGCGAGCCTCAACGACGCCCTGTCCGAGCTCTCCGCCGCCGGCCTGTCGGCGCGCCAGCGGATGCGCAAGGTCGCCACGCCCGACGAGGACGACGTCGTGCTCGACCAGAGCCCGTCGAAGGGCACGAAGGTCAAGAAGGGGTCTCGCGTCGCGCTGGTCGTGGGGCGCTTTGACCCGAATCTGAGCCCGGACGCGACGCCGACGCCGACGGCGACGGCGAGCCCCACCGCGACGCTCACGCCGACGCCCACGCCGTGAGGGTCGCCGTCCTCAGCGGCGGCCGGTCCTCCGAGCACGAGGTGTCGCTGGCCTCGGGCGCGGCGGTGCGCGAGGGCCTGATCGCGGCAGGGCACGACGTGCTCGACGTCCTCCTGCGCCGCGACGGCGGCTGGGAGTCCGGCGGCTCGGTGCTGGCGCTGCACCCGGCGGGCGGGCTGCTCGGCGCCGACGTCGCGTTCCCGGTCCTGCACGGGCCCTGGGGCGAGGACGGCACGGTGCAGGGCCTGCTCGAGCTGCTCGACGTGCCCTACGTCGGCGCCGGGGTGCTCGCCTCCTCGCTGTGCATGGACAAGGTGGTCTTCAAGGAGGTGCTCGCCGCGGCCGGCGTCCCGCAGGTCCGCTACGCCGCCGTGCGGCGCGGGGAGGACGCCGACCGGCTCGCCGATCTCGGCCTGCCGGTGTTCGTCAAGCCGGCGCGCGCCGGGTCCTCGATCGGCATCGTCAAGGTGCGCGACGCCGCCGAGATGGCGGGGGCGCTGGAGACCGCCTTCGTCCACGACGCGCTCGTCGTGGTCGAGGCGATGTCGGCGGGGCTCGAGATCGAGTGCGCGGTGCTCGGAAATGACGCGCCCGAGGCCAGCGTCCCCGGAGAGATCGTCCTGGCGGGGTCCGAATGGTATGACTTCGAGGCCAAGTACACGCCGGGCGGGATGGAGCTGGTCGTGCCCGCGCGGCTCCCGGCGGCGGTCCTCGAGAAGGTCCGCCGCCTGGCCGCGGAGACCTTCGTCCGCGTGGGCGCCGCGGGCCTCGCCCGGGTCGACTTCTTCGTGGAGGGCGAGACCGTGCTGGTCAACGAGCTCAACACGCTGCCCGGCTTCACGCCCACGAGCGTCTACGCCTCGCTGTGGGCCGCATCGGGCCTCGCCTTCTCCGCACTCTGCGACCGGCTCGTCGACCTGGCGCTCGAGCGCTTCGCCGCCCGGTAGGCCGCGGGTCAGGTCTTGCGGAACAGCGAGACCTCGCCGATCTGGACGCTGTCGGCGTCCGCCGGCAGGCTCGTGATCCAGACGAGGTAGTAGCGGTAAGCCTGGCCGTTCGTATCGAGCTCGAAGTTCTCCTTGGTGCGCTTGACCGCGACGCCGGCGACCTTGGTCCAACCGGCGAGCGTCGCCGGGATGCTGCCCGCCGGGGCCCCGTAGATGGTCGCGTTCCAGCCCGGCTTGGGCGTCTGGATCTGGATCGCGGTGGCCTGGACCTTCGGCCGCGCGTCGACGTAGATCCCGACCCCGGCCTTCGTCCCGGCGGTGCCCGTGAACGCGTGGTCGGAGTAGGTCTCGGTGGACCAGGCCGTCCCGGGGTCGCCGTCGACCACGCGCGTGACCTCGGCGTGGTGCTCGGTCTCGTCGCCCGGGGGCGGGTCGAAGTCGCCGGCCGAGCCGCGCGGGACCGAGACGCTGCGGGTGCCGGTCGGTGCCGGACCGCGCTGCGCGCCCGTGCCGCTCTGCACGCGATTGGCGGCCTCGCTGAAGGCGAGCGCGATCACGATCGCCGCGGCGAGGATGCCGACCGCGGCCCCGATCAGCGCCCGGCGGCCGCGCAGCCGCAGCGGGACGCCGCGGACCGCCTTCGCCGGCAGCGTGCGCAGGACCGCGGTGGCCTCACCGGTCGCCCGGCCGCGGCGGGCGGCCTCGTGGGCGAGCGCGTCCTCGAGGTCGTCCTCGAGCCCGACGGCGTCGCGGTAGCGGCCCTCGAGCTGCTTGGCGATCATGCGGTCGAGCACGGCGGCGACGCTCGCGGTGACCTCGGGCCGCAGCCGCTGGACGTCCGGCATGTCCTCGCGTACGTGCTTCATCGCGACGGCGACCTGGTTCTCGCCATGAAACGGGACGTCGCCGACGAGCATCTCGTAGAGGACGACGCCGAGGGAGTAGATGTCTGACTGCCCGTTGACCGCGTGGCCCAGGGCCTGCTCGGGGGACACGTAGTCCGTCGTCCCGAGCACGCGGCCGTCGGCGGTCAGGCCCTCCTCGTCGAGCGAGCGCGCGATGCCGAAGTCCGTGACCTTGGCCATCCCCTCCTCGTCGATCAGGACGTTCTGGGGCTTGATGTCGCGGTGCACGATGCCGCGGTGGTGCGCGGCGGCCAGGGCGCGCGTGATCTCGATCGCGTAGGCGAGCGACTCGTCGACCGGCAGCGACCGGCAGCGCACGATGCGCTCCTTGAGCGTCTCGCCCTCGACGTACTCGAAGACGATGTAGGGGCGCCCGTCGTCCTCCCCGGCGTCGATGACGCCGACGATGTGCGGGTGCGAGAACTGCGCGACGGCGCGGGCCTCGCGGCGGAAGCGCTCGAGCTGGTCGGAGTCCGAGGCGATCTCGCGGTGCATGACCTTGACCGCCACCGTGCGCTCGAGCACCTGGTCGAAGGCGCGGTAGACCGTCGACATCCCGCCCGTCCCGATCTGGGCGTCGAGCCGGTAGCGGCCGTTGAGCAGGGTGCCGACGAGCGGGCTCACAGTCCCCCTATCGTCCCACGCGCCGAGGGTTTGTGGCGACGGTGTCGCCTAGGAGGCCTCCGGGCGGTCCGACCAGCCCTGCCACTCCTCCCGCTCGTCGTCGCCTTCCCGCGCGGAGGGCTGCTCCTGGGTCGGTTGCTCGTCGGACTTCCACACGGCTGAGGACTTCTGCTCGGCCGGCGTCTCGCCGGCGGGGGGGAACGGCAGGGGCTCCGTCGCCTCCGGCTCCGCGGGCGCCGCGGCGGCGGGCGGATCGGGCAGGCGGTCGTCCTGCACCGGCTCGCCGGCGGGCGGCGGGATCGTGAGCAGCTCGGTGGCCTCGTCGGGGCCCTCCTGCGGCGCGGGCTCGGGGATCTCGCCCTCGAAGCCGTCCGCCGGGGAGTCGAGCATGTCCTCGAGGCTGCGCTGGCCCTCGAGCGCGTCGCCGGCGGCGGGCTCGGCGTTGTCGATCAGCTGGGCCTCGGCCTGCTCCTGGCCCTCGGACACGCCCTCGCCGGCCTCCTCGAGGGGGCGGTGCGCCTCGTCGACCCCGGTGAGGGCGTCCTCGTCGCTCGCGTAGTGCGCCGGCTCACCGCCGATGTTGGCTGCCTCGGCCGCCGCGGCGGCCTCCTCGGAGGCCTCGTCGATCGCGCCGGCCGGATCGTGGACGACGGGCTCGGGCGCCGGGACGTGCGTCGCCGTGTTCTCCGGCGGGCCGGGGGCGTCGAAGTTCGAGATCGGCGCGGCCGGGGCCGGGGCGTCGCGCTGGACGGCGGGCGTGCCGACGGGCGCCGCCGCGGGCGGCGGGTAGGGCTCGGGGCCGCTGGAGCCGCCGCCGAGCAGGCCGGCGACCCTCTGGCGGTTCTTGAACGCGCCGACGGCGGCGACGACGAGGCCGCCGAGCACGAGGGTGCGAGCGTTGAAGAGTCTTCTAGCCATGCCCGCAACGGTACCGCTCCGCGCGGGGGGCGAACGCCTGATCCCTCGCGCCTACGGTTCCTGCGTGCCTCGCCTGCTCGTCTGCCTCCTCGTCGTCATCGCCGCCGTGCTCGGCGGCCGGGCCGTGCTGGGCGGCGGCGACGCCTCCGGGCCGCGCCAGGGACGCGTCGTCCGCGTGGTGGACGGCGACACGCTCCACGTCCGGATCGACGGCCGCGAGGAGACCGTGCGCCTGCTCGGGATCGACACGCCGGAGCTGCACCGCCCCGGCACCCCCGTGGAGTGCGGCGCGCGCGCGGCGGCCCGCGAGATGCAGCGGCTGGCGGCGGGGCGCCGCGTCACGCTCGTCCCCGATCGGACCCAGGACGCGCGCGACCGCTACGGGCGGCTGCTCGCCTACGTCGAGGCGCAGGCACCGGCTGGCCTCGACCTCGGCGAGGCGGAGGTGCGGCACGGCTGGGCGTCGGTCTACGTCTACGGCGGCCGGGCCTTCGCACGCGTCGGCCGCTACCGTGCGGCGGCGCGGAAGGCGCGCGCCGGCCGGACCGGCGTGCAGCGCGCGTGCGCGGGAGACTTCCACTCGGCGTCGTAGCCTTCGGGCCACCATGGACCTCGATGCCGCAGCCGGCGCGGCCCACGACCTCCTGCTCGCCCTGGGCGTCGACACGGATGCCGCGGGCCTGCGCGAGACCCCGCGCCGGGTCGCCGCCGCCTACGCCGAGCTGCTGACGCCCCAGCCCTTCGAGGCGACCACGTTCCCCAACGCGGAGGGCTACGACGAGATGGTCGTCGCCCGCAGCATCCCGTTTCACTCGCTGTGCGAGCACCACCTGATCCCGTTCGTCGGCGTCGCCCACGTCGCCTACATGCCGGGCGAGCGGATCGTCGGGCTCTCCAAGCTGGCCCGCGTGGTCGAGCACTTCGCGCGCCGCCTGCAGGTGCAGGAGCGCATGACGATCCAGATCGCCGACTGGCTGGAGGCCGAGCTCACGCCCAAGGGCGTCGGCGTCGTGCTGGACGCCGAGCACTTCTGCATGACGCTGCGCGGCGTGCAGAAGCCAGGGGCCCGGACGACGACGTCCGCCCTGCGCGGACACGTCCGCAACGACCCGCGCACGCGGGCGGAGTTCCTCGCGCTCACCCAGGAGCAGCGGCGCTGAGCGTCCGCTACGACCGCATCGGCACGGGCTACGCGAGGACCCGGCGCGAGGACCCGGCGCTCGCCGCCCGCCTGGCGGGAGCGCTCGGCGCCGCCCGCACGGTCGTCAACGTCGGCGCGGGCGCCGGCTCCTACGAGCCCGCCGACCGCCACGTCATCGCCGTCGAGCCGAGCGACGTGATGGCGGCCCAGCGCGGCGCCGACCGCGTCACGGCCATCCGCGGCACGGCCGGTGCGCTGCCGCTGTTCGACCGCAGCGTCGACGCCGCCATGGCGGTCATCACGATCCACCACTGGGACAGCGAGCTCCAGGCCGGCGTCCGCGAGCTGCGCCGCGTCGCCCGCGGCCCGGTGATCGTCCTCACCTTCGACCCCCGCGTCAGCGGGCGCATGTGGCTGGTCGCCGACTACCTGACCGAGGTCGCCGCGCTCGACCACCGCATCTTTCCCTGGCCCGAGCAGGTCACCAGTTGGCTCGGCGGCACCTGCACGGTCGAGGCCGTGCCGATCGCTCGCGATACCCCGGATTGGACGCTCGGATCCTTCTGGGCGCACCCGGAGCGCGTGCTGGACCCCGCCGCCCGCGCCGCCACGTCCGGCTTCGCGCGCATGGACTCGGAGGTCGTCGACCGCGTGGTCGCCGACGTCGAGCGCGACCTCGCCGACGGCACCTGGGACGCGCGCCACGGGCACCTGCGCGAGCTCGACGCCTTCGACGCGGGGCTGCGCCTGATCGTCGGGCTGCCCTGAGTCCGGCCGGAGGCTACCCCTGGGGCCCTAGGGGTACGAACAACCCATGAACGACCACAGTGACCTGGCGGACCAGCGCGACGGTGAAGCCGACGGCATGGAGCGGGAGGGCGATCGGCTGCAGGAGGGTGTCGACGACGCCAAGCAGCGGTTGCAGAGCGCGAACGCCGACGAGCTCATCCCGTCTGCCGCGGACGAGCCGGGAGGGGGCGACGACGACGACGAGGGCGAGACCGACTAGTGGCGCCGCCATCCAGGCGTCCGAGTGTCGCCCTGATTTCGACGCAGAGCCCTTACCCATTACCCGGCCAAGCCGTGAACGCCGGCCTCGCGGGTCGCCGCGAGGCCGAGGCCGGGAAGCTCCACCCGGCCGGGACGGTCGGTGATCGTCCCGATGCGCGCCGTCCCGGCGTGGCGCCGGCCCAGGAGCTCGACCGCCGCCTCGGCGTGCTCGTCCGGCACGACGGCCACGAAGCCGCAGCCCATGTTGAAGACGTCGTACATCTCCTCGGGTCCGACGGCGGCGGCCGCCGCGATGGCGGCGAAGACGGGCTGCGGCGGCAGCGGCGCGTCGATCGCCCAGCCGGACTCCCCGGGGAAGCGCAGGAGGTTGGTGACGCCGCCGCCGGTGATGTGGGCGAGCGCGCGCACGGGGATCTCGGAGCGGAGCAGGTCCAGCACCGCGCGCACGTAGATGACCGTCGGCTCGAGCAGGACGTCGGCGACCGAGTCGCCCGCGAGCGCCTGCGGGCGGTCGTCGAGCAACCAGCCCGCGTCGCGCAGCAGCGCCCGGCGCGCGAGCGTGTGGCCGTTTGAGTGGATGCCGCTGGAGGGCAGGCCGAGCACGGCGTCGCCCGGGCGGCGGCCCTGGCCGGTGACCATCCGGTCGAGCGCGACCGTCCCGAAGCACGTGCCGACGATGTCGAAGCCGCTCGGGGACGGGTGGCCGCGCACGACCTCCGGCAGGACGGCCAGCTCGCCGCCGGGGACCTCGACGCCCGCGTCGGCCGCGCCGCGCGCGAGGCCCTCGGCGATCTGGCGCAGCGTCTCCGGATCGGACTGCTCGACCGCCAGGTAGTCGACGAGGGCGATCGGCTCGGCGCCGATGCAGATGACGTCGTTGACGTTCATCGCGACGCAGTCGATCCCGATCGTGTCGAAGCGGCCCGTCTGCTCGGCGACGATCACCTTCGACCCGGCCGAGTCGGTCCCCACGGCGATCCCGAGGTTGGGCGCGACCTCCAGCACGGCGGCGTAATGGCCGGGCGGCGCCACGGAGCGCGACGGGCGGCCGGTCTCCACGGCTCCGAGGGCGCGCACGATGGCCGCCACGCCCGCGTCGCTGCGGCGCGTGTCGACCCCGGCGGCTGCGTAGGCGTCGCTCACGGGCGCGATTCTCGCAGGACGAGCAGCGCCAGCCCCGCGCGCTCGGCCGCCCAGGGCCACAGCGGCCCGCCGCGGTCGACCACCCGCAGCAGCGGGAGCGCGGCGAGCGCGCCGACGAACGCGGCCGCCGTGCCGGGCGTGACGCCTCCGCGGCGCAGGACGACGGCCCCGAGCGTGACGGGCACGCCGACCTCGCGCGAGAGCGGGTTGGCCTCGGCGGGCGCGAAGCCGCGCAGGCGGGCGGCGGCGAGCGTCGCGCCGTTGCGCGAGACGCCGGGCCACAGCGCGGCCGCCTGGGCCGCGCCGAGCCAGGCGCCGTCGGCGAGCCCGGCGTCCCAGCGCGACCGCGTGCCGTGCGCGCGGTCGGCGGCCACGAGCAGCCCCGCCCCGGCCAGCAGCCCGGGCACGACGGGGCGCCTGGGCTGCGTCAGCTCGACCGCGTAGCCGACGGTCGCGGGGATGGCGCCGGCCAGCGCGTGCATCCCGACGCGCCGCCACGACAGCCGCCGCAGGATCTCCAGCGCCTCGGAGCGGCACCCGAGCACGAGCGCCGCGAGCGAGCCGGCGTGCAGGGCGACCTCGTCGCCCCCTTCGACGCCGAACAGCGCTCGCGCCGCCGCCACGTGGCCCGAGGAGGACACCGGCAGCAGCTCGGACGGGCCCTGGACGAGTCCGAGCAGGAGGTCGGTGCGACTACTGGGCAGGCGCCGGCGTGCCACGCCGCCAACGGACGACCAGGTAGACGAGCCCGCCGACGATCAGCGCCGCGACGGCGTAGTCGACGTAGTGCAGGCTGTCCTTCCACCGCGTCCACTGCGACCCGGCTTGCTGGCCGACGAAGGCGAGCGCGAGGACCCAGGGCAGGCAGCCGGCCACCGTCAGCACGGTGAAGCGCCAGAAGGGCATGCGCGCGACGCCGGCGGGCAGGGAGATGAACGTCCGGATGACCGGCAGCATCCGGGTGAAGAAGACGGTCGCCGAGCCGTAGCGCGCGAACCAGTCGTCGGCCCGCTCGAGGTCCTTGGGCCTGATGTGCAGCTTGGCGCCGTGCTTCTCGAGCGCCCCGACGCGGCCGTAGTAGCCGACGGCGTAGGCGATCCAGCTGCCGGCGAGGTTGGCCGCCGTCCCGACGAGCACCACCTCGGTCAGGGTGAAGCGGCCGTCGAAGACGCTGAAGCCGGCGAAGAGCATCGTGGCCTCGGAGGGGATCGGGATGCACGCGCTCTCGGCCAGCATCAGCACGAAGATCCCCGGCAGGCCGACGTCTTTGATCACGCGCACGGCGAAATCGACGAGACCGTCCGTGACGGCGGAATGGACGACCTGCATCTGCCGCCAAGGGTAGCCGCCGCCCGCCTCGAACTAGGTTCCATCACGTGCGCGCCTGGGTCGATCTCACCAACTCCCCGCATGTCCTGGTCATGCGCCCGGTCATCGAGGATCTGCGCCGCCGCGGGGCCGAGGTGCTCGTCACCGCGCGCGACTTCGCGCAGACGCTCGCCCTCTGCGAGCGCTTCGGCATCGAGCACGAGGCGATCGGCCGCCACCGCGGGGGCCGCCTCGCGGCGAAGGGCCTGGGGCTGGTCGACCGCTCCTACGCGCTCGTGCGCTGGGCGAAGGGGCGGCGCTTCGACATCGCCCTCGGCCACGGCTCCAACGACATCACCGTCGCCGCCCGCCTGCGGGGCATCCCGGCCACGACGACCTTCGACTACGAGTGGGCGCGGGTGCAGCACACAATCAACTGCCGCCTCGCGCAGGCCGTCGTCGTGCCCGACGTCATCCCGCCGCAGCGTCTCGCCGCCTACGGCGCGACGGCGCGCAAGCTGCTCGCCTACGCCGGCCTCAAGGAGGAGTACTACCTCGCGGACTTCGAGCCCGACGCGGCCGTGCTCGACGAGCTGGGGCTGGACCGCTCCGCGCCGCTGTTCGTCGTGCGCACGCCGCCGGACGTCTCGCTGTATCACCGCTTCGAGACCCCACTGTTCGGCCGCGTGCTCGAGCAGCTGCGCCCGCGCGGCCAGGTCGTCGTGCTCCCGCGCACGCCCGAGCAGCGCGTCGAGCTCGCGCGCCAGGGCGGCTTCGTCGTGCCCGAGCGCGCGGTCGACGCCCAGTCGCTGGTCGCCTACGCGGACCTCGTCATCTCCGCGGGCGGCACCATGAACCGCGAGGCGGTCGCGCTGGGCACGCCCGTCTACACGACCTTCGAGGGCCGCCTCGGCGCCGTCGACGAGCGCCTGATCGCCGAGGGCCGCCTGCGCAAGCTCGACGATCCGCGGCAGATCGCCGTCGAGCGGCGGCCGCGCCAGACGGCCGAGCGCGTCAGGCGGGACCCGGCGGCCTTCACGGATCTGCTGCTCTCCCCCGTATCATCCTCGTGATGCGCCGCCGCCTGCGGTCAGTCGCCGTGCCCGTCCACCGCCACGCGCTCCCCCAGATCGCGCTCGACGCGGGGCTCGTCGCGCTCGCCTACTACCTGTCCTACGCGCTGCGCTTCGACGCGGGCGTCCCCGCGCGCTACAAGGCCCTGCTCGACCACTCCGTGACGATCACGGTCACCGGCACCGTGCTTGTCTTCTGGGCCTTCGGGCTGTACCGGCACTGGTGGCGCTACGCCTCCCAGCGCGAGTTTCTCCGGGTGCCGCAGGCGATGTTCGTCGCCACGCTCGTGATGGTCGGCGGCATCGCGGTGCTCGACCCGGCCTACGTGACGACGCCGGAGGGCCTCGAGGGCCTGAGCCCGCCCACCGGCGTGATCGTCTTCTTCTTCCTGCTGGCGCTCGTCTTCACCCTCGCCGCGCGCTTCGTGGTGCGGCTGTTCTTCGACCGTCCCGCCGGCGGCCGCCCGCGCCGCGACGCGCGCTCCGTGCTGATCGTGGGCGCCGGCGAGGGCGGCCGCCTGGTGCTGCGCGAGATCGTGCGCAACCCCGACCTCGGGTTGCGGCCCGTCGGCTTCGTCGACGACAACCCGAGCAAGAGCGGCATGCGCATCGGCGGCGTGCGCGTCCACGGCACGACGAACCGCCTCGGCCGGATCCTCGACGACATCGAGCCCGACGAGGTGCTGATCGCGATCCCGTCGGCCTCCGGCGCCCTGCGCGCGAAGGTCGTCAGCGCGGCCCGCGAGCGGGGGGTCGCCGTGCGCACCCTGCCGACGGTCTTCGAGCTGCTGCGCACGGGCGGGCGGATGGTCCGCCAGGTGCGCGAGGTGCGGGTCGAGGACGTCCTCGGGCGCGACCCGGTCCGTATGGAGATCGAGCGCGTCGGCGAGTACCTCTCGGGCCGCCCGGTGCTCGTCACCGGGGCCGGCGGGTCGATCGGCTCCGAGCTGTGCCGCCAGATCGCCCGCGTCGGGCCCAGCCGGCTCGTGCTCGTCGACCACGCGGAGGACAACCTGTTCGAGATCCAGCGCGAGCTCGTGCACGACCGCCACGTGCTCGAGACGGTCGCCGTCCTGGCGGACTGCAAGGACGAGGAGCGCATGCGGGAGGTCTTCGCCGAGCACCGGCCTTCCGTGGTCTTCCACGCCGCCGCCTACAAGCACGTCGCGATGATGGAGGCCAACCCGATTGAGGCGGTGCGCAACAACGCGATCGCCACGCGCGTCGTCGCCCGCGTGGCCGGCGATGCGCGAGTGCACATCTTCGTGCTCGTCAGCACGGACAAGGCCGTGGCCCCGGCGACCGTCATGGGCGCGTCCAAGGCGCTGGCCGAGTGGGGCATCGAGGCGTCCGACAGCCGGTACCCGGACACCGTCTTCGCCTCCGTGCGCTTCGGCAACGTGCTCGGCTCCTCGGGGTCCGTCGTGCCGATCTTCCGGCGCCAGATCGCGGCGGGCGGTCCCGTGACCGTGACCGACCCCGCCATGACGCGCTACTTCATGACGATCCCGGAGGCCGTCCAGCTGATCGTGCACGCGGGCTCGCTGGCCGTCGGGGGCGAGACCTTCGTGCTCGAGATGGGCGAGCCCGGGAAGATCATGGAGCTCGCCGAGCAGATGATCCGGCTCTCCGGGCTCGAGCCGGGCAAGGACATCGCGATCGAGATCATCGGCGCGCGCGCCGGCGAGAAGCTCCACGAGGATCTGTTCAACGCCTACGAGACCTCGGCGCCGACCGAGGCGCCGCGCATCCGCCGGGCCGACCGCCCGGCGCTGAACCCGGAGTTCGTGGAGGAGACCTTCAACCAGATCGGGCTGATGGCGCTGGAGGGCGACGCCGCCCGGCTGGCCGCCACGGTGTCCGATCTGGCCCGCGTGCGGGTGCCGATGAAGGCGGCGGCGGCGATCGCGGCGGAGTCCAACGGCCACCTGACCGGGACCGCTGCGAGCGTTCCCGCGCCGACGGGGTCCGGCTAGCGGCCTAGACTGCCGCTCCTGTAAAGCATGGTCACCTTCGCGGTCACCCTTTCGAACCTGATCGAGAAGGGCGGTGCCTACGCAGGCATCGTCGCCTTCTTCGGGCTCGCCGTACTCGCCGTCCTGTTCATCGCGCAGGCGCGTGAGCTCAAACGCCTGCGGGAATGGGCGGGGCGAGCCCCTGAGCGCGCGCAGGAGCTCGAGCAGCGCGTCGTCGATCAGGCCGAGGCCGCCCGCCGCGTGCGCGCCGAGCCGCAGGCCCAGCCAGCGCGGGTGCCCGGCCAGCCCATGACGGCGGCCGCGCAGAAGGCCGCCGC
>JBBSIC010000031.1:0-39589 GCA_038232275.1 Solirubrobacterales bacterium | reverse complement strand
TCGCGTAGGTGGAGAACTTGAAGCCCTTGCGGTAGTCGAACTTCTCCGCCGCGCGCACCAGCCCGAGCGTCCCCTCCTGGATGAGGTCGAGAAACGGCAGGCCCTGGTTGCGGTAGTTCTTCGCGATCGAGACGACCAGGCGCAGGTTGGACTCGACCATCTTCTGCTTGGCGTCGAGGTCGCCGCGCTCGATGCGGCGTGCGAGGTCGACCTCCTCCTGGGCGGTGAGCAGGCGGACCTTGCCGATGTCCTTGAGAAACAGCTGCAGCGAGTCCGTCGTCATGTCCGGGCGCAGGTCGAGCGCCGGGTTCTTCTTGCGCCGCGACTTCTTGTCGACCGCGCGCTCCTCCTGGGCGGCCGTGTGCGCGGGGTCGATCTCCTCGACGAGCTCGATCTCCGACTTCTCGAGGAAGCCGTGGAGCTCCTCCATGTCGGCCTCGTCCATGTCGAGCTCGGCCACCGCGGTGGCGATCTCGGCGTGGGTCAGCACGCCCACCGTCTGGCCCTTGAGGACCAGGCCCTTGACCTCTTCGAGTTCCTGCAGATCAACTGCTGACATCGATGTTCCTCCGCGCCGGGACCCCGGGGAGATGAGGACCGCAGGCTGCATTGTCTCGGCGAATTACCTGGTCCCAGCCGGGGAGCTGAGACGGGGACACAGGGCAAGCTCGAGGCTGAGTCTAGGCCCTTCCTCAACGGAAGTTCAACGACCGTAGCGACCTCTTGCGCACCGCGTCGCAGTCGCGTCCTCGTCGGGACATCCAGCGACCTCGCGGAGGGTGCGCTCGAGCTGTTTGGGCGCGTGGGAAACCTTCACTAGACTCGCGTCGATGGCGCCGAAGGCGAACACGCCCAAAGGGAAAGGCGGGTCCAAGGAGACGGGCGTGCTGGCGTCGCTCTCCCCCACCCGGCCCGCACGGCTGAGCGGCCGCGAGCGGTCGTCTGCGGCCGCGCCGGCCCGCAGGTCCACGGCCCCGACGCGCGCGAAGCCGAAGGCCACCAAGGCCGCCGCGTCCAAGGCACCGGCCACGACGCCCAAGCCGCGGGCGACCGCGCGCCGGGCCGCCGCCAAGCCCGTGGCCGCGGCCGAGCCCGTCGCCGCCGCCAAGCCCGTGACCACCGCCGAGCCCGTCGCCGCCGCCAAGCCCGTGACCACCGCCGAGCCCGCCCGCCCGCGGCCGGTGCGCGCCGGCTCGCGCGCGCTCGCCGAGGCGAACGAGAAGTCGGCCGGCAAGCGCCTGCCCGCCGACCCGCAGCCGCCGAGCGGCACCGACCTCGTGTCGACCGTCGTGCAGGCCGCCGGAGAGCTGGCCCAGGTCGGCCTGACGGTCGGCGGCCAGATCCTCAAGCGCGCCGTCGAGAAGCTCCCCAAGCCCTGAGCGCCCTTTGAAGCTGCTCTCCGGCAAGCCGAGGAAGGAGCGGCGGATCGCGAACGCGGTGATCGCCGAGGCCGAGGAGCACACGACGATGGACCGCACCGGTGCCGTGCGCTCGATCCAGGCCGCCAACGTGGACATGCCGGAGCGCGAGCTCGACGCGATCTGGTCGGCGCAGCACCTCGAGCGCCTCGCGCGCACCTACTGGTGGTACCTGTCGCGCATCTCGCTCGGCGTGGTCCGCGTGCACTACTCCGCCGACGGACGCGCGGTCGTCATGCTCTCCCGGCCGTTCGTCATGCTGCGCTTCCATCCGCCCGAGTACGAGCTGAGCAGCGACCGCGGCATCGTGCGCTGGCGCATCCGCGACGGCCTGCTCGTGGCCCGGCGCGACGACGGCTACCTCGAGATCGACGTCCGCCGCTCTGCGTCGGAGCGTCCCGGCTACGCCCGTGTACACGTCGAGGTCGAGGTCGCGAGCTTCTACCCGGCCCTCGCCAGGCCGTTCAAGTGGTTTTATGTGAACACGCAGTCGCGCATCCACGTGATCGTCACGCACGGCTTCCTCAAGCACCTCGCGCGCCTCCAGCTCGAGCCGTCCGCGGTCGGGCAGCTCGCCCCCGACGCTCCGGGCGAGCAGCCCGCGGCCGAGGACGTCACCGTCGGCTCGACGCCGTGGGGCGTGGTGGCCGCGCTCGCCGCGGCCTTCGGGTTGATCGGGGCCGTCCTGGCCTGGTCGCTGCGCCGCTAGACGGGCCGAAGGCCCGAAGAGCGTTCCCGTGCCAGACGACCGCCGCCAGGCGGTCAAGGTGGTGCGCGGCTAGGCCTGCGTGGTGCCGGCCAGGACGCGCAGCTTGGTGCGGTCGTGGCGGGAGTGGATGCGCCGGACCGTGCCCGAGCGCGACCGCGTGACGAGCGACTCTGTCGTGGCGCCGCGCGCGCCCTGGTAGCGCACGCCCTGCAGGACGTCGCCGTCCGTGACGCCCGTGCCGCAGAAGAAGGCGTTGTCGCCCGTGACCAGATCGTCGTGGGTGAGCACGCGCTCGAGGTCGTAGCCGGCGTCGATCGCGGCGCGGCGCTCGTCGTCGTCGCGCGGGTACAGCCGCCCGACGAGCGCGCCGCCCATGCACTTGGTCGCGCACGCGGAGATGACGCCCTCGGGCGTGCCGCCGATGCCCCACAGCAGGTCGACCGGCGAGCGTTCGGAAACCGCGAGCAGCACGCCGGCGACGTCGCCGTCGGCGATGAGCCGCGCGCGCGCGCCGGCGTCGCGGATCGCCTTGATGCCGGCCTCGTGGCGCGGGCGGTCGAGCACGACGACGGTGACGTCGCCGACGTCGACCTCGCGGCGCTCCGCGATCAGGCCGACGGTCTCTCCAAGCGGCCGGTCGAGGTCGAGCAGATCGGCGATCTGCTCGCGCCCGGCCATCTTCTCCATGTAGACGCACGGGCCCGGGTCGAACATCGCGCCGCGCTCGGACAGCGCGATCACGGCCAGGGCGTTCGGCATGCCGCGTGCGCACAGGGTCGTGCCCTCCAGCGGGTCCACGGCGATGTCGACCTCCGGGGGCGTTCCGTCGCCGACGTGCTCCCCGTTGGCCAGCATGGGCGCCTCGTCCTTCTCGCCCTCGCCGATGACGACGATGCCGTCCATGCGAATCGTGCCGAGCACGGCGTGCATGCCGTCCACGGCGGCCTGGTCGGCGGCGAGCTTGTCGCCGCGGCCGATCCAGCGCGCCGCCTGCAGGGCGGCCGCCTCGGTCACGCGCACGAGCTCCAGCGCGAGGTTGCGATCCGGAAGGACAGGGCTCATAGGACTCCTGGTGGCTTGCGGCGGCGTTCGGACATCGAAGCGCGGACGGCGCCGCCGCCGGCGACCGCGAGCGAGCCGATCAGGGCGACGAACCAGCCGATCGTCAGGCCGACCTGGCCCGCCGGCTCGCCGGGCCGCTGGATGATGCCGTTCCAGACGACCAGCGTCACGGCGACGAGGCCGACGACCGCGGTCAGCTCGCCGCGGGGCCAGGAAAGCTGGTGCCCGCGGACGATGACGTAGAGCAGGACGATCGGCGCCAGGGCCGCCACGAGCAGCACGATGCGGCTGATCGAGTTCGCGTCCCAGATCGAGGCGTCCGCCCTGCCGCCGGCGACGCGCGCGTTGCGGTTCGCCGACGGCGAGTAGGCCGGCAAGAAGACCGAGATCACGAGCAGCAGCCCGCCGATGGCGGCCGCGATCTCCCCGCGTCGCAGCTTCGAGACTTCCATGACCGCGGCGAGCCTACCTCCTCGTGGCCGGCGCCGACGCCACGTCTCCGTCATGGCCGAGCCAGACGAAGCGGTACTGGCCGGGGATCGCGTGCGCGAGGTGCACGGTGAAGTAGCCCTTCGCGTTGCGGACCTCGAGCGTCTGGATCGGCGCCCACTCGGCCTTGGCGCTCGCCCGGTGCTCGATGCGGATCGACTGGCGGACGCCGTCGGCGCCAGGCCGGACCATGCCCCACAGGCGCAGCGGGCGGCCGTCGCGGATCCGGTCGAGCGCCAGCAGCGGCAGGCGGTAGGCGTTGTAGACGGGCTTCTTGCGGCCGCTCGCAAAGCGCAGGCCCGTCTGGTAGGTCGACCAGTAGCGACGGTCCGAGGCCGGGTACTGCGTCTGCGGCCCCGTGTCGCGCAGCAGGAACTGGTCGAAGGCGAGCACCCGCGGGTTTGAGAAGGCGAGCCGCTCGGCCCGGACCGTCCACGCGGCCTGGCGCCGCGGGGTCACGCCGCGGTAGGGGTCGGGCGGGTTGGTCTGGTAGCCGAACTCCGTGTACCAGATGGGGATCCTGCCGGTGACCCGCTTGTAGCGCCGGGCGGCGTCGAGGATCCGCACGAGCCGCTCGCCGTCCGCGAGCCGGATCTCGTCGGGCAGGATCGACTTGAACTCGGGCGCCGCGAGGACGGGGTACGGGTGGTGCGCGAGGCCCTTGGTGGCCAGCGGGCCCTTCCTTGCGAAGTCCCCGCAGCCGTCGAGGCGGGCGGCGAGGCCCTTGAGCGGCTTGAGCCTTGCGTTCAGGCAGAACAGGTCGCGGTAGAAGCGGGCGGCGTAGATCGGGTGGGTGACGCCGACGGACGTGTCGCCCAGCGGCGCGGTCTCGCCGAGCAGGATCACGTCGGCGGCGTGGCCCGCGGCCCGCAGGCCCGCCTGTCCGGCGTAGTAGAGCTTGCGGTACAGGCGCGGCGCGTAGGTGTGCATGCGCTTGGTGCGCGGGTCGCGCTCGGACTGCGGCTGCAGCAGGCCCGCCCAGTTGGGCTCGTTCCACAGCGACCAGGCGTCGACGCGCGGGAGCAGCACAGGACCCGCGTCCGTGTCGACGTAGGTGCCGGAGTAGCGGCGGCCGAGCATCCGCACGAAGTCCCCAAACGCCTTCGCGTCGGGCTTGTAGGCGTCGCGGTCGGCGATCTTGCGCGGCGGGTGGGCGCCCCGCGCCCAGGCGGGGGCCCCGCCGCGGACGTTCAGCAGGACGCTGAGCCCGTGCGCGGAGGCGGAGTTGATCGAGTAGTCGAGCGTGGCCATGCGAGCGGCCGGATACGCCGCGGGGTCCGTCGCGTCCCTGGGCCGGGAGGCGGGGGCCAGATCGCGCCACAGGGCCGGCAGGCGGACGCGGTCCACGCCGAGCGCCCGTAGCTCGGCCATCGTCGAGTCGACGATGGCGGCGGGGGAGTGCAGCAGGAGGTCGTCGTCCTCGAAGACCGATTCCTGGCGCGACGAGGCCGCCGCCACCGAAGCCGGCGAGAGCACGGCCGCCACCACGACCGCCGCTATGCCGAGCCGGCGCCTCACGCCGTCGAGAGTAGCCTGCGCGCCATGGATCCCGTCGCCCGCGTGAATGACTGGGTGGGCGGGATCGACTACCCCATGTACATCGTCACGGTCGCCGCGGGCGGGGAGCGCTCGGGCTGTCTGATCGGCTTCGCGACCCAGTGCAGCGTCGACCCGCTGCGCTTTTTGGTCTGCCTCTCGGACAAGAACCGCACCTACCGGGTCGCGCGCGGCGCCGGCGCGCTCGGCGTCCACCTCGTACCCCCCGCCGCCGAGCACCTGGTGGAGCTGTTCGGCTCGCACACCGGCGACGCGGTCGACAAGTTCGCGCGCTGCGCCTGGCACGACGGGCCGGAGGGGGTGCCGCTGCTCGACGAATGCCCGAACTGGCTGGTCGGCCGCGTGCTCGAGCGCGTGCCGGCCGGCGACCACGACGCGCTGGTGCTCGAGCCGGTGGCGGCGGGCGCGAGCGAGAACCCGGCTCAGTTCGGCTTCCACCGAGCCAAGCGCTTCGAGCCCGGGCACGACGCGTGACGCGGCCGCGCTTCGAGGTGCTGTGGCCGGCGGCCGAGCCGGCCACAGCCGAGGCGCTGTGCGCGGCGATGGCGCCGTGGGAGCGCGCGCCCGACGGGCGGCCGCTGCTGCTGTGCAACATGGTCGCGAGCCTCGACGGCCGCGTGGAGGTCGAAGGCGGCTCGACCGGGCTCGGCGGCCCTGGGGACAAGGCGATGTTCCACGCCCTGCGCGGGATCGCGGACGGGGTCCTCGCGGGCAGCGGAACGCTGCGCGCCGAGCGCTACGGACGCCTCGTGCAGCGGCCGGAGCGGCGTGCCGAGCGGGCCGCGCTGGGCCTGGAGGAGGACCCGGCGGCGCTCGTGATCACGCGCTCGGGCGACGTTCCGTGGACGGCGCCGATGTTCGACGCCCCCGAGCAGCGGGTGGGCATCGCAGCCCCGCCCGGCCGAGTGGCCGTCCCCGCGCACGTGCGCGCGCGGGTGGAGATCGTCGAGCTCGAGGACCCGGGCCCCGGGCCGGCGCTGCGCGCGCTGGGCGCGGCGCTCGGGCTGCGCACCGTGCTGTGCGAGGGCGGCCCGACGCTCAACCGGTCGCTGCTCGAGGCCGGCGTGCTCGACGAGCTCTTCTTGACGCTGGACCCGCAGCTGGTCGGCGGCGACGCCGCCCTGCGCCTGGTCGCCGGCCCGCCGCTTCACGCGCGCGGCGCCCTGCGCCTGCGCTGGGTGCTGCGCCACGAGAACGAGGTGCTCCTGCGGTACGCGCTCTAGGCGACGTCTATCGTCGGGCATGCATGACCAAGCTCACCGTTGCCGTCACCGGCCCGACAGGAGACGTCGGCCGCTCCTACCTGCGCGCGCTGGACCGCCACGAGGACGTCGGCAAGATCCTGGGCATGGCGCGGCGCCCGTTCGACCCGGCCTCGCTCGGCCTCTCCAAGACCGAGTACCGCCAGGGCGACATCCTCGACCGCGACGCGCTGGACGACCTCTTCGCCGAGGCGGACGTCGTCGTCCATCTCGCGTTCGTGATCGTCGGCAGCCTGCAGGAGACGCGCAGCGTCAACCTCGACGGCTCGCGCAACGTGTTCGCGGCGGCGGCGGCCGCCAAGCGCTGCCGGCGGCTCGTCTACACCTCGTCGGTCGCCGCCTACGGCTTCCACGCCGGCAACCCCGTCCCGCTCACCGAGGACGTCGAGCCGCGCGGCACCGGCGCGCATTACTACTCGGCGCAGAAGGCCGAGCTCGAGGGCGCGCTCACGGAGGCGCTGGCGGGGTCGGGCATCGAGGCCTACGTGTTCCGCCCCTGCATCGTCGCGGGCGCCGACGCGCTGTCGCTGATCGAGGTCATCCCGTACGTCTCGCTCGCCCAGAAGCTCCCGGCGCCCGTGCTGCGGCTCCTGGAGCGGATGCCGAGGCTGCGGCCGGTGATCCCGGACCCCGGGGTGCCGTTTCAGCTCGTGCACACCGAGGACGTCGCGGCGGCGCTGGTGGCGGGGACGCTCGGCCGCGGCGAGCCGGGCATCTACAACCTCGCCGCCGACGGCGAGCTGACGCTGTCAGAGCTCGCGACGGCGCTCGGCTGGTCCTCGATTCCGATGCCCGGGCCGGCGATCGACGCGGCCGCGGCCGTCGTGGCCCGGCTGCCGTTCATGCCGCCCGAGGCCCACTGGGTCAACGCCCTGAAGGCGTCCGTCGTCATGGACACCTCACAGGCGCGCCACAAGCTGCGCTGGCGCCCGGAGCACGACGCCCGAACGGTGCTCATGCAGACCGTCCGCGGCGCCCGCGAAGCGGGCTTGATCTAGGACCAGGCGGGCGTCGGTTCGTGGTGAGCTGGAGGCGTCGGCGAACGGCCGGCAGGGCGACCCGGACCGTCCGACGCAGATAGGGCATCCAATAGATGCCGAATCTGCGAATGCCGGTGTGGCAGGACTACCCTCGTCCGCCATGGACCTGCGACGCCGACTGCACGCGGGCGTCGCGCGGCAGCTGGGGCATCCCACGGGGCTCGCCGGGCGCGTCGTGGGCGCGGGGCTCAACCGCGGCAACCGTCGGGCGGTGACCGGCACTGTCGAGGCGTTGGCGATCCCGCCCGGAGGGGTCGCCGCCGACGTCGGCTTCGGCGGCGGGGTCGGCCTCGCGCTGCTGCTCGACCGCATCGACCCACCCGGCAGGGTCCACGGGGTCGAGATCTCCTCTGAGATGCTCGGCCGGGCGGCGCGCCGCGTCCGGGAGGCGATCTCCGCCGGCCGGCTGGAACTGCACCAGGCGTCGATGCTCGACCTGCCGTTCGCCGCCGGGTCGCTCGACGGGATCATCACCACCAACACGATCTACTTCGTGCCCGACCTCGTGCCCGCGTTCGGCGCGCTCGCCCGCGCCCTGAAGGGCTCCGGCCGAGTCGCCGTCGGGCTGGCAGATCCGGCGGCGATGGAGAAGATGCCGCACACCCCCTACGGCTTCCGGATCCGCCCCGTCGAAGAGATCGTGGAGGCGCTGGGGCGCGCCGAGCTGACGCTCGCCGAGCATCGGCGGGTCGGGGACAGATCGCGCCCGTTCCACGTGCTCGTGGCCGTGCCGACGGCGTAGGCGGTCGCGACCAAAAGCCCCGCGAGCGCGACGAGCGGCGGGCCGCGTCGAGGGATCGTTGCGCGGACAAGGAGTTCTCCGCTACACTGCTTTCAGATCGCAAGTCACTCCCGATCCGTAAGCAGACTCACATGCCCCCATTGCTTCTCATACCGCTCGACGACACCGTCGTCTTCCCCACCATGGACGTCACGCTCCCCGTCGACACCGGCGATGAGACGCGCGTCCTTCTCGTACCGCGCCACAACGGCGAGTACGCGTCCGTCGGCACGATCGCCCAGGTCACCGACACCGTCCGCCTGCCCGGCGGCGGCCGCGCCGTCACGCTCTCCGGCGTCTCGCGCGGCATCGTCGGCGCCGGCTCCTCGGACGCCGAGGGCCGCCTGCGCGTCGAGATCGTCGAGCAGGCCGACGAGATCCCCGTGGACGGGCGCACCCGCGACCTCGAGCGCGAGTACCGCGCGGTGGTCGAGGAGATCCTCGAGGTGCGCGGCGCGGACGGCCGCGTGGGCGAGTTCCTGCGCGCGATCCGCGAGCCCGGCGCCCTGGCCGACACGATCGGCTACGCGCCCGACGTCTCCTTCGAGGAGAAGCTCGGCGTCCTCGAGCTGCTCGACGTGACCGACCGCCTCGCGCGCGCCGTCGCCATCCAGCGCGAGCGCCTCGCCGAGCTGCAGGTCCGCCGCCGCATCCGCGAGGACGTCAACTCCGGCGCGGAGAAGCAGCAGCGCGAGTACATCCTGCGCCGCCAGATGGACTCGATCCGCCGCGAGCTCGGCGACGACGACGCGTCGGTCGTGGAGGAGTACCGCGCCAAGATCGACGAGGCCGGCATGCCCGAGAAGGTGCGCGAGCAGGCCGAGAAGGAGCTGGGCCGCCTCGAGCGCCTGGGCGAGCAGGGCGGCGAGGCCGGCACGATCCGGACCTACCTGGACTGGCTGCTGCAGGTGCCGTGGGACAGCCGCTCCGAGGAGCGCCTGGACCCCGTCGTCGCCCGCGCGGTGCTCGACGCCGACCACGCCGGCCTCGAGGACGTCAAGGACCGCATCGTCGAGTACATCGCCGTCAAGAAGCTGCGCGAGGAGCGCGGCATCGCCGAGGACAAGCGCTCCGGCGCCATCCTCACCCTGATCGGCCCTCCCGGCACCGGCAAGACGTCGATCGGCGAGTCGATCGCCCGCGCGACGGGCAGGGAGTTCGTGAGGATGTCCTTGGGCGGCGTGCGCGACGAGGCCGAGATCCGCGGTCACCGGCGCACCTACGTCGGCGCCCTCCCGGGACGCCTGGTGCGCGCCCTGCGCGACGCGGGGACGATGAACCCGGTGATCATGCTCGACGAGGTCGACAAGGTCGGCGCCGACTGGCGCGGCGATCCGAGCTCGGCGCTGCTCGAGGTGCTCGACCCGGCGCAGAACCACGCGTTCCGCGACCACTACCTGGACATCGAGGTCGACCTCTCGCAGGTCCTCTTCATCGCCACGGCCAATGTGGCGGAGACCATCCCCGGCCCGCTGCTTGACCGCATGGAGGTCATCCGCTTCGACGGCTACACCGTCGAGGAGAAGGTGGCGATCGCGCGCGGCTACCTGTGGCCGCGCCAGCGCGAGCGCAACGGCTTGCGCGAGGACGAGGTGTCCGTCGGCGACGGCCTGCTGCGCACCGTGATCGCGGAGTACACCCGCGAGGCGGGCGTGCGCAACCTCGAGCGCGAGCTCGGGACGATCCTGCGCAAGACCGCGACGGGCATCGCGAGCGCGAAGCTCGACGTCCCTGTCTCGATCTCCCTCGAGTCGGTGCGCGACGCCCTCGGGCGCCAGAAGGTCTGGCAGGAGGCGGCGCTGCGCACGGCCGTTCCCGGCGTGGCCACCGGCCTCGCCGTCACCGGCACGGGCGGCGACGTGCTGTTCGTCGAAGCCACGGCCATGAACGGCAACGGCGCCTCCCTGGTCCTCACCGGCCAGCTCGGAGACGTCATGAAGGAGTCGGCCAAGATCGCGCTCAGCTACGTCCGCGGCCACGCGGCGGAGCTCGGCATCGACGACGGCGCCTTCGAGGACCGGGAGTTCCACGTCCACGTCCCCGCGGGCGCAATTCCCAAGGACGGCCCGAGCGCCGGCGTGACCATGGTCACCGCCTTCGCGTCGCTGCTCTCCGGGCGCCCGGTCAAGCACACGGTCGGCATGACCGGCGAGGTCACGCTGCAGGGCCGCGTGCTGCCGATCGGCGGGCTCAAGCAGAAGGTGCTCGCGGCCCACGCCGCCGGGCTGACCGAGATCATCCTGCCCGAGCGCAACCGCGGCGACCTCGACGACGTCCCGGCCGACGTGCGCGAGGCCATGACCTTCCACCCGGCGATGAGCATCGACGAGGTGCTCGAGCACGCCCTGGAAGCGCCCGCGGTGGTGACGGCCGGCGCCTAGGTCGGCCTCATGAGCGGGCGGACGGCGCCGCGCCGGGCATCGAGCCGGGGCCGGGGCCGGGGCCGGGGCCGCGCTGAAGCAGGACGCACCCGGCGCGTCGCCGCGCTGTTCAGGCCGTACCGCCGGCCGCTGTTCAGCGTGCTCGCGCTGATCGTCCTGTCGGCCGGGTTGAGCATGATCTCGCCGTTCTTGCTGCGCGAGATCCTCGACCAGGCCCTCCCCGAGCGCGACCGCGGCCTGCTCGCCGGGCTCGTGGCGGGCATGATCGCGATCGCGGTCGCGACCGGCGTGCTCAACGTGGGCCAGACCTACCTGTCCAACGTCGTCGGCCAGCGCGTGATGCACGACCTGCGCTCCGCGGTCTACCGCCATCTGCAGCGCCTGTCGCTGGCCTTCTTCACCCGCACGCGCACCGGCGAGGTGCAGTCGCGCATCGCCAACGACATCGGCGGGGTGCAGAACGTCGTCACGACGACCGCGACCTCGATCACCTCCAACGTCACGACCGTGCTCGCGACGACCGTCGCCATGGTCGCCCTGGACTGGCGCCTGGCCGCCTTCTCGCTCGCCGTCCTGCCGTTCTTCGCCGGCGTCTCGCGCCGCGTGGGCAACCGCCGGCGCACCTTGACCGCCACCCGTCAGTCCGCGATGGCCGACATCTCCTCGCTCGTGCAGGAGTCGCTGAGCGTGTCCGGGATCCTTCTCGGCAAGAGCATGGGGCGGTCGGCCGAGCTCGCCGAGCGCTTCTGTAGCGAGTCGCAGAACCTCGCCGACCTCGAGGTCCGCAGCCGCATGGCGGGCCGCTGGTCGATGGCCGCCGTGCAGACGTCCTTCGCCGTCATGCCCGCGCTCGTGTACCTCTTCGCCGGCCTGTCGCCCAACGCCGTCTCGATCGGCACCGTGGTCGCCTTCACGACGCTGCAGACGCGGCTGCTGTACCCGGTCAACTCGCTGCTCGGCGTCGGAGTCGACATGCGGTCCTCGATGGCGCTCTTCGACCGGATCTTCGAGTACCTCGACATGCGCGTCGAGATCGCCGAGGGCACCCGGGAGCTCTCACGCCCGACGGGCGAGATCCGCTTCGAGGACGTCTGGTTTCGCTACTCCGAGGATGTCTGGACGCTCAGGGGCATCACCCTGGACGTGGCGCCCGGGACCAAGATCGCCATCGTCGGCGAGACGGGCTCGGGCAAGACCACGCTCGGCTACCTCGCCGCCCGGCTGTACGACCCGGCGCGCGGCAGCGTCAGCCTCGACGGGACCGACGTGCGCGAGGCGACCTTCAGCTCCCTCGCCGACGCGGTCGGCGTCGTCTCCCAGGAGACCTACCTCTTTCATGCCTCGATCATGGACAACCTGCGCTTCGCCAAGCCCGACGCGACCGACGCGCAGGTCGAGGCCGCCGCGCGCGCGGCGCAGGTCCACGAGACGATCGCGTCTTTGCCGGACGGCTACGACACCGTCGTGGGCGAGCGCGGCTTCCGCTTCTCCGGTGGCGAGAAGCAGCGCATCGCGATCGCGCGGACGGTCCTGCGCAACCCGCCGGTGCTCGTGCTCGACGAAGCCACGAGCGCGCTCGACGTGCAGACCGAGCGCGCCGTCGAGGAGGCCTTGCGCGAGCTGGCCTGCGGGCGCACGACGATCGTGATCGCCCACCGCCTCTCCACGGTGCGCGACGCAGACCGGATCGTGGTCCTCGACCATGGGGAGATCGCTGAGCAGGGCACGCACGAGGAGCTGCTCGAACGCGGCGGCCGCTACGCCGCGATGGTCGAGCGCGACGGGCTCCTGGTCGGCTCCTAGCGCCGCCGGCTGATCGCCGTGCGTCGCGCGACGGTCTTCCCGTCGCGGGTGGCGCGCAGGGAGAGCTTGAAGCGGCGGCCCCGCCTGCCGACGAAGACCCGCATCCGCACGCTCTCGCGCACGGCGACGCGCGTGACGAGCTTCCTGCCCCGGCGCACCGTGATGCGGCCGAGCACGCCCGTGGCGAGCCGGACGCGCACGCCGATACGGCGTCCCCGGAAGCGCTTGGGGACGCCGAAGCGGCGGATCGGGCTGCCGCCCGTCGGCGGGACCGCGTGGCGCGTCGCCGTGAGCGCGCCCGTGGACTGGAAGGTCGCCAGGCCGGCCTGGGCGGCGTAGCCGAGGTGGCCGAGGCCGAAGACGTCCTCGACCGAGCGCAGGTAGCCGTAGTGGTTGACGGGCGTCTGGACCGTCGCGCCCGGCTTGGCATACGGGCCGAGCAGGACGGCGCCGACCTTCCCGCCGCCCGGGCCCTGCTGGCCCGGCGCCAGCGTGGACGGGCCGGTCGGCTCGTCGCAGCAGGCCGTCGAGTCGTGCTCGGCCTCGTCGAAGGTGATGACCAGCAGGCCGTCTTGCCGGAAGGCGGGCGAGGCCTCGATCTTCGGGACCCACTCGCGCAGGAATGCGTCGATGCCCGCGTAGCCGCCGGGCTGCCCTGCGTCGGCGCAGGTGGCGTCGTGGCCGTCGGCGCACAGGTCGGGCGTGATGAACGCGTAGTTGGGCGTCCGGTCGACGCTGGCGAGGTCGCCCTCGAGCCGGTCGAGGTTGACCACCCCGGCGTCGCAGCGCGCCTGGTCGTCGATGATCGAGTGGAAGTAGACGAAGGGGTCGTGGCGGGTGGCGTACTGGTCGGCGGCGGCGGCCGCCTGCGTCGCGTCCCGCGCGCCGACGGCGGGGCGCCCGCAGGTCGCGGCCTCGCGCGCCGGGTCGTCGCCCATGTCCTGCATGTAGCCGCGCCAGGTGAGCTGCTTGGCGTCGAGTTGGTCGGCCACCGTCTTGACGGAGGCCGGGTAGACGCAGCCGATGCCGGCGAGGACGTCCGTGAACCGCGGACAGTCCGCCTGGGTGAAGGGGTTCGGGGACTGCCCCGAGATCATCGTCAGGTAGTTGTCGAGCGAGAAATGGCCAGTGGCGTAGTAGTTCGCCAGCAGCGTGCCGCGCGCGACGAGGTCCTTGGCGAGGTACGGCGCCTTGGAGGAGTCCGGCCCGAAGGTCTGGCCGTAGTCCTTGTTCTCGAGGACGATCGTGAAGACGTGGCCGATTGGCGGCACGGCAGCGACAGCGGCGGAGGCAGGCGTGGCGCCGGCGAGCAACGCTGCGGCGGCGGCGATCAGCACGGCGAGCTTCATAGGATCGTCGGAACCGTACCGCCGTCGGCGCCCCAGGCGGCCCCGGTCACCGTCGAGGCGCGCTCCGAGCACAAGAAGACGACCACGTCGGCGATCTCCTGCGGACGGGCCATGCGCCCGAGCGGGATCTTCGCGCGCTGCGCCTCGAGCGCCTCCTCGCGCGTGATGCCCTTCGCCTCGGCCGCCTGGTCGGCGAGTCCGCCGTCCGCCAGCCACAACGGGCTCTCGACGGCCCCCGGGGCGACGGCGTTGACGAGCACGCCCGTCCCGGCGTAGGCGTCGGCGAACGTCCGCGACAGCGAGAGCTCGGCGGCCTTGGTCACCGAGTAGGCGGCGTTGGTCAGCGACGGCCGCTTGCCCGACGACGAGGAGACGTTGACGATCCGGCCCCAGCCGCGCTCGGCCATGCCCGGCGCCAGGGCGCGCATGAGCCGCATCGGCCCCATGACGTGCAGCGCCCACTGGTCCTCCCAGTCAGCGTCGGTGAGGGCGTCGAGGCCCTTGACGAAGCTCGTGCCGGCGGAGTTGACGAGGATGTCGACGCCCGCGCCGCCTGTCAGCTCGGCGAGGCGCTCCCGGGCGTCGGGCCGCGTGACGTCGACGCCGGTCGACCGCGAGGCGTCGTGGACGGTCGCGCCCTCCTCGCGCAGCCGCGCCACGACGGCCGCCCCGATGCCCGAGCCGCCCCCCGTGACGACCGCGACGCGGTCTGCGAGGCCGAGGTCCATGGCCCTACAGGCGCTCGGCGGTCACAGCCCGAGCTCGCGCACGCCCAGCTCGTCGGCGCCGAGGTGGTGCGCGAGCTCGTGGCGGACGGTGCGCAGCACCTGCGCCCGCAGCTCGTCCGGGTCGTGGCCGAAGTCGCGCAGCAGGGTGTCGCGGAAGATCACGATGCGGTCCGAGGCGACGTCGCGGGCGACGGTCCCGCCCATGTAGAGGCCGTAGGCGCGGTGGCGGCGGCCCTGGTCGGAGATGATCACGGCGACGTTGCGCTCCAGCGCGGCGCGCAGCACGTCGGGCAGGTCGTCGAGCGCGTCGCGCACGAGCTCCTCGAAGTCCCGCGTGTTGTACGGGTCGAGCTCCATGAAGTCGGTCTCGTCGGGGTCGGCGGCGAGGTTCTCGCGCGCGAGGCGCTCGGACTGGCGCACGAGCAGCTCGAAGTCCCGCTCGTCGCTGGGGTGGCGGTAGTCCCCCATGCGCGTGGTGACCCACGCCACGGCGAAGCCGAGGATGCCCAGGACGCCCGCGGCGGCCATGACGCCCTGGATCAGCCGCAGCGGATAGTCCGGCCGCAGCCCGTCGAAGATCGTGATGACGAGCACGCCGCAACACAGCGAGAACGTCGAGGCCAGCAGGATCCGGCGCAAAGTGGGCGCGCTCACGCCAGCGATGATACGGGGAAGCTCAGCATCTCCGGTTACGATCGCTCACGATGGTCCTTCCCATGCTGCGCCGCCTGGCGGGCTCGCTGGTGATCGCCGGGCTGCTGCTGCCCGCCGCCTCGGCCGCCGCCGCGTCCCCGCGGATCGTCGGCGGAAGCCCGGCGGCACCGGGCGCCTTCCCCTCCCAGGCGGGCCTGATGATCGCCGTCCAGGGCGACGGCGGCGACGAGCCGGACGCGCTCTGCGGCGGCTCACTGATCGCGGCCCGCTGGATCGTGACGGCGGCCCACTGCCTCGTGGAAGATCCCGTCGACCTCGCCCACTCCTACGCGGTGCTGGGGACCACCGACCTCGACCACGCGACCCCGGCCCAGCAGTACCCCTGGGCGGAGGCCGCCGTGGATCCGGACTACCTGACCGGCACCGGCGGCTCGGACGTCGGGATCATCCGGCTCGCGCGCCCCGCCCCGTACCAGCAGCTGCGCCTGCTGCGGCCGGCCGAGGCCGCGCTGTACGCGCCCGGCACCCCGGCGACGACCGTCGGCTGGGGCTTCACCGAGGATCCGCTGGACGGCGGGATGCTCTCCACGGGCGCGCTGCGCGCGGTCGGCCTGCGCATCTACTCCGATCCCCAGTGCGAGCAGGCCTTCGCGGCCGCAGGCCGGCCCGCGACCGTCGACTTCGCGACCGAGCTGTGCGCGCTGGCGCCGAACAAGGACGCGTGCAACGGCGACTCCGGCGGTCCGCTGCTCGTCCCGGACGTCGGCGGCGGCGCGGCCCTGGCGGGCGCGGTCTCCTTCGGCGTCGGCTCCGCCAACCTCCTGCGCGCGGACCGCAGCTGCAACGAGGGGCCGCCCGGCGTCTACAGCCGGCTCGGCGCCGACGCGCTGAACGCGTTCATCCGCTCCCGCGTGCCCCAGGTCGAGATCGACCGCGACGTCGCCGCGCCCGTCCCGGGCCAGCGCGTCAGCTTCACCGCCCGACCGAGCGCCCCCGGGGGCACCGGGCCCTTCGGCGGCTATGACGGGCTCAGCTGGGACCTCAACGCCGACGGCGTGTTCGGCGAGCACAGCGGCGAGCGCTCGGTGACCACGACGCTCGGCGCTGGCGTGTCGGCCGTGTCCGTGCGAGCGACCAGCCGGGCCGGCGACGCCGAGTTCCGCACCGTCCGCGTCGCCACCCAGGACAAGAGCCTGGTCGCCTTCTCCGCCCGCGCGCTCACCGTCCGCGAGGGGCGCAAGGCGCGGGTCGTCGTGCGGCGCGTCGGCGTCGGCGCGGGCACCGTCACCGTCACCCCGCGCGGCAGCGCGACGACGACGGGGTCGCGGGTCGGCAGCTTCGCCGCCGGCCAGAGCCGCCGGTCGCTCGCCTTCGCGACGCGCGGCGACCACCGGCCGAGACGCTCGCGGACGTTCAGCGTGTCGCTCGGCGCCTTCACGGGAGACCTGCTGCCCGGCAGCCCGGCGACCGCGCGGGTGAGGGTCGTCGACGACGACGTCGCGGTCCGCGCCGGGCGCGCGCACGCCGGGCGTGCGCGGCTGCGGATCCGCTCCGGTCCGGGGCGCGTCCGCGTCACCGGCGCTGCGGCGGCCACCCGGCGCTACCGCTCCTTCGGAACCCACGCGCTGTCGGTGCGGGTCTCCGGCCCCGGGCGAATGACCGTGGCCTACAAGCCCGCGGGGCTCAAGGCGACCGTGCGCCGGACCGTCTCGCTGCGGTAGCGCGGTCCACGACGGACGAAGATCGTAGGCGCGCGGGGTTGGCAAGCGGCGCCCGCGGGGTAGGCAGCAATCATGTCAATCGGCACTTCCCTGGTCCTGATCGCGGTCGGCGCGATCCTCAAGTACGCGGTGACGGGATCCGTGAGCGGGCTCAACGTCCAGACCGTCGGCGTCATCCTCATGGTCGTCGGCGTCGTCGGCCTCGTGCTCTCGCTGCTCTACATGACGATGTGGAGCCGCGGCCGGGGAGACGATGAGGTCGTCCGCGAGCGGGTGCGCGAGCGCGACCGCCTGTAGCCGTCGCGCCTGAGCGCTACAGGCCCGGCGGGTGCCGGACGGTGTAGCCCGTCGACGAGCGCATCTCGTCCGTCCAGCGCGAGCCGTCGCGGTCCTTGGCACCGCTGGTGTCGTAGCGCATCCCCGCGACGACCAGGTAGGCATGGCCCGCGTTGGCGTAGACCGTCACCCAGGCGCCCGGGCCGGCGTCGCCCCAGGACTCGAAGCCGGTGGAGTCCAGTGGCTGCTTGACGAGTGCGGCGCCGGCCAGCGCGTAGGAGATCGAGCCCGAGCAGTCATAGCCCGAGTCCTTGGCCTTGCCGTGGCCGCCGCCGTAGCGGTACGGCTTGTCGTAGATCGCGTTGCCGGCCGCGATGATCTGCTGGACGGCGGCGGGGGCGCTGGCGGGGGCGCTGGCGGTGCCGTCGGCGTTGAGCGTTGCCGGCTCGACCTCGACGAAGCCGGCGCCGCCGACGGAGCTCGGGTCGGCGGTGTCGCCGACGGGCTCGTCGGGCACCGGGTCGCTCGGCCCCGCCGCGGCGTCGATGCGCAGCTGCTTCGCGTCGGTCTTGGTGACCCGGCCGTCGACCGAGCGCTTGTCGGCCTTCTCCCAGGCCTTGACCGAGCGGGTCGTACCCTTGCCGAACTGGCCGTCGACGGTGGTTTCGAAGCCCGCATCGCCGAGGAGACCCTGCAGGACCCGGACGTCGGAGCCGTGGGCGCCGCGATGAAGGACGCGGGAGCCGAACGCCTTCGACCGCGCCTGCGCGGCGGTCGGCAGCACGAGAACCGCGAACAGCACGGCGATCGCGACCTGACGACCTCGAAGCAAAGCGACAACCCCTTCTCTCTCGCGCCTACGGGGTTAGCTGACGGGCTCGCGCGGAAAGATCGCGCTACGCCGGCATGCCGGCGATTCGCCCCCGGGCGCTCTTCGACGAGCGCCCTCTGGTTCCCCCGCTCCCCGACTCATGTTGGTCAGGAATTCGGCCAGATGTGCAACGGACGGGTGGGACCTTACCCCCTCGGGCCGTTCTTATGTCGCCTGAACGAAAAGAAGCTGCGGCGGGCTACCGTGCCGTCGACGATGAGCGCCTTCGACGACGAGAACATCGAGGTCGCGCCGGACCGGGCAGCCGAGCTGATCCGCGCGGGCGAGGTCCAGCTGATCGACGTCCGCGAGCCCTACGAGGTGCAGGCCGGCCGTCTCGCCGGCTCGCGCCACGTCGAGCTCGAGCGCCTCGCCTCCCAGGCCGACAGCATCGGCCGCGACCAGCCCGTCCTGTTCTACTGCCGTCTCGGCGCGCGCTCGGGCATGGCGGCCAATGCCTTCCGCCGCGCGGGCTACGAGGCCTACTCCCTCACCGGGGGCATCGCCGCCTGGCACGCCGGCGGGCTCCCGCTCGAGCCCGCGGACGGGCACGTCGCCGATCACTAGCGCACCACCTTGACCGCCTGGCGGCGGTCGTCTGGCACGGGAACGCTCTCCGGGCCTTCGGCCCGCCTAGCGCACCACCTTGACCGCCTGGCGGCGGTCGTCTGGCACGGGAACGCTCTTCGGGCCTTCGGCCCGCCTAGCGCCTGAAGGCGGAGGCGACGCCGAGCGCGGACCAGTCGCGCTCCTTGTCCTGGTTGTACCAGACGATCGCCTTGAGCCGCTTCCAGCGACGGGCGTCGGCGAACATGCTGCGGACCCAGCGACCCTTGTCGCCGCCGTCGGAGGCCGAGCCCACCTCGGCGACCCAGACAGGCTGCCGGCCCAGGCGCGCGATGCGCTTGTAGCCCGGCTTGAAGATGTGCTTGAACGTCCGCCACCCGCCGAACTGCGGCGTTCCCGAGCCCCAGTTGTACCCGTCGATGGCGAGCACGTCGACGTACTTGCGGCCGGGATAGTAGTGCTCGAAATGGTTGGCGGGGGTGTTGGGGGAGTCCTCGACGAGCGGGCTCCAGACCCATCTGATGTTGCGCGCGCCGGCACCGCGGGAGACGTCGACGACGTGGCGCCACATGGCCTTGAAGCTCGCGGAGCTGTTGTTGTTGACCGGGCCGCCCCAGGGGTACCAGTCGCCGTTCATCTCGTGGGCGAAGCGCACGTAGACGGGCTGGCGCAGCTTGGCGACGCCGGACGCCCATTGGCGGATGTAGCCGTCGTAGGCGCCGCTGGCGATGGCCTGGTTGGAGTACGCCTCCCAGGGCCCCGGCTTGAATGGCTCCCACGTGAGCATGGCCTTGCGGTGCGAGCGCCGGATGCCGTCGACGGCCTTGGTCACGTTCCAGCTGAAGTGGCTCGCGTCGGTGCTCCAGTCCTGGTACCAGTTGACGATCCCGATGTGGCGCCGCAGCGTGCGCTGGAGCTGGTTGATCGGCCCGAGGTCGCCCCCGAAGGGCGAGCCCGGCGTCCACGCGCCGAAGGTCACGTGGTGCTTGGAGCGTGCCTGGACCGCGGACGCGGCGGTGAGGAACAGCAGACAAGCCGTCAAGAGACCTGCGAGCGTGCGGAAAAGGCGATGCATGAGGAGAAAGAGGCCGTCCTTAGGGTCCGTTTCCGGCAAGGGGAACTGCCCACCCCCTGCCCGAGAGCGGGGCACAGTAGCGCGCCCTGAGCGCCCCGTCCGTACCCTGCCCGCCCCTCCGTCAGGCGTCGGGAGCCTGAGATCGTTCGTCCGACGACAGACAGAAAGCCGGACATTCTCCTACGGCCGGAGCCCGTGACGCCGCGCTCCAGAAGGCCCCGTCCGCTGCTCGGGGCATTGCGGTCCGACCGCTGACACCCGGTCCGCCAGGGCACGCCTCTACCATCGAGCGATGCTCCGGCGCTCACTGTCGCTCGGGCTCCTCGTCGCCTCCGCCGCCGCAGCACCGGCCGCCGCGCACGGTAGGTCCGCGCTGTTCCCGTCGCTGAAGGCCGCCGGCGCCACGTCCAGCCACGCCCGGCGCGTCGAGCGCCGCACCCGGCGCATCGAGACCTCCCTGCTGGGGCCGGGTCACGCCGCCGAGCACGCCCGTCAGCGGGTGCTGCGCCGGCAGCTCGAGCGCCGCGCCGCCGCCGATCCGCGCGCCCGCGCCGCCGCCGCCCTGCCGAACGACAACACGCTGGCCCCGTGGCATCTCGGCGGGCGCTGGGAGGATGGCGTGAAGCTGCCCGTGATCGCGATCAACGCGGTGCTCATGCACACGGGCAAGGTCCTGATCTTCGCCTACCCGTGGCGCCCGGGCCGGCCCGATCCCGACAACCCCGGCCAGACCCTCGGCGATCCCGGCTACGCGACGGCTTACGTCTTCGACCCCGCGACGGGCGGCTCGGTCAAGGTCGACCCGCCCATCGACCCGAACACCGGCAAGCCCGCCTACATCTTCTGCGCGGGCACGTCCACGCTGCCCGACGGGCGGGTGCTCGTCGTCGGGGGGGACGTCGGCAGCCCGATCGACCCCCAGAGCCACGGCCTCAACACGATCTACACGTTCGACCCGGTGAGCGAGACCTGGGCGACCCAGCAGCGCACGCGCCAGGGCCGTTGGTATCCGACGCAGCTCGAGATGGCCGACGGCCGCACGCTGATCCTGGCCGGCCTGCCCAACACGACCGATCCCGACTGGCCGGACCGCGTCAACAAGGACATCGAGATCTTCTCGCCCGACGGCACGCTGCAAAAGCTCGACAGCGTCCGCGCCGACTTCGGTGACGGCCAGCCCATCCAGCCGGGGCACGCGACGGTGCCGGGCCAGTACCCCCACGCGTTCTGGATGCCCAGCGGCCACGCGCTGATCGCCGGCCCGCGCAAGACCGACACCTGGGCCTTCACGCCGCCGACCCCGGGGGCCGACGACGCCGGTGTGCAGGACAGGACCGACATCCCGGAGTTCCGCGAGTGGGCGAGCGGCGCCCTGCTGCCCGGCACGAGCGCCGCGGGGTCGACGCGGATCATGCTCTTCGGCGGCTCGGACAAGGACGATCATTACTCGGGCTCCCCGGCGCCCTTCCCCGCGGTGAGCTCCACGCGGGTCTACGACGAGGCGACCGATGCCTGGAGCGCGGGGCCGGCGATGCACGTCGCGCGCTCGTTCTCCAACAGCGTCCTGCTGCCCGACGGCAAGGTCGCGGTGGTGGGCGGCGGCAGCGGCGAGGATCCTTCGAGCCCGTACTACCGCTGGCTGTACTCCGAGGCCGACAAGCGCGTCGACCTCTTCGACCCCGCCACGAACAACTTCACCTTCGGCAACGCCCAGGCCGAGGCGCGCACGTACCACTCCACCGCGCTGCTGCTGCCCGACGGGCGGGTGATGTCGGCCGGGGACGACATCAACGGGCCGACCGGCCCGGACTCCGGCGTCCGCACCGACACGGCGGAGATGTGGCGGCCGCCATACCTCTACGACTCAGACGACACCGGCGCCGCCCGGCCGACGATCACTGCCGCGCCTGCGACCATCGCCTACGGCAAGCCGTTCCACGTCGGCACGCCCGACGACATCCAGCGCGCAGTGCTCGTCGCGCCCGGCGCCGTCACGCACGACAACGACATGAGCCAGCGGGTCGTCGCGCTCGATGCCCCGGTGCCGGTGGCCGGCGGTGGCGGCGTGAACCTGCAGGCGCCCGCCAACGCCAACCTCGCCCCGCCGGGCTACTACATGCTGTTCGTGCTCGACGGCCGGGGAGTCCCGTCCGTGGCGAGGTTCGTCCAGCTCGGGGACCAGCCGCCGGGCCCCGGGCCGACGCCCACCGCGTCGCCGACCACCTCGCCGCCGCCGTCACCGACCCCGTCCCCGACGGCGACCCCCACACCGACCCCGCGGCCGCCGGCGTTCAAGGTGCGGATCACGGCGAAGGCGCCCAAGCTCGCGAAGCTCGCCAGGACCGGCCGGCTAGACGCGAAGGTGTCGCTCAGCGACGCGGGGCGGGTCAAGCTCGGCGTCGCCCTCGAGCACCGGGGAAGGCGAGGGAAGCTGCGGCTGAAGGCGCTCGCCTCCACGCGCACGCTGACCTTCACCGGCGCCGTCACCCGGAAGGTCCACATCCGGCTCACGCGGGCCGGGCGCCGGCGGTTGAAGCACCGGCACGCCGCGACGGCCCGGCTGACCGCCACGGCGTCGCCCATCTCCGGCGCGCGCGTGAAGGCGACGCGCCGGCTGAAGCTGCGACGGCGCTGACCGGGCGCCCGTTCGCCACTCGTCGCCGTCGGCGATCTCCTCGGCCTGCGCGTCCGGATCCGGCGGCGCGTGGGAGTCGGTCGGTCCGCCCGGGATCGGATCGCCCTTGTGGTCGTCGGGGCTACCCGTACGCTGCCGGGGCATGCGCATCGCGGTCATGGGAGCGGGCGGCATCGGCACCTGGGTCGGCGCGGCGCTGGCCCGGGCGGGCCACGACGTCGCGCTGATCGCCCGGGGTGCGCACCTGGAGGCGATGCGGAGCGACGGCGTGCAGATCCGCGACTCCGAGGGCGGGTACGTCGTCCACCCGCAGGTGACGGGCGATTCACGGGAAGTGGGACAGGTTGACGCGGTGATCCTGGCGGTCAAGGCCCACGACCAGGCCGCCGCGGGCCCCGCCGTGTCCGCGCTGCTCGGCCCCGGCACGATGATCGTCGCCGCCCAGAATGGCCTCCCGTGGTGGTACTTTCACGGCCTCGGCGCGCCGTGGGACGGCCGGCGGCTCGAGGGGTCTGACCCCGGCGGGACGGTCAGCGCCGCCCTGGCGCCCGAGCACGTGCTCGGCTGCGTCGTCTACCTCGGCGCGGAGGTCGTCGAGCCGGGCGTCGTTCAGACGCGCCCCGAGGCCGGCTTGGTGCTCGGCGAGCCCGACGGCAGCGCGACGCCGCGCCTGGCCGCCGTCGCAGATGCCCTCGAGAGCGCTGCCTTCGACGTGCGGCGCAGCCCCGCCATCCGCACGGAGATCTGGACGAAGCTCATGGGCAACCTCGCCTTCAACACCATCAGCGTGCTGACCCGCGCCGGCCTGGGCACGATGGCGAGCGAACCCGCCGTCCGCGAGGTGGCGGCGACGATCATGGCCGAGGCGATCGCGGTCGCCGAGGCGGTGGGCGCGGCGCCGTCGATCTCGATCGAGCGGCGCCTGGAGATCACGGCGCGCCTGGACGACCACAAGCCGTCCTCGCTGCAGGATCTCGAGGCCGGCAAGCGCGTCGAGCTGGACGCCATGGCGGGCGCCGTGGTCGAGCTGGCCGGCCTCGCCGGGGTGCCGGTGCCCACGCTGCGCACCGTTCACGCCCTCGCGGGGCTGGCCGTGCGTCAGGCCTCGATCTCCACCTGTGGCCGGAGCTCGGCGCACCCGCGTCGGCCCGCCCGGGCGTGACCGGCCAGCCACAGGGCCCGGCCGGGGTCCACCGGTGCGCCCCTCCGACGAACGTCCAGGTACCGGGGCGCCGGCTCCGTGTCGCGGCGGCTCGCGTCCGACACCAAGAAGGTGTCCGCCCGTCCCGATCGCTCGGCGGCCGCGCTCCTCGTAGCGCTGTGCCTGCTCGCATCCGCCCTCCTCGCCCCGGCGCCGGTGGACGCCCGCGTGCGTCACCATCATCGCCACCTTGGTGCGAAGAAGGCCCACCGCCACCTCGTCGCGCGCTTCGAGCGCTCCCGCGGACGGCTCGGCGTGAGGAGCAGGCGGGCGCGGCGCAGGACCACCGGCTCGGGCGCCGGGGCGCGCTCGGTCGCGGCCGGACCGCAACCCCTCTTCGGCGCCTTCACGCGCGACGCCCCCTACGGCGGCAACGTCGACGCCGTGGAGTCGCTGCAGTCCGCGCTGCGGCGCCGCGTGGACATCGTCAACTGGTTTCAGAACTGGTCCGCGCACCCCGGCACCGACTGGGTCTCCCAGGTGCAGCCGGGCGTCCTAGGCGCCGTCACCGGCTCGGGGCGCGCGCCGCTGCTCACCTGGGAGCCGTGGGACCCGGCCGCGGGCGCCGACCAGCCGCGCTTCCGCCTGCGGCGGATCGTCGCCGGCGACTTCGACGCCTACATCGCCGGCTGGGCCGACGCGCTGCGCGACAGCGGCCACGAGGTCTACCTGCGCCCGATGCACGAGTTCAACGGCGACTGGTACCCCTGGGGTGCCGGCGTCGGCGACAACACCCCCGATCTCTACGTCGCCGCCTGGCGCCATCTGCACGACATCTTCGCCGCCCACGGCGCGAGCAACGTCCGCTGGGTGTGGTGCCCGGTGCCGCACAGCGTGCCGGACACGCCGCAGAACGCACTCGAGCGCTACTACCCCGGCGCCGCCTACGTCGACGTGCTGAGCCTCGATGGCTACAACTGGGGCTCGGACAAGCCCGAGTACGGTGGCTGGCAGTCCTTCTCGCAGATCTTCAAGGGCGCCTACGACCGCCTCGCGGCGCTCGGCCCGCAGCCGATCTGGTTCGCGGAGGTCGGCAGCGCCGCGCGCGGCGGCGACAAGGCCGCCTGGGTGCGCGACATGTGGTCGACCGCGACCCACTGGCCGCGGCTGCGGGCGCTCGTCTGGTTCGATCAGGACAAGGAGGAGGACTGGCGCGCGATACCGGTCGCCTCCGCCTTCTTCAGCGACTGATCGCGCGCGTCTGGAAGGCGGGACTGAACTCGCGCGTGCGGCCCGCGCGGCGCAGGTTGCGCAGCGCCGGCCGACGCAGGCGGAAGTCGGCGTCCGGCGAGTCGGCGTCGAACCACACGATCGACTTCACGGCGGAGAGCTCGCGCACGTCCTCGAGCGCGCTCTGCAGCCAGCCGGCGGGGTCGACGCTCTTGGCGCTCGTGCCGATCTCGGAGAGCATGACCGGCTTGCCGAAGCCCTGCACGACGTCGTAGGCCGGTCGGAAGGTCGCCTGGAAGCTGCGCTCGGTGGGATAGACGCTCTCCGGCCCCCAGTTGAAGCCGCTGAGCCCGATCCAGTCCACGTACCGCGACCCGGGGTAGTATTTGGCCAGGTCCGCACGCGGCGTCGGCGGGCCGCCGGCCAGGGTGTCGATCGACCAGACCCAAGACACGTTGTCGGCGTGCTCGGCGCCGAACAGGTTGTGCACGTGGCGGAAGGCGCGCTTGTAATCGGCCGGGGAGTCGCCGTTGCCGTGCGCGCGCCACGGATACCAGCTGCCGTTCATCTCGTGCATGAAGCGGATGACGATCGGCCTCCGGAACGCCGCCGCGTCGCGCGCCCAGCGGGTCAGGTAGCGGTCGTAGCGGCCCTTGGCGATGTCCTTGAGCAGGCCCGGATGCTGGTTTGAGTCGGTCACCGTACCCCGCGGCTTGCGCCACGGCTCCCAGGTGATCATCGGGGCGGCGCCCGCGTCGGCGACCTGCTTCGCCCAGCCCAGGTCCAGCCAGCGGTCCTTGCCCCACCACTGCTGGAAGCGGTGCAGGATCACCAGCTTGGCGGGGCCGTAGCGCGCCAGCGTCAGTCCGTGCGCCGAGCCGAACGCGACAGTGGGGTCGTACGCGCCGAGATAGACCCCGTGGCGGGGCGCCACCAGGCGCCGGCGCGCTGGCAGCCTGGGCTTGGGCTTCGCCGCCGCGGCCTGCCCCTGGGGCGGGCCGGTGCTGACGGACGCCAGCGACGACCCGCCCGGGAACGGCGACCAGATCGCGACCAGCACGAGCGCGAGGGCGACGAGGACGGGCGCCGTCAGGGCGATGCGCGTCGACTGGGCGATCTCCCAGCGCATGCTCACCATGCTGTTCTGCGTCGACAGCGTGCCGGCCATGACCAGCGCCCACATCACCGCGCCCCACTGAATCCCGTTTTCGCGCGCGAGCTCGAACCCCACGGACGCCAGCAGCAGCCCGAAGAGCAGGTGCTGGACGAGCGTGATCCGGTTGACGGTCTGCTGCCTGGACTTCGCGGTGACGCCGCTGAAGCCGCGGACGCCGCGGCCGGGGCGCATCCGCAGCGCGCGCACGGCTGCCAGGCAGAACACGGGCGCCAGGAACGACTGCATCTGGACCAGGCGGATGGCGCCGCGCCAGCCGGCGAACGCGACCAGCATCGCGCCGAGCGGCACGACGAAGACCGCCAGGTGCACGACGTAGTCCATCGTGTCGGCAGGGTCGAGCACCCGCAGCCCGAGCAACAGCGACAGCGCCGGGCAGATCAAAAAGCAGATCTGGCCGGCCGTCGCGAGGTAGTAGACGCCCGTGGTCTGCGCGTAGTGCAGCCGCTGACGGACGGTCAGCCCCCGGTTGAGCAGAGGGTTGTCCCAGAAGAACAGCCGCAGGCTGTCGGTCGCCCAGCGCAACCGCTGGGCGGCCATCTCGGCGGCGGTCGCGGGCGCCGTGCCGGTGGTCACCGGCCGCGGGACGTAGACGCTCTGCCAGCCACTCGCATGCAGGCGGTAGGAGGTGTGCAGGTCCTCGACGAGGTTCCACTCCGAGAAGCCGCCGATGTCCTCGATCGCCGTGCGCCGGTACACGACGCCGTTGCCGCACGAGAACGCGGCGTTGTCGGCGTCCTTGGCCGGCTGGATGACGCCGTAGAAGAAGTGCTCCGCATTGCCGAGGTAGTCCCGCGTGTCGATGCGGAAGTCCTGCCGGGTGGCGACGAACGCGACGCGCGGGTGAAAGTGCCCGAGGAGGTCGTCGGCGAGGTCGGGGCGCGCGAGGTGGTCGGCGTCGATGACCGCGACGAACTCCCCGTCGGTGTGCTGGAGCGCGTAGTTGAGGTTGCCGGCCTTGCCGCGGGCGCCGATCGGGCGGGTGAAGCACGGGACTCCGAGGCGCTCGGCGACGGCGTCGATCGCCTCCCACCCTTCGATGCGCGCGCGGCGGCCGTCGTTGAGGATGTAGGTCTTGTGGTGGTAGTCGATGTCCAGCGCGGCCTGCACGGTCGCCTCGACCATCTCGGGATCCTCGCCGCAGACGGTGATGAAGACGTCCAGCGAGCCGTGCGGCGGCGGCGCCCAGCGCCGCGGGCGCGGCGTCCACATCAGTGGCACGGCGCTCGCGAGGGTCAGGTAGGTCAGCACCTCGGCGGCATAGAAGCCCCAGGCGAAGGGCCCGAGCTGCGGCAGCTGCTGCGCGCGCCAGACCAGGTAGCTCGCCCCGCCCACGACCGCCAGCAGGGCGGCGACGCGCGCGACGCGCACCCGGCCGTGCGAGAGGTATCCGGGGAAGCTGCCTCTGCCCCTCACCGGCGCGGCGCCACGAGGTCGAGCTGCACGGGGTAGGACCCGCCGAACTGGCGCTCGGAGCGCACCTGCGCCCGATGTTCGCGGAGCGCATTCTGCAGATCCTGCGGCAGCACCGGCGGCGAGGAGAGGACCCAGACGCGCCCGCCGTGGGCGAGCGCCCGCCGCGTCGTGGCCGCGCGCATCGCGTCGTACGTCGAGAAGTAGCCCGTGGCCCGCGGCGCCGAAGGGGGCATCTCGCGCAGGTCGTAGTAGCTCATCGCGTCCTCGTAGGCCATGTTGTTGAGGCCCACGACCACGTCACCCGGCCGGTAGTGGGCGGCCGCGGCGCGGACGGCCGAGCGCGTGTCGGGCCACTGCCCACTCGGGGTCTGCGCGGCCCCGACGCCCAGCGCGCCGCCGATCACCGCGAGGGCGAGCAGCCCGCCGCCGATGGCCCGCGGCATGCTCACGACGACCACGCCGATGGCGACGAGCATGAAGGGGACGGCGACGGCGGTGTAGCGCGTGAGGGCGAGCGGATGCGCCAGCGCGCTGACAGCGATGATCGCCACGACCGGCAGCACGCAGGCGCCGACCAGCAGCCAGCGCGTGCGCAGGCTGCGGAAGCGGTCGGCGAAGGCGAGCAGGGCGACGGCGTCGACGAGCGCGACGAACCCGAGCTCGTAGGAGGCCGTCATGCCATCCAGCGCGCGCCCGTCGAAGGGCGTGCCGGCGAGCCGCAGCAGGCCGACCGGCGTGATCTTGGCGTAGGCGTCCGCCGCGACGCTGTGGTGCCCGGCGCCCATCTGGACCAGCATCAGCGGGATCAGCGCCACGAACGGGATCAGGCCCGCAGCGCCGATGGCCAGGCGCGCCTTCAGCCCCACCTGTGACTCGCGCAGGATCCACAGCGACAGCGGGAACAGGACCAGGACGGCCGTGTAGTGCAGCAGCACGGCGACCGCCGACGCGGTCACCGCGAGCGCCAGCCAGCGGCGGCGATCGGGCTGCTGGGAGAGCTTGACGACGGCCGCGGCCGCCACGGTCACGGCGAGCATCACGAAGATGTAGGCGCGGACCTCCTGTGCGTAGAGCAGCGTCAGCGGGCTCAGCGCGGCGAGGATGCCCGCGACGACAGCGGCGCGGCGGTCGGCGACGAGGATGCCCAGCCACATCACGGCCCCGACGAAGGCGATCCCGGCGAGAGCCGACGGCAGCCGCAGCGCCGCCTCGGACTCGGCGCCCGTCAGCGTGATCCAGAGGTGCAGGATCACGTAGTACAGCGGCGGCGTCACCTCGGACTTGTGCACGGCCTGCGCGACGCCGTGCAGCCCGTGGCTGGACGCGTTCCAGCTGAAGATCTCGTCGATGAACAGGCTCGACCGGCCGAGTCCGGTGAGGATCACCACGGCGGCGAACCCCATGACCATCGCGAGGGCAAGGCGAGGCCGCTGCCGGGCCTTCTCGGGCAGCGCCAACACGCGATTCGTCGAACGCGCGGCTCGTGTTTCGGAGACGGCCGAACTCATGAAAAGGAGCGAAAGATCAAACCAGACGCCGGCCCCGTTCGGCATCACTCAAGGAGCGGCGAGGATAGCCGAACGCCCCGTCGTGAACTCCCGCACCACGGCCCAGCCCTGAACGCCGGACGGCCCGCGATCGGCGCGGCCGGCTCAGCCTTCGCCCGTCGCCGCCGGCCCGGGCTCGGGCGCGGCGCCGAAGTCGTTGCGCTGGACGGCGAGATCGAGGTAGACGAAGGTCTCCGACGAGGTGACGCCGTCGATCGCGCGGACGCGGTTCATGATGGCCAGCAGGTCGCGGCGGTCGCGCGCGACGAGCTCGGCCAGCAGGTCGAAGCGCCCGGCCACCACGACCACGTAGATGGCCTCCTCCCACGTCGCCAGCTCGTCGGCCACGACCGCGGGCGAGCCCGCGACGGTGATGCCCAGCATCGCCATCGCGTCGTAGCCCATGCCGAGCGGATTCGTGACGGCGGTCACCTGCAGCACGCCCGCCTCGACGAGGCGGGCGTAGCGGTTGCGGATCGTCGCCTCCGAGACGCCGAGGCGCCCGGCCAGCGGCCGGAAGGGCTCGCGGCCGTTGGCCTGCAGCGCCGCGATCAGGCGGCGGTCGAGGTCGTCGAGCCAGCCGGGGCGCCGGACGGCGCCCCGGCCGCGGCTCAGCTCAGGCGGCTCCACGCCTCCTCCAGGACCGCGCCGAGGATGCCGGTCATCTCGTCGAACTGGGCCTGCTCGGCGATCAGCGGCGGGGAGAGCTGGATCACGGGGTCGCCGCGGTCGTCGGCGCGGCAGATGAGGCCGGACTCGAGCAGCCGCGGCGAGAGGAAGTCGCGCAGCAGGGACTCGGACTCCTCGCCGGAGAACGATGCCTTGGTGTCCTTGTCGCGGACGAGCTCGATGGCGGCGAAGAAGCCCGTGCCGCGGACGTCGCCGACGATCGGCAGGTCGTGCAGCTGCCCGAGCGTGTCCAGGAAGGCGCCGCCCTGGTCGGCGACGTGCTCGACGATCCGCTCGCGCTTCATGATCTCGATGTTCTTGGAGGCGATGGCGCACATCGTCGGGTGCCCGCCGAACGTGATGCCGTGGCCGAAGGACGCCGAGCCGTGCAAGAACGGCTCGGCGACGCGGTCGGTGGCGATCACGGCGCCGATCGACGCGTAGGCCGAGGACAGGCCCTTGGCCGAGGTGATCAGGTCCGGGCGGATGTCGTAGCGCTCCGAGCCGAACCACGCGCCGAGGCGCCCAAAGCCGCAGATGACCTCGTCCGCGCACAGCAGGATGCCGTGCTCGTCGCAGATCCGGCGGACGCCCTGGAAGTAGCCCGCCGGAGGCTGGAAGACCCCGCCGGCGTTCTGGACGGGCTCCATGATCACCATCGCGACGGTGGCCGGGTCCAGCGCCTCCAGCGTGTGCGAGAGATCGTCGAGCAAGAAGGCCGTGAACTGCTCCTCGGTCTCGCCCTGCGGCCGGTGGTAGCGGTTCGTGTTGCGGACGTGGCCGACCTCGGGGACGAGCGGCTCGAACGGGGTGCGCAGGGTGCCGATGCCGTTGATCGACAGCGCGCCCATCGTCGTGCCGTGGTAGGCGACGTTGCGCGAGACGGCCTTCCAGCGGCGCTCGCCGTTCTCGTGGTGCCACTGGCGGGCGAGCTTCCAGGCCGACTCGACGGCCTCGGAGCCGCCGGAGACGAAGAACACGCGATTGAGGTCGCCCGGCGCGAGGCTTGCGACCTCCTCGGCGAGCTCGATCGCGCGGGGATGGGCGTAGCTCCAGTTCGTGTAGAAGGGCAGCTCCTTCATCTGCTGGTGCGCCGCCTCGCCGATCTCGTCGCCGTAGGAGTAGCCGATCTGCACGGCGAACAGCCCGGCCAGCCCGTCGAGGTAGCGCCGGCCCTCGATGTCGGTCAGATAGCAGCCGGCGCCGCTGACGATGATCGGCAGCCCCTCCCCCCGGGCGGCGGACATGCGAGTGAAGTGCAGCCAGAGGTGCTGCTCGGCAGAGTGGCGGAGCCCCTCTGGTGTGCTGCGCAGAGTAGGGGCAGTCATGCTGCGCAAAGTAGCATCGCAACCCGGCGCTCGGCAATGCAATGCGCAGCCTTCGCTACCGCTTCTTGCGCTGCTTGAGCCTGACCTTCTTGCTCGCGGAGCGCGACCCGCCCCCCGGGTTGTCGACGGTCGCCTTGACCGTCGCCTTCAGCGACCTGTGGCGCAGCGTCTTCAGGGCCCTCCTGGAGAGCTTGACCTTGACCGACCTGGTCGCCGTCCGCTTGAACGAGAACGCCTTGCTCGCGATCGTCCGCGTCCTGATCTTCCTCCCCTGCTTGAACCTCGCGGTCAGCCTGACCCGGCCTCTGCAGGTGGCCGGCGGCGCCTTGCTGCTCACGGGCTTGCAGCGGACCTTGATCGTGACGCGCCCGGATCTGGAGACCGTCGGCTTCCTGGCGGTCCTCGACAGGCTCGGCTTCAGCGCGCCCGGCAGGGCGGGCGGGGTCGGGGTCGGGGTCGGGGTCGTCGGGGTCGGGGTCGTCGGGGTCGGGGTCGGGGTCGGGGTCGGGGTCGGGGGGGTCGGGGTGATCGCCGGCGCCGCGGAGGCCGTCGCCGTCGCGACCGGCGTCGCCGTCGCCATCGGGGTCGGCGTCAGGCCGGCCCCCGCCGTCAGATCGGCGTGGGAGACGTCGAAGAAGTAGTTGTTCAACGCCTCGACCTTGAAGCGCCCGCGGGTCGTGTCCACGGGCGGGACGACCAGGTCCTCCCCGCCGTCGTTGGGCGTGCTGGCCGCCAGCACGGTCGGGAAGCTGAGCCCCGAGTCCGTCGAGTAGGAGATCTTCACGTCGTCCACGCCGAACGGCGCGGCGTTCGTGCCCGCCGACCACCGGACGGGCACCGGGGTGGAGAAGTTCGCGTTGGTCGGGGTCGCCTGCGAGGTGACGCGGAACGGCGTCGTGCCGCTGACGGAGATCGCCACGTCGGCGTTGCCCACGCCGCCACCGGCCGCGAAGCGGTCGCGGGCCGTGAGGCGGAAGTCCATGGTCCGCGCGCTGACCGGCAGGAACTCCGAGAAGCAGTCGATCTGCGTGGGCGTCGGCGGCGAGAACGCGGCCGGACAGCTCCCGGTCGCGGCGTTGGTGTTGCCCGCCGCGACCTGCGCGATGTCGGGGAACGTCCGCGTGAGATCCGCCGCCGTGGCGCTGTTCTCGCCAGGGGCGGGCGAAGCGAATGGATCGGACTCGATCGCGAGGAAGCTGAACTGCCGGAACAGCGGCCCGTTGGGCTTGTTGTTGTCGACCAGCGCGGTGCCGCTGCCCGTGTCGTTCTGCTCCCACAGGTAGATCAGCGGATCGCCGTCGGCGTCCGCCGCCGACCCGGTCAGCGTGAACGGGGTGCGCGGCGGGATCGTCCTGGCGGCCGGGGCCGCCACGACCGGCGAGTGGTTGCCCGTCGTCGTCGGGGAGCCCTGGTTGGTCGCCCCGGGGATCGACGACGTGACGTAGGCCTGGATCTCCTGGATCGAGCGCTGCGAGAAGTACGGGTCGCCGTGATCCTGGAGGTCGTCGGTGCCGCAGATGCCGGCGTAGGCCATGATCGACGAGCCGCTGCCCGGCTCGACGGCGGTCGGGTCGTTGCGGTTGGCGCCGGCGCAGTTGAGCTGCGTGCCGTTGAACGTGTGGTCGGCCCCGAACTGATGGCCCATCTCGTGCGCCACGTAGTCGATCGCGTAGATGTCCCCCTGCGGCGTCGGGATGCCCGTGCAGCCCGTCGCCTTCTGGCCGGGGCGGCCGACGACGCCCAGCCCGGCGAACCCGCCGCCGTCGAGCCCGAGCGCGATGTGGCCGATGTCGTAGTTGCCGGCGCCGATGATGTGGTCGACGACCGCCTGGTTGGGGCCGAGCACGTCGTCGCAGGCGGTGGAGCCCGGCGGATAGCACGACGCGGGCGCACACGGGCCGCTCTTCCCGCTGAACTTCGCGGCCGTGTCGAGGTTGAGCAGATCGTTGTTGGCGACGAGCACCATCTTCACGGCCACGTCGTCGTTGTAGACCTGATCGACGCGGTTGATCAGCGTCGCCTTCGCCGCGTCGACCAGGGCCGTGCCGAAGTACGCGGCGTAGCTGGGGTCGCTGACGAGCGCGAGGCGGTAGGTGCGCCGGATGACGAGGTTCCCGGGTGCTCGGCGCGCGGTCGGCCTGGGCGCCGAGCCGGAGGCGGGGACCGGCGGCTCGCGCTCGGTCAGCGGACCGTGCACGTCGCCCAGGTCGCGACCGTAGTACGAGACGTAGCGGCTCTGGTCTGAGCGGTAGGACGGGTCGACGTACCACGCGCCCCTGGCGCCGCGCACCGAGGCGTGGAAGCCGAGCGGGGTCAGATCGAAGCGCACCGTCGCGGTCGGGTCGTCGACGCCGTAGCCCGCGAAGGTCCGTACACCCGGGACCTTCCGCGCCAGCGCCGGCGCCATCACGGGCGACTCGACGAAGCGGAAGCGCTCAAGCGTCCCGTCAGGCGCGGGGATCGACGTCTGCGGGAGCGTCCCGCGGGCGGCCCGGGTGTGCTCCAGCGGAGCGCCGCGGAGCCGTCGGGCGAGCGCCGCGCGGTCCAGCGCGAACGCCCGGTAACGGCGCGGCCGGATTTCCGGCGCGGCCCCTCCCCGCTGCTGCGCCAAGGCGCCGGACACCCCGGTCCAGGCCCCGCCGGTGGCGCCAGCGGCGACGGTGGGCAGTGCGGACGCGGCCGGCGGACCGGCCAGCAGGCAGAGCCCGGTCAGCAGCACGGCACGGTACAGGGAGCGGATCACGGCGGCGAAGCTACACCACGCGCCGGCACGTGGGCGGGCGCCGCCGAACGTCCGAGATCCGGCGGATCAGCGCTCGGAGGCGAGCGGCTCGCGCATCGCCTTGGTCTCCGGCGCGCGCCGGTAGGGGTGCTCGTCCTCGACGTCGGTCTCGTGGTAGACGGACTCCGCGTTGACGGCCCACAGGTCGTGGTTCGTGCCGTCGAGGATGTTCTCGACCGCGCGGATCGAGGTGAGCATCGAGTGGTCGGAGTTGTTGTAGCGGTGCAGGCCGTTGCGACCGACCTGCTGGAGGTTCGCGTAGCCCTCGAGCCAGGTGCGGATCGCGGCGACGCGCTCGGCGTAGTCGGCGTCGTACATGGGGTAGGCGAGCGGGACGCGAGTCACGAAGCCGCGCTCGACCTTCGCGGGGTCGGCCAGGCCGAGCTTGGCGATCTCCGCCGTGGCGAGGGCGACCAGGCCCGCGTCGCTCATGTCCCACAGGTCGTCACCCTGAAAGCAGAAGTACTCCAGGCCGATCGAGGCCTTCGCGGGGTCCGGGACCATCCACGGGCTCCAGGAGCGGAAGTTCTGGATGCGGCCGACGCGGACGCCGGGCTCGTGGATGTAGATCCAGTTGTCCGGGAACAGGTCCTCGCCGTCGATCACGAGCGCGACCGTGAGGAAGTCGCGGTAGCGCAGGCCGCGCGCGGCCCGTTGCACCGCCGCCGACGCCTCGGGCTCGGAGATGCCGACCGTCAGGCGCAGCGGCAGCGAGGAGATGACCTCCGAGCACTCGACGCGCTCGCCGCCGGCGTGCACGGCGACGACGCGGCCGTCCTCGGAGTCCAGCTGGGTGACCGGCGTGTTCATGCGGATCTCGCCGCCCGCGGCGATGATCTCGTCGGCCATCGTCTCCCACATCTGACCCGGGCCGAAGCGCGGATAGTGGAACTCCCCGATCAGCGACTTGATCTTGTTGCCGCGGTTGCCGAAGAAGGCTGCCCGGGCAGCGGAGAAGAACGACAGCCCGCGGATACGCTGGGCCGCCCACTCGGCGCGGATCTCTGTACAGGGCACCCCCCAGACCTTCTCGTTGTAGGACTTGAAGAACAGCTCGTACAGGCGCTTGCCGAAGCGGTTGGTGACCCACGTCTCCAGGTCGTCCTCGCGGCCCTTGGGCTTGACCGCCGCCCACAGGTAGGAGAACAGCGCGCGCGTGAGCTCGACCGGCCCGAGCTTCTTGATCACGTCCATGCCGTCGAGGGGGTAGTACAGGAACTTCTTGTTCCAGTAGATGCGCGACAGCCGCGGGCGCAGCAGGAACTCCTCCTTGAGCACCTCGTGCCAGAGGTCGTTGACCTCCTGGGACTTCGTGAAGAAGCGGTGGCCGCCGAGGTCGAAGCGGTAGCCGTCGCGAACCTCGGTCTTGGCGATGCCGCCGACCTGGTCCTCCGCCTCGAAGACGATCACCGGGACGCCGCGCTTGGCCAGCAGGTAGCCGGCGGTCAGGCCCGCGGGCCCACCGCCCAGCACCGCGACCGGCCGCTTGTGCCGAGTGCCGCCGTCGCCGGAGGTGACGCGGTCGAACTCGGACGTGTCGGACTGGAACGTGGTCATGGCAAGTGGCTCGTCGGCGAGATGGCGAAATCGTTACGGCGCCCGCCAGGCGAGAAGAGATCTCACCCTACCGGCTCCCGCACGAACACCGTCGCGCGCACTTCATTCGCGCGCGTGACGGGATTCGGCGGTTCCACGCTGATTACCCGGAACCGCGGGTCGCTGCGCATCGCTTCCTCCCAGGCGAGGCTGCGGCTGCGCACGAGCGATGACCATGGGGCGTCCCAGCGGGCGAGGATCCCGAAGTCGGGCGCGACGAGAACCACGCGCTGGCCGGGCGTGACACCGTCCAGCACCGGCGCGAGATCCTTCCGCGGGCTGGTCGCCGCCAGGCGCTCGGTGCCGTCCCGCCAGTCGGTGACCCCCAGGTCTGTGAGCGGTCCGGTGAGCGACGCCCAGCGCAGGCCGGCGACGCCGTGCAGGTAGTAGTGCAGCACGGGCGCCTGTTCAGGTTGCGTTGAGATGACGACGTCCCCCGCGGCCAGGCTCGGGGTGATCGCCTCCGCCACCGAGCGGACGTTGCTCTTGGTCTTGGGGCCGTTGGAGGAGATCGAGATGAGCGCCACCATCACCAGCGCGACCACGCCCAGCCGGCCCGCGCGCGAGAGCCCGATCGCGGCCAGCAGCACGAGCGGTGCGAGCCCGACCGCGAGGTAGCGCTGCGCCCATGCCGGCGAGGCCTGCGAGAGCACCCACGGGACCGCCAGCGTGACGACGCACGCGACGACGAGCGCGAGCGCGGCGCGCGCCTCGGGCCGCCAGCCCCGGACCGGCCCGCGCACGAGCGGCGCGAGGCCCGCCGCGGTGACGAGTAGCAGCATGTACTGCGGGGTGGCGCCGAGCAGCTTCTCAGGCGCCCCGAGGAGCTCGATGAACGCGGGCGGGTTGGCCCACGGCGCGCCGGTGTGCAGGGCCTGGAAGGCGAGCGTCGGCAGCCAGGGAGCGAAGAGGACGGCGACGACCGCGGCGGCGAGCAGGCCCTCGCGCACGAGCGCCCGGCGCCGATCGCCCTCGGCGACGAGCGCGAGCACCGCCCAGGCGGCGGCGAGCCCGGCTCCGAGGAACAGCCCCCAGTTGTGGGTGTACAGCAGCAGGGCCTGCGCGACGGCGAGGCCCACGGTCCAGCGGCGGCCGCGCTCGAGCGCGAAGGCCCCCACGAAGCAGGCGACCGCCACGACCGACAGCAGCACCGTCAGCGAGTACATCCGCGCCTCCTGCGCGTACTGCGTCAAGAACGGGTTGAAGGCCAGCAGCACGGCCGCGACCCAGCCGGCACGCGCGCCGAACAGCGCGCGCACGAGCGCCCACGCGATCGGGATCGCGAGCACCGCGAAGATCAGCGACAGCGCGTGCAGCGCGACCTCGCTGCGGACGCCGAGACCGCGCGTCCAGACGTGCAGCAGCATGTAGTACAGCGGCGGCGAGCCGTCCTGGCGCATCACGGACGGGATGTCTGAGAGCGGCCGGTCGGCGATCCCGAAGGAGAGCCCCTCGTCGGTCCACAGGCCCGCGTCGAAGCGGATGGTGCGCACCAGCACGGACGCCGCCGCCAGCCCGCCGAGTCCCAGCGGGACCCACAGGCCGGCGCGCCCGCGCACGAGGGCCTGCGCGCGCGGCCAGCGGAAGGTCGTCGCGGCCGACGTCGCCATGGGTCGAAAGCCTAGGGACAGGACCTTGCGGCGACCCACCGCCGGCTCCCCGCAAAGCGATGAAAGCGCGGGTCGTGCGCGAGCCGGGAGTCGCGCGGCGCCAGCGTCGCGCCGGGCGGCAGCGCGAAGATCTCCACCTGCCCCAGGTGGCGGTGCAGCACCCACGCGACGCTCGGGACCTGGAAGCGCGTGGCGTACACGGCGCGGCAGGCGTTGATCCGGGCGGCGCCGCCGGCGTTGCGCACCAGGGTCGGCAGATCGTCAACCAGCGCCGCCTCGCGGCCGGCCGCCGCAGCCTGGTCGCGGAGCTCGGGCGCATCCTCGAGGGCGGCGTGCGCGACCCCGGCGACGCCGAGCGCCGCAACCGCCACGGCGGCGGCCAGCCCGGCGCGGCGGCGCAGCGCCCGCACCGCCTCCACCCAGCCCGCGCCGCCGAGCACGGCGATGAAGGCGAGCGGCAGCAGCACGTAGCGCAGGTTCCCGCTGAAGCCGGCCTGGGTCATCACCGCCACGGCGCCCAGCAGCGCGGCCGCCGAGCCGGCGAGCACCAGGACCGTGTGGTCGTGCTCGCCCGTGCGGCGCTTCAGCGCGACGCCGACCGCGGCGAGCGCTCCCGCCCCGACGGCGAGCGGCACGAGCGCCGCCGACTGGCGCAGCACCTCCCGGGCGGGGATGGCCGCGTAGGCGGGCGAGTCCAGGTTGGGCTCGCGCGCGCGGGCGGCGGCGCGCAGGAAGTCACCGGACCCGAGGTACTCGGGCACAAACCAGGCGAGCGGGATGACGGCGCAGCCGGCCAGGACCAGCTTGCGCCGGGCCGGCTCGCGCCACGCGAACCAGAGCCCGTAGAGCCCCCACAGCGGCCACATCTCCGGGCGCAGCAGCGCCGCCCCCAGCCCGAGCACGAACGCCGAGGTGCGCCGCCCGTCGAGGTGGCGCTCCACCGCCCACAGCGCGAGCCCCACCAGCAGCCCCTCCGAGTTGCCGCGATAGGCGTGGTAGACGTAGCCCTCGGAGGCGACGATCGCCGCCGCCGCGAACACGCCGGCGGCCCGGCCGGCCAGGCGCGCGGCGAGCCGGAAGCCCATGGCCACGCCGAGCAGCCCGCCGGAGCGGGCGACCACGAGCCACAGCGCCGGCGCGAGCTGGTCGCCGAGCAGCGAGAACGGCACGGTGAAGAGCATCGGAAGCGGCTTCCAGGACGGCCCGCCCATCGTCTGGAGGGAGCCGTGGGCGATCTCGCGTCCCCAGACGATCCACGACATCGGGTCGTACGTCGGGACGCCGGGCGCGAGCAGCGACAGCGCGGCGAGACCCGCGCACGCCGCGAGCATCGGCGCCCACGCGCGCTCCTGGGCGGCTACGGGCGCGTCGGAGTCGGCACGCAAACGCCTCGAGCGCGGGGGAGCGGCGGTGCCAGCCATGTCAGCCGCGAGACGCTACCCGCTCCAGCTCGACGATCTCGAGCCCTCCGGCCACGACGCGCGTCGCGCGCTCGCCGAAGCCGCGCTTGGCGTAGAGGGCGCGCGCGGGGCGGTTGCCGGCCGCCGTGGCCACGAGCCAGCGGACCGCGTCGGCCTCGGCCGCCTCGAGCGCGTCCAGCAGCTCGCCGGCCACGCCGTGGCGGAACGCCGCGGGCGCGACGACCAGGCGGTGGATGTCGACCGCGCCGCGATGGCGCTTGTAGGACACGGCCCCGAGCATCTGCGCGTCATGGAGGCGACCGAGGAAGGTCTCCCCCGAGCCGGCCAGTTGCGCGGCGGTCTCGTGCAGCGCGGGAATCGCGTCGGTCCCCACCAGTGCCGCCTCCACCCCGTACGCCGCGCGCTGGAGCTTGAGCAGGGCCACGACGGTCGGGCCGTGCCCGAGGTCCAGCGGGCGGATCACTCGAGGCGCAGGCCGGCCCGGATCGGCGCCAGCTCGGCCGCTCCGGGCTCCAGCGGGGTGGTCCGGTCCCACAGCGCCAGGCCGCGGTCCAGCGCTGCGATCGGCACGTCCGCGGATTCCGCCAGCGCGGCGGCGCGGCGCTCGAGCAGCATCGCGTCGCCGGAGTTCAGCGCGCGCTTGGCGGCGAGCGTCGTGGCGTCGTCGTGGGCGACGGCCACGTGCAGCGCGTCGGCCTCGAGCTCCTGCACCCCGGCGGCGCCGAGCGTGACCAGGAACTCAAAGCGCGCGGTGCGGCCGAAGCCGGGAAAGGCAAGCCGGTCAAACGTGCGGGCGAAGCGCCGTTGCGGGGTCCAGGCGGACGCATCCGGCGGCGCCGTCCAGCGGCTGAAGGCCTCCAGGGCCGGCGCGGCCTCCGCGGGCACGGCGCCGCCGAGCACCGACTCCTGGAGCTCCGGCCGGTCGGGGCCCGCGAAGGCGAGCAGGAACGCCAGCCGCGTGGCCACCGCGGGATCGTCGATCTCGGCGATCGCCGGGTACGGGCCGGGGTACTGCAGCCGCGCCCGGGCGACGGCGAGCGCGGCGGCGAGGCGCTCCGCGTCGGCCGTCGCCTTCACGCCGGGGATGAGCTCGTTGCGGTAGCCGTCGTCGGTGGCGCGGGCGAGGCGCTTGGTCGTGAGGTGCCCGGCGCGCGAGCCCGAGCCGTGGCGGCGCGCGGGTGCCGCTCCGGCGCCGCCCGCGCGCCGCGGCGCGGACCGGCTGCGCGGCGCCGCCGGCGTCTCGCGCGAGCAGATCGGGCCGTTGGCCTCGAGGCGGGTGTGGCGGCAGACGCTCCCC
>JBBSIC010000030.1:0-39974 GCA_038232275.1 Solirubrobacterales bacterium | reverse complement strand
CCGAGGCGCGGGCCGGTGGTGGTGGTGGTGGTGGTGGTGGTGGCGCTCGAAGCCGCCCGGGAGGTCCCGGGCCGTGCGGCGGGTCCTCACATCCGGGCGCGGCGCGGGCGCGGGGGTGCGCGACGGCCGGGGCGCGGCGGACGGCGCGGCGGGGCGCGGCGGCCCTGGCGGGAGCGCGGGAGGGGCGGGCTCCAGCCGCGGCCAGACGACCACCAGGCCGAGGATCGCGACCACCGCGAGGGCGGCCGCCACGTTGGTCCAGCGCACGCGAGCGAGCATGTTCAGCCCTAGCTGCCGGGCCGGGACAGCTCGCCCCCACTGCTACGCTGCACCGCCGCATGGCTCCCGCTGCGCCCATCTACGACCTGACCCTTCTGCTCGACCCCGAGTCCGACGAGGAGCGCCGGACCAAGATCATCGTCGACGTCGAGACGCTGATCGACCGTCACGGCGGCTCATTGGTCGGCCGGCACGACTGGGGCGTCCGCGCCACGGCGTTCGAGATCCGCAAGAAGCCCGAGGCGGACTACCACCTGATCCAGTTCTACGCCACGCACGAAGTGCTCGACGCGCTCAACCACGCGCTGAAGATCACCGACGGCGTGCAGCGCTTCCGCGTCATCAAGCTCCGGCCCGGAACGCCCGATCCGCCGGACCTGCGCGCGGCCGCCGCCGGCGCCACGGCCGGCGACTCCCCGGACGAGTAGCCGCCCGCCGGTCCCCCGGCGTGCCAGACCTGCGCGCTTCGTCACGACTCCGTGACGAAACCGCCGTATTTCCGTGCACGGCACCGAAGTCCGCCGATCCCGGATCTAGACTCGGCGCCACGCCTTTACCGATTGTTCCCCGGCCCTCGAAAGGAGCCGCAGATGGCTGCCACCAACATCAACCGCGTCGTTCTGACCGGCAATCTCACGCGTGACCCCGAGATGCGCGCGACCAATGGCGGCCTCGCCATCTGCTCGCTGCGCATCGCGACCAACACCCGCCGCAAGGACGTCCAGTCCGGCGACTGGGTCGACAAGCCCAACTACTTCGACGTGACGATCTTCGGCGCGCAGGGCGAGAACTGCAACCGCTTCTTGTCCAAGGGCCGCCCGGTCTGCGTCGACGGCCGCCTCGAGTGGCGCGAGTTCACCGACAACGCCGGCAACAAGCGCCAGGCGGTCGAGATCATCGCCGACGCCGTGCAGTTCCTCGGCAGCCGTGACGACAACGGCGGCGGGGGCGGCGGGCAGAGCTTCGCGCCGCGCAGCGACGTCCCCTCCGACACGTCGGACTTCCAGCAGCCGCAGCCCGCGGCCGCCACGGTCGCCAACGGCCAGAGCCAGCCGCCTGACGACGACATCCCGTTCTAGGCGCGAGGAGGGCCTCCGTCCGCTCGTTTCGTTCCACACGTCTCGGGCTGCGTGCCGGTCGGAACGGGTCCTGCCACGCCGAGGGTGTCAACGAAAGCCGGCCCCGCCCCAACCAAGCCTGCCGTTCGCTGCTTCAACGCCCACGCCCAGCCGACGCCGCCGGTGCCCGGCCCTGCTGCCACCCTCCGCTAGACTTCCCCGTCCGTTCCGGATGCCCGGCGCGTCTTCGCGCGGCATCCGCAGATCGACTTCGACAGGGGTTCCACGACATTGGCTAAGCAGCGCAGCCGGCCGACAGCACGCCGGCGGGAAAAGATCAGGGGTGGTGGCTCAGGCCGGCGCAAGCCGTGCGCCTTCTGCCGCGACAAGGTCGAGTTCGTCGACTACAAGGACATCGCGACCCTGCGCAAGTTCATCTCCGATCGCGGGAAGATCCGCTCACGGCGTATCACGGGCGCCTGCCGCCGCCACCAGAACCAGATCGCGACCGCCGTGAAGCGTGCCCGCGAGCTGGCCCTGCTGCCCTACGTCGCCGAGTCCACGGGCAACGACCGCGAGGGCGGACGCCGGGACCGCGGCGACCGGGAACGCTGATGCCGCAGGCGATCCTGCTCCAGGACGTCGAGCAGCTCGGCGACAAGGGTGCCGTCGTCGACGTCTCCAAGGGCTACCTGCGCAACTTCTTGATCCCGCGCAAGCTCGCCGAGCCGGCCACGAAGGGCTCGATCGTCGTCGCCCAGCGGCGCCAGGCCGCCGCCGAGCGAGCCACGGCCGAGGCCGCGCGGAAGGCCGAGGACAATGCCGCGGTGCTCAACAAGACGGTCCTCACGATCTCCCACCAGGCCGGCGAGGACGGCCGGCTGTTCGGCTCGGTCACCACGGAGGACATCTCCGAGGCGATCCACGAGGCCCGCGGCCTGCGCATCGATCGCCGTCACGTGCATCTCGAGGAGCCGATCAAGACGATCGGCACCCACCTGGTCACCGTCGAGGTCGCGCCGGGAGTCACGGCGTCGGTCAAGACGATGGTCGTCGAGCAGAAGTAGCCCTTCCGGACGCTCTCGTAGACGGCGGTTGACGCCGCTGCGACGTTCGTGACAACTCTGCGCAAGGAGCGGCACCTTCGCGCGACATCGGCGTCCGGCCGCGGTGCTAAAGCCTACGCTCGCGATCCGATGGCAGCCCCCGAACGCACCTTCGCAAACGGCCACGGCGGCTCGGCTCCGCCGGGCGGCCTGCTGCCGCCGCAGAGCCTCGAGGCCGAGCAGTCCGTCCTCGGCGCGGTGCTGCTCTCCGACCAGACGCTGTACGCCCTGCGGATCGAGATCAACCTCCGGCCGGAGGACTTCTACCGCCCCGCGCACGCCGCGATCTACGACGCGATGCTCGCGCTGTACGAGCAGGGCGAACCGGTCGACAAGCTCACGGTCACCGAGAAGCTCAAGCAGTCCGGCCAGCTCGAGTCCGCCGGCGGCGCCGCGGCCATCGAGGCGCTCGCCGCCGCCCCGCCCGTCGTCGGCAACGCCAAGCAGTACGGCAAGATCGTCAAGGACACCGCGCTCGTCCGCGGGCTGCTGACGGCCACCTACCGGATCCAGCAGCAGGTCTCCGAGCACGCGGGCAACCCACTCGAGCTGCTCGACCAGGCCGAGCGCTCGATCCTCGAGATCGGCCACGACGACCGGCGCAAGGACTTCCGCGGCATCTTCGAGGTGCTCGAGACCGAGATCGAGAAGCTCACCAAGCTCGCCGAGGCCGGCCAGGAGATCACCGGCACGCCCTCGGGCTTCCCCGACCTCGACGAGATCACGGGCGGCTTCCAGCCGGGCAACCTGATCGTGCTGGCGGCACGACCGTCGATGGGAAAGTGCCTCAGGGGAAGCGCCCTGGTCTATGACCCGTGGTCCGGAGGACGCAGGCGCATCGACGAGCTGGTCGCCGACCTCGAAACCGGATGCGAAGAGGCTTGGGTGGCCGCGCTCGGTGCCGATCTCAAGCTCCGCCCGGCGCGCATCACCCGAGGCTTTCGCAACGGTCGCAGGCCGGTCTACTGCCTGAGGACGAAGCTCGGCCGGCGTGTCGAAGCGACCATCAATCACCCGCTTCTCACGATCGAAGGCTGGCGCCAGCTCGGCGACCTCCGTGCTGGCGACCGCATCGCGGTGCCTCGGCACCTCCCACGCTGCGGCTTGCAACAGACGATGCCCGATCATGAGATCGTCATGCTCGCCGCGCTCATCTCGGACGGAAGCCTCACGGGCAGAACGCCGCGGTTCTGCTTCGGCCCGGACTCACCAGTCCTCCACGTGGTGGAGGAGGCGGCCGCGGACTTCGGCGCACGAATCAACCCGAGCGACTCCCGCGTGCGCTCGAAGACGAACGTCGACACCGTCCCGCCCGCTGCCTGGGAGTCCGTGCTCGGCGCGAAGGGGGAACGGTCCTGGGCCGAGGTGAGCGCCGCCGCCGGCCATCCACGCAATCACAACTGGCATGTCGGCCGCCGCGGAATCTCCCGTCCTCAGCTGTCCGTGCTCGCTGAGGCGACGGGGAGCGACGACTTGGCCCGGCTCGCCGAGTCCGACGTGTGGTGGGACGAGGTCGCTTCCGTCGAACATATCGGCGACGAGGAGACATTCGACCTCACCGTGCCCGGCCATCACAACTTCGTGGCAGACGACGTCATCGTGCACAACAGCTCGCTGGCGGCCAACTTCCTCGAGAACGCCGCCGTCCGACACAACCGGCCCGCCGTCATGTTCTCGCTCGAGATGGGCGAGTCCGAGCTCGCGCAGCGCTTCATCGCCTCGCAGGGCTCGATCAAGGGCAACGACCTGCGCAAGGGCAAGGTCAACTGGTCCAAGGTCACGACGGCGGTCAAGACGCTCGGCGCCGCGCCGCTGTGGATCGACGACTCCAGCGACCTGTCCGTGCTCGACATCCGCGCGAAGGCGCGCCGGCTCGCCCAGCAGGTCGACGGGGAGCTCGGGCTGATCGTGGTCGACTACCTGCAGCTGATGCGCTCCGACAGCCGCTCGGACAGCGTCGTCGAGCAGATCGGCGAGATCTCGAAGGGCCTCAAGACGCTCGCGCGCGAGCTGATGGTGCCGGTGATCGCCCTGTCCCAGCTCAGCCGCGCGGTGGAGCAGCGCCACGACAAGAAGCCGATGCTCTCCGACCTGCGCTCCTCCGGCCAGATCGAGCAGGACGCCGACCTCGTGATGTTCATCTACCGCGAGGAGTACTACGAGGAGGACTCCGAGAAGAAGGGTGAGGCCGAGCTGCTGATCTCCAAACACCGCAACGGCAGCCTCGGCAACGTCCCGCTGGTCTTTCAGAACGAGTACCCGCGCTTCATGCCCGGGATCCGCGACGCGGACCGCTACGGATGACCCGCTGCCCCTACGAGGAGTGCGACGACTCGGGCTTCGTCATCGACCTGGAGGCCCGCACCACGCGCGCGTGCCGCTGCCGGCCGCAGCGGATCGCCGAGGCGAAGGCGCGCCGCCTGTCCGCCGTCATCCCGAGGCGCTTCGCCGAGGTCTCGTTCGACCGTCCGCCCGTCACGCAGATCGCCGCGCACGTCGTCGAGGAGATCCGGCGCTACGTGGCGGCGCTCGACGAGCGGCTGGACTGCGGCCGCGGGATCTGGCTGATGGGAGACGTGGGCACCGGCAAGACGAGCCTGGCCATGCTGATCTCCAAGGCCGCGCTGGAGCGCGGGCGCAGCGTGGCGATCTACTCCCTCCCGAAGCTGCTCTACGAGCTGCGCAAGACCTATGACGACTCCTCCGAGATGACCTACCTCGGGCTCGTCGAGTCGCTGGCCTCCGTCGACCTGCTGCACATCGACGACGTCGGCGCCGAGCGGTCCAACGAGTGGGTGCTCGAGCAGCTCTACACGATCATCAACGCCCGCTACGAGGAGGAGCGCTCGGTGATCATCACGACGAACCTCGAGCCGGCGGAGCTCGAGCAGCAGATCACGGAGCGCACGGTCTCCCGGCTGACGGAGATGTGCGGGGACCCCCTCGCGCTGTTCGGCGAGGACCAGCGCAAGGCCGTGGACCTTCCCAGCCGCCGCCCCGTCGGCGGCCCCCTGCGCTACGGCGAGTACCCCGCATAGACTGATCGGGACATGGCCGGCATCGTGATCATCGGCGCCCAGTGGGGCGACGAAGGCAAGGGGAAGGTCACCGACCTGCTGGCGGAGCAGGCAGACGTCGTGATCCGCTTTCAGGGCGGCAACAACGCCGGGCACACGATCGTGCGCGGAGACGACGTGTGGAAGTTCCACCTGATCCCGTCGGGCATCCTCTACCCGGGCAAGAAGTGCGCGATCGGCAACGGCGTCGTGATCGACCCCGTCGTGCTGACGGGCGAGATCAACGGCCTGCGCGCCCGCGGCGTCGACCTCTCCGGGCTGCGCATCAGCGCCAACGCCCACATGATCATGCCCTACCACCTGCTGCTCGACACGGCGGGGGAGACGCGCCTGGGCTCCAACCAGATCGGCACGACGCGGCGGGGCATCGGCCCGTGCTACTCCGACAAGGCCGCACGCCTCGGCATCCGCGTGCAGGACCTGCTCGACGAGAAGATCCTCAAGAAGAAGATCGTCGCGGCGATGGAGCCCAAGCGGCTCTCGCTGCGCCCCTTCGCCCGCTCCCCCGAGCTCGACCTGCAGAGCATGACCGAGGCCTACCTGACCTTCGGCCACGCGCTCGAGCAGTACATCGCCGACACGCCGAAGCTCGTCTGGGAAGCCCTCGACCACGGCCACAACGTCCTCTTCGAGGGCGCCCAGGGCACGTTGCTCGACATCGACCACGGCACGTATCCGTTCGTGACGAGCTCGAACCCCGTCGCGGGCGCCGCGTGCGCCGGCGCCGGCGTGGGTCCGCGCGACCTGCACGAGGTCTGGGGCGTCGTCAAGGCCTACACCACGCGCGTCGGCGCCGGCCCGTTCCCGACCGAGCTCGACGACGAGTTCGGCGACAGCATCCGCGACAAGGGCAGGGAGTTCGGCACGACCACCGGCCGGGCTCGGCGCGTCGGCTGGCTGGACCTCGTCGCGCTGCGCTACGCCGTGCGCCTGAACTCGCTCTCGCACCTCGCCGTGACCAAGCTCGACGTGCTCTCGGGCGTCGGCGACATCCAGGTCTGCACGAGCTACCGCGGCAACGAGCGCGTCTTCACCGACTTCCCCTACCACCAGTCCGTCCTGCACCACGTCGTCGGCCAGACGGAGTCGATGCCCGGCTGGGACGAGGACATCACCGAGGCGCGCAGCGAGGACGACCTGCCGCAGGCCGCCCGCGACTACCTCGATTTCGTCGCGGACTTCGTCGGCGTGCCGATCGCCCTCGTCGGGGTCGGACCCGCGCGCGACCAGACGATCTGGACGGACTCAGGTCGCGGCAGCGCGCTGTTCGACGCCGCCGTCTTCGGCTAAGGGCTCGCGCCCGCCAGCGACGCCGGACGGGTGAGATTCTTGCCGCAGGACCTTGACTTGCGGCCAGGAGACGGGAGTACGGTCGATCTCAGACGATCTAAGGGAGGACCCATGAATGGCAAGGCTTGGCGGGCCTCGGCGTGGCTGCTTGGGGTGCTCATCGCGACCGGTGGAGCGATGGCCGCGCCGGGGGTCGCGTCCGTGGGCACGGGGCCCAACGTCGTGGTCAACGGCTCGTTCGAGTCCCCCGACATCCCCACCGGGACCTTCGGCATCTTTCCGTCGGTCCCGGGGTGGAGCTCTCAGCCGCGCAACGCCGACGTGACGAGTTCGGGCATCGAGATCCAGGACCACGTCGCGGGCAATCCGGCCGTGCTGCCGCCTTCGTCGATCCAGGCTGGTAGCCAGTTCGCCGAACTCGACTCCGACGGTCCCAGCATCTACTCCCAGGATGTCCCGACGACCCCCGGCAAGACGTATAGGCTCGAGTTCCTCTACTCGCCGCGGCCGAACACCGCGCCGGAGGAGAACGTCTTCAGGGTCGCTGGCGGCGACGTGACGACATTGATCGGACCGCTGACCAGCGGGGCCCAGACCAACTGGTCGATCTTCCAGTTCACCTTCACCGCCACCGACACCTCCAGCCGGATCCGCTTCGAGGACCTCAGCCCAGAGCAGCCGAAAGGCGGATTCGGCGCCTACATCGATCGCGTCTCCGTCCGCGAGCAGAGCTGAGGCTGGCCAGGGTCCGCCGCGACAAGTTCCACGGCGAAATGGGAGCGCCCTCCGCAAACCCGCCACTTGAACGTCGACGCCTCCTAAGCGGCTGTCGAGGCCGAGGCGGCTCGAAGCTCGGCGGCTGAGCCGGCGTCCGCGAGGACCTCCTCCTCGCCGCGCCGCATGGCCCGCAACGTCAGCGCGAGCGCGCCGAGGCCCGCTGCCGTGCCGAGCGTGACCTGCACCGAGAGGATGCCCTCCTCAGACCAGTAGACGTCCTCGAGCTCGACCAGGAGGGCCGCCTCGTCGAGCGTCAGTGCCGCGCCGACGCCGAAGGGCACGGCCAGCCACTTGTCGAGCTCCTCGTTGCGGGCGACGATCGAGGCCCCGCCGGCGAGGAACGCGACCGCGATGCCCGGGAGGAAGTGGTGGATGTGCCGCCCCCCGACCGTGCGGTTGCGAAACGGGCCGAAGGTCCCGCGCGCGCGGATGCTGTAGGTGCTGGCGCGCACGAGCAGAGCGGTGGTCGCGTAGGAGATCAGCAGGTTGAGCACCGCGTTCTCGCGCGGCGAGGAGAGCTTGTACCCCGTCACGGCGACCTCGACGGTCTCGCGGGCCGCCTCGGCACCGGCCTCCAGGACGTGCTCGGCCTCGGCCGGCAGGGGAGCGCGCCCGCGCCGCCAGACGTGCGCGTACTCGACGGCGACGGCGGCGGCCGTCAGGCCGACGGCGGCGGCGGCGAGGCCGTGGGTCGGCGTCGGGCGCCTCACCGCCAGCGCTCCAGCAGGTCCTCGCCGGCGACCTCGCGCACGACCCGCGCCGGGACGCCCATGACGACCGCGCGCGCCGCGACATCGCGCGTGACGACGGCGCCGGCGGCCACGAAGGCCTCCTCCCCGACCTCGACCCCCGGGCACAGCACCGCGCTCCCGCCGATCCGGCACGCGCGCCGCAGCGTCGCGCCCCGCAGGGCGTGCCCCGGGCCGTGGCGGCCCATCGTGTCGTCGTTGGTCGTCGAGGCCCCGGGGCCGACGAACACGTCGTCCTCGACCACCGAGAAGGCGGTGAGGTAGCAGGCCGTCTGCACTTTCACGCGCGCGCCGATCGTGACATCGTTATCGACCGCGCTGCCGCGCCCGATGACGGTGCAGGCGCCGATGCGCGCGCGCTCGCGGACGTGGGCCTGGTCGCCGACGATCACCTCCTCGGCGAGCTCGGCGCCGGCCAGCACCACGGCGTTGGCGCACACGACGCAGCCGGCGCCGAGGCGCAGCGCCGGCGGCGCCTGCCTCGGGGCCGAGGAGGTCCGCGAGAGCATGGGGGGCTTGCCGAGCACGGCGCCGTCCTGGACCACGCAATCCTCGCCGAGGACCGTGCCGGCGTGGATGACCACGTGCGCGCCGAGCACGACCGAGGCCGGCAGGACCACGTCGTCGCCGAGGACGAGCCCCGGCGCCCGCTCAGACGACCGCACGGGCCTCCCGCCGCGAGGCGTCCAGCGCCGCCTGGGCGGCCTCCAGCACCCGCACGACGCGCAGGCCGCTCGCGCCGTCCGAGCGCGGCGTGGCGCCGGTGCGGATGCACTCGACGAAGTGGTCGCACTCGATCCGCAGTGGCTCGCGGTTTCCGATGCGCGGGCTGTGGATGTCACCGGACCGCGTGATGTACTCGCCGTAGCCGTCGGTGGACTCGTCGAAGCCCTTGTCGTAGACCGTGAGCTTGCGCTCGAGATCCATGTCGTCGAAGGTGGCCATCCGCTTGGAGCCGACGACCGTGAAGCGCCGCGCCTTGTGCGGATCCAGCCAGGACAGATGCATGTGCGCGGCGCGTCCGGAGGCAAAGCGCAGATAGCAGAAGACGACGTCCTCGATCGGCGGGCGCATGTAGCTCTCGCCGCGCGCCTCGATCTCCACGGGCTCCTCGTTGGAGAGCAGGTGCAGCATCACCGACACGTCGTGGGCGCCGAGCGACCACAGGGCGTTCTCGTCGGCGCGCAGCTTGCCCAGGTTCAGCCGGTGCGAGTAGACGTAGTGCAGATCGCCGAGCTGGCCCGAGTCCGCGATCGCCTTCAGCGCCTCGACGGCTGGGTGGTACTCGAGCAGGTGGCCCACCATCACGGTCCGGCTGGTGCGCTGTGCGGCGGCGACCACGCGCTCGGCGTCGGCGACCGTCGTCGCGAGCGGCTTCTCCACGAAGCAGTGCTTGCCGGCGTCGAGGACCTGCACGGCGAGGTCCGCGTGCGTCGGGACGGGGGTGGCGAGGACGACGGCGTCGACCGTGTCGTCGCCGAGCACGTCGGCGAGGTCCCTCGTGCGCCGGGCGGCGGGGTGCTGGGCGCCGGTGCGGGCGAGCGCCGCAGGGGCCGCGTCGCACAGCCACGCGACCTCGCAGCCGGCCAGGGCGGCGAAGTTGCGCGCGAGGTTCGGCCCCCAGTAGCCGAGCCCGGCCACCGCGACGCGGACGAGGCGGTCGCTCATCGGGCCAATCCTAGGAGAGCGGCGACCACGCGCTCCCCCGCGCGCCCGTCGCCGTACAGGGGCGGGCGCTCGGCCGGCGGCAGACGCTCGAGCGCGGCCAGCGCGGCGACGGGGTCGAGATCGACCAGCGCGTTCCAGCCGGCGTCCACCGTCTCCACCCACTCCGTCGTGTCGCGCAACGTCACGCAGGGCACGCCCGCGAGATAGGCCTCCTTCTGCACGCCCCCCGAGTCCGTCAGCACGGCCCGCGCGTGCAGCACGAGCGCGCTGAACTCGAGGTAGCCCAAAGGCCCGATCAGACGCAGGCCGTCCAGGCGGCCGAGCAGCCCCGCCGCCTGCAGGCGGTCGCGCGTGCGCGGATGCAGCGGCAGCACCACCGGGAAGGGGATCGCGAGCAGCAGCTCGACGAGGCGCGCCAGGCGCGCCGGGTCGTCGACCGTGCCGGCGCGGTGGGCGGTGACGAGCGCGTACCCGCCGCCCGCCACGCCGAGGCGCTCGAGCACGTCGGTGCGCTCGCGGGCGCGGGGACCGACGAGCTGCGCGACGTCGACCATCACGTCGCCGACGACCTCGATCGCCCCCCGCGCGCGCTCGGCGCGAAGGTTGTCCGCCCCGACGGCGGACGAGCACAGCAGCAGCTCCGCGGCGTGGTCGGTGAGCACGCGGTTGAGCTCCTCGGGCATCGCGCGGTCAAACGAGCGCATGCCGGCCTCGACGTGCGCCACCGGAACGCGCGCCTGCGCGGCCGCCAGGGCGCCCGCGAGCGTGGAGTTGGTGTCGCCGTAGACCAGGACGGCGTCCGGCGCTTCGGCGCGCAGCAGGTCGCCCACGGCGGTGAGCATGGCCGCCGTCTGCTCCGTGTTCGACCCGCCGCCGAGGTCGAGCCGGTGCTCGGGGCGCGGCAGGGAGAGCTCGTCGAAGAACACGCGCGACATGTCGTCGTCGTAGTGCTGGCCCGTGTGGACCATGACCTCGGTCGCCGCCTCGCGCAGCCGGGCGGACACGGCGGCCGCCTTGACGAACTGCGGCCGGTTGCCGATGACCGTGAGGACGCGCACGCCGTCAGCGCGCGGCGAGCGCGCCCTCGACGTGCTCGCGGAAGGCGGCGCCGGCCGCCTCGGTGACCGGCCCGGGCGCCGCGGGCAGCGGCTTGCCGTCGATGGCGCTGATCGGCAGCACCTCGCGCACGGAGGACGCGATGAACGCCTCCTGCGCCCCGGCGAGGTCGTCGAGGGTCGTGACGCGCTCCTCGGCGTCGGTGACCTCCATCAGGCGGTCGCGCGTGATGGAGCGCAGGATGCGATCGCTCAGCGGCGGGGTGAGCAGCCGGCCGCCCGAGACCCAGAAGAAGGTCCAGGTCGGGCCCTCCAGGACGCGGCCGTGCGGAGACACGAACAGCGCCTCGTCCGCGCCCGCCTCCCTGGCGATCCGCCCGGCGAGCATGTTGCCCGCGTAGGAGAGCGTCTTGAGGCCGTCGAGCACGCGGCCCGGCGCGAAGGTCACCGTCGCCACGGTGGCGGACTCCGGGCGGCTCGGCAGCGGCTCGACCAGCGCGATGCGGCGCCCCCCGCGCGTCAGCACGATGCGAAGCAGTCCGTCCACCGCGCCCGCCTGTGCAAGCAGCGCCGCGAGCTCGCGCTCGAGCGCGACCACGTCGAACTCCAGCCGCAGTCCCTCGCAGCTGCGGCGCAGGCGGGCCAGGTGGTCCTCGAGGGCGAACGGCCGGCCCGCGTACAGACGGGCGACCTCGAAGGCCCCGTCGCCGCGCAGCAGCCCCTCGTCGGTGACCGGGACGACGGCCTCCTGCGCGGGCGCGAGCTCCCCGTTGACTGATGCGAGGTGCACGATCATCCCGCGCAGCCTACGATGCCGCTCACCTGCGAGCGGTCCACGCTCCGGCGCCGCCGGCAAGGAGGAGGCAAGGGAACATCAGCAGCTCCGCGGCTGATGGAACTCGGCGTCGGCCTTCCGTCGTCGACGCCGCCCACAACCCGCCAGCTCACGTGTGCCTGCGCGGCGAGCGCGTGGCCCTGCCGGCCCGCCGTAGGGGGCGTCAGGCAGTGCCGGCGGCGTCGCGGCGATAGACGCCCCGGCGCGTGCGCTGCAGCTCGCCGGCCTGCACCAGGCGGCGCAGATGCTGGTGCAGGTTGTCGGCGTTGGTCTTGACGCCGTGCGCATCGAGATGCTCGCGCAACGCGTCGGTCGTCAGCTCGGACTGGTCGGCGTCGAAGGCCTCGAGCAGTGCCCTACGCAGCACGCCCGGAGGGCGCCCGCGCGTGCCGCTTCTCTTGAGGGCGGCTCTTTCTCGCCCGGGCCTGGATCGCGCCGCGACCGCGCGCCTGGATCGCGCCGGGACTCCGTGCCCGTCGGCCCCCTGCGCGCCCTCGACGGTGAGGTGGCGGATCACGACCTCGACCTCCACGCCGTGCACACGAAACGGCCCCTGAGCGTGCGAGAGCCGTTCAAGCGTCCCGTCGATCGACCGGCGCGCCTCGTCCGTCAGCATCTCGCGAAGGGTGGACTCGAAGGACTGGAAGGCCTGGCTCAGCTTCTTCTGAGCCGCTGACTGATGAGGTTCAGGCATGGTCAGGATCATGACACATATCGCGCCTATGTGCGAAACGCATCGAGCCGGGCGAAGGTTTGATCGCCCAGAGGCTCGTGACGAGGCTCCGCAGCGCCGCCCACCGACCGAGCCGGGCGACCGCCGAACTTGCCGCGCGACCGACCTGTGCACTGCCGCAGCACGGGCGAGTCGCGGGGCTCGCGCTGACACGCTACCCCGCACGGGTCGCTCGCCGATCGCGTTTGACAGCTGCGGCACAGCCTCACCGCCTACGATGCCGTGGTCATCTCGCTGGTAGAAGCGCCCGCAGGGCCGCTGATCACCCGCGACGTGCGCTTCGCCGGCGCGCCGGGCCTGCGCACCCCCGTCGAGCAGTTCGCGGAACCCAACTGATCTGACCGCGAAACCGAGCTCGGCTCACCTTGCGCTGGCGGTCGTACTCGATGCTCCCGAAGGAACTCCCCCGCTGCCCGGGCGATGGTGACGCTTATGCGGACGAGGCCCCTGACAGCTCGACGTCGCCCCCGAGGGGCCACGCGGCGCCGGATGGCTCGGACTAGGTGCGTCTGGCATATGGCGACCGATGCGATGCGGTAGTCTCGATCCAGACTGGTCTGGCTCTACAGCGTGCTTCAGTGCGTGCTCTTGGTACCTAAGCCCGGCTGAGGTTTCGGTCATTTCGGTACCCAAACCGGCGGCCGGTGCGCTCGCCTGCCTTGAGGTAGCACAGGGCCCGGCCTTTGCGGGCGACGTACCGATTCGACACCCGTTGCGCAGTCAACGACCGCCGTGCTCCGCTCTACGTCTGATGCCCCCGGGAGGAATCGAACCTCCAACCTTCGGATTAAGAGTCCGCTGCTCTGCCAATTGAGCTACAGGGGCCGGTGAGCGGCCGGGAACGATAGCGGGGATCGGCTCGCGGACTACGGCGTGGGCGTGCCGGTCGCGGCGGGCTGTTTGTACGAGTCGAGCTCGCCCTGAACGGAGGCGCGGTCCGTGGGATCGGCGAGCTCGAGCGCCTTCTTGCCGGCGAGCTCGCCCTTGCGCGTCTGGCCCGCCGCGTAGGCGTACTGGGCGAGCTGCAGGTACGGCCCCTTCGCGTTGCGGTTCTGCGCGACGATCTCCTGCGCGTCGATCAGGTTCGGCGTGTCGCCGAGTGCGCCGTAGGCCTGGACGATGCGGGAGGCGACGCTCGCCTCGTCGTCGGAGTTCTTGGGGTTCAGGGCCTCGTACTTCTTCCACGACGCGGCGGCCGCGCGCAGCTGCGTCTTGCCGGCGGCCGAGTAGGCGCCGGTCGACGCGTCGAAGCGGTCGCCCGCGCCGGCGAGGTTGACCTGGGCGCGGATCAGCCGCACCCAGCTCGCCTCGTCCTGTGGGTTGGTGCGCAGGTGCGCGAGCTCGGCCTTCTGCTGCTTGGCGAAGAGCTTCTCACCCGAGCTGGCGCCGCCGCCGCCGCCGGTGAGGGCGTCCACGAGCCCGCCGTTGGTGTTGCCGCCGATGCCGAACAGCACGAGGCCGCCGCCCATGAGGAAGGCGAGCGCCACGTAGATGATCTTGATGGTGTTGCGGCGGCCGCGGCCGCGGAGGTCGAAGAGCATGCGTTAGTCGTCGTCGAGCAGGACCGTGGGATCGTCGTCGTCGTCGCCGGCGCTCGCCGCCCGCTTGCGGGCCCGCCGGTCCATGAACGAGGCGATGAGGATAGAACCTTCGTAGAGGACGATCAGGGGCAGCATCGACAGGAGCATCGTGACCGGGTCCGTGCCCGGCAGCAGCATCGCCAGCACCGCGATCACGAGGATCGCGTAGCGTCGGTTCGCACGCAGCTGGGCGACGGAGATGATCTCCATCCGGGTCAGCAGCAGGATCCCGATCGGCACCTGGAACAGCGCCCCGAGCGCGATGCAGGCCATGATCGTGAACTTGTAGAGGTCCTTCGCCTGGACCAGGATGTCGAAGTTGTCGCTGTTGAAGTTCTGCAGCACCCGGATGGCGCTCGGCACGACCACGAAGTAGGCGAAGACGGCGCCCGAGACGAACAGCACCGGCACCATCGACATCAGCGGCAGCGCCACCCGCCGCTCGCGCGGTGAGAAGGCCGGCAGGACGAAGGCGTACAGCTGCCACAGGATGATCGGCAACGACAGCAGGATGGCCGCGTAGGCGGCCACCTTGAAGGTGGCGGTGAACGGCTCGGCGACCCCGAGGGTCACGGGTTCCCGGACGCTCGACGGCACCCCCTTGGCGACCTGGTCGGCGATCCTGGCGACCGCCACGGCCCTCGCCTTCGTCGCGAGGCTCGCGCCGTCGTCCGCGGCGACGCTGGTCGCGAGCGCGCCCTGCGCCTTGGCCAGCTGGCCGAGGTTGCGCTGGAAGGTCGCGGACTTGGCGAGCGTGCCCTTGGCCTTCACGCCCTGCGTGGCGACGTGGAACGGCCGGTTGACGATGTCCAGGACGCGGTCGTTCTGCCAGAAGGCCAGGCCGAAGCAGATGGCGAATGCGAACAGCGAGACGAGGAGGCGCGTGCGCAGCTCGTCGAGGTGCTCGACCAGGCTGAGCTGGTCCTCGTGTGAGACCGGGCGAAAAGTGGTGGCCATGCCGGCCTAGCGCCGCGGTGGGGACTCGGGAACGACGTCGCCGTCGAGCGCCTCGGGCTCGGGGGGCGGCGGCGGCGCGAGCTCCTGGTCCTCGCCGCGCCTGCGGATCGAGTCCTTGAAGGCGCGCAGGCCGTCGCCCATCGAGCGCCCGAGGGCGGGGAGGCGCTTGGGGCCGAGCAGCAACAGCACCACCACGAGGACGATCAGCAGCTCGGGGAGCCCGATATTCATGCGGCGATTGCGTCAGACATGGGGGTCCCGACCCGTTGAGTGGTCAGTTGAACCCAGCGTAGCGACTGCCCCGGAGCGCGTCCGGGGCGGCGACTCAAGGTCTCTCGGCGACGTGCCGAAGAGCCCAGCAGGAGCCCTCGAACCATGAGCCACCAACCCGACAACAGCCACTACGTCCGGCGCGTCGTGCTGCCCTCCGGCCGCTCCATCGAGGTCGTGTACTTCGAGAACGAGCCCGCGGTCGCGGTCCCCGGCCACCCTGGCGTCACCGACCTCCACGTGTGTCCCGAATGCGAGCAGCATCTCGTCTACCCGGTCGAGTGGGACGAGCACGACGAGCTGACCTGGGAGGTCTCCCTGCGCTGCCCGAACTGTGAGTGGAGCACCATCGACCTGTATGCGCAGGACGTCGTCGATCGGTTCGACGAGCAGCTCGACCGTGGCACGGAGACGCTCGTCCGCGACCTCAAGCGCCTGACCCGCGCGAACATGGAGGAGGAGGTCGAGCGCTTCGCTCGGGCCCTCGCCGCAGGCGCCATCCTCCCCGAGGACTTCTGAGCCTCAGGAGTAGCGGTCGACGACCCCGTCGGCCACCAGCTCCAGTGCTCCACGCTGTCCCTCCGGCAGGGCCGGCAGCGCGCGCTTGGCCTCGGCGACCATGCCCAGCGCCTGCGCCCGGGCGACCGCGAGCGCGCCCGTGGCCGCGATCGCCTCGCAGACCTCCTGCGCACGCGCCGGCGTCGAGATCGTGCGGAGGTCGAGGGCGGCCAGAGCCGGGTCGAGCTCGCGCGCGAGGATGACCGGCAGCGTGACGGTCCCGTCGAGCAGGTCCGTGCCCCGGTGCTTGCCCGTGCGCTCGGCGGGCCCGGAGACGTCGAGCACGTCGTCGAGCAGCTGGAAGGCGAGCCCGATGCGGCGGCCGAAGGTGCCGAGCACCTCGACCTCCCCGCCGGTCTCGAGGGCGCCGAGCTCGCACGCCGCCTGGAACAGCCGCGCCGTCTTGAGATCGCAGCGGCGCAGGTAGCGCTCGCGCGCGAGCCCTGCGTCGTGGGCGTCGGCGCGCTGCATCAGCTCGCCGCGCGCGAGCGCCGACGCCGCCGCCGACAGGACGCGGACCTGGTCGGCGCGCCCGTTGCGGGCGAGCTCGGCGAACGCCTGCGCGAACAGCAGGTCGCCGGTGGCGGTCGCCATCCGCCGCCCGGCCGCGGCGAAGACGGTCGGGCGGCCGCGGCGCAGAGGCGCGGCGTCGAGGACGTCGTCGTGCACCAGCGTCGCCGAGTGCACGAGCTCGACCGACGCGGCGGCGCGCAGCAGGCGCTCCTCTTCCTCGCCGCCGGAGGGAGGCCCGGCGGCCAGCAGGACCAGCAGCGGGCGCAGGCGCTTGCCCCCCGCGGCGATCGTCGCGGCCGCATGCTCGGCCAGCAGCGCGCCGTGGCCGCTCGCGAGGGCGGCCAGCCGCTCCTCGAGGCGATCCATCAACCCCGGGACGTGCGCCCCGGCGGCCTCGATGACGGCGAGGACCGCCTCGGCGGAGGCCATCGCTACCCGCCCGGCACCCGGCCGTGGTGCAGCGCGATGATGCCGCCCGCCGTGAGCACCCAGCGCACGTCGGTCAGCCCCGCTGCGGCCATCACGCCGCCGAGCGCCGCCGGGCCCGGGAAGCGCCGCACGGAGCTCGGCAGGTACGTGTAGGCGTCGTCGAACCGCCCCATCAGGGGCACGATGCCGTCGAACCACAGCCGGAAGAACGTCGACAGGGGTGGCTGGGTCGGCGTCGTGATCTCGAGCACGACGACCTTGCCGCCGGGGCGCACGACCCGCGTCATCTCGCGCAGCCCCTGGTCGAGCTCGGAGAAGTTGCGCGCGCCGAAGCCGACCGTGGCGGCGTCGAAGGCGGCGTCGTCGTACTGCAGGCGCAGCGCGTCCGCCCACTCCCAGTGCAGGTCCGGCGCCTTCACGCGGGCGCGGTCGAGCATCCCCTCCGAGAAGTCCGACCCGGTCACGCTGCCGCCGTCGCCGACGCGGCACTTGAGCTCGATCGCCAGGTCGCCCGTCCCCGTGGCCACGTCGAGCGCCCTCTCGCCCGGCCGCAGCTCGGCGAGATCGGCGGCGCGCTCGCGCCAGCGGTGATGCAGCCCCGCCGTCATGACGGAGTTCATGACGTCGTAGACGCCCGCGATGCGGTCGAACATCGCCCGGACCTGGCCCTCCGGCAACGTGCCGGTGCGGGCCGCGGCGGAGGGCACTCAGCCCTTTTTGGGGCTCGTGGGGACCTGCCCGGCGGGCGCCTCGGTGGTGCGCAGCGAGGACAGGAAGGCCACCAGCTCGGCCTTCTTGGCCGCGGGGAGGTTCTTGAAGGAGGGCATCGGCGCCGTCGGGTTGTCCAGCGTGCGCGCGATCGCCGCCGGGAGCAGCCTGTCCCCGATCTCGCTCAGGTTCGGGCCCGGCCCGTCGTTGCCGCTCTCGCCGATCTTGTGACAGGCCAGACAGCCCGACTGGCCGACCACCAGCTTGCCCGGCTCGAGGTTCGCCGCGACCTTCAAGGTGATCTCGTTCGGGGAGCCGGCGGAGGCGCCCAGGTACGTGAGGTAGGCCATCGCGGCGATCGTGAATATGCCGGCGGCCGTCGCGATCGGCCGGCGCTCGGGGCGGCGTTCCGGCCCGCGGTCATAAAACGGCAGCAAGAAGAGCAGGGCCATGCAGATGGTCGGTACGCCGACCGAGGCGAGGGGCGTGAGGATCGCCGGCTTGATCACGCGCAGCAACTCGAAGAGGAAGTAGTAGTACCACTCCGGCCGCGGCACGTAGGTGGTCGTCGTCGGGTCCGCCTTCGGGCCGAGCTCGGCGCCGAGGACGAGCGACATCATGATGATCACGAGCACCACGATCGCCGCCATGATCGAGTCCTTGGCCACCGCGTACGGGAAGAACGGCTTCCCCTTCGCCTTGTGCAGGGCGTACTCGCGGAGGTAGAGCTCCTTCTCGCGCTGGTTCATGCGCTAGACCCGCTCGGTCCGGATCTCGGGGTCGACGTCGGCCTTCAGCCACGGCGGAGCCGTGGTGCCGAGCTTCGCCACGAGAAACAGGTGAAAGCCCATCATGGCCGCCAGGATCCCGGGGATGAGCATCATGTGGATGGCGTAGAAGCGCGGCAGCGAGGTCGCGTTGAACTCCGCGCCGCCGCGCATGAAGTCCGACAGGAAGGGCCCCACGAAGGGGCCGGTGCCGTTGATGTTGACGCCGACGATCGTCGCCCAGTAGGACCGCTGGTCGAACGGCAGCAGGTAGCCCGTGAACGACATGACCATGGTGAGGATGAGCAGGACGACCCCGATGACCCAGTTGAGCTCGCGCGGGTACTTGTAGGCGCCGAAGAAGAAGGTGCGCGCCATGTGCAAGAAGACGAGGATGACCATCACCGACGAGCCCCACTTGTGCATGCCGCGCACGAACTCGCCGAGGAAGACCTCGTTGGTCATGTGGCGGATCGACTCGTACGCGCCGCCCGCGGCGTCCGGCTGGTAGTACATCGCCAGGAACACGCCGGTGACCGCCTGCGACAAGAAGGCGAACAGGGACGCCGAGCCCAGCGTGTAGAACCAGTTCGTGCCCTTCGGGACCTTGCGGAACATCACCCAGCGCAGGCCGCCGGACAGCGACGTGCGCTCGTCGACCCAGTCGACGGCCGAGATGCCCGCCTCCTTGAGCTGCTCTCCCGGCTTGCGGGTCGGCTCGGAGCCCGGGCGCTTGGGCGCGGGGAGCAGCTTGTCCGGGAGGGGGGGCACGGGAAGCTTGGGCATCTAGGTCACTTCTTGGGAGTGGAGAACCGGCCGGGATAGATGTACTGCCCGACCCCGTCGAGGTCTTGGCCGGGATCGCGGTACTTGTCGTGGCGCTCGAGCTGGCTGTTGACCGAGTAGCGCGGGCCGATCTCGAGCTGGCCGCTGCGGATGCGCATGTAGAAGCGGTCGAGCGGCCGGACGGGCGGCCCGCCGGAGCGCTTGCCGGCGAAGTCGTACACGCCGCCGTGGCACGGGCAGATGAAGCGCTTGGCCGCGTCCACGTAGTGGACGGGGCAGCCCAGGTGCATGCATCGCGACGAGATCGCGACGAAGTTGATGCCGTCCGGGAAGGTGTTCGGCGGGTCGATGTCCGGGTCGGGGTTGCGGCTGCGGACGTAGACGGTCGTCTTGCCGATCTCACCGACGCCCGCGACGGTGGTGATGACCTTCGGGATGTAGGTGTCGTTCGGGAAGGCCTTCGGGTCGCCCACCGAGGTCCAGATCGCGGGCGGGCGCTCGAAGAGCGGCGTGCCGAAGGCGAAGGCGAGCGCGGGGAGCGTGAAGCCCATGGCCGCGACGGCGCCGGCGCCGTGGACGGTGCCGACCATGAAGCGGCGGCGCGTGACCGTCTCGCCCTCGTAGGCGCCCGGGATGTTTCGGTCCGCCGTGTACTTGGACTTCGGCGTCTTGCGGTCTCGTGATGCGGACATGTCAGGAGTCCCCCGGAGGGAGGGGCTCCGAACAATACCGCCGCCGGAACGTCCGCAGGTGCCCGGTACGCGGTGTGTGCGCGCGGTCACAGTGCGGCTCCGCGGGCGGCGACGGCCGCGACGCCACGGCGCCAGGCCTCGGCGGCGTCAGCGGCCTGACACTCGGCGTGCGCCCGGGCACAGCGGGCGATGACGCCGGCGAGCACGGCGACGGACTCGAGGTCGCCGAGCTCGGCGAGGCGGTCGAGGCCCAGCGCGTAGAGGTGATCGCCCGCCAGCAGGGCGAGGTCGGGGTCGCCGCCGCGCAGGAGGCGGCCACCGCCGTAGTGCTGGAGCTCGCCCTCGCGGATCGCCTCGACGAGCAGCGCGTAGGCGGGATCGCCCGCGGCCGCCGCGTCGCCGAGCTCGGCGCCCCCCGCCGGCGGCGGGTCGACGGTGGCGGCGGCCAGCAGCCCGTCGCCGCTGCGCAGCTGCGCCGCGAGCTCGTCCAGCGTGCTCATCGGATCTCCTCGAACGCGGCCGCCGCGGCCTCGAGCGTGCGCGCCACGTGCTCGGGGCCGTGGGCCAGGGACGGAAACCAGGCCTCGTACTGCGAAGGCGGGGGATAGACCCCTCGCGCCAGCAGCGCGCGACACCACGCCGCGTGGGCGTCGGAGTCGCAGGCCTGGGCGGAGGCGTAGTCGGTCACCGGGGTCTCCGAAAAAAAGACGGTGAGCAGCCCCGTGGTGTGACTGACCTGGACGGGGCGCGATCCCGCCGCCTCGGCCAGCCCCTCCGCGAGCGCGGCGGTCGTGGCGCTCAGGCGCATGTAGGCGTCGTCGTCGAGCAGCGCCAGCGCGGCCAGGGCGGCCGCCGTGGCCAGCGGGTTCCCCGACAGCGTGCCCGCCTGGTAGACGGCGCCGGCGGGCGCGATGCGCTCCATCAGCTCGACCGCGCCGCCGTAGGCCGCGGCGGGCAGCCCGCCGCCGATCACCTTGCCCAGCACGGTCAGGTCCGGCAGGACGCCGGTCAGATCCTGCGCCCCGCCGGGCGCCACGCGGAAGCCGGTGATGACCTCGTCGAAGACGAGCAGGGCGCCGTTGGCGGTCGCGCCCGCGCGCAGCAGCTCCAAGAAGCCCGGCTCGGGCGGCACGAGGCCCATGTTGGCCGGGTAGGGCTCGGCCAGCACCGCCGCGAACGCGTGCTCGGCGAGCGCCGCCGCGACCGCCTCGGGGTCGTTCCAGGCCACGATGATCGTGCTGGCCGCCGCGGCCGCCGGAACGCCCGGGGAGGACGGGATCCCGGCTGTGGCCAGCCCCGAGCCGGCCTCGGCGAGCAGGCCGTCGAGGTGCCCGTGGTAGGCGCCGGCGAACTTCAGCAGCTTCTCGCGGCCCGTCACCGCGCGGGCGAGCCGGATCGCGCTCATGCTCGCCTCGGTCCCGCTCGAGGTCATGCGCAGCATGTCGACGGACGGCACGCGGGCCGTGACGGTCTCGGCCAGCAGGACCTCGCGCTCGGTCGGCGCGCCGAAGGTCGTGCCCTCCGCGGCGGCGGCGGTCACCGCCGCGACGATGTCCGGGTGCGCGTGGCCATGGATGAGCGGCCCCCACGAGCAGACGTAGTCGACGTAGCGGTTGCCGTCGACGTCGACGATCTCCGCCCCCTCGGCGCGCTCGACGAACAGCGGGTCGCGCCCGATCGCCCGCATCGCGCGGACCGGCGAGTTCACCCCGCCGGGCAGGACGTTGACCGCGCGGGCGTACAGCGCGGCGGAGCGGGTGTCTTTGAGAGACGACGTCGCCACGGTCGCCGGCGGCTCAGATCCCCGCGTGCTCGCGCTCCCACTCCCGGAAGGCGTCCGTGAAGTAGAGCATGCGGACCTTCTTGTACTCCGTGGAGGAGTACAGGGTGGCGCGCTCGCGGATCCCGGTCGCCTCGGAGATGGAGTCCAGGACGGCGTCGCACTCCTCCTTGGAGCGCCCGTGGGCCATCGTGAACAGCGCGTAGGGCCAATCGGCGTAGGTCGGGCGCTCGTAGCAGTGCGAGATGCCGCGCGTGGCGGCCATCTGTCGGCCCAGCTCGAGCACCTGCCCGTCCGGCACGACCCACACGCCCATGCCGTTGGCCGAGAAGCCGGCGCGGCGGTGATACAGGATCGCCGCGACGCGACGCAGCGCCTTGCGCTCGCGCAGCGACTCCAGCCGGGCGAAGAGCGCCTCCTGGGTGACCCCGAGGCGCTCGGCGGCGGGCGCGTAGGGCTCCTCGGTCGCAGCCATCGGCCCCTGCGCCGCACGGATCGTGGCGATGTCGTCGTCTGAGACCTCGATCGGGTCGAGCTCGAGCGGCTCCTGGGCCTGGACGGCCTTCGACAGCGCCTCGGTGCCCTCGACCATTTCGAGGTCCATGCGGATCTTGAACAGCTTGAGCGTCGGCAGCTGCCGGATCGACTCCGCGCCCGTCTTCTCCTGCAGGACGTCGAGCGTGCCCTGCATGCCGAGCGGCGAGCCGGGCTCGACGGCGAGCGTGAACCAGAGGTTGAAGTCGTGGTTGCGCAGGTAGTTGTGCGTCACGCCGGGGTGGCTGTTGATGACCTGCGCGGGACGGTGCGGGTGCTGCGCGTCGACCTTGGCCGCGACGAGCATCGACTCGTAGCCGAGCGCGCGCGTGTCGAAGATCGGCGTGATCTCGCGGATGATGCGCGACTCGAGCAGGTAGTTCGCCCGCCCGAGCACCTCGCCCTCGGTCAACGACGCGATCCCGGCCACGTGCGCAAACGGGCGGCGGGCGAGCGGGAAGTGGCCCTGCAGGAGGTTGAGGAGCTTCTTGTCGGTCTCGTCGAGCGGGACGGCGGAGCCGCCCTTGCGGCTGCGGACCTTGGCTACAGCCATCCCGCCACATCCTTTGCGTGGTAGGTGATCACGATGTCCGCGCCCGCGCGGCGGATCCCGGTGAGCGCCTCGAGCACGGCGGCGCGCTCGTCCAGGTAGCCGGCGGCGGCGGCGGCCTTGATCATGGCGTATTCCCCGCTCACGTTGTACGCGGCCACCGGCAGCGCGGTCGCGTCCTTCACGCGGCGGATCACGTCGAGGTAGGGCAGGGCCGGCTTGACCACGATGATGTCGGCGCCCTCGCCCACGTCGAGCAGCACCTCGCGCAGCGCCTCGTCGGCGTTGGCGGGGTTCAGCTGGTAGCCGCGCCGGTCGCCCTCGGCCGGCGCCGAGTCGGCCGCCTCGCGGAAGGGCCCGTAGAAGGCCGAGGCGTACTTGGCGGAGTAGGCCATGATCGGGACGTCGGACAGCGCGTGGTCGTCCAGCGCCGCGCGCAGGCGCCCGACGCGGCCGTCCATCATGTCGCTGGGGGCGATGATGTCGGCGCCGGCGCCGGCCTGGGAGACGGCCGTGCGGGCGAGCAGCTCGAGCGTCGCGTCGTTGTCGACGTGGCCGTCGCGCAGGACGCCGCAGTGGCCGTGGCTCGTGTACTCGCAAAGGCACAGGTCGGCGATCACCAGCAGGTCGGGGTGGGCGGCCTTGATGGCGCGGGTCGCGAGCTGGACGATGCCCTCGTCGTCCCAGGCGCCGGAGCCATCCTCGTCCTTGCCGGCCGGCAGCCCGAAGAGCAGCACGCCGGGGATCCCGCGGGCCGCGCACTCGCCGGCCTCGGCGACGGCGCCGTCGATCGACAGGTGGTCGATGCCCGGCATCGAGGCGATCGGCTCGCGGGGGCGGGGCGCGCCGGCCCGGACGAACATCGGGTAGAGCAGGTGCCGTGGCGCGAGGTCGGTCTCGCGCACGAGGTCGCGCAGGACGCCGGTGCGGCGCAGACGGCGCATGCGTGTGGCCGGAAACGACACGCGATTGAGGTTAGGGCGCCCCCTCGGCGGGCGGCTCGAGCGCTTCTCGGCCCGGGCGGCACGGGGATTTGTGCATTTCACCCCCTCGGCCCGGGGGACGATGCACAGAACTCGGGCGGTCAGGGAGATGCACGGCATGCCGGCGCGGCACCCGGCTTCTCGCGGTGCGCCGGTCTCTCGCGCGCGGATTCGGGTGCCCGCGAGCGAACCGGGCCGGCCCTGCCCGGCTGCATGTGCTCGACCCGCTCGCCCGCCGAGCGCCGCCGGCGTGCCTCAGGCGAAGCGCCGCAACGCCAGACGCGCCACCCCGGTGAACGCGACGGTGAGGATCGCGAGGTGCACCAGCGGCACGCCGAGGCTGGGCTCGGCGTCGTTGATGGCCGCGTCGAGCGCCTGCAGGGCCCACTTGAAGGGCAGCACGAAGTTGACGGCCTCGACGACCTTGTACACGCCGTCGCCCACGGCGCCCGTCGGCACCAGCGCGAGCGCGGCCATCGGCAGCGACAGCGCGAAGACGAGCAGCGAGGCCGAGCGCACCTCGCGCGCCAGGCAGCCGACCGCCACGCCCATGCCCGCGAACCCGAGCGCGCCCAGGGCGAGCGCCGGGATCCACAGCGGCGCGCGCGACCACTCGAGGCCGACGAACAGCGCGAGCACGATCAGCATCAGCCCCGTCGCGGCGAAGGCGCACAGGGCGGCGAGGGCGACCTTCTCCGCCACCAGGCCGAGGCGCGACACGAGCCCGCGCACGAGCCGCCCGAACGCGTGCTCCTCGCGCTCGAGCGCCAACATCCCCGCCGCGAGCAGCAGCGTCACGAAGGTCAGCGCGACGGTGACCGTCAGCGGCGCGACGAAGGCGTCCAGCGAGGAGCTCCTGCCCTTGACGATCGTCGTCTTGACCTGCACCGGCTTGCCGATCGCCTGCAGGATCGGCTTGGAGACGTCGAGGTTGTCCGAGGCCAGCTTGGCGAAGCGCGCGACCTGCTCGAGTGCGGCGCGGGCCGGAGCGTCCTTGGGCATGGTCGCGAGCTGCCCCTCGATGATCCGCTGCGAGTTGCGCAGGCCGAGCACATCGAACTTCTGGCCGAAGAGCGAGAACTGGCCGCCCTCGACGATCACGCTGATGTACTGCGCCGTGATCTTGGTCAGCCGCTTGGACAGCGCGTTGTTGGCCTCGCCGAGACGGGCGTTGATGGTCGACTCGACGAAGCGCTGCTTGGCCGGGTTGTCGGCGTTGTAGAGCACCTCGACGGTCGGCGGGTCCGAGCCCGAGAGGTTGATCGTGCTCCGCAGGCGCTCCGTGGCGTCCTTCGGCAGGATCAGCGCCCCGAGCGCGCGGCCGGAGCGGACCGCGTCGACCGCCTCCTTGCGCGTCTTGACGCGCAGCGGCTCGATCGACTTGAAGATCCGGTTGGCGTACTTGGAGGCGTCCAGGCGCTCTCCGCCGATCGAGAAGTTGTTCTTGCTCTTGGGCACGAGGTTCAAGAAGGCGACCTTGGGCTTGCTCGGGCCGGCGTTGGTCGCGGTCCCCACGAGCACGGCGAGCACGGCCGGGTACAGGACGAGGATCGCCACCAGCAGCGGCGACCGGCGGAGGATCTGGAGATCCTTGAGCAGCAGCCAGCGCACTCAGTGGTTCCTCCTGTGACTCACCGGAGGAACCATTAGTGGCCCCGGGCGTGCAGGAAGCGGACGAAGGCCGCCTCGAAGTTCGCGTCGCCATGGTCGGCCCCGGCCTGGCGCAGCTCCGCGGGCGTGCCGGTGAACAGCAGCTCGCCGTCGGCGAGCACCAGGACGCGGTCGGCGTAGTGCTCGGCCTCGCCCACGTTGTGGGTCGAGTAGACGACGGTGGTCCCGCGCGAGGCGAGCCCGCCGACGAAGTCCCACAGCACCTCGCGCTGGCGCGGATCCAGCGAGGCGGACGGCTCGTCGAGGAGCACGACGGGGGGCTCGGAAAGCAGGCCGACCGCGATATTCAGCCGCTGCCGGTTGCCGCCGGAGAGCTGGCCGACCTCGTCCTTGGCACGCTCGCGCAGCCGCGTCTGGTCGAGCATCCGGTCCACGGTCGCGCCGACGTCGGAGACCTTCTCCAGGCGGGCGAAGAGCCGGAGGTTCTCCGCCACCGACAGCTTGGAGTAGACCGCCGGCTGCTGCGGGACCCAGCCGATGGCGTGCGAGGAGTCGACGCGGCCGCCGGTCGGCTCCAGCGAGCCGGCGACGATCTGCAGCAGCGTGGTCTTGCCGGCGCCGTTGGGCCCGATGATCGCGATCAGCTCACCGGCCGCGGCCGTGAAGCTGACCTCGTGCAGGGCTCGGCGGTCGCCGTAGCGCTTGGAGACACGGTCGACCAGCAGGGCCTCCGAGGCGGCAGTGCGGACGGCGCCCATGCGGGGTCAGGGTATTGCTCGGCGCTGAACGATAGACGGCGATCATCTATCGCCACGGGCCGAGGAGAAACCGCCGATCGGCAAGCGCGGCGCCGACCTTGGCGCCGAGCTCCGGGAAGTCGGCCAGGGGTCGCGGCGAACGCCGCAGCCGCTCATGCGTGTTTCGGGCAGCCGGCCGCTGCGGATCCAGGTCGCGGAGGTCTTCCGCCGCGGCGTCGGTCACGACGACGCGTGCCATCGGGATCGGCGTTGTCGATCGCGGCACTCCGATTCCGCGCGTCGACGGTTGGGTAGACCGATCCTGTCCACAACGGAGGAGAGACACATGTCATCGGATCCAGAGGAAGAGACATTGTCGCATCCGAGCGAGACCCCCGAGGAGCCGACGGGCGACGCCTTGGAAGGCGTGACCTCGGAGGACATCAACTCGGGGGACGGCGAAGTTCCGAAGCTGCCCGACGAGGGCTCCACCGGCGATTGAGCCGCGGCCGCAGGCGACCGGACCGCGTCCCCACACGATCCGGTCGCTCGTAACCGCCGGTCTCTCGCTGAGCTGGCCCGCCAAGGCGCCTCGCCTCGTAGCCTCGTAGTCAGCCGGGCGCGGACGAGGCCGCGGCCGCGCGCGCCGCCGAGTCGGGCACCTCGGTCGCGCAGGCCGGGCAGGAGGAGGCGTTCTCCGGCACAACGGCACCGCACTCCGGGCACTCGTGGCCCGGCGGGCCGGGCGCAGGCTCGTCGCCGGCCAGGTCGAGCCCGACCCCGGCGAGCTGTGCGCGCGGCCACGGCTCCAGCACGAGATGGCGGCGAAAGTAGACGACCGTCTCGCGCAGCATGGCCGCGATCGGCAGCGCGATGAAGGCCCCGATGATCCCGTAGATCTGCGCGCCCATGAGCAGGGCGAAGATGACGAGGATCGGGTTGATGCGCAGCGCCTGGGCGAAGATGTTCGGCGCGACGACGTGCCCTTCGAGCTGCTGCAGGGCCGTGAAGGCGATCACGAGCCAAAGCGCGTCGATCGGCTGTGAGCCGAACAGCGCGATCAGGACCGGGGGGCCGGCGCCGATCGCCGGCCCGATGTACGGGATCAGCTCGGCGAAGCCGTAGAAGGCGCCGAAGGCGAGCGCGTAGGTCTTGCCGTCCGGGAAGACCCCGAGCAGGCCGAGCACGAACAGCAGCACGCCCGCGCTCGTGCCCATGATCAGCGAGAACAGCAGCTGCCCGCGCACGTAGCCGAGCACCGCCTGCTGGATCCGCGTCGGGAAGTCGTCCTCCGGCGAGCCGTCGCCGCGCGGGACGAGCCGGCGCACGCCCGCCCCGATCCGCTCGCCGTAGAGCAGCAGGTAGACGCTCAGCACGAGCACGAGGATCACCGCGAGCGAGGCCTCGACGAGCGTCGTCAGCGCGTCGCGCGTGAACCGCACGATGCTGCCCGAGCCCTGCGTCAGCTGGTCCCCGAGCGTCTGCAGCGCGGTGCGGCCCTGGTCGGCGATCTGCACGTGGATGCCGTTGTCGTCGAAGAACCGCTGGACGTTGGCCAGGCTGCGGTTGGCGTCGCGGACGTAGGTCGGGACGTTTTTCTGGATCGACGAGACCTGATCGGCGATCGGGTTCGCCAGCAGGGCGACGATGCCGCCGATGACCATCAGCAGCCCGAGGAAGACGATCACCACCGCGATCCCGCGCGGCAGCCTGGTGCGGCGCAGCAGGCTGACGAACGGGTTGAGCAGCAGGGCGATCAGCCCCGCGATCAAGAACAGCAGCACCACGGCGCCGGCCGCCTGGATCACGCTGTAGGCGCCGAGGACCGCGAGCGGGAGGGCGACCAGCTGAACCCAGCGCGGGACGACGACGGGCGCGATCCGGGCCGGCGGCTCGGGCGACGGCGCCTTCAGCGTCTCGGTGGCCTCGGTCTCCGGCTCAGCCATGGCCCAATAGGTTCTCAGACGTGACGGCCATCCTCTTCGTCGGCGATGTCGTGGCGTCCCCGGGGCGGCGCGCGCTGCGCCGGCTGCTGCCGGGACTCCGCGAGGAGCTGGGCTTGGACTTCGTGGTCGTCAACGGGGAGAACGCTGCGGGTGGGGTGGGGATCACGGCCAAGACCGCGGGTGAGATCTTCGACGCCGGGGCCGACGTCATCACGCTCGGCAACCACACGTATCGCCATCGCGAGGTCTACGGCTATCTGGACGCCGAGCCACGGATCGTACGCCCCGCCAACTTCCTGCCCTCCCAGCCGGGGCACGGCACCTGCGTCGTCGAGCGCGACGGCGTGTCCCTCGGGGTCGTGAACCTCAGCGGCAACCTGCACATGGACGCCGCCCGGCCGGCCTTCGTGGAGGTCGAGAGCGCCCTCGCCGAGGTGCGCGGCGCCGACCACGTGCTCGTCGACATGCACGCCGAGGCGACGAGCGAGAAGGTCGCGATGGGCTGGCATCTCGACGGGCGCGTGACGGCGGTCGTCGGCACGCACACGCACGTGCCGACCAACGACGCGCGCGTCCTGCCGGGCGGCACCGGCTACATCACCGACGCCGGGATGACCGGCGCGCGCGGCGGCGTGATCGGCGTCGTCAAGGAGGACTCCATTGCGCGCCTGCGATCGCGCATGCCCGTCCGCTACGGGGCCGCGGAGGACGATCCCTGGATCAACGCCGTGCTCGTGCGCTGCTCGGCCCCGCGCCGCGCGGACGCGATCGAGCCGGTCCTGCGCCCGTACGAGGGCTCGTAGCCCCCGAGCAGCGCCACGAAGGCCAGCGGCGCGAACCACGCGATGTAGAGGTAGAACCAGTGCGTGGCGCCGAGTTGGACGGCGATCAGCACAGCGGCCGAGAGGGCGGCGAGGGCGAGCGGATCGCGGCGCCGGCGGGAGAGCGCGGCGCCGACCGCGAGCCCGGCGGCGGCCAGCTGGACGAGCCGCTGAGCGAGCCCGAGGTCGTACAGGCCCCAGACCGAGAAGGGCGAGTCGCGGTCCGCCTGGAAGCCGACCGTGTGCTGCCACAGCTCGCCGAGGCCGCCGTCGAGCGCGGCCACCAGCCCCAGCGACAGCGCCAGCACCGCCAGCGCGCCGAGCGCGCCGCGGCGCGAACGGGCCAGCAGCGGCAGCAGGGCGAAGGGCGCGAGCTTGGTCAGCGCCGCGGCCGCCGCGGCGGCGCCGCGCAGCGCGGGCCGGCCGGCGAGCGCGACCGCTGCGAGCACGAGCGCCCCGACCAGCGGGTCGTTGGCCCCGGAGTTGGCCGCGAACAGGGTGAACGGGAAGGTCAGCCAGAGGTAGACGAGCAGCAGTCCCAGCAGGTTCCCGCGCAGCCGCCGTCCGACGACGTAGAGCAAGCCCGCGCAGATGAGATCGAAGACCGCCGTTGCCGCGTGCGCCGAGGGCAGGTCGTCCCAGGTACCGTGCCAGGGCCAGAGCAGCTCGAAGGGGACGTAGGCCAGGTAGTTGAGCGGGCCGTAGGTGTCGCCGCGCGCGTTGTCGGGCGGAAAGTCGCCGTACAGCGCGCTGCCGTGCGTGATGTGGTCGGCGCCGATCACCCCGGCGTAGCCGACGTCGATGACGTTGGAGGCGACGATCTGCAGCGCGATCCGGAAGCCGAGGAGGAAGACGATCGCGATCAGCAGGAAGTCCCGGCCGACCAGCAGGCGCAGCGGGACGGCCTGGGCGCGCCCGCCCCGGCCGCGCGCCAGCGCCAGCAGGCGCACGAGCAGGTAGACCAGCGGCGGGTAGGCGAGCGGGACCGAGGCGCCAACGTCGCCGTGGCTGAAGAACGCCAGCGAGACCGAGAACGACGCCAGGACGAGGAGGTCGAGATGCAGCATCCGCCACGGCCGGCGCAGGAACGGCAGGAGAAAGAGCGCGAGCAGGGGCAGCCAGACGTACAGCGCGCCGGCCTGGCGGCCGAAGGCGCCCGCGTATCCGCGCGCCATCGTCCAGCGGACCTGGATCCCCGTCCAGGCCTCGAGCACCCTCCCGGTGCGGTCGCTGAGGATGGCCTGGGCGATCTCCCGCTCCCGCCTGCTGCCGCGGACGAACCACGAGACCTGCCAGCGGCCGCGGTCGCGCAGGTAGGCCTGCGCGTAGGCGCGCGGATTGCCGCGCAGGACGGCCGCGATCCGCGGCGCCCGGCGGGCGGCGGCGATGATCGCCTGCGGGGTGCTGTGGCGGCCCGGGACCCGCAGGCCCGGCGCCACCGGTGTCAGCCCGCCCGACCCGGGCACGCTGCCGGCCGTCGACCCCGCGGCGGCCGCGGCGGACGGCATGCACAGGGTCGCCGCCGCGATCGCCGCGACGGCCACGCGGCGGTTCAGGAGCGGAAGCTCCAGAGCCGGTTGCCGAGGAAGCTCAGCGGCGTCGCGCTGACGATGGCGACGGCCTGGGCGGTGAGCTCGGCGACGTTCGCCTCGACGACGAGGAGCTCGAGGATCCCGAGCGAGAAGAGGAATGCGGCCACGGATACCACCAAAAAGCGCGCGGCCTGGAAGCCCGCGTGCCCGTCGCGCGCGCCGACGAAGGTCCAGCGGCGGTTCCAGAGGAAGTTGTTGGTGACCGCCACGAGGAAGGCCGCCACGGCCGCGGCGCGGTGCCCGCCGCCGCCGTGCACGACGAGCGCGAAGACCGCGAGGTTGACGACGTAGCCGCCCGCGCCCACGAGCGAGAAGCGCATCAGCTGCAGCCACGCCCGCAGGTCGCGCAGCGCCCGGACGGCGGTCATCCCGCCGCGCCTCGCTCGTCACCGGGGCGGGCCGCGCCCGCGCCGCCCACCCCGAAGTGCTCGAGGATCATCGGCGTCACGTCGTCGAGCGACCACTGCGCCTTGGAGTCGGCGGGCGGGCCCGTTCCGCACCACAGCAGCACGCCGTGGGAGTCGTTGGCGTGCAGCGAGCCGTGCGAGCCGCCGCCGACGTGCCCGCCGCCGCCCCAGTCGAGGAACTCGTAGCCCGGCTTGGCGGAGAGCAGCACCTCGCCGGACCGGCGGCAGCGCAGCGCCGACCAGATCCGCCCGAGCGCGTGCGGGTAGGCGGCCGAGCTCACGACGTCGTCGTCGACGCGGAGCTCGAGCGTCTCGAGATCGCCTTGGATGCTCCAGCGCCCGCCGCGCAGGTCGGCCAGGCCGCCGCCGGGAGAGAACCGCAGTTCGCCGCGTCCGCCGCGCACGAGCGCCTCCCCGTCCGGGTGGTCGGTGAGGCGCATCACGAGATCGACCCCGTCGAGCGCCAGCGCGGTCCGCTCGACGCGGCCGAGCAGAGCCGCCTTGTCGGCGTCGTCGAGGATGTAGACCTGGGCCGAGCGCGAGGCCGGGCACAGCGCGATCTCGGCCTGGTCGGGCTTGGCGCGGTCCGGCGGCAGGACGTTGAATCCGTCGAAGGCGCCGAGCAGGTCGATCATGGCCTCGACGGCGGACTGCGAGTGGTCTGAGCAGACGATCACGGCGTGCTCGGCGAGGAATTCGTCGGGCCCGCCGGCGGCGTGCATGAGGCGCTCGAGCTGGCGATCGGCCTCGGCCAGCGAGCCGACCTGCGCGAACGGGCCGTTTCTGTGCGAGTGCGTGTCGTTGTCGGGCAGCGAGAGCAGCAGGAAGTCGAAGAGGTCGTGCTCGAGCATGAACGCGCCGACGCAGCCGGAATGGCGGTCGCGCACGCCCGGCAGCCCGAGCGTCGCCTTGCAGCCGGTCTTGCGCGAGGCGAACAGATCGGCGTAGAAGAACTCGCGCGGCCCGGAGACCGGCTTGCGGAACACCTGGGTCGCCAGCCGCGCCAGGGCCGTGTCGACGTTGGGCTCGTGCCTGTGGCGCCCGCGGTACATGAGGTAGGTGGTCCCGGCGGTGCGCACATCGGCATCGTCAAGACTCTCGAAGACCGTCTGAACGTCGCCTGAAAGATGCTCGCCGTTCATGTTGTAGACGGTGTCGATCAGCGAGCGCCGCAGGCCGAAGGCGCGCGAGGCGCCGAAGCTCGTCCCGTACTCCACGTAGCGCCCCTCGGCGCGGTGGTACCAGTTCATCGACGGGATCGCGTGCCGGTCCGGGCCGCAACCAGTGGCGATCGACGCGGCGCAGACGGGCGTCACCGACGGGTACGCGGCCACGCAGTCGTCGCGGTAGTGCCCGCGCTCTTTGATCAGCTGCATCGCCGGCGCCCTGCCGGTGGAGATCGCGCGCTCGAGCATGGCGGGCTTCATCGCGTCCACGACCGCGAGGACCAGCTTCTTCGGGGTGCTCACCGCAGGATCCGCAGGCCCGCGTACTTCTCGCCCTCACGGCGGCGGCCGCCCGCGAGGAGCCAGAGCAGGCCGCCGACGACCGCGATGGCCAGCGGTGGGAACAGGACGCAGAGCCCCGCCGCGACCAGTGCGAGCGTCTCGCGATACACCGGCAGCAGGCCGGCGGCGTCGGGGTCCAGCCGTGAGCGCACGCGGGCGAAGAGCGGCCGCACCGCCACCAGGCCCAGCACGGCGCAGGCCGCGGCCGCGGCGATGCCCGCGACGACGGGGTGGGCCCGATCCGCGAGCGTGCCCGCGCCCTCCAGCCCGGCCACGACGGCCGCGACCAGCCCGACGGCGTAGAGCCCGGGTCCGGCGTCCAGGCGGTCCTCGCCGGCGCGCCGCCGGACGAAATCGAACGCCACCAGCCCGAAGATCATCACGAGCAGAAAGGGGGGCTGCTCGAGAAACGCGAAGTCCGTCCCGCCGTAGCTCACGCCGAGGTTCCCGGCGGCGAGGGCGCCGAGCAGCAGGGCCGGCAAGAAGGGCCGGATCCCGATGGCGGCGCCGATCCCGGCGGCCTGGAGGATGTCGAGAACCGTTTCCAACGTTGCGGTACCGTGGCCACGGGGCCCGGTGCGGCCCCTGAGGCGGCATGACTCTAGAAGACGAGACTCCCAGGGGCCCGCGGCCCCGCGTCGAAGTCCCCGGGCGGATGGCACGCCCGACGACCCAGCACGAGCTCGAGCGCTACACGAGCCTGTTCGCCGCGCGCACGCAGGTCATGAAGTCCTCCGCGATGCGGGACCTGATGGCAATCACGCAGCGCCCGGAGGTCATCTCGCTCGCGGGCGGCCTGCCGGACACGAGCACGTTCCCGCCCGGCTCCTTCGCGGCCGTGATGGGAAAGGTCGCCTCCCAACGCCTCGCCCTCGCCCTGCAGTACGGCCCGACCGAGGGGTTTGACGGGGTGAAGGCCTGCATCGCCGAGGTGATGGCGGCGGAGGGCATGCGCGTCGACGGCGACGACCTGCTCGTCACCACCGGCGGCCAGCAGGTCATCGACCTCGTCTGCAAGACGCTGATCGACCCCGGCGACGTCGTGATCGCGGAGGCGCCGACCTACCCCGGCGCCGTGCCGACCTTCTGCTCCTACCAGGCCGACGTCGTGCAGATCGAGATGGACGAGGACGGCATGCGGATCGACGTGCTCGAGGCCGAGCTGGCGCGCCTGGAGGGCGAGGGCCGGCGGCCGAAGTTCATCTACACCGTGCCGAACTTCCAGAACCCCGCCGGCGTGACGCTGTCGCTGGAGCGCCGCGAGCGGCTCGTCGCCCTCGCGCGGGAGCGCGAGCTGCTGGTCCTCGAGGACAACCCGTACGGCCTACTGCGCTTCGAGGGCGAGCCGCTGCCCACGCTGCGCTCGCTCGACGGCGGGGAGTACGTCATCTACCTCGGCACCTTCTCGAAGATCCTCTCCGCCGGGCTGCGCCTCGGCTGGGCCGCGGCGCCCCGCCCCGTGCTGGCCAAGATGAACCTCGGAAAGCAGGCGGCGGACCTGTGCACCTCCTCGTTGACGCAGCACTTCGTGCAGGGCTACTTCGAGGACGGGGACTGGCGGCGCTACCTCGCCGACCTCGTCGGGATCTATCGCCGCCGGCGCGACGTGATGCTCGAGGCGCTCGAGGAGCACCTGCCGGCCGAGGCCACCTGGACGCGCCCGGCGGGCGGCCTGTTCATCTGGGCGACCCTGCCCGACTACATCGACACCACCGACCTGCTGGCTCGCGGCCTGCGCGACAACGTCGCGTTCGTCCCGGGCCGCGCGGCGTTCCTCGACGGCCGCGGCGGGTCCTCGATGCGGCTGAACTACTCCGGCGTCGACGAGGCGGGCATCCGCGAGGGCGTGCGCCGGATCGGCAAGGTCGTCCAGGAGCAGATCGGCCTGTACTCGACGCTCACCGGCCGCCCCGCCGCGCCCGTGCGGGCCCCGGCCGAGCCCACCGCGCCGTCGCCGGCCGAGGTCATCCGGCTGCGCCGCGCATGAGCCGGGTCGCCGTGCTCAAGGGCGGGCGCTCGCTGGAGCGTCAGGTGTCGCTGAGCTCGGCGGCTCGCGTGGAGGACGCCCTCGAGCGCCTCGGCCACGAGGTGACGCCGATCGACGTCGGCGGCGACCTCGTGACGCGCCTGCGCGCGGCCCGGCCCGACGCGGCCTTCGTGGCCCTGCACGGCGAGGACGGAGAAGACGGCACGGTGCAGGAGCTGCTCGAGCTGCTCGACATCCCGTACACGGGCTCCCGCCCGGGCGCCTGCGCGCGCAGCTGGAACAAGGTGCTGGCCAAGGACGTCCTGCGCGACGCCGGCGTGCCCACACCCGAGTATTGCGCCTTCAGCCAGACCGCTTTCCGCGACCTCGGCGCCGGCGGGGCGCTCCCGGAGATCGAGCAGCGGCTCGGCTTCCCGATCGTCGTCAAGCCCGCGCGCGGCGGCTCGGCCCTCGGGATCAAGTTCGCCCGCACCGGCGCCGACGTCCCGGGCGCGCTGCTCGCCGCCTTCGCCTACGACACGAAGATCCTGCTCGAGAAGCACGTCGCCGGGCGGGATCTGGCCGTCTCGCTGCTCGCCGGAGAGCCGCTCCCGGTGATCGAGGCGGTCCCGACGGACGGCCGGCTCTACGACTTCGAGGCGCGCTACGAGATCGGGCGCACCGAGTTCGTCTGCCCGGCCTCCCTGCCCCCCGACGTCGCTGCGCGCGCGCAGGAGCTCGCCGTGCAGACGTGGTGCGCGCTGGGCTGCGAGGGCTTCGCCCGCGTCGACCTGATGCGCGAGGAGGCGACCGGCGAGCTCACCGTCCTCGAAGCCAACGCGATCCCGGGCCTGACGGACACCAGCCTGCTGCCCCTGGCCGCCGACGCGGCCGGGATCGCCTTCGACGACCTCGTCGCCCGGATCCTGGAGCTGGCCGGCGTTTCACGTTTTTCCGCCCGGTGAAACACGTAGCCTCTCCCGCGTGGGTGAGCTGACGGACTTCGAGCGCGGCCTCGTCATCGGCCTGCTGGTCGGCCAGGGCCACTTCGGCGGCGACGGCCGCCAGCCCCAGATCACCGTGAAGCTGCACGTCCGCCACGAACAGCAGCTCCGGCGCCTGCACGCATTGTTCCCGCGGACGAAGCTCTACGGCCCCTACGAGCACGCCGACCGCCACTTCTACCAGTGGATGGCCCGCGGACGGCCGCTGGTCCAGGACGTGCTCCCGGTCCTCGACCAGTCCACGGTCGCCGCGATCGACGACCACGCCGCGCTGCGGCTCGCCCAGATGTGCGAGCGCTACGCCGACAGCATCGCCCGCCACCTGGCCGCCGGCTAGCGAGCTATGAGTCGTCGGCGAAGTCCTCGGGGGTGACCTCGTCGAGGAACTCCTTGAACTTCGTGACGACCTCCTCCTGGTCCTCGACCTCGTGCTCGAACTCGATCGCGGACTCGGCCATGACCTCCTCGGCGGCGAAGATCGGCGAACCGGCGCGGACGGCGAGCGCCAGAGCGTCGCTCGGGCGCGAGTCGATCTCGACCTCCCGGCCGCCGACGGTCAGCGTGATCGTGGCGTAGAAGGTGTTCTCGCGCAGCTCGGTCACGGACACGCGCGTGCAGTTGACCTCGATCTCCCCGAGCAGGTCAAAGAGCAGGTCGTGGGTCATCGGCCGCGGGGTGGTCGCCCCCTGGAGCTTCATCAGGATGGCCGCCGCCTCCGGATGCCCGATCCAGATCGGCAGGAACTTATTGGTGTCAACGGCCTTGAGCAGCACGATGGGCTGCTTGCCCACCATGTCGAAGCTCACGCCGTAGATGACCATCTCCTGCAAAAGCGCCCCTCCAGAAGACAACACCGGGAACCGTCGCCAGTATAGGTGGGGACCTCCGCCGCGCACCGGCGCGGTCCGACCCTCGGCCGCGCTCTAGGTTGGGGTGACTCATGCCGCGAATCCCGCCTGCTTGTCTCCTCTTCGCGCTCGCCTGCCTCGTGCTCCCCACCGTTGCGGGCGCCCGGCCGAACCTGCGCGTCAGCCGGCTCGGCGCGGCGCCTGCCACGCTGCGCCCCGGCCAGCCGCTGACGATCACCGGCCGCGCGGCGGCACGCCGCGCGCCCACCGCGGGCTTCGCACCGGGCGCCGAGAGCGCCGGCGACCGGCTCTTCCCCGCGCTGGGCAACGGCGGCTACGACGCTCAGCACTACGACCTCGCCCTCACGTACGCGCCCGCAGCGCACACCCTGGCCGGCTCGACCACGATCACCGCCCTCGCCACCCAGGATCTCAGCCGCTTCAGCCTCGACTTCCAGGGCTTCGCGATCTCGGGGGTCACGGTCGACGGCACCGCCGCCACGGTTACGCGGGCCGGCACGAAGCTGCGGGTCACGCCGGCGGCGGGCATCCCGAAGTGGAGCGCGTTCACCGTCACGGTCACCTACGCCGGGACACCGCCGGTGATCACCGACCCGGACGGCTCGACCGAGGGCTTCCTGCCGACGGACGACGGCGCCTTCGTCGTCGGGGAGCCGATGGGCGCCCAGGGCTGGTTCCCGAACGACAACCACCCGACCGACAAGGCCACGATGCGGGTCGCCATGACCGTTCCGGCGGAGCTGACGGTGGTCGGCAACGGCAGGCTCGTCTCCAGCGCCGCCAGCGGGCGGTCGCGGACCTGGGTGTGGGAGGAGACCGCGCCGATGGCGACCTACCTGGCGACCGCGACGATCGGCGCCTTCGACGTCAGCCGGCGGACCGTCGCGGGCCTCGACTACTACGACGCCGCCGACCCGGCCGCGGGACCCGCCGCCGGCGTGGCCGGCGAGCCGGACGCGGTGGCCCTGTTCGCCGGCAAGTTCGGCCCCTATCCGTTCGACGTCGCCGGGAGCGTCGTCGACCATGCGCCCGGGGTGGGCTACGCGCTGGAGGCGCAGACCAAGCCGCTGTATCCGGCGGGTGCGGCGGCGGACCCGACCACGGTCGGCCACGAGCTGGCGCACCAGTGGTTCGGCGACAGCGTCTCGGTGGCGCAGTGGCGGGACATCTGGCTCAGCGAGGGGTTCGCGACCTACTCCGAGTGGCTCTACGACGAGTCACGCGGCGGCAACACGACCAGCAAGCACTTCGACGCGGGCTACGCGAAGCCCGCCGGCAACAGCCTCTGGCAGATCCCGCCCGCCACGCCCGCCACGGCCGCGGAGCTCTTTGCCCCGGCGATCTACGAGCGCGGCGCCATGACGCTCGAGGCCCTGCGCGAGATCGTGGGCGACGCCGTGTTCTACGGGATCATGCGGACCTGGGCGGCCGAGCACGCCTACGCCAGCGCGACGACGCGGCAGTTCATCGCGCTCGCCGAGCGCGCAAGCGCGAAGGATCTCGAACCGTTCTTTGAGGACTGGCTCTACGACGCGGACAAACCCGCGATCACGCCGGCGACCTTCGATGGTTGAAGGCGCAGGCCGATGCGTCGTCGCGATGCGCCTGCTTCTCCTACTCACGCTCATGGCCGTCGCGGCGCCCGCGTCCGGGCACGACTCGCTCGCCCGCCGCGCTCGCTGCACAACTGGCTGCCGAACGAGGACTGGGTCTACCGGCACTGGCTCCCGTTCGACGAGTACCGGCTGAAGGCGCGGCTCGGTCTGCATGGCCGCCAGCTCGAGGCCTATCTGATGGACGACCATCGCACGCTCGCCCAGCTCGCGCGGCGCCGCGGCCTCGACGTCGAGGTCCTCGCGACCGACCTCGTCCAGCCGATGGCCGCCACCACCACGCCGGAGCAGCTCGCGATCCTGCGCGAGCGGACGGTGCGCGTCCTCACGCAGGGCCACCTCGCTCAGCACCTGTTCTTTCACGTCTACCACGGCATCGACCTGCGCACCGACGCCCAGAGCACGTTCGGCCTCAGCTCCGACTCGTACTACGCGATCTGCGCAAGGCCGGGCGCACGCCGCACCAGGCCGCGGCCTTCGGCGGGCACCCCGACGCTGACGTGCTCGACGCCATGCAGGCCGCGTTCGTGACCGACTACGACGACGGGCTGCGCATCGACGTCGCCGACGAGACCGAGCAGCAGATCCTGCTCGCCCGCCGCCAGGCCCAGCTCGGATGCTGGCTGAACCGGCCCCTCCCCGTCTTTGACAGCGGCCATCCCTACGGCCACAGGTACAAGTTCCACGGCCCGCACAAGCAGTCGTTTCCGAGAACCTTCCGCGACCGCGCGCTCGACAGCGCCCGCGTCAACCGCGACCTGCAAGGGCTGACCCGCTCGTGCTGGAGTCCGCCGCCGGCCTGGCACGGCGAGAGCGCCCGCTTGGACCGCGCGGTCCGGCGCGCCGCGCGGCGGTTCGGCCCCGCCCCACCGGCCTTCGCCTCCGCGGCGCCCGGGGGGCACGAGCTGGTCTGCCACCTGCCGACTCCCTGACCTGCGGCGTCGCGGACGTGATCTCGCGCTTCACCCCTTCGCATCGCGGCGGCGACGGCTCGCCGATGGTGTGCCTGCACGGCTCCACCGGCACCTGGCGGGCGTGGGAGCTGGTGCTGCCGGTGCTCGAGCGCCATCACGACGTGCTGGCACCCACGCTGCCCGGCCACGCGGGGGGTCCGCCGATCGACGCCGAGGTCACCACCGACCAGTTCCTCGATGCGCTCGAGCACGCGATGGACGAGGCGGGCTTCGCGACCGCCCATATCGTCGGCAACTCGCTCGGCGGCTACCTCGCGCTCCGGCTCGCCGCGCGCGGCCGCGCGGCGTCCGTGGTGGCCCTCGCGCCGGCGGGTGGGTGGGCCAAGGGCGACGAGTCCTACAAGGACACCCTCGCGATGTTCGAGACCTGGCAGGCGCAGCTGAAGCTGATCGCACCGCAGGCGGACGCGTTCCTGCGGACCGCAGCCGGGCGGCGGCAGGCGACCCGGGCCATGACCGTGAGCTTCGAGCACATCCCGCGCGAGCTGGTTGCCCACCAGATGAACGGCACCGCGAACTGCGCCGGCCTGGCGCACATGAACGCGGCCGCGCTCCGCGAGGGCTGGCAGCTCGACGCAGAGCGCATCACGTGCCCCGTCCGGGTCGTGTGGGGCTCGCAGGACGAGCTCCTGCCCTGGCCGCGGACCGCCGCGCGGTATCGCGCGGACTGGCTGCCGCACGCCGACTGGATCGTGCTCGATGGCGTCGGGCACTGCCCGCAGCTCGACGTCCCCCTCGAGACGGCCCAGCTGATCGTCGGGTTCACCGCGCGCTGACACGCGGTGGCCTGTGCTGAGATGCAGCATCGTCAAGCTTTTGCCATAACCTCGAGTACATGGCCCGCGTGATCAAGGCTCGCTGGGATCCCGATCCTTCCTCCGGCCTGTCCCGGCGCGCTCGCCCAGGGATGCGACTTCCAAGCCTACGTTCCCGATCTCGAACGGCGGCTCGCCAGCCCAGGAGCCGACACGAGGTACTCGGCTCCTTCTCGAGCGGTGCCGTATCGGCGACCCTCGCCGGGCTAGATCGCGCCGCAGCCCAGCCGGAGCGAGTGGGCGATCCAGGACTCGAACCTGGGACCTCTTCCTTATCAGAGAAGCGCTCTAACCGACTGAGCTAATCGCCCCTGCGGCTCTGCAACAGGGCTTCCTGGTGTCCGACCGTGGCGGCCAACTCGCTCGATGGCGCGCAT
>JBBSIC010000029.1:0-40126 GCA_038232275.1 Solirubrobacterales bacterium | reverse complement strand
CATGCTTGGGCGCTCGCTGGCGCCGGCTGGCAAGGACGCAGTGAGGGAGTGTGGCTCTGCCACATGACCGAGCGAGGACGCCGCCAGGCGGTGATCAGCGGGCGATCCAAGCGTGTGCGGATTTGCAGGATGGGCCACTAGCGCGGCTCGGTGTGCACGATCACGTCCGCGACCGAGGGGGCGCGGCGGACGACCTCCTCCTCGATCTCCGTCGCGAGCGCGTGGGCGTCGCCGAGCTGCTGCTCGGGGTCGAGCCCGATGGTCAGCAGCGCGAAGATGCGGCCGCGCTCGCCCTCGCGCATGCGCAGCTCCGCGGGGTCGCGGCCGGTGATCTCGCGCACGACCGCGGTGATGACGGCCCGCTCCTCGGCCACGTCGCGCAGCGCGGGCTCGGCGCCGTCGCGCAGCACGGACAGGGGTTCGATGTGGGTGTGGATGTCGGTGAGCTCCGGCGCCGCCTCGCGGATCGCGCGCTCGACCTGCGAGGTGACCTCGTGCGCCTCCTCGAGCGAGAGCGACGCGGGCAGCTTGAGGTGCAGCGACGCCTCCGGGTGCCCGTCGACGGTCATGAGCCGCACGTTGTGGACCTCGTGGACGTTGCGGACGGCCAGCGCGGCGGCGTTGACGCGCTCGCGCAGGTCGCGAGCGCGCCCGGGCTCCACGTGGACGACGACGTCGGCGTTGGGCAGTGCGCGGCGCACCGCCGCCTCGACGGAGTCCGCGAAGGCGTGGGCCTGGCCGACCGCCGCGTCCGGCCGGACGCCGACCACCGCGTCGACGAAGTAGGACCCCGCCGCCTCGCGCACGCGCAGCCGGCGCAGGTCGACGGCCGGCTCGTCGTGCGTGATCGCCTCCCGGGCCGCCTTTGCCGCCGCCTCGGGCGCGCGGTCCATCAGGACCTCGACGTTGCCGCGCGCGAGCCGCACCGCGGCGAGGATCACGAGCACGGCGACGACCAGCGCGGCGACCGCGTCGCCGGCCGGGTAGCCCGCGCGCACGAAGAGCAGGCCGACCAGCACGGCCACGGTGCCGACCAGGTCGCCGGAGAAGTGCAGCGCGTTGGACGCCAGCGCCGGCGAGCCGTACCGCTTGGATGCGCCCCACGAGATCCACGCGCGCGAGGCGTCGATGACGATCACGAAGCCGAGGACCGCGAGCGCGTACCAGGCGGCGTCGACGTGGCCGCTGTCCCCCGAGGCCAGCCGCAGGCCGGACTGCACCCCGATCGCGACGCTCGCCAGCGCCAGCACGGCTGCCTCGCCCAGCGCCGCGAGATGCTCGGCCTTGCCGTGGCCGTAGGGATGGTCGCGGTCGGGCGGCCGCACGGCGACGCGGACGGCGAACAGCGTCAACAGGGCAGCCACCAGGTCGGTGCCGGAGTGCAGCGCCTCGGCGATCAGTCCGAGGCTGCCCGTGGCCAGGCCGGTCGCGAGCTTGACCGTGACGAGCACGATCGCCGCAAAGACCGACAACAGAGCCGTGCGCTCCGGTCCGCGACCGGTCTCCTCGCTGACGGTCATGGCGCGCCAGAGGGTAGCCTCGACTCCGATGTCCTCACGCCCGGTGATCGGTCTCTGCGTCGCCCAGTCGCGCGCGCAGTTCGGGCCGTGGGACCAGGAGGCGGTGCTGCTCCCGCGCGATTACGTGCGGGCCGTGCAGCGCGCCGGAGGCCTCGCGCTGCTGCTCGTCCCCGACCCCGCGACCACGCAGGACCCGGACGAGGTCCTGGACCGCATCGACGGCCTCGTGCTCGCCGGCGGGGTCGACGTCGGCGATGACCCGGAGCGCGACGCGTTCGAGGCCGCCCTGACCGGCCGCGCGCTCGAGCGCGACCTCCCGCTGCTCGGCGTGTGCCGCGGGATGCAGGTGATGAACGTGGCCGCTGGGGGGACGCTGATCGAGCACGTGCCCGACGCCGTCGGGCACGACGACCACGGTCACACGCCCGGGGTGTGGAGCGACCACGAGGTCCGCCTCGCCGGCGGCTCGCTCGCCGCGCGGGCCGCCGGCAACGGCGTGACGCCGGTCAAGTCCCACCACCACCAGGCCGTCGACCGCGTCGGCGACGGCTTCACCGTCACCGGCTGGGCGACCGGCGACGACCTGCCCGAGGCGATGGAGGCGTCGGGCAGCCGCTTCGCCCTGGCCGTCCAGTGGCACCCTGAGGCCGACGAGGAGTCGCGGCTGATCGCGGCGCTCGTGGACGAGGTGCGCCGCCGGTGAAGGCGGCCGAGGATCTCCCCAACGTCACGCTGCGGCACGACCGCTACGGCCACGAGTCGGTCGTCTTCGCCTTTGCCTACCGGCCCGATGTCGTCGACGCGGTGCGGGCGATCCCCGGCCGGCGCTTCGACTGGGAGGCGCGCGAGTGGTGGGTCCCGAAGGCCGAGGCGACCGCGCCCTACGTCAAGGGCGTCGTCGAGAAGCACGAGTGGCTGACGCTCTCCGACGAGACCGAGCTGTGGCTGGCCCGGGCGGTCACGGGCTGGGTCGGGAGGGTCAGCGCCGGCCGGAGCCAGAGCCAGGGCGCGTTCCTGCTGGAGCGCATCGCGGGAGAGCTGCCCGAGACGCTCGCGGCGCAGGCGACCGAGGCCGGCAGCCGCACGGCGCTGCCCTTCACCAAGCAGGTCGCCGAGGAACTGGAGGACGTCGTCGGCGCGCGCTTCGACCAGCGCGCGTCGCGCAGCCTGCAGCAGCTGCGAGTCGGCCGCCAGCCGGCGCCCGCGACGCTCGTCTACTCCCAGAGCGTCGGCGAGCCGCGCTTCAAGCTCGAGGTCAACTGGGATCCGGACACCATCCCCGCCTTCCTCGCGCTGCCCGCCGCCGAGGCCCACGGGCGCACACTGCCGATCGATCCCTACCTGCTCGAGCCGCTCGAGCACTACCTGCGCACGTTCGAGGTCGACCTCGCCGCCAACGCCCGCGTCGCGCTGGAGGACCTGCGCCGCGAGCACGCCACCGCCGCCGAGGAGGTGCGCCGGTCGCGCGCGCACGAGGCGCCGCCGCTGAGCATCGAGGATCGCCTCGGGGGCGAGCTGCGCCCGTTCCAGCGCGCGGGCGTGCGCTACGTGCTCGAGGCGCGCCGCTCCTTCTTGGCCGACGAGCAGGGCCTCGGCAAGACCGTCGAGGCGCTGGCGGCGCTCGAGGAGGACGCCGCCTACCCGGCGATCGTGATCTGCCCGGCCAGCCTCAAGCTCAACTGGCAGCGCGAGACCGAGCACTGGCTCCCGCACCGCCGGGTCTCGGTGATCAGCGGCACCGGCGTCGCCCCCGACGACGGCGCCGAGATCGTCGTGCTCAACTACGAGATCGTCAGCGCGCACGCCGCCCGGCTCGCGCTGCGCAAGCCCAAGGCGCTCATCCTCGACGAGTCCCACTACGTCAAGAACCCCCGCGCCAAGCGCACCCAGGCCACGCGCAGGCTCGCGCAGTCCCTCCCGCCCGACGCGCTGCGCCTCGCGCTCACCGGCACCCCGGTGATGAACCATCCCGAGGAGCTGATCGCCCAGCTGCGCATCATCGGCCGGCTGGAGGACTTCGGCTCCGGCGCGCGCTTCGCCCGCCGCTTCCAGGGCGCGGGCGCCGAGGAGCGCATCCACTGGCACCTGCGCCGGCGCTGCTTCGTGCGGCGCCTGAAGGTCGACGTGCTGCCCCAGCTGCCCGCCAAGCGCCAGGTGGTCGTGCCCGTCGCGCTGGACAACGACCGCGAGTACCGCCTGGCCGAGGAGGACGTGATCGCCTGGCTGCGCGAGCAGCCGCTGGAGCTCGCCGAGCTCGAGGCCCGGGTCGCCGCCACGCTGCGCGCCGAGCGCCTCGCCCAGCTCAACGCGCTCAAGCGCCTCGCCGCTCGCGGCAAGCTCGGGGCGGCCCTGGCCTGGATCGAGGACTTCCTCGCCTCCGAGGAGGCGCTCGTGGTCTTCTCGGGCAACCGCGAGGTCCAGGGCCTGGTGCGCGAGCGCTTCCCCGGCGCGCTGCACATCGTCGGCGACGACCCGCTCGAGCGCCGCGAGGCCGCGGTGCAGGCCTTCCAGGCCCCGGACGGCCCGCAGCTGATCATCTGCGCGACCCGCGTCGCGGGTCAGGGCATCACGCTCACCCGCGCGTCCAACGTCGCCTTCTTAGACCTCGAGTGGACGCCGGCCATGCACGACCAGGCCGAGGACCGCCTGCACCGCATCGGCCAGCACGACGCCGTCACCGCCTGGTACCTGCTGGCGGCGAATACGATCGACGAGACCATGATCGAGCTGATCGGACGCAAGCGCGGCCTCATCGGGGCGGTCACCGACGGCCGCCGCGACGAGTCCGAGCAGCTCATCCAGTCCGTCGTGCGGCAGCTGCGGGCGACTCCGCCTCGACGTCGTCTGCGGGTCGCTTGACGTCGTCGCGCTGCTCCTTCCAGCGGGAGCCGGCGGCGGCGACCGCGAGCGTGACCGCGACGACCACGAGGCTCAACCACTCCGGCGGGTGCACGACGTCGACGAGCAGCAGCTTGGCCGCGACGTAGCCGAGGATCACCGCGAGGCCGAGGTTCAGGTAGCGGAAGCGGGCCAGCAGCTCGTCGAGCAGGAAGAACAGGCTGACCATGCCGAGCAGGCTGAAGGCGTTGGCCGCGAAGACGACGAACGTGTCCCGGGTGATGGCGAAGATCGCGGGGATCGAGTCGATCGCGAACATCACGTCGAAGGCCGCGACCATGAGGAAGGCGGCGAGCAGCGGGGTCGCCTTGCGCTTGCCCTCCTGATGGGTGAGCAGCTTGCCGCCGTCGAAGTCCTCCGCGAGCGGGACGGCCCGGCGCAGCAGGCGCATGGCCTTCGTCTGGTCGGGATCGAGCTCCTCGTCGCCCTGCTTGGCGATCTTGAAGGCGGTGTAGGCGAGCAGCGCGCCGAGCACGTAGGTGAACCACTCGAAGTTCTGCAGCGCGGCGGAGCCGAGCAGGATGAAGGCGGTCCGCAGCACGATCGCGCCGGCGATGCCGAGGACCAGCACCCGCTGGCGCTGCTCCCCGGGCACGGAGAAGAAGCCGAACAGGACCGCGAAGACGAAGAGGTTGTCGAGCGACAGCGACTTCTCGATCAGAAAGCCGGAGAGGTACTGGCCCGCCTGCGTGGCGCCGTCGACCAGCAGCAGGATGGCTCCGAAGGCGGCGCCGATCAGGGTCCAGGCGACCGACCAGATGGCCGCCGAGCGCACGGACGGCGCGGCGCGCGCGCCGGAGCGCAGGTCGAAGGCGAGCGCCGCCACGACGAAGACGGAGAGTGCGATCCAATGCAGTGCCAAGCGAACGACTCCTTCGGGTCCTGTGTTGAGACTCGAAGGTTTGACCCGTCCGCTGTGCGGACCGACGCGCCGGGCGCCCATGGGGGCACCGTGTTGACGAACGCGCCGTTCGCAGGGCTACTTCCCTTACCGCTTGTAAGCGTAGCGGCTCAGGTCAGCCGCTGAGCATCCTCCTTGGCCGGCTCGGGTCCGGGGACGTCGGCGGGCGGCCGGCCGCCGTCGCCACAGCCGCACGCTTCGCCACAGCCGCAGCCGGAGCCGCGCTGCTCGCCGGCGGGCCGCGGAGGCGCCTCGGTCTCTTGGGGGGCGCAGCAATCACACATGGAGTCCTTCCTTTATTTCAGTTGATCTGGAGCAGCGGGACATCGTTCAGGCAGCCGCAGAAGGCGCCGTGGGACTGACAGCCGCAGCCGTCCTCCCTGGCGACGGCGTAGGCGACGAGATGGCGGCGAAACGCCTGCAGCTGGTGGATCCGCCGGTCGATCTCGACCAGCTTGTCCCGCAGCAGCCGGTCGAGCTCGGGCACAACGCTCCCGCAGCAGCCGCTGTCGGCCGCGGCGATCAGCCCCCGGATCTCCTCGAGGCTGAGCCCGAGCCCCTTGGCCTGGCGCACGAAGCGCAGCTTGCCCTCGTCGTGGGCGTCGTAGAGGCGGTAGCCGGCCTGTGAGCGCGCGGAAGGCGAGACCAGGCCGATGCGGTCGTAGTAGCGCACGGTGCGGCTGGGGAGCCCCGCCGACGTCGCCACCTGCTTGACGGTCTGCTGCACCCCTCCAGGGTAGACCTGACACCCAGGTGTCAGGTCAAGCGCGCCGCCGCGCCAGGTTCGCGCAGTGCGATCAAACGGCGGCCCTCAGGCCGCCGCGACCATGCCCCCGGCCAGCAGGCGCCCCGCGGCCTCGGAACCCAGCGGCCACGACAGCAGGAACCCCTGGACGTACTCGCAGTGCAGCTCGCGCAGCAGGTCGAGCTGCCACTGGCTCTCGACGCCTTCGGCCACCACGCTCATCCCCATGTCGTGCGCGAGCCCGACGACGGCCTTGACGATCTGGAAGGCCCCCGTGTCGCCGCGCATCGCCAGCACGAACGAGCGGTCGATCTTCAGCGCGTCGCCGGGGAAGCCGCGCAGGACCGTAAGCGAGGCCGCGCCCGTGCCGAAGTCGTCCAGATGAGCGCGGACCCCGGTGCGCGCGTGGAGCTCCTGCAGCGCGCGGTGCACCGCCTCGGAGTCGGCCGCGGCGGCGGTCTCGGTGATCTCCAGGCGCAGCGCGTCCGGATCGAGGCCGAAGTCGCGCACCGCGGCCTCGACGTGGAGATGGAAGGACGGCTCGAGCAGCTGGCGGCCGGAGATGTTGACGGCCATGGCCAGATCGGGGCGGCCGTACGCCCGTCGCCACTCGGACAGCTGGCGGCACGCCTCGCGCAATACGAAGCGGCCGAGGGCGGTGATCAGGCCCGTCTCCTCGGCGACCGGGATGAACTGGTCCGGCGTGAGCGTGCCCTCGGCGTCGCTCCAGCGGGCGAGCGCCTCGAACCCGTGCAGAGTGCCGTCGGCTGTGTGGACGATCGGCTGGTAGGCGATCTGCAGGCCGTCGGCGCCGTCGACGATGGCGAACAGGCCGCGGCGCAAACGGGTCTCCAGCTCGAGCCGGTTCACCGCCGCGTCGCGCAGGGCGGTGTCGAACATCGCGTGCCGGCCCGTGCCCTCGGCCTTGGCACGGTACATGGCGGCGTCCGCGTCGCGGATGACCTCCTCGGGGGTGGCGCCCAGCGGGACCATCGCGACGCCGATCGACGCCGACAGGTACAGCTCGCGGTTGTGCTCGGTGCCGAACGGCTCCCGCAGCGCCCGGAGCACGCGGTCGGCGATGCGCTCCGCCTCGCGGTAGTCCGTGAGCTCCTCGAGCAGGATCGTGAACTCGTCGGCGCCGACGCGCGCGACGGTGTCCCCGGGGCGCAGGGACTCAAGCAGCCGCCGGGCGACCTCGATCAGCAGCCCGTCACCGACCGCGTGCCCGAGCGAGTCGTTCACGATCTTGAAGCGGTCGAGGTCGAAGACCAGGACGGCCGAGGCGCCGACGCGGCGCAGGCCGCGGCCGATCAGGTGCTCGAGCCGGTCACGGAAGAGCACGCGTTCGGCAGGCCGGTGAGCACGTCGTGCAGCGCGTCGTGCTCGAGCTGGAGCTGCGCTCGCTTGCGCTCGGTCACATCGGACTGCGACCCCGCCAGGCGCGACGGCCGCCCGTCCGGCCCGCGCACGGCGAGCCCGCGCGAGAGCACCCAGCGGTAGGTCCCGTCCGGCCCACGCATGCGGTGCTCGGACTCGTAGTGGTCGGTGCGCCCGGCGAGATGGTCGCGGAGGGCCTGCTCGACTTGCGGCCGGTCCTCGGCGTGGATGCGCTGGAGCCACTCGCGCGGCGCGGTGCCGAGCTCGTCCCCCCGGCAGCCGAGCATGGCCTTGTAGCGCTCGGAGTAATACAGCGTGTCCGAGCCGAGGTCCCAGTCCCACAGGCCGTCCTGGGCGCCGGCCATGGCGACCGCGTAGCGCTCCTCGGACGCGGCCAGCGCGCGCACCGCCTGCTGCTGCTTGACGGCGTAGCGGATCGAGCGTTCCAGGGCGCGCGCGTCGAGCCCGCCCTTGACCAGGTAGTCGACGACGCCGACCTCGGCCGCGCGCACGTCGACGGCGTAGTCGTCGTAGCCGGTGAGCATGATCACCGCGGCGTGCGGCTCCGCCCGCAGGATGCGGCGGGCGACGTCGATCCCCGTGACCCGCGCGAGGCCGTAGTCGACCAGGTAGACGTCGTGCGGCCCCGCCGCCAGGAACGCCTCGACCTCCTCCATGGTGGCGGCGGTGTCGACGTCGAAGCGCGTGCGCTCCACCGCGCGCAGCAGGGCGCTCGTCAACAGCACGTCGTCCTGATCGTCGTCGACGACCAGCACCCGGCAGGTCAACTGAGCACCGGGTCCGGCGGCAGCTCGACGATCTCCATCCAGTAGCGCGAGAAGACCTTCATGACCTCGACGAGGCCGAGAAAGGTGACGGGCTTGGAGATGAAGGAGTTGACCCCGAGGTCGTAGGAGCGCACGACGTCCTCCTCCGCGTTGCTCGTGGTCAGCACGACGACCGGGATGGAGCGCAGGGCGGGATCCTGCTTGATCTCCGCCAGCGCCTCGCGACCGTCCATGCGCGGCATGTTGAGGTCGAGCAGGATCAGGCCGGGCCGAGGGGACTCGCGCGGTTCGACGTGGCGCCCGCGGCGCTTGAGGTAGTCCATCAGGTCGACGCCGTCGATGGCGATGCGCAGGTCGTTGTGCAGCCGCGCGTCGCGCAGGGCGTCGCGCGTCATCAGCCGATCGTCCTCGTCGTCGTCGGCGAGCAGGATGGTGATGGGGCTGCCGCCGCGACTAGCGATGAGCCGGCTCCGGATCGGCGACCGGCGCCGGCCGTGCGGACACGCGGCTGGAGGCCGGGAGGATCACGGTGAAGGTCGCGCCCGCGCCCGGCCGCCCGACGCCGGTGACGGTGCCGCCGTGGCGCTCGGCGATCTTGCGGCACAGGGCCAGGCCGATCCCGGTGCCGGCGTACACGTCGCGGGGATGCAGGCGCTCGAAGACGCGGAAGATCCGCTCCTCGTAGGCTTCCTCGAAGCCGATGCCGTCGTCGGAGATGGTGAAGGCGACCATGCCGGGCCCGGGCGGCGGGGCGGCGTCGATCGTGACAGCCGGCTCCACGCCGGGACGGTGGAACTTCAGCGCGTTGGCGATCAGGTTCTGCAGCAGCTGGCGCATCTGCGTCGGATCGGCCTCCACGGCCGGCAGGGTGCCGATCGCCACGCTGCCGTGGGTGTCCTCGACGAGCGCCGAGAGGTCCTGCGTGACGTCCCGCGCGACGCGCGTGAGGTCGACGCGCTCCCGCGGCCTGGCGTGCGTGGTCACCCGGCTGAAGCGCAGCAGATCCTCGATCAGCACCGACATGCGCGCCGACGCACGGCGCATCCGGCGCAGGTAGTCCTTGGCCTCCTCCGGGATCTCGTCCCCGAAGCGCCGCTCGATCTGGTCCCCGAAGGTCTGCACCTTGCGCAGCGGCTCCTGGAGGTCGTGCGACGCGACGGAGGCAAACTGCTCGAGCTCGCCGTTGGAGCGCAGGAGCTCGAGGTTTGATCGCTCCAGGTCCGCGTTGGCCTCTTCCAGACGGGCGGAGGCCGACTCGAGGTCGGCGGTCGCCCGGTTCGCGCGCAGCAACAGGTAGACGACCCCGCCGCCGACCAGCGCCAGGGCGACGAGGATCAGCCACTGGACGGTGGTGGCGACCCCGCGGTACAGGCTGGCCGAGGTCTGCGAGAGCACGATCCGCCAGTCCGAGCCGGCGATGGCCGAGGAGGCGACCACGCGACCCGGACCGCCCGGCCGGGCGCGGGTCCCGGGGTCGGCACCGGGCGCCGAGGACGCCACCACGCGGCCGGCGGAGTCCAGCACGTAGGCCCGCTCGTTCTTCGCGTCGGGCAGCTGGGCGAGCACGGACCCGAGGAAGACGCCGATCAGCGGGGCGGGGAGTCCCTGCAGCATCACCCGGCGCCCGTAGGGCGTGTCGAAGGCGGCGACGTACTCGAGCTGGTTGGAGTCCAGGACACCCGAGAGCCGGTAGGTCGCCCCGTCGAGCACCTCGGCCAGATACGCCGGGCGCTGCCTGACGCGCGCGAGGATCGCCTGCGTGGTACCCGGCGTCACGGCGAGCGGCGCCCCGCGGCTGTCCAGTACGACGGCGTAGGAGAGCCGGCTCTGCTTCGCGAAGGCCTGCAGCTTGGCGGCATCGATGATCGCCGTGCCGAAGCGGTCGGAGTTCTGCTTGGCGGCGGTGGGCGCCGAGGAGCCGAACACCGACTCCGTCAGGGCGGCCGACACGCCCGCCGCGTCGTGGAAGCGCCGCTCCGCCGCCCGGCGCTCGTTGTTGTGGCCCCGCAGCAGGGCGACCGCGAACAGCACCAGGGTCGCGGTGAGGAGCACGACGACGGCGCCGAGAACGATGCGAGGTCTGCGAGTGGTCATACGGGGGGGCCTTTAGGTGCCGCCTCACCGAAGACTCCCGAAGCACTGTAAGCCATGCAACGATCGCCACGAACGCAGATCGGGCCACCCGACGGATGTACGAGTCAGTTTTTCAGGCGGCGCGGCGCGAGGATGTCGGTGACGGTCCCCTCTGCCACCTCGGCGGCGAAGCCCAGCGTTTCCGACAGCGTCGGGTGCGGGTGGACCGTCAGGGCGACGTCCTCGGCCACCGCGCCCATCTCCAGCGCGAGCGTCGGCTCGGCGATCAGCTCGCCGGCGTTGACCCCGGTGATGCCCGCGCCGAGGATCCGCCGCGTCTGCGGGTCGACCAGCAGCTTGGTCGTGCCGTCCGCCCGCCCGCTTGCGAGCGCGCGGCCCGAGGCGGCCCACGGGAAGGCGGCCTTCTCGTAGGCGATGCCCTCCGCCTTGGCGCGCGTCTCGGTCAGGCCCGTCCAGGCGACCTCCGGATCCGTGTAGGCCACGGACGGGATTGCGCGCGCGTCGAAGGTCACGTCGCGCCCAGCGATCACCTCGGCCGCGACGACGCCCTCGTGCGTCGCCTTGTGCGCGAGCATCGGCTCGCCGACCACGTCACCGATCGCGAAGATGTGTCCGACGTTGGTGCGCTGCTGGGCGTCGACTTCGATGAAGCCGCCCGCGGCGACCTCGACCCCCGCGGCCTCCGCGCCGAGGTCGCCGCCGTTCGGGCGCCGCCCGACCGCGACGAGGACCCGATCGAAGACCGCCGGCTCGGCTCCGCCCTCGAAGCTGACGTGCAACCCGTCGCTCGCCGCCTCGACCGCGGTGACGCTCGTCTGAAGATGGATCGCCGCGTAGCGCTGCTCGAGGCGCCTGGCCAGCGGCTTGACGAGGTCGGGGTCGCAGGCCGGGATCAGCTGGTCGCAGAGCTCGACCACCGTGACCTCGGCGCCCAGCGCGTCGTAGACCGCCGCCATCTCCAGGCCGATGATCCCGCCGCCGATGACGAGCAGCCGCCCCGGGAGCTCCTCGAGCGCCAGCGCGCCGGTGGAGTCCATGACCCGCGGGTCGTCGTGGGGGAGGAAGGGCAGCGTCGCGGCGCGCGAGCCGGCGGCGATGATCGCGTGGCGGAACGCGATCGTCGCGCCGCCTGTGCCCGAGGACGAGGTCCTTTGGGTAGCCACCTCGAGCGCGTTCGGCCCCGTGAAGGTCGCGCGGCCGTGGACGACCTCGATCCCGCGCCGCTTGGCCAGGCCGACGAGACCGTCGGTGAGCCGGGTGACCGCGCCGTCCTTGAACGCGCGCACGCCGTCGAGATCGATCGCCGGCTCGCCGAAGCTCACGCCGTGGCCGGCGGACGCGTCCGCCTCGGCGATGACCTTGGCGAGGTGCAGCAGCGCCTTGGACGGGATGCAGCCGACGTTCAGGCACACGCCGCCGAGGCGCTCGTAGCGCTCCACGAGCACGACCTCGAGGCCGAGGTCGGCGGCGCGGAAGGCGGCCGTGTAGCCGCCCGGGCCGGCGCCGACCACGACGACGTCGGCCGTGTCGTCGTCGTCCGTCACAGCAGGGTCAGGCGCAGGTCTGCGAGCACGCCGGAGAGGTGCGTGACGAAGCGCGCGGCGAGCGCGCCGTCGACCACGCGGTGGTCGTAGGAGAGCGAGAGCGGGACCAGCAGTCGCGGTACGAACCCGTCGCCGTCCCAGACGGGCTTGGTCGCCGCCTTCGAGACGCCGAGGATCGCCACCTGGGGCGGGTTGACGATCGGGGTGAAGAACGACCCGCCGATGCCGCCCAGCGAGGAGATCGTGAACGTCGCGTCGCGCATCTCCTCGGCCTTGAGCCTGCCCTCGCGCGCCCGGCCCGACAGCTCGCGCAGCTCGGCCGCGATCGCCAGCAGGCCCTTGCGCTCGACGTCGCGGATGACCGGCACGAGCAGGCCCTGCGGGGTGTCGGCCGCGAAGCCGAGGTGGTAGAAGCGCTTGAGCACCAGGTGGTCGCCGCCTGTGCCCGAGCCCGAAGGGCTTTGGGTATCGAGCGAGGAGTTGACCTCGGGGTGGACCTGCAGCGACGCCACGCACGCCTTCATCAGCAGGGCGACCATCGTGACCTTGACGTCCTGCGAGGCGTTGACGCGCTTGCGGAACGCCTCGAGCTCGGTGATGTCGGCCTCGTCGTGCTGGGTGACGTGCGGGATCGTCTGCCACGCCTCGGTGAGCCGCGGGCCGGAGATCTGCTTCACGCGCGAGAGCTCGACCCGCTCCGTGCCGCCGGCGGGAGCGGGGGTGGAACGCGCGGCGGCGGGCGCTGCGGCGGACGGGCCGCGGTCGAGATCGTCGACGGTGATGCGCCCGGCCCGGCCCGAGCCCTGGATCTTCGACAAATCAATACCCTCCGCGCGCGCTCGCCGGCGCACGGCGGGGCTCGCGTACGGGGCGTCGCCGTCGTCGAGCAGCCCGGAGTCCTGTCGGGACGGCGCGACCGCCGGGGCGGGCGGCTTCCCACTCGGCGCCTGGTCCTGCGCGGCCGGGCCGCCGTCGGCCTGGGCGGGCTCCATGATCAGGACGACCGTGCCCTCGGAGACCTTGTCGCCGACGGCCACCCGGAGCTCTGCGATCACGCCCGCGCGCGGCGACGGCACCTCCATCGTCGCCTTGTCGGATTCCAGCGCGACGAGCGGGTCCTCCACCTGCACGGTCTGGCCGGGCTTGACCAGCACCTCGATCACCGGGATGTCGGTGAACTCCCCGATGTCGGGGACCGCGATCTCGACTACCTGCGCCATGGCGCCTCCGCTTCCGCGTCGATCCCGTAGCGCTCGATGGCCTCGGCCGCCTGCTCCTCCTCGCCGAGGGCGTGCAGCGCGGCCACGACGACGTGGTGGCGGTCGACCTCGAAGAACGCGCGCAGGTTTCGGCGGTAGTCCGAGCGGCCGAAGCCGTCGGTGCCGAGCGAGACCATCGGGCGGTCCACGTAGGGCCGGATCTGGTCACCGAACGCGCGGATGTAGTCCGTCGCGGCGACGACCGGGCCCTCGTGGCCGTCCAGCTGCTCGTCGACCCAGCTGCGCCGCGGGGCCTCGCCCGGGTGCAGCCGGTTGAAGCGCTCGGCCTCCATCCCATCGCGGCGCAGCTCGGTGAAGCTCGTCGCGCTCCAGACGTCGGCCGCGATGTCGAAGTCCTCGGCGAGCAGCTCCGCGCCGGCGATCACCTCGCGCAGGATCGTGCCCGAGCCCATCAGCTGCACGCGGGCGTCCGCGGCCTCGCGCAGCCGGTACAGCCCGCGCAGGATGCCCTCCTGCGCCCCTTCGGGCAGCGCGGGGTGCGCGTAGTTCTCGTTCATCACGGTCACGTAATAGAACACGTCCTCCTGGTCGGCGTACATGCGCCGCAGGCCGTCGTGGACGATGACCGCGAGCTCGTAGTTGAAGGTCGGGTCGTAGCAGATGCAGTTCGGGATCACCGAGAAGAGGATGTGGCTGTGGCCGTCCTCGTGTTGCAGGCCCTCGCCGTTGAGCGTGGTGCGCCCGGCGGTGCCGCCGAGCAGGAACCCGCGCGCGCGGCTGTCGCCCGCCGCCCACGCGAGGTCGCCCACCCGCTGGAAGCCGAACATCGAGTAGTAGATGTAAAACGGCACCATCTGCAGCGCGTGGTTGGAGTAGGAGGTGGCCGCCGCCAGCCACGAGGAGAAGGCGCCCGGCTCGTTGATCCCCTCCTGCAGGATCTGGCCGCGCTCGTCCTCGCGGTAGTACATGAGCTGCTCGCGGTCCTGGGGCTGGTAGAGCTGGCCGACCTGGCTGAAGATGCCGAGCTGGCGGAACATGCCCTCCATGCCGAAGGTGCGCGACTCGTCGGGGACGATCGGCACGATGCGCGGGCCGAGGTGCTCGTCGCGCAGAAGCGCCGAGAGCATCCGCACGAACGCCATCGTCGTGGAGACCTCGCGCTCGCCCGTGCCCTCGAGCTGGGGCTGGAAGACCTCGAGGCCGGGTACGACGAGCGGCTCGGCCGTGGTGCGGCGCTGCGGCAGCCCGCCGCCGAGCGCCGCGCGCCGCTCGCGCAGGTAGACGATCTCGCGCGAGTCCTCCGCCGGCCTGAAGAACTCGGTGTTGTGGACCTGCTCGTCGGTGAGCTCGAGCCCGAAGCGGTCGCGGAAGGCCAGCAGGGCGTCCTCGGACATCTTCTTGGCCTGGTGGGCGATGTTCTGGCCCTCCCCGGACGCGCCCATCCCGTACCCCTTGATCGTCTTGGCGAGGATCACGGTCGGCTGGCCGGGGTGCTTGGTCGCCTCGGCGTACGCGGCGTAGACCTTCTGCGCGTCGTGGCCGCCGCGGTTGAGCAGCCAGACCTCGTCGTCGCTCATGTGCTCGACCATCTTCAGCAGCTCCGGGGAGGCCCCGAAGAAGTGCTCGCGCACGTAGGCGCCGTTGCGTGACTTGTAGGTCTGGTAATCGCCGTCGACGGCCTCCTCCATCCGCTGGACCAGCAGGCCCCGGTCGTCAGCGGCCAGCAGCGGGTCCCAGCGGCCGCCCCAGATGACCTTGATCACGTTCCAGCCCGCGCCGCGGAAGTCGCGCTCGAGCTCCTGGATGATCTTGCCGTTGCCGCGGACCGGGCCGTCGAGGCGCTGCAGGTTGCAGTTGACGACGAAGATCAGATTGTCCAGGCGCTCGCGGCCGGCGACGGAGATCGCGCCCAGCGACTCCGGCTCGTCGGTCTCGCCGTCACCCAAAAAGCACCACACCTTGCGCCCGGCGGTCTCGGCGACGTTGCGGCCCTGGAGGTACTTCATGAAGCGCGCCTGGTAGATCGCCATCAGCGAGCCGAGCCCCATCGACACGGTGGGAAACTGCCAGAAGTCCGGCATCAGCCACGGGTGCGGATAGCTCGACATCCCGTGCTCGTGAGAGACCTCCTGGCGGAAGCCGCGCATCTGCTCCTCGGTCAGGCGGCCCTCCAGGAACGAGCGCGCGTAGAAGCCGGGGGACGAGTGGCCCTGCAGGTAGACGAGGTCGCCGCCGTGGCTGTCGCTCGGGGCGTGCCAGAAGTGGTTGAAGCCGACCTCGTAGAGGGTGGCCGCCGACTGGTAGCTGGCCACGTGGCCGCCGAGCTCGGAGGACTCCTTGTTGGCCTGCAGCACGAGCGCGATCGCGTTCCAGCGGATGATCGCGCGGATGCGGTGCTCGAGCTCGAGATCGCCGGGGTGCGCCTCCTCGCGCTCGGCCGCGATCGAGTTCACGTATGGCGTGTTGAGGCCGATCTCGAGCGGGATGCCGCGGCGGCGCGCCCGGTTGAGCAGCTCGCTGATCAGCCCGACCGCGCGCTCCGGCCCGTCGTTGCGCAGGACGTCGTCGAGGGCCTCGAGCCACTCGCGGGTCTCCTGCGGGTCGACATCGTCGGTGATCGACACCTGCCGCGTCACATTACCCTCCACCGATGCCCAGCGGAGGGCCGATCATCGCGGCGGGCGACGCGCTCGTGGCGCTCGCCGCCAACGCGGTGGCGCATCTATCTCGCCGGGACCTCGGCGCCGCCACGCCGAGGCGGCGGCGTACTCGGTGGCGTGGCGCCCGGGCTCTGCGCACCGTTCGCAGATTCGGCATTAAATGGATGCCACATCTGCGACGGGTGGAGGCGGCTTGAAACTATGCAGCCCCCGCCGCCAGCCGCTCCACCAGCCGCGAGTGCCGGCCGCTCGTGTCGGCGCGGGCGGCGGCCGCGGCGACCACGTCGCGGCGACCGACGACGATCGTCGCCCGCCGCGCGCGGGTCATGGCCGTGTAGAGCATCTCCCGCCGCAGGAAGTACGCGCCCGCGGCGGGGTGGGCGACGACGATGGCGACGGGGAGCTCGATTCCCTGGCCCTTGTGGACCGAGCAGGCGTAGGCGAGCTGCAGGCTGCGCGCCTCCTCCTCTCCCAGCTCCACGACCATGCCCTCGGCCTCGACGGTCACGAGGTCCTCGCGCGTGCCGAGCAGCCGTAGCACCGTGCCGTTCATCAGGCCGAGGTCGTGCAGGTTGCGGCCGGAGAGCATGAGCTTGTCGCCGTGGCGCAGGCGCCCGCCGAAGACCGGGGCGCCGTCGGGGTTCAGCGCGTCGCGCAGGCGCAGGTTGAGCGCGTCGATGCCGAGCGCCCCGCGGTAGACCGGGGCGAAGACCTGGACGTCGGCGACGGGGTCGACGCCGTAGTGCGCCGGCAGCCGCTCGGAGACCAGCGAGACGATCTCGTCGAGCGCCTGGCGGGGGTCGTCGCGCTCGATCATGAAGAGGTCGCGCTCCACGCCCTCCGCGGCGGCGAACGACGGCGGCCGGCCCTGGCGGACCTCGTGCGCCCCGCGCACGATCATCGAGCCGGCGGCCTGGCGGAAGATGTGGGTGAGCATCGCCGTCGGCACGATCCGGGCGCCCACCAGCTCCGCGAACGGCTTGCCCGCGCCGACTGGCGCAAGCTGGTCGGCGTCCCCCACGAGGACCACGTGCATGCGCCGGCCCACCGCGCGCAGCAGCGTGACGAGCAGCTCGAGGTTGGCCATCGACGTCTCGTCGACGACCAGCAGGGCGCCGCGCAGCGGGTCGTCGGCGTCGCGCTGCGGGCCCTCCCCGGGGATCCAGCCGAGCGCGGAGTGCACGGTCGAGGCGTCCAGCCCGGTCGCCTCCGACACCCGCCGCGCGGCGCGGCCCGTCGGGGCGACGAGCAGGACCGGCGCGTCCTGGGCGCGCGCCGCCGCGCAGATCAGGCGGATCGTCGCCGTCTTGCCCGTGCCTGGGCCCCCGGTGACGATCGAGAAGCGGTGCGCGAACGCGTTGGCCACCGCCTCCCACTGCGCGGGGGCGGGCTCGAGGTCATCCGTGCCCGCCGGGGCGGGCGCGCTCAGGGCCGCCTCCCCCGTCACCAGCTCGTGCACGCGGCGGGCGAGCTCGCGTTCCAGCGCCGCCGTGGGCGGGCGGTAGGCGTAGCCGTCCTCGAGCACCAGCCGCCCGCGGGCGACGAGGTCCTCGAGCTGCTCCGCGGACGGCGCCGGCCCGGCCAACAGGTCGGCCGTGCGCCGCAGCGCCTCGTCGATCGGCAGGCACGTCGACCCGTCGCGCTCGGCCGCGGCGAGCACGTGCGCCAGCGCGGCGGTCGACCGCGCGGGGCTGTCGGCCGCGACCCCTCCCGCGCGCGCGATGCGGTCGGCGGTCTCGAAGCCGACGCCGAACACGCTCGTCAGCTCGTACGGCTCCTCGCGCACGACGCGGTGCGCGCTCGGGCCGTAGCGACGGTCGATGCGCGCCACGAGCCAGGACAGCCCGTGGGGCGCGAGCAGCAGGTGCAGCGCGCGCGTGGAGCGCAGCGTGTCCCACGACCGCGCCGCGTCGGTGGCCTGGTGCGCCCCGAGGCCCGCGGCCTTGAAGGCGCCGCGCGGGTCGGCGTCGATCGCCGCGAGCACGTCCGGGCCATGGGTCGCGAGCAGCCGCGCGGCGCGCGCCGGCCCGATGCCCTTCACCCGCTCCAGGTACAGCGTCAGGCCGCGCGGGTCGGCGGGGGAGAGCGGCTCGGCGCGGTCGACCTTCACCTGCATCCCGAAGCGCCGATCGTCCTGCCAGATCCCGGCGATCGCCACGCGCTCGCCCGCCTCGAGGTGGCTCAGGAGCCCGATCAGGATCAGCTCGTCGCCGTCGCGCTCGGCCTCCACGACGGCGAAGCCGGTGTCGGCGGCGGCGAACCGCACGCGCCCGACGAGGACCTCCTCCTCGAAGCGCGTGCCGGGGGTCCCCTCGACCATTCCGGCGACCCTAGTGCGCGGGGTGGACCTCCTCGCCCCCCGGCCTCAAGGCACCCAGGTATCCCCGGCGGGCGTGACCTGCAGCTCGTGGGTCATCGTCCGCCGGCCCTGGGAGGCGAGGAAGACGAGGGCGTTCGCCAGGCCCGGCAGGTCCGCGGAGTCATCCCCGCCGTCACCCGCCTGGTCGATGCGCGCGTCGACGATGAACAGCGCGACGTGGATGCCGTGCTCGCGCAGCTCGAGCGCGGCTGCCTGGGTGATCGCCCGGACGCCGAACGCCCCGGCTGCCCACAGGCCGCGCCCCGGCATCGCCCGGCGAGAGGACCCGCCCGTGACCTGCACGACGGTCGCCTCCCCGCCCTGCTCGAGCAGGAAGCGGGCGGTGGGGCTCAGAAACGTGAACGCGGCGCGCGCGGGCGCGGCAGCCCAGGACTCGAACGCGTCGGGCGCCGCCTCGGCGAGCGGGCCGCCGCCGAAGGGCCCGGAGCGCGGGCCGCCGGAGGCCGCGGCCGCGTTGACGACGAGGTCGACGCGGCCCTCGCGCGCCGCGACGTCGCGCAGGGCGCCATCGACGGACGCGGCATCGGTGACGTCGACCTCCAGGGCGTGGGCGCCGGCGGCGCGCACGATGTCGAGCGTCGCCTCGGAGCGGGCCGCGCCCGTCACCGCCCACCCGTCGGCGACCAGCCGCTCGATCACGGCTCGTCCGAGGTTGCGGGCACCGATAACCAGGGCAGAGCGCATGCCACAGATTAGACTGGCGCGGGCTGTGAGCCGCTGACCAGCTCCGCGCCCACGGTCTACGGGTCACCGCCGGGCGGCTCGCCGTCCTCCGCGCCGTCGAGGATCTCAGCGGCCACCCGGACGGCCTCGTGTGCCGCACCTGCCGACGCATCGCCGACGTGGACTGCGCCGCGGGGGAGACGCCGTGCCTGCACCCGTCCGACGATCGGGCTTCGCCGTCGACGAGGCCGAGGTCGTGGTCTGGGGCGCGTGCGAGGACTGCCGCGGGCCCTTAGAGGTCGCGGGCCTTCTCGGCCACCACGGCCACGTAGTGCAGCGGCTCGCCGGTCATGGACAGGCGATGCCGGTAGCGCTGGCGGCCCAGGACCTTCAGGGCGCCGTCGGCGACCGCCTGCTCGACGAGGCGCGAGAAGCCGCTGCCGTCGCCGTCGCCGAGGAAGTCCTCCTTGATGGTCAGCGCCACCAACGCGCCCGGACGGACGTGATTGAAGGCGACGGTGAACGCCTCCGGCGGGATGTCGCCGAAGCCGAGCGCGGCGACGGTCACCAGGCAGTTGAGGTCGGGCTCGGACAGTCGGGCGGACTCCTCGTCGTCGAGCTCGGTCAGGTCGGCGACCAGGTAGTCGTCGTAGACGCCGGGGCGGTCGCGCTCGGCGGCCGCCGCGGCCTCCGGGAGGATGTCGGCACCGACGACCACGGACGCGCCGAGCTCGCGCAGGCGCTCCCCGACCATGCCGTTGCCCGCGCCCACGTCGAACACGCGCAGCGTCTCCGGCGCAAGCTCGCGCGCGGCGAGCTCACGGCCGAGGGCGTCGCACACGACACGCGGGGAGGCGCACTCGAGCTCCTCGTAGAACAGGTGCTCGTAGAGGCCGGGGATCTCGTAGATCTCGGCGTAGTCGTGAAAGCGCAGCTCCCGCGTCCCGCCGTCGACGGTGACCTCGCAGCGCTCCTCGTCCTGCTCGACCTGATCGCCGTCGCTCTGCGGGAAGCGGAGCACGAAACGGCCGCTCGAATTGCGGGAGGTCCTAGTCAAGGTCGTGTCAGACATAAGGAGACCTTACCCAATGATGAAGGACGACTTAACCAGAGGTGTCCGATTGGCCCGACGCACGTCCTCGCAGTCGTACACGGCGTCCTCCGCGACGTCGGCGATGGCGACGTCGAATCCGTTGCCGGATGGGGTGTCCGGCGAGCGGAAGCCCGCTTGGGGCTCGTAGTCGAAGCCGAGGCGATCGCGGTGGGCCGAGGTGACGAGGTCCACGAGAGGTCGGCGCGAGGCTCTTTCGTTCGACACCCCGCGGCTGTGCGGGCCGGGCCGTGCGGAACCACGCCCCGGAATCCTATCCGGCCGAGCCGTGAACGCCCGGATGGCCGCTACCCCAGGACCCTGCCCCGCACCTCGCCGAGGGAGACCGGGCCGGAGCGGCCGCGCATGATCACCTCGTCGCCGTCCTCGAGGTAGCCGGCGTCGCGCGTGAGCTCGAGCAGGCAGCCCTGCGCGTCCGGCCCGGAGCCGGAGATCGTGCCGGTGCCGAACAGGTCGCCCGCCCGCAGCGCCGCGCCGTTGACGGTCGCGTGGGCGAGCATCTGCGCGACGCTCCAGTACAGGCCGCTGGCGTTCGTGTGCGCGAGCACGCGCTCCTGCGCGGAGCCCGCCGGGACGACGGCCGCCTCGAGGTCCACGTCGAGCGCCCACGGCTCGTCGAAGCGCAGGTACTCCGCGGGCCGCGGGTCCTGCGCGGGCCCCGGCACGCGCCGCAACGTCTCCAGCGGTACCACCCACGGGGAGATCGAGGTCGCGAACGACTTGCCCGCAAACGGCCCGAGCGGCTGGTGCTCGAAGCGCTGGATCTCGCGGGCGCTCCAGTCGTTGAGCAGCACGACGCCGAAGATCGACCGGGCGCCGGTGACGACGCCGAGCTCGAGCTCGAAGTCGAGCTTGCGCTCCGCCCCGAAGTCGCCCGCCCCGCGCAGCCCGCGCGGACGCCGCACGGGGGTGCCGCTGACCACCACAGTGCCCGACCGCCCGTGGTAGCCCACCGGCAGGTGGCGCCAGTTGGCCGGCAGCGGGTCGCCGTCGGGCCGGAAGATCCGGCCCACGTTCGTTGCGTGCTCGAGCGACGCGTAGAAGTCGACGAAGTCGCCGACCTCGACGGGCAGCAGCACCTGGAGCTCGGACAGCGGCACGAGCGCCGGCTCGGCGGCGGAGCGGTCCGTGAGCAGGCCGAGGAGGCGGCGGCGGACGTCCGCCCAGACGGCCGGGCCGCGCGCGAGGAACGGATTGAGGTCTGACGCCCCGAAGACCTCGTCGCCCAGGACGCGGAGCTCGAGCGCGAAATCGCCGACCCGGACGGCCGGGCGCGGCGGAGCCCCCGCCCGGCGCACGACGCCGTAGGGAAGGTTCTCGAGGCCGAAACCGGTCTCATCCGCGCCGTGCACCCAGGTGCGCACGGCGCGGACGATCGCCGATCAGCGCTTGTGGGAGTGCTTGGCCTTGGCCTTGACGGACTTGGACCTCGGGCTCAGCGACGAGCCGGCCGTCGCGGCGGTGACCTTGAGCTTGCCGCCCTTGGCCGAGCGCAGCCGCTTGGCCGCGGCCTTGGACAGCTTGATCTTCTTGGTGGCGGCCGCCCCTGGGGCGAGCCCGATGATGCGGGCCTTGAAGGCCTTGCGGCTCCCGACCTTGCCGGTGAGGCCGACGACGCAGCCGGGCGCGGTCGTCGGGCAGAGCACGGTGACCTTGGCGCTGCGGCGGTTGTGGGCGAGCTTCAGGCCCGTGAGCGATGCGCGGAACGCCTTCGAGACGGCGGCGCCGCCGGGCGTGGTGCCCCCTGCGCCGGTACCCGCGCCGGTGCCGGTGCCGGTGCCGGAGCCCGTGCCCGTCCCGGTCCCGCCGCCGCCTGCTCCCGTGCCCCCGCCCGCGCCGATGCCGGGAACGCCGGCGCCGGTGGCGAGCTGGGTCGCGATCGCGGCCACGCCGCCGACGGGGTCGGGGGAGGCCAGCGCGGCCTGGACCGCGGTCAGCAGCTGGGCCGCCTGGGCCGGCGTGAGGCCGTTGGCCAGCGCGAGCGCATCCGTGATCTGCTGTGGGGTGAGGGCGGAGAGCGTCTGAAGAAGCTGCGCCGGATCGGTCGGGAGAGCCGGCACGCCGGGGACGCCCGGGACGCCCGGCACGACGGGGACGGCGGGCACGCCCGGGACGGTCGGCAGGCAGACCGGAGGCAGGCCCAGAAGCGGCGGGAGGCAGGTGTCCGCACCGGCGGGAGCGGCGGACGCGAGTAGCGCCAGGCCGAGGGTCGCTGAGGTCGCGGCGACGGTCACGGTTCGGCGGGAGAGGCCGGACATGGATGGATCCTTAAGTCGAAGGGGGCTCTGGCGTACTTAACGCACCTATCGGCCCCAAACCGTCGCCACTTTGATGCGGCGCCCGAATCCCTACGACGACGCGGCGCGAGCGGCGACGGGCAGCGCGCGCACCTCGCCCCACCTCAGCAGGCGCCCGTGGTGCGCGGACCAGACCTTCAGCCGCGAGGCCCTGAGGCCGTCCCAGAAGCTCAGCACCGGTACGTCGCGGAAGATCGGCATCCCGTCGTGGGCCGCCTGCAGCGTGTAGTTGGGCACCCGGGTGCTCAGGTGGTGCACGTGGTGCAGCCCGATGTTGCCTGTGAAGTACTGCAGCACCTTGGGCAGCTTGAGGTAGGAGCTCCCGCGCAGCGCGGCGTCCGCGTAGGACCAGCTCTCGCCGCTCGCCCAGTACGTGTCCTCGAAGGAGTGCTGGACGTAGAACAGAAACACCCCGGCGGACCCGGCGATGAAGGCGGTCGTGCCCTGCACGATCAGCAGATCCTCCCAGCCGATCAGCAACACGAGCCCGGTGACGATCGCGGCCAGCACGACGTTGGTGGCGTAGACGGAGCGCCGCAGGCGGGGGCGCATGGACTTGCCGGTCAGGCGCGGCTGGATGACCAGGCCCCAGAGCCAGCCCAGCCCGAACATGATCAGCGGGTTGCGGAAGAGCCGGTAGCCGATGCGCAGCGGCAGGCCGAGGGCGAGGTACTCCTCGACCGTGATCGTCGGGACGTCGCCGACGCCGCGCCGGTCCAGGTCGCCGGCCGTGGCGTGGTGGACGGCGTGCTCGTGGCGCCAGGTCTGAAAGGGGGTGAAGACCATCACGCCGGTGACCGCGCCGACGATGTGGTTCCACCGCTTGGTCGGCATGAACGAGCCGTGCGTGCAGTCGTGAAATACGATGAAGGTCCGCAGCAGGAAGCCGGCGGTCGGCACCGCGACGGCGAGCACGATCCAGATCGCCACGTCCGCGCGCAACATCAGCACCAGCGCCGCCGACAGGGCGAGATAGGGCACGACCGACGTCGCCAGGTCGAGCAGGCTCCGCCGCACATCGGGCTGGGCGTACGGGGCGATCTGCGCCTTCCACTCCAGGGGCGGCGGCGTAGCTCTAGTCGGTGCGGCGGTGGCGATCATGGTCTCCCGGGGTCGGCTGCACCCTCGAGGAGCGCAGGAATGTTGGATTCTAGCCATCGGGCTTGACTCCTCAGCACAGGCGAGCGCGCAACGCGGTCAGTCCCCGCGCGGGCGTGCCCGCCGCCGCGCGATCCGCCCGGCCGGCGCGGGCGCGGCGGGCGCGGCGGAGACTAGCGGCGAGGTGCCCTTGCGCTCATGATGGAGGGGTGCCCGGACTGTTGGTGACCGCTTGCCTGTTCGCGCTGGCGCTCGGCGCGCCGGCGTGCGGCGCCGACGGCCCCGCGCCGCGCGCCGCGCCGGCCGCGCTCGGCGCTCCGGCGGATCGCTTCGACGCCGACGGCGCCTGGGCGCTGATCAAGCGCCAGGTCCGGGTGGGCCAGCGCCCGGCGGGGTCGCGGCAGCTGCGCCGCCTCGCGGTCGTGCTGCGCGATCGGCTGCCGCACGGGCGCTTCGAGCGGATCCCCTCACAGACCGGCCTGCGCAACATCGTGTCGGTCGTCAAGGGCCGGCGCCCGGCGCTGGTGATCGGCGCGCACTACGACACGCTCGTCAAGCCGAAGGGCTTCGTGGGCGCCAACAACGGCGCGGCGGGCACGGCCATCGTGGTCGAGCTGGCCCGCGAGGCCGCGCGCCGCGAGCGCCCCGCCGGCGCGCCCGAGCTGCGCTTCGTGCTCTTCGACGGCGAGGAGCCCGCCGCGGGCCTGCCGGAGGAGGCGACGGACTTCTACTCCGCCGGCCTGCGCGGCTCGCGCGCCTACGTGGACGCCCACGCGAAGAAGGTCGGCGCGATGGTCCTGCTCGACTACGTCGCGGGGAAGGGCCTGCAACTGCCCAAGGAGACGAGCTCCACCCCGGAGCTGTGGGCGCAGATCCGCGCCGCCGCCACCCGCGCCGGCGTCGAGCGGGTGTTCGAAGACCGCGACGGCGTCGCCGTCACCGACGACCACACGCCGTTTCTGCGCGCCGGGATCCCGGCCGCCGACCTGATCGACTGGAGCTATCCGGGCCACTCGCTCGCCGACGGTCTCGACAGGCTCTCCAAGCACAGCGTGGACGCGGTCGGCGAGACGCTCCGCGCCTTCCTGCTTAACTGGCGCGCCGGATGAGCGCCACGTGACGAAGCTGCCGCCGGCACCGGGGCGAGGACCGATCTTCATCATGGGGGCGATGGGCTCCGGGACGACGCTTCTGCGGCTCGTCCTCGACAGCCACGACCGCATCGCGATCCCGCCGGAGACCGGGTTCATGCGGGCCTACAAGGCCCATCGCTTCATCCCGTTCAAGTGGACGGGGCGCAACTGGGCCAAGCGCCTGGGCTGGAGCGACGAGGAGCTCGACGCCGAGATGCGCGACTTCTACAACCGCCTCTTCATGCGCTACGTCGAGACGCACGGCAAGCAGCGCTGGGGGGAGAAGACGCCGCTGCACATCTGGCACGTCGACGCGATGGCCCGGCTGTTCCCGGACGCCGTGTTCGTCGCCATCGTCCGTCACCCGGGCGGCTCGATCGCCTCCAACATGACCCGCTGGCGCTTCGGCCTCAACCGCGCCCTGAGCCACTTCGACCGCTATACCCGCGAGTTGCTGCGCCAGGCCGCGCGCTTCGGCGACCGCACCGTGCTGCTGCGCTACGAGGAGCTCCTGCTCAACCCCGAGCCCGTCCTGCGCGAGCTGCTCGACTGGCTCGGCGAGCCGTGGTCGGACAAGGTGCTCGAGCACCACACGGTGCAGAGCGGACGCGGGGGCAAGGAGATCGTCGAGGGGCGCAACCGCGTGAGCGACCCCCTCGACGTGTCGCGCATCGACCGCTGGAAGCGGACGCTGGACTCGCCGATCCGCCTCGCGCTCAACAACCGCCTGGGCCGCATGCCCGCCTTCCTGGGGTACTCGCTGGAGGACGCGGCCATCCTCGATCAGCTCAACGACCGCGGCGCGCTGCTCACGAGCGGCCGGGAGATCGGGCAGCGCTTCCAGGTGTTCCCCGAGCTCGGCCTCGAGGTTCGCGGGCCGGTGCCGAGGCTGGAGCAGCTCTACCACCCGCGCGACTTCACGCTCGAGATCGTCGAGATCCAGCCCCGCCAGAGCGACGGCGGCGGGGAGCGGGGGACCCTGCGGCGCCTGGGCAGACCGATCGTCCGCGCGCTGCCCGTGCCGCTGCGCAGGCGCTTCGGCGGTACGCGGCTCAAGCTCGCCGCCGCAGACCGCGAGCGCAAGCTGCAATGACGATGGCCACCGGGAGGGCGACGCGGCATCGACAGATACGGCCTCCACTGGATGGCCGTATCCGCCAATCGTCGTCGAGAGGCCCGTCCTACGAAGCCTGGAACGTCACGCGTCCGGCCTGGATCGTGGGCGCCACGTGCGGGACGCCCGGGCGGTAGACCAGGTGTGAGTAGGAGAGAGCGGCGAGGACGACGGCGTCGACGCGCGCCTGGAGCCAGATGAGGCGGTCGCCGCTCGGCGGCGAGCTGGGTGCTGTGCGCGCGCATGCCAAGGCCCGCCCCGCGCCCGGCAGGCGCGAGCAGACGGCGAGCGCGCGCTTAAACGGGGTGATAGGCCCCATTGAGCGCGTCGTCCCCACTTCGGGCTCCGGGTCCTCGACGGGAAGGCCCTGCTCAGCGCACCGGCGCGCCCCACACGCGCGAGCTGGTCGGGCGGGGGCGTCGCTCGTGATCGCCTCCTCGAGCACCGCGGCCAGATCGGCCAGGTAGTCCGTCACGTCAGCACGAAGAGCTCCTCCCTGGAGGAGAGCTATCGGTAGATCAGCCCGCGCGCGACCGCGGCGGCCTTCGGGATCTCCTCGATCGGGCCCTCGAGCACCCCGCGCTCGTCGAATAGTGCGCGCGTTGCCGCTACGAGCACGCGCTCACGGGTACGTCGCATAGGTGAGGGCGCCGGGGTGGCCGCTGCGGCGAGCCCAGGCGCGAAAATGCTACGGTGAGAACGCATGGTTGACGAATGTTCTCAGGGGCGGGGGGTCCATGGCTGAGCGCGGCGCGACGCCGAAGGTGCCGGCCTGGCGCATCAAGCTGCTCCGCGGCGTGCGCTCGCTGTTCACGCCGCTGCTCCCGGACGACTACCTGGAGCTGATCAACCCGCTGTGGTCGACGCAGGAGCTGCGCGGCCGCATCGAGCGCATCGAGCGCGAGACGGAGAACGCGGCGACGATCGTCATCAGGCCCGGCTGGGAGTGGGAGGGCCACGAGCCCGGCCAGTACCTGCGGATCGGCCTCGTCGTGGACGGCGTGCACCACTGGCGCGCGTACTCGCTGACCTCCGATCCGGGCCGTCCGGACGGCTGCATCTCGGTCACCCCGAAGCTCGTCGACTCCGGCAAGGTCTCCCCCCACCTGGTCCGCCAGGTGCGGCCGGGCGCGATCGTCCGGCTCGGCGGCGTCGAGGGCACCTTCATGCTCCCGGACCCGCTGCCGGAGAAGTTCCTCTTCATCAGCGCCGGCAGCGGCATCACGCCGATCATGAGCATGATCCGGGCGCTCGCGCGCCGGGACGCGCTCGACGACGTCGTGCTGCTGCACTCGGCCCGCCACCGCGGCGACGTGATCTTCGGCGAGGAGCTGCGCCGGCTCGCCGAACGCCACGCGGGCTTCCGCCTGCACGAGCAGCTCACGGACGCGATGGGCCGCATGGCCCCGGAGGATCTCGACGAGCTGTGCCCGGACTTCAAAGAGCGCGAGGCCTTCCTCAGCGGCCCTCCGGCGCTGCTCGACGCGGTCGACGACTACTGGGACGGGCACGCGGACTGCGCCCGCCTGCACACGGAGCGCTTCCAGCCCATCGTCGGCGGCGAGGCCGCCGAGCACGGAGCGGGCGGGACGATCAGGTTCCTCGACTCCGAGCTCGAGGCCTCCAGCGACGGCACCCAGCCGATCCTCGTGGCCGGCGAGGAGGCCGGTGGCATACTGCCCTTCGGCTGCCGCATGGGCATCTGCCACACCTGCGTCGGCAAGCTGTGCTCCGGCAGGATCCGCGACCTGCGGACCGGCAAGGTCTCCGGCTCGGACGGAGAGATGATCCGGACCTGCGTCAACGCCCCCGAAGGCCCCGTTGAAATCGCCCTTTAACGTCCAAGCGAGGACCCCATGCAGACCATGATCGAAAGCCCGCTCGCGCGCCTGAGCGAGGAGCAGCTCGAGGAGCTCGCCAAGGAGTTCGACGCGCTGCATGACGAGGTCTTCGACGAGCTCGGCGACCGCGACCGGCGCTACATCACGAGCATGATCCAGATGCACCGGCAGCTGGTGGTGCTCAGCCGGGTCCTGCTGCTCGGCTCGCGCTTGAAGCCCCTGTGGGCCGCGGGCACCGCGACGCTCACGCTGGCCAAGATCCTCGAGAACATGGAGATCGGCCACAACGTCATGCACGGCCAGTGGGACTGGATGAACGATCCCCAGATCTCGTCCTCCGCCTGGGACTGGGACTCGGCGTCGACCGCCGAGGCGTGGAAGCACTCCCACAACTACGTCCATCACACCTACACCAACATCCTCGGCAAGGATCGCGACCTCGGCTACGAGCTGATGCGGATCGACCCGCACCAGAAGTGGAACCCCCTCTATCTCTTCCAGCCCTTCTACAACCTGGTCCTGGCGGCGTTCTTCGAGTGGGGCGTCGCGCTGCACGACCTCGACTTCGACGCCATCAAGAGCGGCCGGAAGTCCAAGGCGAAGATCGTCCGTGAGCTCAAGGGCATGGCACACAAGGCGCGCCTGCAGATCCAGAAGGACTACCTCGTCTTCCCGGTGCTCAGCGGCCTGGCCAACGTCGCCGTCGAGGCGCTGCTGGCCTCCGGCCGCGTCGGCGGCGCGCGCCCGGCCTTCGGCAGGCGCGCGAAGGCCAAGCGCGCCCTCAGGCGCCTCCGGGCGAAGGCCGACCCGCGGGCGCCGTCCGGCGCCCCGCGCCAGCTCCTGCGCGAGCTGATCACCCGGCGCGCCTTCCGCGAGCCGTTCAAGACCACGCTCAAGGCCGACTTCTCCGCCAACGTCATCCGCAACGTGTGGGCCTACGGGATCATCTTCTGCGGGCACTTCCCCGACCAGACCTACACGTTCACGCAGGAGGAGACCGACGACGAGACCCGCGGTGCCTACTACGTGCGCCAGCTCCTCGGCGCCGCGAACATCGAGGGCGGCCCGCTCTTTCACGTGATCTCCGGCAACCTCGGCTACCAGGTCGAGCACCACCTGTACCCGGACATGCCGAGCACGCGCTACGCGGAGATCGCCCCGCGCGTGAAGGACATCTGCGAGCGCTACGAGCTGCCCTACAACACCGGCCCGTTCCTGGCGCAGCTGGCCATGACGCAGCGGACGATCCTGCGTCTCGCGCTTCCCGGCGGCAAGCCGCGCCCGAAGCCGGGCCCGTACCACGGCGCCGACACCGAGTCGGCGGTCCACAATGGCAACGGCCGTCGCGGCGCGACCGGCAAGGACGGATCCGGGCCCGAGCAGGACACCGACGGCGTCCGCGTCTCGATGCCCGACGAGGAGGAGTAGGCGCGCCGGGTCAGACCCAGTCGAGCGTCCGGCTGACCGCCTTCTTCCACTGCGCGTACCCCGCGTCGCGCTCGGCGGCCCCCATGCCGGGCTCCCAGCGCCTGTCCTGGGCCCAGCGCTCGCGCAGTTCGTCCTGATCGGACCAGAAGCCGACGGCCAGGCCGGCCGCGTAGGCGGCGCCGAGCGCCGTGGTCTCGGTCACCCGCGGCCGGATGACCGGCACGTCGAGCACGTCGGCCTGGAACTGCATCAGCAGCTCGTTGGCCGTCATGCCGCCGTCCACGCGCAGCTCGGTGAATCCGACGTCGGCCACGGCGTTGGCCGCGTCGACGACCTCCTTGCTCTGCCACGCGGCCGCCTCCAGCGCGGCGCGCGCGATGTGCCCCTTGTTCGCGTAGGCGGTCAGGCCGAGGATCGCGCCGCGCGCGTCGTCGCGCCAGTAGGGCGCGAACAGGCCCGAGAAGGCCGGGACGAAGGAGACGCCGCCGTTGTCGTCGACGCTTCTGGCCAGCGCCTCGACGTCCCCGGCCGACTCGATGATCCCGAGGCGGTCGCGCAGCCAGCCGACCAGCGCGCCGGTGACGGCGATCGAGCCCTCGAGCACGTAGGCGGCCGGCGCGTCGCCGAGCTTGTAGGCGACGCTCGTGAGCAGCTTGTCGGAGTGCACGATCTCGTCGCCCGTGTTGACGAGCAGGAACGAGCCGGTGCCGTAGGTGTTCTTGGCGTCGCCGCGGTCGAAGGCCGCCTGCCCGAACAGCGCGGCGTGCTGATCGCCGAGCATCCCGGCGACCGGCCGGCCGCCCAGCGCGGTGCCCTTGGCGTCGCCGTAGTGCTCACAGGACGAGCGGATCTCGGGCAGCATCGAGCGCGGGATCCCCATCAGCTCGAGGTGCTCGTCGCGCCACTGGAGCGTCTCAAGGCCCATCAGCAGCGTGCGGCTCGCGTTGGTGACGTCGGTGGCGTGGACGCCGCCGTCCGTGCCACCCGTGAGGTTCCACAGGATCCAGGTGTCCATCGTGCCGAACGCGAGCTGCCCGGCGTCGGCCTTCTCGCGCGCGCCCTGCACGTTCTCGAGGATCCACATGACCTTCGGACCGGCGAAGTAGGTCGAAAGCGGCAGCCCGGTGACCGCGCGCAGCCGGTCCAGGCCGCCATCCTCGGCCAGCCGCCGGACGATCGCGTCCGTGCGCGTGTCCTGCCACACGATCGCGTTGTGGACCGGCTCGCCGGTCTCGCGGTCCCAGACCACGGTCGTCTCGCGCTGGTTGGCGATGCCGATCGCGGCGACGTCGCCGGCCTCGGCGTCAGAGCTCGCGAGCGCGCCGCCGATGCACTCGCGCGTGCGGCGCCAGATCTCCTTGGCGTCGTGCTCGACCCAGCCGGCCCGCGGGGTGATCTGCTCGTGCTCGCGCTGGTCGACGAACACCACCTCGCCGTCCTCGCCGAAGAGGATGCAGCGCGAGCTCGTCGTGCCCTGGTCGATCGCCGCCACGTACTTGGCCACCCGCGCCTCCCTCCCTGATCGCTGTTCCGGCGTGGGTAGCCTTCCCGGCATGGCGGCCGGAGAATCCACCCTCCCGCTGCGGCGCGGCCGGCTCGGCCCCCGCCAGCGCGAGCGCGACCTCGCGCGGTTGCGGGAGGAGGCCTTCGACGTGCTCGTGATCGGCGGGGGCGTCGTCGGCGCGGGCTGCGCGCTGGACGCGGCCTCGCGCGGGCTCGACGTGGCCCTCGTGGAGGCGCGCGATCTCGCCTCCGGCACCTCGAGCCGCTCGAGCAAGCTCGTCCACGGCGGCCTGCGCTACCTCGAGCAGCGGGAGCTCCGGCTCGTGCGCGAGGCGCTCAAGGAGCGCGAGCTGCTGCTCAACGTGCTCGCCCCGCACCTCGTGCGGCCCGTCTGTTTTCTGTACCCGCTCACCCACCGCGCCTGGGAGCGCGCGTACGTCGGCGCGGGCATGCTGCTCTACGACGGGATGGGCGGATACAAGGGTCTCGAGCGCCACCGCCACCTCACGCGCCGCCAGGCGCTCCGGCTGGCGCCGGGCCTCAAGCCCGACGCGCTCGTCGGCGCCATCCAGTACTCAGACGCCAAGGTCGACGACGCGCGCCACACGATGGAGATCGCCCGTACCGCGGCCTACCACGGCGCCGCGGTGGTCTCGGGCGCCGAGGTCGTCGGGTTCCTGCGCGAGGGCGGTCGCGTCACCGGCGTGCGGGTCCGCGACGCGGTCGACGGGTCCGAGCTGGCGGTCGGCGCGCGCCAGGTCATCAACGCCACCGGGGTCTGGACCGACGACGTGCAGCACCTGATCGGCGAGCGCGGGAAGTTCCGCGTGCGCGCCTCCAAGGGCGTGCACCTCGTGGTCCCGCGCGATCGCCTGCAGCTCGACACGGGTTTGATCCTGCGCACGCGGTCGAGCGTGCTGTTCGTGATCCCCTGGGGCCGGCACTGGATCGTCGGGACGACCGACACCGACTGGACGCTCGACAAGCACCACCCGGCGGCGACGCGGGCCGACATCGACTACGTGCTCGACCGCGTCAACGACGTGCTCGCCCACCCGCTCTCGCGCGACGACGTCGAGGGCGTCTACGCCGGCCTGCGCCCGCTGTTGGAGGGCGAGTCCGACGAGGCCTCCCGGCTCAGCCGCGAGCACACGGTCGCGACCCCGGTCCCGGGGGTCGTCGCGGTCGCGGGCGGCAAGTACACGACCTACCGCGTGATGGCGCGCGACGCCGTGGACGCCGCCGCCCGCAGCCTCGGGGACGGCGTGCCGGAATCGGTGACCGAGACCGTCGAGCTGCTCGGGGCCACTGGCTACCGGGCCCTGTTCAACCGCCGCCGGCGCCTGGCGGCCGACAGCGGGCTGCACCTCGCGCGCATCGAGCACCTGCTCGGCCGCTATGGCGCCCTCGTCGAGCACCTGCTTGATGAGATTGCGCGGCGGCCCGAGCTGGCCGAGCCGCTGCCCGGCGCCGACGACTACCTCAAGGCCGAGGTCTGGTACGCCGCCGAGAGCGAGGGCGCGCTGCACCTCGACGACGTGCTCGCCCGCCGCACGCGCATCGCGATCGAGACGTTCGACCGCGGGGTCGCGGCCGCCGAGCCGGCCGCCCGGATCATGGGCGACGTGCTCGGCTGGGACGACGAGCGCCTCGCCGCCGAGGTCGAAATCTACCGCGACCGCGTCGAGGCCGAGCGCACGTCGCAAAAGCAGCCCGACGACGAGGCAGCCGACGCGGTCCGCCGCCGGGCCCCGGACCCCTACACCGCGCTCGGCGCCGAGTAGCGGCCCTGGGCCTGCGCGACCGCCTCGGCGGCCGCCCGCAGCACGCCCTGCGGGATCCCGAGAACGTCACGCCTGGCCAGCGCGGCCGTGACCGACTGCCCGTCGGGCAGGCCGCCCGCCGCGTTGGTGAGGTTGATGGCGGTGATCAGGCGCTCGAGCTCGTCGCTCATCTCTACGAGCTCGACGAGCAGCGTCGCCGGGTCCTCGGGCGGCGTGTCGCCCTCCTGCACGACGGCGCTCGCCTGCAACCGGCCGGTCAGCTGGGCGATGCGCTTCTGGAGATCCGCGCGCAGGGTCAGGGCTTCTCCCACCTTCATCGACGCAAGGCTATCGCCGCCGCCTGCGACTCGGCGGTCAGGCGCGGCATCGTCGCGGTCCCAAGAAAGGCCGCGGACCGCGCCGGTACCTACCGAGGCGTAGCCGTCTGGATCGCTTGGCGCGGGATGCCGCGCATCGAAGTGGGCAGTCCCGGGCTCGAACCGGGGACCTCCTGCTTGTAAGGCAGGCGCTCTGACCAGCTGAGCTAACCGCCCGCGGGAAAAAGGCTAGGCCGCTGCGACCTTCGCCGGGTCGCCGACGTGGGCGAGCGCGCGCAGCAGCACGCGGTTGAACTCGTCGGCGCAGGTGATGACGGCGGAGTGGCCGCCGTCGACGGCGAAGGCCTGGGCTCCGAGCAGGCGGGCGAGCTCGCGCTGGTGCGAAGGCGGAACGCTCGTGTCCTTCGTGGTCACCACGAGCGCGACGGGCACATCCAGGCGGGGCAGCCATTCGCGCGCGTCGTAGCGGCTGAGCTCACGGCCGGCCTCGGCCAGGTCTGACGCGGAGCCGCGCGTGAGCTCGGACGTCGTCCAGTTCGTCGTCGGAAAGCCGGCGGCACGCAGGCCGCGACGCCAGGCGGTGTCGGGAGCGAGGCCGAGCAGGAGGCGGATGAAGGCCATGCCGCGCCAGAGCAGCCGCTGACGCGCATTGGTCCAGTGCGACGAGGTCGCGCACAACACCAGGCCGGACACGACCTCGGGATGGTCGCGGGCCATGAGCTGCCCGATCGGGCCGCCCATCGAGTAGCCGACGACGAGCGCCGGCGCGGCGTCGATCTGCGCGATCAGCGCGGCGGCGTCGTCGGCGCAGTCCGACAGCCGGAAGGGGGCGTGGGTACGCAGGCCGCGGCCGTGCCCGCGGTGGTCGACGGCCAGGACGCGGTAGCCGGCGTCCTCGAGAACGCCGTAGGTGCGCCAGAAGTTCAGGTCGGCGGAGAACATCCAGCCGTGCAGCAGCAGGACGGGCGGAGCGTGGCCGCCGCTGTCGCGCAGAAAGAACTCGCCGCGCCCGGGCACGTCGATGACGGTCCCGGTCGGGAGTGGGACGGGCGGTTCGGGCGCCCACTTGGGCGTGCGGGAGCGGCGGACCATGACGCGTCAGGGTAGGGCGGCGGTGGGCGTCGAGGCGTCCGCAGCCCGACTGCGGGTCATTGCATCGCACCTTGAAGGTCGAGCCACTCCGGTCGCTCGAAGCCGGCGATCTCCTGGATGGCGCCGTAGACGCTCTGAACCAGGAAGGTCGAGGCAATGGCGATCCGCGCTGCGCCGTAGAGCAGCGGCTTGCGCACCCGCCTTCGAGGCCGAGGACGGCCGGTTGACGACGCTCTGGCGCAGGCCGCCGCCGGCAGACCGAGGCGGGCGAGCCACCACTGCTCGATCTCCAGCTGTTGAGCGAAACGCTCTGCGCCCGGAGGCGGCGTGCCTGGAGCTTTACGTCTGGATCGATCCGTCTCCTCACGAACACCTGTTCGCACGTCAGTCGGACGGAACGCAGTACCCCCAGGGAGAGTTGAACTCCCGCTACGAGAATGAAAATCTCGCGTGCTACCACTACACCATGGGGGCTGGGGTTCGACAAGCATAGGAGCCATGGGTCGCCTGGGATTCGAACCCAGAACCTCGGGATTAACCTGCCGCACTGGCTCTCACCAGCCCCGCCGGATGACCCGGCGCGTTGCGGTCTGGACCATCTCTTCACCCTCGGACCACCGCGCGAGCAGCGCCGTTAGGGCGGGCGGCGTATGGCCTCTGAGGGCTCTCCGTGACCACGGGTTGCCTGCTGATCGCCCAATCCTGAGGATTGTCACGCTTTGGTACCTCAGGCTCTCAGGGTGTCCCAGCAAATAGCCGCCGACTGACCAGCCGTTTCCGGACTGGCGCTCCTATTGACGTTGAAGTCCCTTGCTCTGCCGTTGAGCTAGCGACCCATGGCGCGCATCATATCTGTGTATGGTCCGGCGCCGTGTCTGTCCGGGGGGAGAACGTGTCTACCCGGCGGCGTCGCCGGACCCCGGAGGCGGCCCAACGGGAGATCGTGCAGGCGGCGGAGGACCTGCTGCGCGAGCGCCCGTTCCGAGAGCTCACGGTCGACGAGGTCATGCGCCGCACGGGCCTGTCGCGCCCGTCGTTCTACGTCTACTTCAAGGATCGCCACGAGGTCGTGCTGCGGGTGGTCGAGCACCTGCAGGCCGACCTCCTCGCGGTCGCCAACCGCTGGTACGAGTCGATCGACGGCGGCCCCGAGGTGCTGCGGGAGGCGCTCGAGGGGGTCGTCGCCGTCTACGGCGAGCGCAGCGCGGTGGCGCGCGCGCTCGCCGACGCCGCGGCCGACGACCCGGACGTGGAGGCCGCCTACGGCGCGCTCGTCCAGGGCTTCGTCGACGTCACCTCCCGGCACATCGAGCAGGAGCTCAGCGCCGGCCAGATCGCCCCGCTCGACCCGGCGGAGACCGCGAAGGCGCTCGTGTGGATGACCGAGCGCTACCTCTATCACTCGTTCGGGCCGATGCGGCGCGTCACGCCGGGCCGGGTGACGGAGACCCTCGCGACCCTCTGGACGCGCTCGCTCTACAGGTTGTCCTGAGCGGCGAGCCAGGCGCCGGCGAGCGCGGAGCCGCCCGCGACCAGCACGGTGCCGGCCACCGCCGCGGTGGGGAGCTCGCCGCGCGAGCGCAGCGTCGCGACGAGGTCGCCGAGGTCGGCCGCCGCGGAGGCGACGAGCCAGGGGCGCCCGTTGCCCGAGCCCAGCGAAGCGAGCACGCCCGCGCCGATGACCAGGTCGCGGACGCCGAGGCCGGCGGCCATCACGCGGGTGCCGAGGCGATCGCCCTCGGCCTCGCCGACCCAGTGACGGGTGACGACGGCGGGCGCGGCCATCAGGGTGAGGCCGATGCCGGCGCGGCCGGCGGCGATCAGCTGGGCGAGGGTGCGGGGCTTCATGGGGGGCAAAGCTAGTGCACCACCTTGACCGCCTGCGGCGGTCGTCTGGCACGGGGACACTCTCCTGGCCTGCGGCCCGACTAGTGCTTGAAGTGTCGGCGGTGCGTGAAGACCATCGACAGCCCGGCCGCGTCGGCGGCCTCGACGACCTCGTGGTCGCGGATCGACCCGCCCGGCTGGATGATGCAGCGCACGCCCGCCTCGATCGCGAGCTGCGGGCCGTCGGCGAAGGGGAAGTACGCGTCGGAGGCGAGGGCTCCCCCGTCGAGTGAGAACCCCGCGGCCTGCGCCTTGTCGACCGCGATCCGCACGGAGTCCACGCGGCTCATCTGGCCGGCGCCGATCCCGACCGTGGCGAGATCCTGCGTGACGACGATGGCGTTGGAGCGCACGTGCTTGCAGACCTTCCAGGCGAACAGCATCTCGCCCCACTCGGCCTCGGTCGGCTTGCGCTCGGTGACGACCTGCATCGCCGATCGGTCCTCGAGGTCGATGTCGCGATCCTGCACGAGCATTCCGCCCATGACGCGCTTGAGGTCGCGCTCGCCGATGTTCGGGCGGCGGCGCTCGTTGTCCTCGAGGATGCGCACCCTCGGCTTGGCGGCGAGGATCTCCAGCGCCTCGTCGGTGAAGTGCGGCGCGAAGACGATCTCGGCGAACTGGCTGACGAGCGCCTCGGCGACCGCCGTGTCCACCGGGCGGTTGAAGCACACGACGCCGCCGTAGGCCGACATCGGGTCGCAGGCGAAGGCCTTCTCGTAGGTCTCGACGGCGGTCGCGCCGACCGCGCAGCCACACGGGTTGTTGTGCTTGACGATCGTGCAGGCCGGGAGCTCGAACTCGTCGACGAGCCCGCGGGCGCCGTTGAGGTCGAGCACGTTGTTGAACGACAGCTCCTTTCCGCCGAGCTGGCGCACCATCGAGAGCACGTGCATGCGCGACCCGGCCTCGGCATAGAACGCCGCGCGCTGATGTGGATTCTCGCCGTAGGAGAGGTCGGTGACCTTGTCATAGGCGCTCATGGTCAGGGCGGGGAAGTCGTCCTGGCGCTCGGCGAACCAGCGGGCGATCGCGAGGTCGTAGCGCGCGGTGTAGGAGAACGCCTCGGCCGCGAGGTTCTCGCGCGTCTGCAGCGACAGGGTCCCGCCGGCCTCGGCGAGCTCCTGCAGGACGGCGTCGTAGCTCTCGGGCGAGCTGACGGCGGCGCTGAAGGCGGCGTTCTTGGCGGCCGCGCGGATCATCGTCGGGCCACCGATGTCGATGTTCTCGATGACCTCGTGCTCCGCGGCGCCGCGGCGGAGGGCGACCGCCTCGAACGGATACAGGTTCACGCACACGAGGTCGACGAACTCGACGTCGTGCTCCTGCGCCGCGAGCATGTGCGCGGGGTCGTCGCGCCGCGCGAGCAGGCCCGCGTAGAGCTTCGGATGCAGCGTCTTGACGCGGCCGTCCAGGATCTCCGGGAAGCCCGTCAGGTCGGTGATCGAGCGGACCTCGAGACCGGCGGCCTCGAGCGCCGATGCGGTGCCGCCGGTGGAGACGAGCTCGATCCCGAGCTCGACCAGGCCGCGGGCGAAGTCGACGATGCCGGTCTTGTCGGAGACGGAGAGCAGCGCCCGCCGGATGCGGACCTCGCCAGGCTGGGTCACGCGCCGGACCCTACCGATCCACGAGGATCCGGCGCGGGTGCGCCGGGTCCGGGCGGACGCGGCCGGCTGCGAGGTCGTGCACGGCCTGCGTGAGCAGCTCGTGCTCGATCGGCCGCAGCGCGGCCATGACGTCGTCCCGCGTCCGGGCGGCGGGAAGCTCGACCGCGCGCTGGGCGATGATGCGCCCGCTGTCGACGCCCTCGTCGACGAAGTGCACCGTGACCCCGAAGACCCGCACCCCGTAGGCGAGCGCCTGCTCGATCGCCCGCAGGCCCGGAAAGGCCGGCAGCAGCGCCGGGTGGACGTTGATGATCCCCTGGGGGAAGCGGCCGAGAAAGGCCGGGCTGACGAGCTGCATGTAGCCGGCCAGCACGACGAGCTCGGTGCCCGCCTGCGCCAGCCAGGCGGCCATGTCGGCGTCGCGCGCGCCGCGGTCTTGGCCGGCCTCGGAGAGGGGAAAGGCGCGCGCCGGCACCCCGGCCGCCCGCGCCCGCTCCAGCGCCTGGGCCTCCGGCTTGTCGGAGCCGACGGCGACGACCTCGAGGCCCGCGGTGCCGTGCGCGCGCTCGAGGAGCGCCCCGAGGTTCGAGCCGAACCCCGAGGCGAGCACGCCGACCCTCAACTGAGCTCCAGCCTTCCGACGCGCCCGCCGGTCAGGCGCAGCGTCCCGGCCTCGAGCAGGGCGTCGATGCGGGCGAACACCGCCGGGGCACGCACGTGGCCGAAGGTGCCGTACTGCGGGAGGCCGTCGTAGGCGTGGCGGACGATGTCCTTACAGCGCCCGCCGCGGAGGATCTCGACCGCGCGCGTGCGCCCGACGCCCGGATCGGCCGCCTCGACGACGGCGACGATCGCGTCGTCGAGCGCGCCCTCGTCGCCGGTGGACAGCGGCCGCGCGGAGAGCTGGCGCGGCCGGCGAGCCCCACCCCGCGCAGCCGCCGCAGGCGCGACCGGCCGGGCGGCGGGGTCGCAGACGTCACAGCACGCGACGCCGGGCGCGAGCACCGGGTCCGAGGGGTCGCCGAAGTGGCGCAGGATCCCGAGCCGCCGGCAGGTGTGGCCCTCGACCCAGCCCCAGACGCTGCGGTACTGGTCCCAGCGCGCCTTGGTCGCCTGTTGGGCGGCGGTGCGGCAGGCGGCGCGCGCGGCGGCGTCCCACTCCCCGGTCAGGCGGCCGGCGGCGCGGTCCGGCGGCGCGGGCGACGGGGCGATGACGCCGGCCCGGGCGAGGTGGCCGAGGATCGAGCGGACGGTCTCGCCGTCGGTGTCGGCGACGGCGTGGCAGAGGTCGTCCATGCCGACGGCGTAGCGCCCGTCGCGCGCGCGCGCGATCACGCGCTGGGCGACCGCCGCGATCTTGTCCTCGTCCACGCCGGCGCGCTCGATGAAGAAGACGTGCAGGCCCTTGTCGCGCGCGCCGGCGAAGAGCAGGCAGCGGGCCGGGGCGCCGTCGCGGCCGGCGCGGCCGGCCTCCTGGTAGTAGGCCTCGATCGACCCCGGCACGGACTCGTGGCAGACCGTCCGCACGTCGGGCTTGTCGACGCCCATGCCAAAGGCGTTGGTGGCCACCACGACCCGGACCTCGCCGTCCATGAAGCGCCGCTGGGTCCGCGCGCGCAGATCGCGCGGCAGGCCGGCGTGGTAGGGCAGCACCGTCGTGTCCAGCCCGCGCTCGAGCCGCAGTGCCAGCCGCTCGCACTCGGCGCGGGTGCCGGCGTAGACGATCGCGGGCAGCGCGCCGTCCTGCGCGAGCGCCGCCTCGATCCCGCGGTGGCCGGCCTCCCTGGTCGCCGTGGGCACGACCGCAATCGACAAGTTCGGCCGGTCGAAGCCCGTCGCGACGCGCAAGGGCGCCCGCAGCCCGAGCCGCTCGACGATGTCCGCCGCAACCGGCTCGGTGGCCGTGGCGGTCGAGGCGACGATGGCCTCGGCGCCGAGCCAGCGCGCGGCGTCCGCCAGCCGGAAGTAGTCCGGCCGGAAGTCGTGGCCCCACTGCGACACGCAGTGCGCCTCGTCGACCACGAACAGTCCGATCCGCGCGGCCTTCAGCCGCTCGACGAACCCCGGGGAGCTGAAGCGCTCCGGCGCCACGTAGAGCAGCCGCAGGTCGCCGCGCGCGGCGGCGTCCAGCGCGCGGCGGTTGGCGACCGTGTCCTGCTGGGAGTTGATCAGCGCGACGCGGCCGGGCGCGATGCGCTTGGCCGCCTCCACCTGGTCCTGCATCAGCGACACCAGCGGTGAGACGACGAGCGTCAGGTCGGCCCGCATCAGCGCCGGGAGCTGGTAGCAGAGCGACTTGCCCGAGCCGGTTGGCATCACGACGAGCACGTCGCGCCCGGCGAGCGCGGCGTCGACGGCCTCGCGCTGGCCCGGGCGGAAGGCTCCGAAGCCGAACAGCTCGCTCAGCGCCTCGGCGGGATCCGTCGCCTTCGCGACGGGGTGCTGCGGCTCCAGGTCCAGCCCGGGAAGGGTGAGGGCGGGGAGGGACATGGGGGCCGACGACCTTACCGCCGGCCCCGGTCGCTCAAAAGCGCCTGCACAGGCTTGTCACACCTCAGGGCCTGTCGAAGATCGCCGCTGAGAGCTTGGCCTCGGCGTGCGTCCGAAACCGAGCCGCTGGCAGTAGAAGCCCATCGCGGCGTCGACGTCGTCGACGATGTAGCGGACGCTGACCGTGGCCATCGATCCTCGTTGTCGATTGTTGATCTACGCGCGAACCAGCGGCAGCGCGTGCTCGAAGGCGTCCTTGCCCTGCGCGGAGGACTCGGTGTCCGCCAGCGGGTAGTCGCCGGAGAAGCAGGCGTCGCAGTGGGTCTCGCGCTCGTGGCCGATCGCGGCGTACACGCCCTCGAGCGACAGGTAGGCCAGCGAGTCGCAGCCGAGCTCGGCCGCGATCTCGTCGACCGTCCGCTCGTGGGCGATCATCTCCTCGCGCGTGGACATGTCGACGCCGTAGTGGCACGGGTGGCGGATCGGCGGCGCCGAGATGCGCAGATGGACCTCCTTGGCACCCGCCTCGCGCAGCATCAGGACGATCTGGCGGGTCGTGTTGCCGCGCACGATCGAGTCGTCGACCACCACGAGGCGCTTGCCGGCCACGACCTCGGGCAGCGGGTTG
>JBBSIC010000028.1:0-42285 GCA_038232275.1 Solirubrobacterales bacterium | reverse complement strand
GCCGCCGCCGCCGCCGACGAGCTCTCCGCCGTCCGGGCCGCGCTGGCCGAGCGCACCCCGGAGGCCGCAGCCGCCGCCGACGAGCTCTCCGCCGTCCGGGCCGCGCTGGCCGAGCGCACGGACGCGGCCGAGGTGGCGACGCAGCGCGTCGTCCGGCTGCAGGACCGCCTGTCAGCCGCCGAGGTCGAGGCGCTCGGCCAGCTCGCCGAGTACGAGGACGCGCTCACCGCGCGCGCCGCCGATGCCGACGCGGCGCGGCAGGAGATCGCGCAGCTCGAGGCCGGGCTCGCCGAACGGACCGCCGACGCCGAGGCCGCGGCCTCCGAGCTTGCCGTCCTGCAGAACACGCTCGCGCGGCGCGCGGACGAGGCCGACGCGGCGGCCGCGGAGATCGAGCGGCTGGAGGCCGCCCTGGCGGACCACACCTCCGGGGCGGAGGCGTTCACGCGCGAGCTCGCCGAGCTGCGCGCCCGGCTGCACGAGAGCGCCGCGCAGGCCGACGGCGCACTGGCCGACGTCGCCCGCCTCGAGGCGGCGCTGGCCGAGCGGACCGCCGATGCCGAGGCCGCCGCGGCGCCCGCCGCGGCGCTCGAAGAGGCGATCGAGAGTGCCCGCCGCGACATCGCCCACCTGCAATCCGTCGCCGACGAGCGGGCCACCGCCGCCGCGGCGCTGAGGGCCGAGGTCGACACGCTGCGCGAGGAGCTGCGCGCCCGCGAGGCGGACGCCGAGACCGCGGGCACCGAGGCCGCGGCGCTGCGCGACGAGCTCGAGCAGCGCGACGCCGCGCTCGGGGAGGCGCGCGAGGAGGCCGGGTCGCTGACGGACGACGTCGCGCGCCTGGAGGAGCAGCTCGCTCGCCGCGAGGACGACGTCGTCCGGCTGCGCGAGGACCTCGACGCGCGAGTCGACGGCGCGGACGCCGCCGCGGCGGAGATCGCGCGCGTGCGGGCGGCCGAGGATCTGGCCCAGCTTCAGCTGACGGAGCGCGCCGAGGCCGCCGACCAGGCCCGCGTCGAGCTCGAGCGCCTCGAGGCCCTCGTCGCGGAGCGGGCCGCCTCCGCCGACGCCGCGACAGCCGAGGCGGCCGCCCTGCGGGCCGAGCTCGAGGAGCAGACCGCCGCGGCCGAGGCCTTCCAGGCCACCGTCGAGCAGCAGCGCGAGCAGCTCCAGGAGCGGACGAATGCCCTGGACGCGGCCACCGCGGAGGCCCTGCGCCAGCAGGAGGGACTGGCCGTCGCGGAGACGCTCGTAGAGCGCCTCAGCACGGAGCTCGACGAGCGCACCAGCGACCTCGAGGGCACCGGGCTCGCCACGGAGGCGCTGCGCGCCCAGCTCACAGACCGCGAGCGCCAGCTCGAGACCGCGCGCCACGATGTCGTCGCCCTCCGCGAAGAGCTGACGGAGGCCGTCGCGACAGGCGCCGCGGCGATCGAGGAGGCCGACCGCCTGCGGGCCCAGCTCGACGAGACGGAGGCGGCGACGGCCGAGCGCCTCGAGACCGCGCTCAGCGAGACGCAGCGCCTGCGCGACGACCTCGCAGCCAACGAGCGCGACCAGGCCGAGCGCCTCGCCGCCCTCGAGGCGGCCCAGGCCGCGGCCACCGAGCGCCTGAACCAGCGCCTCGCGGACGCCGAGGCCGCCGCAACCGAGGAGACCGAGCGGCTGCGCGGCGAGCTGACCGAGGTCCAGCGGCTCGCTCGCGAGCGGCTCGAAGCCGAGCTCGCGGAGGCCGAGCGGCTGCGTTCCGAGCTCACCGAGACGCGCGAGTCCGGGCAAGCAAGCCGCGAGCAGCTCGAGGCGGAGCTCGCCGAAGCCCTCGACGGCGTCCAGCGGCTGCGCTCCGAGCTCACCGCCACCGCCGAGGCCCGCGACGCCGCGGCCGCCGAGGCCACCGGCCTGCGCGCCGAGGTCGAACGTGCCACCGAGCACCGGCAGCGCCTCGGCACCGAGCTCTCCGGGTCCGGCGCGGAGATCGAGCTCCTGCGCAGCGCGCTCGCGGAGATCACGGACACGAGCCGCACGGAGGCGGAGGCGCTGCGGACGCAGCTCGCCGAACGGACCGCCGCCGCCGAGGCCGCCGCGGCCGACGTCACGCGCCTTCAGGCAGCGATCGCCGACGGGACGTCTGCCGCCGAGGCCGCCGGTGCCGAGGTCGAGCGCCTGCGCGTCGTGCTGGCCGAGCGGCTCGCCGCGCTCAACGAGGCGGACCTCGAGACCGCTGAGGCGCGGGAGGACGCCGCGCGGCTGGAGACCGAGCTCGGCGAGCGCGAGGCCTCGCTCGAGCTCGCCGACGACACCGCCCGCCGGCTGCACGCCGAGCTCGACGACCTGCGCGCCGCCGTCGAGGAGCGCACCATGGCGGCGGAGACCGCCGCGGCCGAGGCGCAGCGCCTGGGCGACGATCTCCAACAGCACGCGATCCTGTCCGCCGCCGCGCAGGGCGAGATCGCCACGCTGCACCAGCGCCTCGAGGAGCACGCCGGCGCCGCGCGGACGCTCGAGGCCCAGCACACCGACGCCCGCATGCGCGTCGGCGAGCTCGAAGCCGCGCTCGCAGAGGCGACGGAGCACGCCGCCGAGCTGCGCACCCAGGCCGAGGCCGCCACCGCCGAGCTCACGGCCGTCCGCGGCCAGGCCGCCGACGCGGCGGCGCTCTACGACGCCCAGCGGCGCCTCGAGGACCTCTCCAGCGCGCTGGAGATCGAGCGCGAGCGCCTCGTCGACACCGAGGCCATCGCGGAGGAGGCGCTCGGCGAGCGCGTCGCCCTCGAGAACGACCTCGAGCGCGTGCGCTCGCAGCTCGCGGGTGGCGCGACCGTCCTCGAGCGTCCCACGCGCCGCCCGCGCTCGGGTCCGCCGCCGGCCCGTCAGGCCGAGACGGCGGCGGCCGGGCACCCCCGCCGCCGGCGCGAGCCGGAGCCCAAGCGCGCGCCGGGCTGGCTGAAGCTCCTCGTCCTGATCGTCCTCGTCGCCGCCGCGGTGCTGCTCATCTCCGCGGTGGCGAACCTCGTCACCGGCTGACGGCCACGAACCACTCGTTGTCGAGCAGCACCGTGCCGCCGCCGAGCTCCTGCGCGAGGCCCGCGGCGGTGAACCAGCGCTTGTAGACGCGCGTCACCGAGCCGTCCTCGAGCTCGCGCGCCTGCCAGTCCTCCGCCGCTCCGCCCGGCCGCCGGGCGGAGTCGACGATTATCAGCCCGGGCGCGACCCGCCGCGCCTCGGCCAGGAACGCGGGCCGCTCGTCCGGGACCAGGTGGCCGTAGAAGTGGCTGGTGAAGACCCGCTCGAACGACGCGTCGGCAAACGGCAGCGGGATCGCCTCCCCGCCCACGACGGTCGCCGACGGCAGGCGCCCGGCGGCGATCTCGAGCATCCCCGCGCTCTGGTCGAGCAGCGTCAGCTCCCCCGGGAGCGCGCGACTGAGAAAGCCCGTACCGCACGCGAGGTCGAGCGGGCGGGCGGGCTCGAGCGACGCGACCAGCGCCACGAGCTCGTCGCGCGCGGCCTCCCAGCCCGGCCGGTCGCGCTGGGCGAACAGGCCCGTCCCGAGCCACCACGAGTCGTACTCGGCGGCGCGGCGGTCGTAGTAGGCGCGCATCGGGCTGTCGGGTGCGCTCAGGCGGTCGGTCACGGCGTCGTGATCGGGACCTGGGTCGGCAGCGGCGAGCCCGTCGCGCTGGCCGACTCGGAAGGCAGCACGGAGTTCTGTCGCGCGCGATAGGCGAGGCCGAAGGTCGCGGCGCTGATCGGGTCGAGGTCGAGCGCCTTCACCGACGCGCGGCGGACGGCGGCGCGGTCGCCGCGCAGGAACTCCGTGCGGATGAGGTGCGTCCAGGCGTCGACGTCGTAGGGCTGGCGGCGGACCGCCCGCAGCAGGTAGGCGCGCGCCTGGTCCGGTCGCCGGCGGCGCTCGGCGATGTCCGAGGCGGCGATCAGCGGGTCGGCGGAGAGCGGGTTCAGCCGCGCGGCCAGCTCGGCCTGCGCGGCCGCGTCGGCGAGCTGCGCCTCGCTGACCTTGTCGTTGCCCACGGCCTCCAGTGCCGACGAGGTCTTGGTCTTGGCGATCGCCGGCAGCAGCGCGGACACGGTGAAGAGCACGAAGCCGACCGTCACGGCCGTCATCACCAGGCCGCGCGCCGCGAGCGGCCGGCCGCCATGCGCGGGGCGGGCCGCGAGGACGCCGAGACACAGCAGCATCGGCAGCGTCACCGCGGGAATGTCCCAGTCCCACTCGAAGAGGGAGTGCACGCCCCACGCGACCGCCACCGCGAGCAGCGCGGCCGAGGCGCCGCGGGCGGGGGGCGCGCCGGACACGCTCCACGGCAGCCCGCGCACCCGCGCGAGCGCCGCGGCGAGCAGCGCCAACAGCCCGCCCGCGGCGAGCAGGAAGCCGACGAGCCCGTCCTCGGCGAGCCACTGCAGCGGCACGCTGTGCGGCTGCAGGACGCTCAGCGGCAGCTCGCGGTAGAGCCGGTGGGTGACCGGGAACGAACCCGCTCCCCACCCGGCGACCGGCTTGTCAGACCAGGCGCCGGCCGCTTCCTTCCACCAGACCCAGCGGTTGCCCGAGTTCGACGACAGCAGGCGGTTCGGGTCCGTCAGCGCCGCCGCGCCCTGCGGGTCCTTGAAGGTGGCGAAGGTGTCCTGGGCCTTGCCCGTCGCCAGCGAGCCGATCACGCCGAGCACCACGACGACGCCGAGCACGGCGGCCACGGGACGCCCGATCGCGCGCCCGCGCGCGGGTGTGAAGACCGGGCCGCTCTCGACGGCGACCAGCGCGCGGCCCCAGAGCACGAGCAGGGCGCCGACGGCGATCACCGCGGCGAAGACCGCGAGGGCGTCGTCCTGGCGCTGGGCGAGCGGAACGATGTCGCGGGTCAGGTCGGCCCGGCCGAGCGCGATCGAGAGCGGCAGCACCGAAGCCACGAGCGCCGACCCGAAGAAGACGAGCGTGCGCACGCGCTCGGTCCCGAGCGCCGTCAGCGTCGCCACGCCCGCGACCAGCGCGAGCACCCCGCCGCGCGAGTAGGTGAGCCCGACGACGAGGACCAGGACGAAGACGCCGACCAGCGCGCCCGCCCGCCGCCACGGCAGCCGGCTCGGGTCCGCCGCGAGGCGCAGCAGCGGCAGCGCCCCGGTCACGCAGACCAGCGCGAGCGCGTTCCAGTAGCCCAGCGGCGCGCGCAGGCGGTTGAAGCTGCCCGCCTGGTCGAGGTTGACCAGGTTGCCGATGTGCACGCCGGGCAGCGTCTTGCCCCCGAGGGCATAGAGCGCGACTGGCAGTGCCGCGACCGCGAGCGCGAGGCCGACGCGCTCCGCCGCGCGCGGGAGCGAGCTGCCGATGAACACGCCGATCAGCGCGGTGAGGGCGAAGGCGATGACGCGGTTGACCTCGGCCCAGGAGCGGTCGGGAGCGACGCTGTAGGCGATGCTCGCGGCCGCCCACGCCGCGAAGAGGACGAGCAGCCCGATCCCGGCGATGCCGAGCGGCGATGCGCGCAGGGCGATCCCGCTGCCGTACAGCCAGACACCGGCCGCGACGGTCGCGATCACCGCCAGCGCGAGCTCGAGCCAGCTCTCCTGCGGGAGCGCGGTCGCCCCGCTGGCGAAGCACGCGTAGACCAGGGAGGCCGTGAAGGCCACGAGCAGTGCGCGGGCGGCGGGCGGCGTCGGCGCGCGGGCCTCCGCCCCGGGGGCGGCATGCGCGGGCTTCCCGGCGCGCGGGTGGGCAGGAGTGGCGACGGCCATCGGGCGGCGCCGACGTTAGCGAAACGCTCTACGCTGCCCTCGGTGCGCGTCCGCCTGCTCATCCGCACGCTGGTCGTGGTCGCGCTCGCCGCGGCCTTCTCGGCCCCTGCCGCCCAGGCCGCCACGCCGGGCCAGAAGCTGGCGTTTCAGATCTACAACGACTACCTGCCGGACGGCAAGATCGATCCGTGCAAGTACACCTCCGAGCAGCTCAAGCTGGCACAGCAGGCGATCCCGCCGGACGTCCGCCAGTATGCGTCGGATCTCCCGGGTGCCATCCAGGCCGCGATCGAGGCCCGCGCGCGCGGGGAATGCGCGGACGGCTCGGCCACGCCGGTCTCCCCGGCGACGGCGGGCACCGCCACGCCGACCGCCACGCCGACCCCGAAGCCGACCCCGACGACCGTCCCCACCAAGACGGTCGTCCCGGACCCGCCCGCGCCGTCCGGCGCCGCCGGGCTGCCGCCTCCGACCTCCGCCTCCGACGTCGCGCTCGAGCGGGCCGCCACCGCCCGCCCGGCCAACGGCGCGCCGGTGCCCTTGATCCTGCTCGGCGTCGTGGCCGGGCTGTTCGCGCTCACCGCGCTGGCGCTGCTCGTGATGAAGCGCCTCGGCCTCGCCGAGGGCCGCCTCGCCCCCGTCCGCCACAGCTGGCGCGAGGCGTCCTGGCGCCTGGGCGGGACGTGGGAGGACTTCCGCGACTGGCTGCGCGTCGGGCGGTAAGCCGAGTCGTTGATTCGCTGATTTTCCGGGCGTTCTCGGCGGCGCGTGGATCTGCACGGCGGGCTGGGTGGGCGCGTGGCTCTGCACGGCGGGCTGGGTGGGGCAGCAGCAAACTCGGTCCGGCGGGGACCCCCATTTCTGCTGTCGCGGCGGCGGCCGGTCAGGGGTGGAGGTCCTTTGTGCTTCCCTGGCCCCGTTGAGCGCGGGAGGCCCACCGGCCACGGGCGCTCACCGGTGCCTGGAGCACCACAAACGACCCTCACCCGCGCGCGACGCCAGCGCGGATCCCGGCACGTCACCCGCTTCAGCCACCCGATCAGCTTGACGCGCACGCGGCGGTCGGGCAGCAGTTCGACCCCGTGTCCAGGGATCGGCGCCTTGAACTTCGCGACGCCCTTGCCTCTGCGTGGTTCGCGATGTTGTCGACGTTGAGCATCTCCCGATCGTCGGCGATCAGCAGCAGGTCGTGGGGCTTGAAGCGTCGCTTGGACGCCAGGTCGATCAGCCCGGGGGACTCGACGGCGGAGAGCCCGACGCCGCCGCGCAGGCGCAGGCCGGGCTGCGCGCCGAGCACGTAGGCGACCGGCGTCGCGCCGATGGTCGCGCCGGTCAGCGCGATGCGCCCGGGATCGACGCTCGCCATCGCGCGCAGAGCCGTCACCGCGCCCGCGACGTCGCGGGCGAGCTTGGTCTCGTCGAGCTCGTCCGCGCTGCGCGACCCGTCGGCCAGCGTGATGAAGCCGGCCCGGTGCAGTTCTGCGATCAGCGGGTCGACTGCGCCGGGCTGCCGTTGAGCTGGTGGACGAGCACGACCGCGGGCGTGCGGCCTTTGCCCCCGGCGGGCGTGAGGATGCCGCGCAGGCGCTTGCCGTCGGAGGAGCGGAAGCGCAGCGGGGCTGGGCGAGCGCCGGGGTCGGGGTTCGCCAGGGCCTCGGTCGAGGCGGGCGTGGGCACCGTCGCCGGGCGCCTGGCGGGCGCTGCACCGCGGCCGGCCAGTCCGGCGGCTGATCTCTCGCAGTATGCGGGAAGGCGCAGTTTTCCGTCCGCCCCAGGCGGCAGTATCGACAACCCGAACCACCCACTCCACGAGACCGCCGACATGCCTGCGCGGCCTATCGTGGAGGAGGAAGGAGCACCCCAAGATGGCCGTCGAGAACACCCCGCACACACCGCTTGATTCCGCGCACCGAGGCGGGGAGGCGATGGCTGTGCGGCGCGTGTTCACCCAGCCCGGGGTCCATCCCTTCGAGGCCGTCGAATGGGAGCTGCGCGACGCCCGCATCGGCCACGGCGACAAGGTCGCCTTCGAGCAGCGCGATGTCGAGTTCCCTGTCAACTGGTCGCAGAACGCGACCAACATCGTCACCCAGAAGTACTTCCGCGGCCAGCTGAACTCCCCCACGCGCGAGCGTTCGGTCAAGCAGATGGTCGGCCGCGTTGCCGGCACGATCGCCGACTGGGGTCGCGAGCGCGGCTACTTCGCCACCGCCGAGGACGGCGACGCCTTCGAGGCCGAGCTGACCTACATCCTGCTGCACCAGATGGCGGCCTTCAACTCGCCCGTCTGGTTCAACGTGGGCTTCGAGGAGAGCCCGCAATGCAGTGCGTGCGTCCCATTCCACGCGCTCGTCTCCACGCCCGAGGGCATGGTGCCGATCGGCGAGCTCGTCGAGGGCGAGCAGGTGGGCCGCGAGGTCTACGACTCGGCCGGCGTCACGCGTGTCGTCGCCGTCCAGGACAACGGCCGCAAGCCCGTCTACCGGGTCGGCCTGCGCAACGGCCAGTTCGTCGAGGCGACGGCCGACCACGTGGTCAAGGCCGTCCGCGAGCGCCGCACCCCGGCCCAGTGGCTCCGCGTTGACGAGCTCGAGCTCGGGATGCGCATGCACCTGCACCCGCATCGCGCGAAGGTCGACGCGCGCGTGGCCGTGCCGGCCGGCGGCCTGCCCGAGGAGGAGCTCGTCGGCCCGGGCGTCGCCGACGAGGTGGCGGTCGCCGAGGCCGCCCTGGCGGGCTGGCTGCAGGCCGACGGCTTCGTCGGCCAGTGCACCGGCACGAACCGTTCCGTGACCATCGAGTTCCTGGTCGCCAACGACGACGAGCGCGAGTGGATCGTGCGCAACCTCGACGTCGCCTTGCCGAACGTGCATCGCCACGAACGGGAGGTCCCGGCGCAGGACGACGCGCTCGACCTGCGCCGCATCCGGCTGTACGGCGAAGTCCTGCACAACTTCGTCGGGCGCTGGGACCTGCTGGAGCGCGGAACCGACATCCGGGTCCCGGCTCAGCTCTGGACCGCCTCCCACGAGGAGATCTGCGCCTACCTGCAGTCCATCTTCCAGGCCGACGGGTACGTCTCCCTCCGGCGGGAAAGGGGCTGCGAGAGCGGCCGGGTCGGCTTCGCCGTGATCGGCGAGCAGTGGACCGAAGACGTCCAGCTCCTCCTCAACGTGATCGGGATCTACTCGCGGCGCACGCGCAAGACGGAGAAGCGCGCCGACCGCCACGACCTGCACATGATCGACATCTCGATCGGCTCCGAGCGTGCCCGCTTCGCCGAGCTCGTCGGCTTCGTCGGCCGCGCGAAGTCCGACAAGCTGCTGCTCTCACTCGGACTGCGCGACTGGAAGCGCTGCCCGGACCTCCGCGAGGAGGAGATCGTCTCCATCGAGGCGGTCGGCACGCAGCAGGTCTACGACATCCAGACCGAGTCGGGCGAGTTCCTGACCAATAACGTCGCGGTCCACAACTGCTTCATCCTCAGCGTCGAGGACACGATGGACTCGATCCTCGACTGGAACACGCGCGAGGGCCGCATCTTCCGCGGCGGCTCGGGCGCCGGCATCAACCTCTCCAACATCCGCGGGTCGATGGAGCCGCTGTCCAAGGGCGGCACCGCCTCCGGCCCGGTCTCGTTCATGCGCGGTGCCGACTCGTGGGCCGGCACGATCAAGTCGGGTGGCAAGACGCGCCGCGCGGCGAAGATGGTCGTGCTCGACATCGACCATCCGGACGTGCGCGAGTTCATCTGGTGCAAGGCCGCCGAGGAGAAGAAGGCCGGCGCCCTGCGCGACGCGGGCTTTGACATGTCGATCGACGGCGAGGGCTTCAAGTCGATCCAGTACCAGAACGCCAACAACTCCGTCCGCGTCACCGACGAGTTCATGCACGCCGTCGAGGGCGACGGCGAGTGGAACCTGATCGCGCGCCAGACCGGCGAGCCGGTGGGCGACCCGCTGGAGGCGCGCGCGCTCATGCACGACATCGCGGAGGCCGCCTGGCAGTGCGCCGACCCGGGCGTCCAGTACGACACCACGATCAACCAGTGGCACACCTCACCGAACTCGGGCCGGATCAACGCGTCCAACCCATGTGCCGAGTACATGCACGTCGACGACTCGGCCTGCAACCTCGCCTCGCTGAACCTGATGAAGTTCCGCAATCCCGACGGGAGCTTCGACGTCGGCACCTTCGAGCACGCCGTCGACATCGTCCTGCTTGCGCAGGAGATCGTGGTCGGCCCGTCGAGCTACCCGACGGAGGAGATCGGCCGCAACGCCCGCGCGTTCCGCCAGCTCGGCCTGGGCTACGCCAACCTCGGCGCCTACCTGATGGCCGACGGCATGGCCTACGACTCCGACGCCGGCCGCGGCACCGCCGCCGCCATCACGGCGCTGATGACCGGGCGCGCGTACCTGCAGTCCGCCAAGGTCGCGGCGGCGGTCGGCGCCTACGACAAGTACGCCGAGAACCGCGAGGCGCACAACAACGTCATGCGCATGCACCGCGACGCGTCCTACGCGATCCCGGACTCCACGTGCGTCGACACGGACCTGCTGGCCGCCGCGCGCGAGGCGTGGAACGAGGCCGTCGCGCTCGGCGAGCTCTACGGCTACCGCAACGCGCAGGCGACGGTGCTGGCGCCGACCGGCTGCCTGGTGGCCGGCAGCCTGGTCTCGACGAGCCGCGGCCTGGTGCGCCTGCGCAGCCTCGGCAACACCGAGGGCGCCACATGGCAGGATCTGGACATTCAGGTGGCGACCGACGAGGGACCGCGCCAGGCCACCAAGTTCTTCATCAACGGCGAGGAGCAGGTCGTCTCGGTCGAGACCGCCCGCGGGTACCGCCTCCAGGGGACGCCGACCCACCGCATCAAGGTCGTGGACTCCGAGGGCGACTGGACCTGGCGCCGCATGGCGGAAATCCAGCCCGGCGACCGCGTCCCCATGATGCTCAACGGCCTCGTCGGGGAGCCCAACGAGGTCCCGTTGCCACCGCTCGGTGACCTGCATTGGAACGCCGACCACCGCACGCGCGTGCCGCGCCGGATGACGGCGGAGCTCGCTGAGCTGGTCGGCTACTTCATGGGGGACGGCTCCCTGCACGCCAAGGGGCTGCGGCTCTGCGTGAGCGATGGCGACCACGACGTCGTGGAGCGACTGGTCGCGCTCGGCCAGCAGCTCTTCGGCCTTCAGGCCCACCTGCTGCCGCGCGACGGCTACACGGAGCTCTCGCTGCACTCGGTCGCGCTGACCATCTGGTGGGACGCCTGCGGATTCGCCAGGCGGCCGCCGTTCACCGGGCACTCGGGCAAGGGCTATCTCGCCCACATCCCCGATGCGGTGCTGCACTCCAACGACCCAGAGGTGTACGCGGCCTTCGTTCGAGGACTCTTCGAAGCCGACGGCAGCGCAAGCAACGGCTACGCATCGTGGACGACATCGAGCAGCGACTTCTCCCGTGACGTGCAGACGCTGATGCTGACGCTCGGCTTCGTCACCACCCGCAAGACGGACGCCAGCGCGTTCAAGCTCGGCGGCCCCACGTACTGCCTGCGGCTGCTGAACGTGTCGTCCGCCGACCGCTTCGTCCGCGAGGTCGGCTTCATGTCGACACGCAAGAACGATGCGCTGCTCGCCGAGTCACACCCGCAGGCCGCCCGGCACGACCGTGTCCCGGTCAGCCGTGGCATGGTCGACGAGCTGGCTCCCGACAACGGCCCGCTGCGGCGCAACCTGCTCCTGCAGCTCAGCCGCAACGGGGCGGTGAGCCGCAGGGCTGCCACCGCCTTGCTCGAGCAGGCGCCGAGCGTCGAGCTCGAGCAGCTGCTCGGCTACTTCTTCGACGAGGTGGCCACGGTGGACCTGCTCGAGGACCAGCCCACCTTTGACCTCTCGGTGCCGGACAACGTCACCTACGTGGCCAACGGCTTCGTCAGCCACAACACAATTTCCTTTTTGATGGATTGCGACACGACGGGCGTGGAGCCCGACTTCTCGCTCGTCAAGTACAAGGAGCTGGTCGGCGGCGGGACGATGACCATCGCCAACCGCACGGTGCCGCTCGCCCTGCGCACGCTCGGCTACAGCGATGCGCAGATCGAGCAGATCGAGGCGCACATCACCGAGCACGGCACGATCGTGGGCGCCGCGGACCTCGACCCGAAGCACCTCTCGGTCTTCGACGTCGCCGTCGGCGAGCGCGCGATCTCCCACATGGGCCACATCAAGATGATGGGCGCGGTGCAGCCGTTCATCTCGGGCGCGATCTCCAAGACGGTCAACATGCCGCACGAGGCGACCGTCGAGGACATCGCGGACGCCTACCTGCAGTCCTGGCGCCTCGGCGTCAAGGCGCTGGCGATCTACCGCGACGGGTCAAAGACCGCGCAGGCCCTGCGCACCGACGCGCAGACCGCCAAGAACCTCGACGCCGCCGGCGAGGGCCTGTACTCCAAGGAGCAGGTCGACGCGCTCGTCCGCGCCGCGGCCGACGAGGCCGTCGTGGACGCCGTCGCGATGGCCCAGAGCGAGGCCGGCCCGGCGCGCCGGCGCATGCCCCGCGAGCGCCAGTCGATCACGCACAAGTTCTCGATCGGCGGGCACGAGGGCTACATCACCGCCGGCATGTACGAGGACGGCTCGGTCGGGGAGATCTTCCTCACCGACATCGGCAAGGAGGGCTCGACCCTGCGCGGCATGATGAACTCGTTCGCGACCGCGATCTCCATCTCGCTGCAGTACGGCGTGCCGCTGGAGACCCTGGTGCGCAAGTTCGCCTACATGCGCTTCGAGCCGGAGGGGATCACCACCAACCCGGAGATCCCCTTTGCCAAGTCGATGCCCGACTACATCATGCGCTGGCTCGCGTCGCGCTTCATGGACACCGACACGCAGGAGGAGCTGGGCATCCTCACCAAGGAGGTCCGCGCCCGCAAGATGGGCCAAGATCTCGCCGTCGGCTCGGAGGGCGGCACCGCCGGCCCGTCGGCCCGCCCCGCCAACGGCTCCGGCACCGGCCCGGCCACAGCCGCGCCGTCGGCGGGCTCCACCCCGCTCCCGGCGGCGTCGGCGATGACCGAGAAGCCCCCGGTCGTCCCCGCCAGGCTCGCCGGGCTGGACCTCGGCCCGGCCTGCCAGCAGTGTGGCGGCATCATGCAGCGCACCGGCTCGTGCTACACGTGCCCCAGCTGCGGCAACAACACGGGCTGCGGCTGATGTGAAGAGGCCCGTCGGAGCGGGCGCGTGCGTGTAGGCTCTGGGCATGATGCGACGGTGAAGATCGCAGTCGCCGGAAAGGGGGGTGTGGGCAAGACGACGGTCTCCGGAACCGTCGCCCGCGCCCTCGCGCGCACGGGCCACGTGGTGCTGGCGCTCGACGCCGACGTCAACCCGATGCTCGGCGTCTCGCTCGGCGTGGGCGCCGAGCGGACGGACCTGCTGCTCGCAGCGCGTCAGGCCGTCGCGGCGGGCGAGGCCGCGCACGAGCCGACGCTGGAGGGACTTGTCGAGCGCTTCGGCGCCGACGCCCCCGACGGCGTGCGCCTGGTCGTGGCCTCGCGGCTGGACGTCATCAACCCCGGCTGCCAGTGCTGCGGCGTCAACCCCGAGAACCTCGTCCGCGATCTCGAGCACGGCGAGCGCACGGTGATCTGCGATCTCGAGGCCGGCCTGGGCACGCTCGAGCGGCTGGAGCCCGGCCACGCCGACGTCGTCCTCGTCGTCGCCAACCCCACCGCCAAGTCGCTCGAGGTGGCCCGCCGGGCGATCGAGCTCGCCTCCGGCAGCGCGGAGATCGTCGTGCTCGCCAACCGCGTCCGGGACGCGTCGGACGTCGAGCTGATGCGCGCTGCGCTGGGCGACCGCGAGCTGATCGTGATCCCCGAGGACCCGGTCATCGCGGCGGCCGACCGCGAGGGGACCGCGCCGATCGACCTCGACGCCGCAGCCCCCGGCGTCGCTGCCATCGTGGCGCTCGCCGACCGCCTGACCGGGACGCCCGTCGCCGCCTGAAAGACGGCTGGTCTGGTAGGGGCAGCGCGGGGGAGGTCGCTGCGCGAAGTGGTCGCGGTGGCGACCACGAGGGGCAGCGACCTCGGCGAGGCCATCGCTTACAGCTTGGCTGGGTAGGGCCGGGGTCGGTTCGTCGCGGGCGCTTGGTCCCCCGCCACGGGCACACGACGCACTCACACGCCCGAGCGGGGAGCGACGACGCGCTTAATCGGGGTTCTGACCCCCATCAGACGCGTGATGGCTGCCGGCGGACCGAAACCCCGCTCCACCTAGCCGGCTGTAAGCGCCCGGCCCTATCCGCGCTCGCGAGCCGGCCGCGGCCGAGCAGCGCGATGACGGCCGCAAGCCCTGCCGCCGTAGAACACACGCCAACGCGACGCCGGCGCGCGAGCCCGCCCGCCTCCACGGGGGGCGGCGGGCGGCATCGCCCCACCCGCGAGCGCGCCGCGACCGACGACGAAAGCGTCTACGCGGGCTCAGGCCGCCGGTAGGCCCTGAGCGCGAGCCCGAGCAGGACGAGGCCGGCGAGGCCGGCGGCGACGCCGCCGTAGCGCAACGCGTCCCTCGCCCCGGCTGAGAGCCGGACGGGGTCGCTGACGGCGACCGCGGCCTCGGCGAGATCCTGCTTCTGCGTGGCCGGCGTCCCCGCCCGGGTGTCGGTCCACAGGCCCAGCGCGGCGCGATCGCCGGAGATCAGGGCCAGCCGGCTCCCGAGATCGGGCAGGCCCTCCTTGGCGCCGAACCCGATCCGCGAGTCGAACGGCCGGCTCGAGAGGCGCAGCGCCGGCGTGAACGTCCTGCCATGGTCGAAGGACGACTGGAGCGAGACCTCGTTCATGAGGTTGCGGCGGTCCGCGCGGCGATCGTAGTACAGGACGTCGAGCCGTCCGTCGGGCGCGACGGCAACCTTGGGCAGGTACTGCGCCGTCCCGTCGCGCGGCCGGGTGTCGTTGACGCGCGTCGGTCCGCGCCACGTCGACCCGCCGGGTGCAAGCGACCACAGCCACACGTCGGAGTCGCCCAGGCCGGCGGACTGGAAGGCGGCGTAGACGCGGCCGTCGCGGTCCACGGCGAGCGACGGAGTGGGAGCCAGGAACACGACGAAGCGCGAGATCGGCGTCAGGTCGCGGTCGACGACCGACTCCTCCCACCGCGCTCCGCCGTCGCGCGAGCGGGCGAGCACGAGCGTGTAGCGCCCGGTGTAGGGCGGGCCGCCCCGGCCCTCGTGGCCGGCCTCATAGTCCAGGCGGTCCTGGCCCAGGTCCAGATACAGGACGTAGAGCGTGCCGTCGCGCCCGACCACCGGCGCCGGGCTGACGGCGCGCCCCCGGGCCGCGCTGCTGACCCGGAGCGGGCGTGACCAGGTGGCGCCCGCATCGTCGGAGCGAGCGGCCATGATCGGGTTCCCGGGGCCGTCGAAGCGCAGGGTGCCGACGCCGAGGGCCTGCAGCCACGTGAGGTAGACGCGCCCCGGCCTCACCGGATCGGGGGCGAGGCGCACCTGGAAGGTCAGCGGGCCATGCACCCGGACGGGGTCGGAGAGCGTGCGCCCGCCATCGCGGGACTTCGACAGCCACAGGGCGTGGGGAACGTTGCCGTTGCCCTTCAGGGTGACGAACGAGACGTACAGGGTGCCGTCGGCCGAGAAGGCGACGTCCGGCGCAAAGCACTTGGCCTCCTCCCCCTGCGGCGCGGGGATCGCCGTCTGCGCCCAGTTCGCGCCGGCGTCGAAGGACACGTGCAGGGCGCAGGAGTAAAACGGCGTGTCGATGCGACTGGAGACCGCCAGGTTGGCGGGCCGCACCGGGTTGCGCACGAGCGTCGGCGAGTTGTGCGCGCTGATGTCCTCAGGGCTGCGCGCAGACAGGTTGACCGGCGCGTCATGGCCGACCAGGCGTACGGTCGCGGGCTCGGCGAACGAGCCCGACACCACGAGCGCCCCGGCCCCGAGCAGCACGAGCGACAGCCCGAGCAGCCCCGCAAGCAACGAGCCCCGCCGCCGCGGGCGTTCGGGGCTCATGGCCTGTGTCTCTGGCGACTCGCCGGAGCTGCTCCCCGGCGAATCGTCCTGCGCTTCCATCTAGCGCTTGGCCGCTCCGTCACTGCCCGGCGCGCTACGCCGGCGCCGTGCCGCGGCGACCAGGAACCCGCCGGTGAGCCCGGTGAAACCGAGAGCGAGGCCGACCAGGCCGACCAGGACTCCCGACCCGAGCCCGCCACCCGGCGCCCCGGCCGCCGCGGCAGAGGCCAAGGACGGCTTCCCGGCGGAGCGGACGCCGCTCCACAGGTCGCCCATGGCGCCGCTGGTCGCGGGCGCGGCGGCAGGCGCGTGTGTCCTCGCGGAGGAGGAGTGCGAGTGAGCACCGCCCGGCGCGGTCGAGCTCTTGAAGACCGAATGCCCGCCGTGGCGGGTCACGCCGGCGGTGCCGCCCCTGAGGCGAGTGGCCAGGTCCGCCTGACCGCTGGGACTGGCGGGGACTGTCTGAATCGCTCTCGGCGCGGGCTGCCCGCTGCCGGACTGGCCGCTGCGGCTCCTATCGCCCCCAGAGCTGCTCGACCCGCTCCCCGACCCAGTCGTGTCCCGCGCGGCCCCGCTGGTCGTCCCGGAGGCGGTGGCACCGGCGGAGCCGGCGGGGGCCGTCGCCGGCGCTTCGACGGCCGTGGCCGGGGCGGGCGCCGCAGGAGGCGCCGGCGGCACCGGAGCCGGGGGGGCCGACGAGGTCACCGGGGGGGTCGGCGGGGTCGGAGGAGGCGGCGGCGACGAGGGCGTGCCGAAGCCGGAGTCCGTGCACGCCCAGGCCAGGCTCACTCCGACCGCCGCGGCAGCGAGCACCGACAAGACAGCCACTGCGAGCAAACGCGTTCGCCTAAGCACCCACACCACCCCTCTTCAAAGTTCGAGTCTCCGAGCAGCGGGACCGTATCACGTCTAGATGCCGAATGCCCTTAGTTTCTCCGTCGGCGGCAGGGCGTCGGCGCACCTGCGCGCGCCTTGCAGCGCACTAGCCTGCCCGCCGTGACGACCGTCGCCGCGAGACACCGCGCGCGCACCGCGCTGGTCCTCGTTCTGCTGGCCGAGGGCCTGCTCGCCTCGCCCGCCACCGCAGGGCCGTCCACCGCGAAGGTCGTGCGACTGCCCTTCCCGCGGTACGACGGCAGCCTCACGCCCTACACGTTCGATCTCGGCTATCCGCTGGTCACGCTCGTCTACGACACGCTGATGTGGCGCGACGCCGGCGGGATGCCGCGGCCCTGGCTGGCCCGCTCGGTCACGCGCAGCCGCGGCGGGCGGCGCGTGACGGTCCGATTGCGGCCGGGCGTCCGCTGGCAGGACGGCCAGCCGCTGACCGCCGCCGACGTCGCGTTCACCTTCCGCTTCGTGGCCGCCCACTTCCAGCCGCGCTTCACGCCGCAGCTCGACGACATCGAGCGGGTGCGCGCCACCGGGCGGCTGACCGCGACGTTCGACCTGCGCCGGCCCTCGCTCGGCTTCGACGACCAGCCGCTCGCCGACGTGCCGATCCTGCCGAGACATCTGTGGCGGGGCCTGCCTGCCGGCCGCCTCGCACCGAAAGGGCTTCCCGTCGGAAGCGGTCCGTACCGCCTCGTGCGCGCCCGGCCGGACCAGGGCTACGTCTTCCGGGCCAACCGCGGCTACTTCCGCGGCTCCCCACGGGTCCAGGAGCTCCGGGTGCCGATCGTCGGCGACGCCGAGCGGACCTTCCAGGCGCTCCGCGACCGGCGGGTCGACATGGTCCCGCTGAGCCTTCCGCAGCAGACCGCCGAGAGCTTCGATGCGACGCTCGGCATCGGGGTGCGCCGGGGCCCCTCGTACGCGGGCACGGCGCTCGTGCTCAACCTCCGGCGCCCGCCGTTTGGCCGCCCGGACGTCCGCCGGGCGGTCGGCGCGTCCCTGGACCTCGGGCGGATCGTGCGCAACGTCGGACCGGCCGTGGCCGCTGTCGAGGGCCAGATCCATCCCGCCTCGCGCTGGTCGGCGGGCCTGGCACTCCATCGCTTGGACGTGCGCGAGGCGCGGCGGACCCTGGCCGGGCTCGGACCTGCGCCGATCCGCGTCCTGGCCCCGGCGAACGACCCGGTGCGGCAGGAGACCGGCCGGCAGGTCGTGCTCGCGCTCCGGCGAGCCGGGGCCAGGGCGGACCTCGTGACGCTGTCCCCTGAGCGGCTCAGCCACGCGATCGGCGAGGACGGCGCGGCCCCCGACTTCGACGCGGCCATCCAGAGCCTCCCGGCCCTCGCCTCCGAGGACCCGGACTATTTGACGAGCCTCTTCGGGTCTGGCGCTGCAGACGCTCCGCTGAACCTCTCCGGATATCACAGCAAGGCGTTCGACAGGCTCGCGCGACGCGTCGCCTCCGCGCCCAATCCGCGGACCCGCGCTGCGGCGACGCGCGCCGAGCTGCGGCGGCTCGCCCGCGACCTCCCGTCGATCCCGCTGTTCTTCTCCGACGGCACCTTCGCCTACCGCCCCGCGATCTACGACGGCTGGACCTTCATCAAGGGCACCGGCATCCTCGACAAGCGCTCGTTCCTCGCGACGGCCGCACCGGGGCGCCCAACGCCCCCCGACGGCCGCGCCGGCGGCGAACCACCCGGACCGGGCCCGCAGCTCAGCGCCGTCGACGTGATCTCGATCGCGGTGCTTGGCCTCGTCGCGCTGTTGGCGGGCACCGCGCTCTGGCAGCGGCGCTCGGCCGGACGGCGTTAGCGACGCTCAGGCCGGGGCCGGTGCCGCCGGCTCGCCGAAGAGGTGCTCGAGCTGGTCAGCGTTGAGGGTCTCGGCCTCGAGCAGGGCGGCGGCCATCCTGTCAAGCGCCTCCCTCGACGTCCTCAGGACCGCGTCCGCCTTGTCCTGTGCCTGTCTGACGAGCCTGCGAGCCTCGGTGTCGATGGTGCGAGCCGTGTCGTCGGAATAGGGGACGACGCGGCCGTGGTCGTCAGGGTCGGCGGCGTAGCCGATCGCTCCGAGCACGTCGCTCATGCCCAGCTCACGCACCATGTGGTGAGCGAGGCGCCCCACCTGCGCGAGGTCGCCCGACGCACCCGATCCGGCCTGCCCGAAGACGAGCTCTTCGGCGCTGCGGCCGCCGAGCAGGATCGCCATTTCGTCGACGAGGCCCGAGCGCGACTGCACGAGGCGATCGTGGGTGTCCGTGAGCCACGCCCGGCCCAGCGTTCGGCCGGAGGGGATGATGCTGACCATGTGCGGCAGGCGGCCCTCGGGCACGCTGCGCGCCACGACGACGTGGCCGGCCTCGTGGACGGCGATCACCTGCCGCTCGGCGTCGGTGAGCACGTGCGCTCGCCCGATGCCGATGGTCGACCGCTCGACGGCCTCCTCCATCGTCGACATCGAGATCTCGGAGCCGCCGCGCCGCGCGCTCAGCAGCGCCGCCTCGTTGACGACGTTCGCGAGGTCGGCGCCCGACAGCCCGCGGGTGATGCCGGCGATGGCATCGAAGTCGACGTCGCCGGCGAGCCGCTTGTTGCCGACATGCACCTGCAGGATGGCGCGCCGTCCGTCGCGGTCGGGCAGGTCGATCGTGATCTCGCGGTCGAAACGCCCGGCGCGCACGAGGGCCGGATCGAGGATCTCGGGCCGGTTGGTGGCGGCCATCACGATCACCCCGTCGCGCTGGCGAAAGCCGTCGAGCTCGATCAGGATCTGGTTGAGCGTCTGCTCGCGCTCCCGGTGCCCGTCGAGCGAGGACTCGCGCCGGGAGCCGATCGCGTCGATCTCGTCGATGAAGACGATGGAGGGCGCCATGGCGCGGGCCTGCCCGAAGAGGTCGCGGACGCGCCCCGCTCCCTCACCGACGTAGATCTCGGTGAACTCGGTCGCCGCAACCGACAGGAAGGCGGCGTTGGACTCGCCGGCCACCGCACGGGCGAGCAGCGTCTTGCCGGTGCCCGGCGGGCCGACGAGCAAGAAGCCGCGAGGAAACCGCGCTCCGATCTCGGCGAAGCGGGTCGGGTCCCTCAGGAAGTCCCTGATCTCGCTGAGCTCGACGAGCGCCTCCCCGACGCCGGCCACGTCGGCGAACGTCACGCGCTCCGAGCCCAGCGACTGCTGACCCATCGTGCGGTCTCGCATGCTCAGCCGGCGCTGGCGCTCGGGCGCCTCGAGGATGCGCGTCAGCGCGAGGTCGAGCTCCGCCTGGGCGATCTCGCTATGGCCCAACCGCGCCGTGAGCAGCGCCGCCTCGTTCATCACGCTCTCGAGGTCGGCCCCGGTGAACCCGATCGCCCGGCTCGCGATGCCGTTCATGTCGACGCCCTCGGCGACGGGCTTTCCGCGAGCGTGGATAGCCAGGATCGCGGCCCGACCGGCCTCGTCGGGACGATCGACGGAGACCGTGCGATCGAAGCGCCCGGGGCGCAGCAGCGCCGCGTCGAGGTCGTCGGGACGGTTGGTCGCCCCGACGACGATCGTACCCTCGGCGCGCGTGAAGCCGTCCATCTCGGTGAGCAGCTGGTTGAGGGCCTGGCCCTGCTCCTCGCCGGAGCCGACACCGCCCCCGGGGCCGGACCGGCGCTTGCGCGCGACGGCGTCGATCTCGTCGATGAACAGGATCGCCGGCGCGTTCTCCCGCGCCTCCTTGAAGAGCTCGCGCACCCGCGCCGCTCCGACGCCGACGTAGAGCTCGACGAAGTCCGACCCCGAGATCGAATAGAACGCCGCGCCCGACTCGCCGGCCAGGGAGCGCGCGAGCAGCGTCTTGCCACAGCCCGGCGGCCCGTACAGCAGCACCCCCTTCGGGATGCGAGCGCCCAGGCGCGCGAAGCGCTCGGGCTCGGCCAGGAACTGCGAGAGCTCACGCAGCTCGGTGACCGCCGCATCCTGCGCCGCGACGTCCTCGAAGCGCAGCACGCTCTCGCCGGTCGCCCGGCGCGCGCCGCTGCGCGTGCTGAACAGCCCGGAGCCCCCCCGGTAGGAGATGATGAAGTAGGCGAACAGCACGATCAGGATCAGCGCCGGCAGCAGGGCGGACAGGTAGGGAAGCAGGGCCTTTCCGGGCTGCTGATTGATCTTCGTCGGGACCTGGTTGGACGACAGGACGTCGATCAGCTTCCCGCGAGTGGTCTCTGACTTCAGAAACGGCGTGTTGAACTGCACGAGCCTTCCGCCGCGGCGCCGGTAGGTGCCCTCGACGTAGGAGTCCTGGTCGAGGATCGTCACATCCCTGATCGCGCCGGTCTCCGCGAGGCTGACGAAAGTCGAGAAGTCGACCCGCTGGCCCGTGACGTGGGGCTGGCTGGCGACGATCACCTGGGCGTACGCGACCAACATCACCAGGATCACCAGTCCGGCCCAGAACCCGGGCGTGCTGAACCGTCGCGTCGGGGGCTTCGGTGACCTCCACCGGCGGTTCCTGGCGGATCGCGGACGCATCGGACGGCAGCCTAGCTCTAGCCGGGAGAATCGGAGTCGTTCAGGCAGCGACCGGTGCCGACCGGACGGTCGGCCTTGCGCAGGGCCGCGCGCACGAAGCGGTTGGGCACGCCCAGGCCGCTGGCCGAGAAGTCTCCCCCGGCGAAGACGGTCGTCAGCACCCGCCCCCGCGTGTCCACCAGCGGCCCGCCGGAGCTGCCGGGCTGCACGTTGGCCCTGAACGTCGTGACGAGCCGCCCGAAGATCTCGCGGCTGAACCCGGGCCCCGACAGCTTTCCGCCCAGGCGCAGCCGCCGCTTGCGCGTCGTGGGGCCCAGCCGCGCGCGCCGGATCGCGCGCAGCCCCCTGGGGAACCCCAGCGCCGCACCCGACGCGCCTACCTGGGGCCGGCCGACCATCGGCAGTGCGGGTACGCCCCGCAGCCCGGGAACCCGCAGGAGCGCGAGATCGTTGACCGGGTCGAACCAGATCGCCCTAGCCGAGCGCGCCGGCCCCGTGCCCCGGGAGCGCACGGTGATGGCGTCGGCGGAGGCCACGACGTGGCCGTTGGTGACCACGACGCCGTCGGCGACGACCCACCCGCTGCCCTGCACGAGGTCACCGCAGCCGAGCCGGCCGATCTTCACGACGCTGCGCTGAGCGCCCTTGACGTCGGGATCGGTCTCGGTGCGCGGGTCGGCCGGCGCCACCTGCGGCGGCGGCCCCGCGATCGTGGGGAAGTTGTCGATCGGCCCGGGCGTCTTCCCGGCCGGCTCGGGCCCGACGGGCGTCAGCACCGAGTCCAGCCGCGCGAGGACGGTCGAGCGCCCGATCGGGTCGCGCAGGGAGGCGACCTGCGCCGCGACCGGACCGAGAGCCCACACCGCGACTGCCCCGACGGCGCCGGCCAGCAGCGCGCCTCCGGCCACGCTCAGCGGTTCGCGGCCCCGGAGCCGGCGTCCGAGCCGCGGTCCGTACCGCTCGACCGCGGCGGCGACCAGGGCGCCGAGCACGAGCGCCGCCGGCAGCGCCGCGACGAGCGAGAACGCCGAGTGCAGATCGCCGCCGAGCAGCAGCGGCACCCGCGTCCCGAGCACCGCACCGACCGCGAAGCCGGCGGGCGCCAGCATGCGCTCCAGGCCTCGTAGGAACCCCCAGGCGATCGCACCGGCGATCACCAGGGAGACGACCAGGTCGGCGACAAGCATGGGACAGCCTACGCACGGGCCGCCGTGCAGCGGAGCACGCACCAGACGGAGAGCCCCACGATCGGCAGCGCGGCCGTCGAGTGCCAGATCGCCGCGCCCCACGGCTGTGTGGCGTTCGCCGCGTCCCCGACCAGCGGCACGTGGGTGGCAAGCACCCAGACGCCGGCCAGAAAGCACACGCCGGAGGCAAGCAGCGCGGAGCCGGTGCCCGCCAGCGCGCGCCGGCGTGCAAGGCCGGCCAGGTAGAGCCCGGCCAGCGCCACGAGCCCCCCGGGGACGACGTGGTCGACGAACTCCACCCGCGCGGGCACGTTGACGCCGAGTCCTACCGCGCGCCCGAGGTAGGGCACGACCACGGTCCACGCCCCGATCGCGGCGAGGACGAAGCTGCACCGCACCTCGGCCGGCCGGGAGGCCATCGTCAATGCGGCTTTCCCCGGCTAGCGCCGGAGGGACAGCCGCGCGCCGTCCAGGAGGCTTCGACCGAGCTCTGCGACGGCCGTGACCATCGGTGCTTCGGGGTCCTGGTCAAACGGCGCGATCCCCGCGCGCTCGGCGACCATCATGACGGTGTCGAAGGGGATCAGGCCCGCGAGCTCGAGGCCGTGGCGCTCGGCGAACTCCCGCGCCCGCGCCTCGTCGGAGTCGTCGCGGATCTTGTTGACGACCAAGGCGATCTCCGGCACGCCCAGATCGAGGGCGAGGGCCGCCGTACGCCGGCCCGTCTCAAGCGACGTGCAGTAGGGCTCGACGACGATCAGCATCGCGTCCGCGTACCTGGCCGTCGCGCGCGACAGATGCTCCACCGATGCCTCGGTGTCGGTGATGCAGACGTCCTGTAGTCCGTCGCCCGCTGCTTCGATGATGGTGCGGACGGTCACGTGCATGAGCGACAGGCACCCGGTGCCGGCCTGCTGTGGCTGTGCCATCACGAGCAGCCGCACGCCGTCGGGTCCGGCGACCGCGTAGGACTCGCAGATCTCCTCCAGCGGGTGGGTGAGCCGCAGCACACGGGCTTCCTCGTCGCGGAGCAGCAGGCCGGAAGGCAGCGTCGGGAGCGCGTTGAAGCGGTCGCTTGGGATACCGAGCGTGAGCGAGAGATTCGGGTTGGCGTCGGCGTCGATGGCCAGGACGCGGGAACCCGAGCGCGCGAGCAGTCGCGCCAGCGTCCCGGAGATGGACGTCTTGCCTGAGCCTCCCTTGCCGGCGACGACGAGCTTCACGATCGTGAAGTCTACGTGGCTACCCCGCGGCCTCGGCGATCAGCACCGCCGCCCCGAACACGAACGCCACCGCGGCGGCGAGGCCCACGGTGCGCGGCGGGAGCCCGCCGTGGATGCCGGTCTCGTGGACGGCGGCGTGGCCCTTGCCGCGCGCGAGCAGCCAGCGGTTGACGGGCAGCGCGAAGGCTCCGGCCACGGGGAGCGAGAACGCGAGGCTGCCCCAGAACAGCAGCTGCCCGAGACCGGCGTCCATCGCCCCCGGGACGGCGACGACGATGCCGTTGTCGACGACCTCCATCGTCGCGATCGACAGCGTGTCCGAGGCCAGCGCGATCGGCGCGACCACGGCCAGCGCCAGCCCGGCCCGCAGCAGCGGCAGGCTCGTCAGGCCGTAGCCGAAGACGAAGGCCAGCGCGACCGAGAGCACGACCGTGCCCAGGTTCGAGAAGGCGAGGGCGGTGCCGACGAGCATGCCCGCGACCTCGCCGATGGCGCAGCCGGTGAGGCAGTGCAGGGTCGCCGAGAGCGCCGTGCGCGTGAGCGCCGGGCCGGAGGTCGGCGCCTCGTGGTGCTCGTGAGCGCCGGCGGCGGCGGCGCTGCTCATGACTTCGCTCCCGGCTCCGCTCCCGCGCTCGACCGCTGCGCCTTGAAGCGGCGCAGGCGCAGGGCGTTGCTGACGACGGACACGCTCGAGAAGGCCATCGCCAGCCCGGCGATGACCGGGTTGAGCAGCCCGAGGGCGGCCAGCGGGATGGCCGCGGCGTTGTAGCCGAACGCCCACGCCAGGTTCTGCTTGATCGTGCGCAGGGTCGCGCGGGAGAGGCGGATCGCGTCCGCGGCCGCTCGCAGGTCGCCGCTGACCAGCGTGAGGTCGGAGGCCTCGATGGCGACGTCGGTGCCCGTGCCGATGCTCAGCCCGAGGTCGGCCTGCGCGAGCGCCGGCGCGTCGTTGACGCCGTCGCCGACCATGGCCACGACACGGCCCTCGGCCTGCAGGCGCCGGACGATGTCGGCCTTGTCGGAGGGCATGACCTCGGCGAGGACCTCCTCGATGCCGACCTCGGCCGCGACCGTCCTCGCGGTGCTCTCGCTGTCGCCGGTGAGCAGCACCGGCCGCAGGCCGAGCGCCTTCAGCGCCGCGACGGCCTCGGCCGAGGTGTCCTTGACGGTGTCGGCGACCACGAAGACGGCTTTGGCCTCGCCGTCCCACCCGGCGGCGATGGCCGTCTGCCCGCGCGCCCCGGCGGCCGTGCGAGCGGCGTCGAGCTCGGGGGTGAGGTGCATCGCCCAGTCGGCGAGCAGGGCCGGGCGCCCGACGACGAGCGCGCGCCCGTCGACGACGCCCTCGACGCCGAGGCCGTCCCGGTTGACGAAGCCCTCGACCGCGGGACGCGCGCCGTTTGCGGCCGCGGCCTTGGCGATGGCCTGGGCGATGGGGTGCTCGGAGGCGTCCTCCAAGGCGCCGACCAGCCGGAGCGCTTCGTCGCGGTCGACGTCCTCGGCGACGGTGAGCTCGACGAGGCTCATCTTTCCGGTCGTGACCGTCCCGGTCTTGTCGAGGACGACGGTGTCGACCGCGCGCGTGGACTCGAGGATCTCGGGGCCCTTGATCAGCAGGCCCAACTGCGCGCCGCGACCGGTCCCGACCATCAGCGCCGTCGGGGTGGCCAGGCCGAGCGCGCACGGGCACGCGATGATGAGCACCGCCACAGCCGCGGTGAACGCGAACGTCGCGCTCTCGCCGGTACCCAGCCAGAAGCCGAGGGTGGCGGCTGCGAGGCCGATGACGATGGGGACGAAGACGCCCGAGATGCGGTCGGCCAGCCGCTGGACCGGGGCCTTGCCGGTCTGCGCGTCCTCGACGAGGCGGGCGATCTGCGCCAGCGCGGTGTCGGAGCCGACCTTGGCGGCGCGGACCACGAGGCGCCCGCCGGCGTTGACGGTCGCACCCGCGACCTCCGATCCGGGGCCGACCTCGACGGGCACCGACTCGCCGGTGAGCATGCTCATGTCCACCGCCGACGAGCCCAGGTCGACGACGCCGTCGGTGGCGACCTTCTCGCCGGGCCGCACGACGAAGCGATCGCCGACGGCGAGCTGCTCGATCGGAATGCGGCGCTCGACGTCGTCGGCGTCCAGGACGGCGACGTCCTTGGCGCCGAGCTCCATCAGCGCCTTCAAGGCCGCGCCGGCGCGACGCTTGGCCTTGGCCTCGAAGTAGCGCCCGGCGAGCAGGAAGGTCGTGACGATGCCCGCCGTCTCCAGGTAGATCTGGTCGGCGCCCACCCCGGAGCGGGGAACGAGGTCGAAGCTCATGCGCATGCCGTTCATCCCGGCGTCGCCGATGAACAGCGCGTACAGCGACCACAGCCAGGCGGCGAGGGTGCCGACGCTGATCAGCGTGTCCATCGTGGCCGTCCCGTGCTTGAGGTTCGCCCACGCCGCCCGGTGAAACGGCCACGCCGCCCACAACACGACCGGTGTCACGAGGTTCAGGGACAGCCACTGCCAGTTGTCGAACTGCAGCGCGGGGATCATCGACATCAGCAGCGTCGGGACCGACAGCACCGCGGCCACCAGCAACCGGCGCCGCAGCAGCGCGGTGCCGTCGTCTCGAGGCTCGCCGTCGGCGTCGGCCGCCGCGGGCTCGGACGCCGGCAGCACGGCCTGGTACCCGGCGGCCTCCACGGCCTCGACCAGCTGCTCGGGTGCGACGGCGGCGGAGTCGAACTCGACCCGCGCCTTCTCGGTGGCGTAGTTGACGGTCGCGGTCACGCCGGCGAGCTTGTTGAGCCGACGCTCGATGCGGTTCGCGCACGACGCGCAGGTCATGCCCGTGATGGGCAGCTCGAGCTGCTCGGAGGTTGCGGGGTTCATCGGGAGACCTCCTGGGTGAAGGCGGCGGTGTGGACGCGCCCGTCGGTCTGGAACTGCAGGAACAGGCGGTAGCGGCCCGCGGTCGGGAACGTGGCCATGAACCGCAGGCTGTTCTCGTCCGGATGCACGTGCAGGAAGGCGAGGTCGCCCTCGCGCAGCGCCACCAGGTGCCCCTGGGCGCCGAGGTAGGGCTGCAGAGCCGCGGGCTCGCCGTCGCGGGTGACGGTGAAGCTCAGCTGGGACTCCGCGCCGGCCCGGCTCGCGCCCTCGGTCAGGCTGACCTGCAGGCCGTCGACGTCGACGCGGTTGACGGCTCTAGGCAGCGGCTGCGAACGCACGGCCCCGTCGACCTGCAGGTCGTCGGCCAGCGTGTGCGCCGTGCCGGCGGTCGCGAAGTCCGCGAAGACGCGATAGGTGCCGGCGTCGGGCAGCGTCATCGCGACCGACCAGGTGCCGTCGGCGGCCTCGGTCGGGTGCAGGTGCTGAAAGCCGGTCATGTCCCGCCGCACGACGATGAAGTGCATGCGCTTGGTGTGCTCGACGTCGAAGGCGCGCACGGGCCGGCCGCGGCGATCGAGGATGCGAAACGCGAGGTTGAACGGCTTGCCCGCAGCCGCGCTGCGGCGCGCGAGGTCGAGCGTCAGCCCGCCCTCGCTGATGGCCAGGCCGCGCACGGGCATGCGCGCCATCGCGCCGGCCGTCATCGTGCCCGCCGCGTGCCGGTCCTGCGCGGCCTTCGCGGTGTGGCCGCGCCGCGGGCCCGCGGCGCTGCCGGCGGCCAGGGCGCCGGCGAAGACCACGACGAGGACGAGCGCGAAGGAGGCGAGCCTGGCGGCGGTGCTCATGCGGGCACAGCGTCGAAGCCGGCCTCGTCGATGGCGGCGAGCACGGCCGTGTCGTCCACCCCGGCGCCCCGGACGCGCACGAGCTTGGTGTCGAGGTCGACCTCGACGGCCTGCACGCCGGCCACCTGGGTGACCTCCTTGGTCACGGAGGCCTTGCAGTGGTCGCAGGTCATGCCGGCGACGACGTAGGTGGAGTCGGAGTTGGTCATGTGAGATGGTCCTTTGTCGGAGGGGTCGGCTACATACTACCCATACCCCCTATGGGTATGTCAAGCCCAGGCTCGGCGCGTCTAACCCCCAGGGGGTATATTGGCAGCATGGCGAACACGACGACGACTCCGACGCGCGGCTACACCGCGACGAAGGAGCAGTTGCTCAAGCGCCTCAGACGCGTCGAGGGACAGGTGCGCGGCATCGAGGGCATGGTCGAGGACGACCGCTACTGCATCGACGTGCTGACGCAGATCTCGGCCGTGCAGGCGGCCTTGGACAAGGTCGCGCTCGGTCTTTTGGACGACCACGCCCAGCACTGCGTGCTCGGCGCGAAGGACGACAAGGGCGAGAAGACCGAGGAGCTCATGGCCGCCGTCGCCCGCCTCATGCGTCGCGGCTGATCCGCGGCGCCTCGGGCCCGCCTCATTGCATCGCGGCTGATCCGCGGCGTCGCGGGCCCCGCGACGGATGCCATGACGCCCACGAGAACGCTGAACGCCTGAGCATCTGTTCATGTATGCTGCGTAGCGTGGCCCACGGCAGGACCGACCGCACGCCCGACCAGCTCGACCCGGACTTCGCGGGCGTCGTCGCGGAGACGATGCAAGCGCTCTCGACGCCGAGCCGCGTCCGCATACTCGGGCGCCTGCACGCCGGCGCCTGCTCGGTCAGCGAGCTGGCGGACGCGGTCGGGATGGAGTCCTCGGCGGTCTCGCACCAGCTGCGGCTGCTGCGCCACCTCGGGCTCGTCGTGGGTCGCCGCGGCGGGCGGCGAGTGGTCTACGACCTCTACGACGACCACGTCGCCGAGCTGCTCGAGCAGGCCATCTCGCACGTCGAGCACCTCCGCGCCGGACTCGCGCGGACAAGCCCTGCCGCTGCCGAGCTCCCGCGGACCAACCCTGCCGCTGCCGAGCAGCTCGCCGAGGCCTAGCCCGCCGATGTCCGGCCGGCGCACCCACGTTCAGTCCCGCGACGACGCGGCTGACGGCGGGCGCGGGCTGGACGCCCATGACCACGATCGTCACGACCACGGCGACCACGGCCATTCGCACGGGTTGGTCCACGATTCCATCAAGCGCTCGCGCGAGGGCGTGCGGGCGGTGCTCATCTCGCTGGCCGTGCTCGGCCTGGGCGCGATCGTGCAGACGCTCATCTTCGCGCTCTCGGGCTCGGTCGCGCTGCTCGCCGACCTCATCCACAACTTCGGTGACGCCCTGACCGCGGTCCCGCTGGGCATCGCGTTCCTGCTGCGCTCCGAGAGCGCCGAGCGAGGCGCCGGCCTGTTCGTCGTCGCCGCCATCTTCATCAGCGCCTGCGTCGCCGGCGTCGAAGCCGTGCTGCGGCTCATCCACCAGACCCCGCCCGACCATCTCTGGGCGCTGGCGGCCGCGGGCGCGATCGGCTATGGCGCCAACTTCGTCGCCGCCCGGGTCCGCACGCGCGCCGGCGAGCGCCTCGACAGCGCGGCGCTCGTCGCCGACGGCCATCACGCCCGCGCGGACGCCTATGTCTCGCTGGCCGTCATCGCATCGGCTGCGGTCGTGGCCGTCGGCCTGCCCATCGCCGACCCCCTCATCGGCCTTGCCATCACCGTCGTCATCCTGCGCATCACCTGGCAGTCCTGGGCGACCGTGCGCGGCCACGACCACTAGCCCCGCGTACACGTCGCCTTCGGCCGAGTAGCAGCTTCGCCGCGGACCGCTTCGCCTACACGCCGTCCCGGACAGCGCACCACCGTCGTCAAGTGCCTCGCCAGCGGAGCCCTCTATCTCGCCGTCGCCGCACTGCTCTTCGCGACGCTGTGATCGGTCAGCCGACCCGTGACGAGACCTGCGGCCGGTGGCCCCGTATGACATCGATCAACGAGGGCAGTTCGCCCCGGGAGGCACCCCGCCGCTGCTGTGCACGGCGGCCAGGGTTGCCGAGGGCACCGCGGCGAAGACCGCGACGACCAGCGTCACCATGGCGGCTGCGAGCGCCCTGGTGAGAGCGGGGCGACCGTGCCCCGGGTCGTCACCCACGAGCTGGGACACGCGCCGGACGACACCAGCACCGCCGAGGCTCGACGTCGCGGCCGTGGACCACTGCCCTCCATGCGCGGCCTTGCAGATCGCGCTGGCGAGATCGTGCGGCGCGTGCCGCCGTGCCAGGGCGTAGCGATCGGCGTCCCGCTCGAGATGGAAGGTCAGCTCCGAGAGGGCCGTCCGGGCGCCCGGTACGAATCGACCGAGGGCCCGCGACAGCTCGCCGAGCACGAGGATCCAGCGGTGCCGGTGATCGATGTGGCCATGCTCGTGGTCCAGGCTCGCATACAGCTCGGCGTCGTCGAGCACGGTCAGGGCTCCCGCGGACACGACCACCCGCGGGCGCCGGAGGCCGGCGGCTGCCACCACCACCGTGCCGTCGGTGATGATGAGGCTGTCGCTCGGGCCGGGACCGAGGCCGTCGGAGAGCAGCCGTCGCACCTTGCGGGCGGCCTTGGCCAGCCCGAAGGCGACCGACGCGGCCGAGAAGGCCAGCAGGATGGCCGGGAACAGGATGGCCGCGTCCGCGACCGCATGCCCATTGAAGCCGAGGTGCGTGGTGACGAGCGGCACGACGGCGTGCCAGCACCAGTGCGTGAGCGCGTGGAAGATCCCGGTCGCCGGCGCCACGATGATCAGGAAGGCGATCGCGACGACCGTCGCGGCCGCGCGCAACAGAAGCGACGAGAGCCAGATCGCCGACGCGACGGCGGGCGACGCACCGTCGAGGCGGATGAGGTGCGGCGTCGCCAAGGCGCCTACGAGGACGCAGGCGCCGACCACGGCGCTCACGGACGGCCCTTCGGCCGGCCGAGCTTGGCTCGCTTGGCGAGACCGCGAAGCTCCGCGAGCTCATCGCCGTCGAGCCGGCCGACGAGCTGCGCGAGCACGGCCTGGCGAACCTCGCTCGACGTTCCGGCGAGGGCGGACTCGATGGATCTGGAGACGTACTCGGTCTCGGTCAGCCTCGGCCGGTAGACGAACGCCTGGCCGTCTCGCTCGCGTTGCAGCAGGCCTCGATCGGCCAGCCGGTTCAGAACGGTCTGGACGGTGTTGTACGCGCCCCGATACCGCGCGGGCAGCGCCGATCGGACCTGCTCGACGGTGCCGGCCTCGAGCCGCCACAGCGTCGCCATTATCTGCTCCTGCAGTTCCCCTTGGATGCCTCCGGCAGGGCTCACCGGTGCCAGTATCGCAGCCCTTTCGGCCGGGTCAGATCGATGGTGTCCGGCAGGCCGGAGGAGCCACGTGGCGTCACTTGGAAGCGCCCTCCCATGCGCGCAGCTCCGGCAGCGGGTCCACGGGCCTTCCGCCCTCGTCCCGGCCCGGGGCGGTCCACAGCTCGAAGTGCAGATGGCACCCCGTGGCCCGGCCGGTCTCGCCGACCTCGCCGAGTTGCTGCCCGGACGCGACGAGGTCCCCGGTGTTCACGATCGCTCGCGACCGCATGTGCATGTAGACGTACGAGCGGCCGTCCGCGCCGTCGATCACGACGTAGTTGCCGGCCGCCGACTCCGACCCGGCCTTCCGAACCGTCCCTTGCAGTGCGGCGACGATCGGCGTGCCGCACTTCGCGAAGATGTCGTGGCCCTGGTGCCCGCGGCCCCCGCCGAAGCCCTGATTCGCGGACGTGCCGATCTCGTGCTTTCCGTCGATCGGGAACGCGAAGCCTGTCGCGATGCTCGCGGGGTCAAGCGTGAGGGGTCCGGCATCCGCCCGCTCCCTCGTCGTCCGCAGCTGGATCGGCCCGGTCTTGGCGGCGGTCGGGACCCGGACCTTCAGCGCATGAGCCTGCGGCTTCGTGGCTCGGACCTGCTGGTCGTCCCTGCGACCCCGGCCGCCGAGGAAGACGATCTTGCGCACGGCCCGCAGACCCTCCCCACGGATGGCCAGGACCGCGCCCGCGGCGCACGCCCGGTCGCGGCCGTCGTCGCAGCGCACGGTGTCGACGGTGGGCCCAGCGGGCACCGAGGCGCCCCCCGTCGAGGTGGTGGCGGCATCGGCATCGGCGCCAGTGCTCATTGCCATGGCGCCGAGCACGCCCAGTGCGAGCACGACTCTGAACCGGATCTGGGGGTACGACAACAGGGATCCTCTCCTTCGCGCCTACGGGGTGAGCTGACGGGCTCGCGCGAAAGAGTGCGCGGTGCCGCGCGATGGCGGCACTTCGCCCCGATGAAAACGTGGGTCCCCCGTTCCCGGTCGTCGGGTGCGACCGGAACTCGGCTGGCTTATGTGGTGCGCAGGTTGTAGCGCATCTGGACGACGAGAACCTACACTACGTAGGACAACTCCATGCGCACGGCACTTCGAACCTTGCTCTCCTGGCGGCGTGGTCGGTGGATCGCGGCAGCGGTCCTCACGGTGCCCGCCGCCCTCGGCAGTCCGAGACGCGGGTGAATCTCCGTCCCCGCCGCGACAGTCACCAGCTGAGCCTGAGCCGGCGGCACGCCGCCGGGCTCATCGCGGCGGTCGCCGTCATCGTCGGGGCGCTCGCGGCCGTCTCCTCGGGAGGAGGCGCAGCTTCGGTCGGCGTCGGGACGATGAGCAGGGCCGCACCGACCGCCACGCCCACACCCCCGCTCGACCGAGGCACCGATGCGGTCACGGCGCCGGCAACCATCCGCCTCGAGTCGCTGCGCGTCGGCTCCGGCGTCCGCGGAGCGGAGATCATCCGACCCTCCGGCATGCCCGGCCGCCTGCCGGGCATCGTCTTCCTGCACGGCTGGGGACTGGTGGCGCACGGCGACTACCGCCCCTGGATCCGCCACCTCGCCCGTGCGGGCAACCAGGTCATCCTCCCCCGCTACCAGTTTGACGAGCACTCGATTCCCGACCGGGCATTTCCCAACGCGCTGGCGGGCATCCGCGCGGCGCTCCGGCGCTCCCCGGTCGCTCGAGGCACGCTCGTCGTCGCCGGCCACTCGGCCGGCGCGGCGCTGGCGGCCGACTACGCCGCCTCGGCACCTGCGCTCGGGCTGCCCCGGCCGCTGGCGGTGTTCTCGGCCTATCCCGGCCGCCGCATCCTCGGCTATCCGGCCGGTGTACCCGAGGTCAGCCCCGCTCGCATCCCGGCCCCCACCAGGATCCTCGCTCTCGCCGGAGCCGCCGACCAGGTCGTCGGCGTCGCCCCCGCCCAGGGTCTCGTGCATGCGGCCGTGCACGTGCCGACCCGCCGCAAGCGCTACGTCCTGGTCAGCGATCCGAAGGTCGATGACCACTATGGCCCTACACGCCACGGGCGGCGCGCGCGAGCGGCATTCTGGAAGCGCCTCGACGCCCTCGTGCGGCTGGCGCGACGATGAAAGGAGCACACGGATGACCAGGACCGAAGGTGAGGAGCTGCCCAGGACGGGCGAGCCGGCGTCCAGCAGGAGGCGCTGGCGCTGGCCTGGAACGGCGTCCACGCCGGCCTCGGCCACCGAGCCGAGTGACTACGCCGTGCTGGAGGCCGTCTTCGCGGGCGGACTGGCGGGGGTGATCGCGCTGACTCGCCGGCGCGAGCGTGATGGCGGTCCCGCCATCCCGCGCCGCGAGCTTCCTGTGCTCGCGATGGCCACGTTCGCGCTCGCCGACGTGCTAGCCAAGGAGAAGGTCTCGACATGGCTGCGTGAGCCGTTCGTGCGCGAGGACGCCGATCACAAGCCGGTCGAGCCTGAGGGCAGCGGTCTGGCCCACGTCGTCGGCGAGCTGCTGACGTGCACGAGGTGCGTCGGCACGTGGAGCGCCCTGGCGCTCGTCGGACTGCGAACGGCCTCACCAGCCGCCGGTCGCGCGACGGCCAACGTCCTCGCGCTGGCCGGGACCAACGACCTGATGCAGAGCGGCTTCCGGCTGCTCGCCGAGCGGACCGACCTGGCGACGATCCAGACCGACGCCGCCCGACGCGCGAACGAGGCGAGATGAGCTGCCGCGGCGCGCGGGCCGGTACGGTTCAGCGCATGATGCCCCTGAACATGAGGCGGCTGTGCCGGTGACCGAAGCTCCACTGCTCACCCGCCTGCGGGCGAAGCTCGCCGGGGAGATCGCCAGCGACAGCCTCGACGCCTACCGTGCCGCCGGGGCGGCCGCATACGACCTCTTCGTCGCGGCCGAGCAGCATCGCGCCGCTGCGGCGTCATCGGCGGAGGAGCCCGTGGGCCGCACATTCCTGGTCTGCACCTGGAATGCGTTCGTGCTGCAGACGCTCGGGGACGCGTTCATCGACGCCGACTACGAGGCGGATCCGAAGACCGTCGGGTTCGTGCCCCCGGTGACGGCCGAGCAGGCACTCGCCTTCTACGCGCAGGTCGAGCAGTGGCTCGTGCTCGGCCGCCAGGCGGAGAGCGACGGCGGCTACCGTCTGGACGCATACCTCCCCGCAGAGCTCCCGGAATGGGTGGAGGTGGAACCGTGCCCCGACGCGCATCTTCACGCCATGATCTCCGCCTGCGCGGAGGTCGTCGAGCACGCCGAGCTCGCCGTCACCGACCTCGAGAAGACCGCCTCCGTCGAAGCGAAGGCCGTTGCCCGCATCCGCGCCGAGCTCGCCGCCGTGAAGGCCTCGGCCGAGTACGCCGTGCAGCTCCACACGCAGTACCACCAGGGGCCCGGGAGCCCGCAGCTGCACGAGCGCATCGAGACCAGCATCAAGGGCACCGTCGAGAAGGCGTACGCGCTCGGTCAGCTCGCGGCGATGCCAGAGCTGACCGACCAGGTGCCCTCCTCCGACGCCCTGCGAGGCAAGCGCCTCCCGGGTCCCGGCGAGCCTGGGTTCGATCCCTGCTGCCTCACCGATCCCGATACCCGCGAGCAGTGGCAGCGCGACCGCCAAGCCCGGCGAGCGATCCAGGCGCTGTGGGCCAACGACCCCGAGCCCCGCGCCACCCTCGACATCCAGGCGGAGATCGAAGCCGCGCTCGGCAACGGCTCCGTCGTCTATGCCACCGCGGGCCGCGGTCGCCGGCTCGGGAACTACTTCTGCTGTCCGTGGGCGCCCATCTACGCCGCTGAGCGCCCGATCACCATCGCCGGCAGGCGCCTGCGACCGCTCCAGCAGTTCACGCTCGACGTGTCAGCCGAGGAGCTCGCCGAGGGAGGCCCGTTCAAGTGCGAACTGCTGCTCGGCAACTTCCACCCCACGAGCACCATCGACTACTGCGACCCGTCCAGCGGCGGCCACCAAGACTGAGGCCGGCTGCGGACCAGGTTCCCGCCCCGAGCGGGCAGGAGTCAGCTGACCTCGACCCGCCGCATCATCCCCGCCTCCTGGTGATAGACGTTGTGGCAGTGGTACGCCCACGAGCCGGGGTTGTCAGCCACCCAGTCGAGCTTGAGCTCGCGCATCGGCAGCGCGACGGCCGTGTCCTTCAGCGGCCCGCCGGCGCCGCCGACGGCGAAGTTGTGTCCGTGCAGGTGCATCGGATGGGGCATCTTCGACCGGTTGCGCATCACGAAGCGCACATGCTCGCCGCGGCGGACCCGCACCGCGGCGGCCTTAGGGAAGGCCTGGCCGCCGATGGTCCAGACGTAGCTGCCGCGCCCGATCGCCAGGTCGAGGCGAATTTCCCGCGGGCTGTCAGAGGGTGGCGCTGCGGCGTCCACCGCCGGCTGGAGATCCTCGTAGGACAGCACCCGCCGCGGGACGCGCAACGGAGCGGCGGCCGCCGGGGCGCGCCCGGTCGCATCGCGATAGCGCAGGAGGGCGACGGCACGACCGCGCTTGCCCAGCGGCATGCCCACGATGCGCGCGAAGCCCGAGCCCTTCGCCCGCACCATGACGTCGTAGCGCTCACCCATCCCGAGCACCAACGTGTCGGTACGCACGGGTCGAACTGCCAGGCCGTCGGCCCGCACCACCTCGAGCTCGTGGCCCTCGACGAAGACGCAGAACAGGGTGTCCGCACTCGGGTTGATGAGTCGCAGGCGCAACCGGTCGCCGCGCCGAACGGGCACCACGGCCGGAGCCTCGGGCGGACGGCCGTTGACGAGGTACAGCGGGTAGTCGCGAACGTCCCCGGGATCAAGCCGCCCGGCCTCGAGCTCGTTCGCCAGACGCGCCAGGCTGTCGGGGCCAGGAGCCCGCCCGGCCAGGTCGGTGTGCCTGCTCCTGGCCCCTGAGCCCATGTCCATCCCGCCGGAGCCTGTGTCCATCCCGCCCATGGCCATGCCGTTCGCGCGCAGGTCGCTGAACTTGCGGTCCGGCGTGCCAGACAGCCCGTCGAGCCAGTCGTCGAACATCAGCACCGACTCGCGGTCATAGGCCAGTGTCTCCCGGCGCGGCTCGACGATCAGCGGCGCGTACAGGCCGCGGTCGAGCTGCGTCCCGACATGCGAGTGCAGCATGTAGGTGCCGGGATCAGGAGGCGTGAAGGCGTAGACGAACTCCGCTCCCGGCGCGACCGCCTTCTGCGTGAACCCAGGCACGCCGTCGGCTGCGTTGCGCAGCCGGATCCCGTGCCAGTGGATCGAGGTCGCCTCGTCGAGGTCGTTGACCAACCGGATGCGAACCGGCTTGCCCTCCGTCAGGCGGATCGCGCGGCCGGGAAGCTCGCCGCCGTAGGTCCACGTCTTGGCACGCCGACGCCCGAGCTCGACCTCCGAGCGGGTCGCACGGATCGTCAAGTCGGCCGCACTGCCGCTCTGGCCTCCGCACGCCGTCAGGAGGCCGCCCAAAGCCAGCGCGCCAGCCCCGGCGCCGCCGGCCGCCAGGAGCTGCCGCCGCGTCACTCCGCCGTCGTTACCTCCATCTCGAGCATCCGGCGCGTCGGCGTCACGGCCACCCCCTTCATCCTGAGCGTCACGCATCATTCCGACATAGCGTAGGAGGGCTTTCGGTGAGTGGGGAAGTGACCGTCTCGAGCGCTGGCCGAAGCAGAAGCTCGGCTCAGCCGCGGCGCGGCGCGGCCGCGAGGGCCCGTCGGCCAAGCCGCGCGAAGCGCTCCTCGAACAAGGTCTTCGACCAGACCTCGCGGGTGCCGTCGAGGACGTTGACGACACTCAGCGAGCCATCGCGGTTGAACCCGGTCAGCACCACGGTGTGCTCGTTGAGGTTGACCCGGACCGGGCGCCCGGCGGACGAACGCCAGCTGCCGTACGGGCCATCGTCGAGCCCGACCCAGGCCATCACGGCCCGCCCGTCGAGGATCCGCTCATAGATCCGGTCCACCGGGGCTCCGGTCAGGTCATCCAGGCGGGCGCCGAGACGGCGCGCGAGCCGGGCGACCGGTCGCTGGTAGACGCCGAAGCCGCCGGCCGGACCGCTGCCGTCCGCCCGCCCAACGTAGCCGAGCTCAGGATCCCCCCAGACCTGATCGGGGGCGCTTCCCTGCGGATCGACGGGGCCGTCGTGCCGAAGCTGGCGCTGGAGCTGGAGCTGGTCCACGCGGATGCCGAGGGTCTGCAGCAGCACCTGCAACGCGGCGGTCTCGCAGTTGTTGCGCAACTCCTGCCCGACGACCGGGGCCGGGATCGCCGAGGCAATCGCACGAGTGACGACTCCTGCCGTGCGCCCCCGCCCCGCGGCCCGCTCCACGACCCGGCTCGTCGCCTCGCGGCTCAGCGCCAGGGAGAGCCTGACGCTGCCGCGGCTCACCTCGAGCGTCGGCGGCAGCAGGCGGCGTACGTCGCCGGAAAGGGCGTCCGCCGGCCGGCGACGGCCGTCCGATCGCCTCACGGCCAGCGTGGCCACCGTCCGGCCGGCGACCACCAGGCGAAGCTTCGACGGCGGGGACGACCTCCCGGCGGCCGTCAAGATGAGCCCCGTCGCGAGGATGACCGCAGCCACGACCAGCGTCGCCACGCGGCGGCGAGCCCGAAGGCGCCGGTGGGAGGGTCGGGCGGTCTGGTTGGGCATGACGTGGTGTGGACGTGCTCCGTCGGCCCGCGCTCGGGCCTTCGACCTCCGCGCCGGAGATCCTCCCGAGCCGGCTCCGGAACACCGTGGCCCATGCACCGTAACGTGGGGGAGGCCGACGGGACGACATCCGAACCGTGCGCGGCCACGTATGACCCCTCAGCCGATGGACCACGCAGACGACCCCACGCCCCGGCCCTACGGGCGCCGCGCCTTCCTCGGCCTCGTCGGAGGTGGCGTGTCGTCGCTGTGGTGGGGCCCGGCGGTCTGGAATGCTATCGCCACCAACGCGGTGCCCGCGAGCCTGCGCGGCGCTCTGCCGTCCCCGACGGCCGGCTGGCGGATCTACACCGTCAACCCCCCAATGCCCCGCTTCGACCCGGCGACGTGGCGGCTGCAGATCGAAGGCCGGGTGCGCACGCCGATGTCACTCACCTACCGCGACCTGCTCAGCCTGCCCCGCGCTGAGCAGCGGTCCGACTTCCATTGCGTGACGGGATGGTCGGTGCCCGGTGTGCGCTGGGCCGGCGTGCGCTTCCGTGACCTGCTCGCGCTCGCACAGCCCATGCCTTCGGCCAAGGGGCTCGCGTTCATGTCCTCGGAGCAGCCTTACGTCGATTCGCTGTCGCTCGGGCAGGCGCTGGTGCCCGACGCGATGCTGGCCTACGAGATGGACGCACGGCCGCTGACACGCGAGCACGGCGCTCCGGCGCGACTGGTGATGCCGCAGATGTACGGCTACAAGGGCGTCAAGTGGGTCAACCGGATCGTCGTGTCGGACACCGTCGAGCTCGGCTTCTGGGAGCAGCGCGGCTACGACCTCGACGCCTGGGTCGGGCGGAGCAATGGCTACGGCTGAGCGGGTGGGCGTGCTCCGCTTCTCGGTGACCGAGCGGCTCGTGCACTGGATCCACGCCGGCGCGTTCTTCGCCCTCCTGGCCACCGGCGTCGCGCTCTACCTGCCGGGGCTGGCGGGGACCTTCGGCTCGCGCGCCCAGGTGAAGGCCGCCCACCTGTACGTCGCCGCGGGCTGGATCGTCGCGCTGCTGCTCGTGGCGGCGCTCGGGGATCGGGGGCGCCTGGGCGCGACGCGGCGCGAGATCGAGCTCTTCGACAGCGACGACGCCCGCTGGCTGCGGCGCCTGCAGGCCCCGCAGGGCCGGTTCAACGCGGGGCAGAAGCTGCACGCCGTCGCGCAGGCCGCAGCCGCCACCCTCTTTCTCTTCTCCGGGGCGCTGCTCTGGTACGGCGAGCGGAACACGCGCTTCCGGTTCGACGGGACGATCCTGCTCCATGACGGTCTGACGGTCGCGGCGACCCTGCTGGTCATCGGCCACCTGTATCTGGCCGTCGTCCATCCACCGACCCGGCCGGCTCTGCGCGGAATGCTGTCCGGATCGGTCGACGAGGAGTGGTCACGACGTCACCATGCGAAGTGGCCACCGCAGCCCCCGGCCGAGGAGGGCCGTGCGGCGTCGAGCCGCCTAGCGACCCTGGGGCTGCTGGTCGCGGCGGCAGCAGTTCTCGTGCTCACCGTCGCCCTCGTCACGGCCTCCGGCCCCTGAGCCTCGGGCCTGCGGAGGGCAGCGCCCCGCTGCGCGCAGCGCGGATACCGCGGCGAAGCTGCTCGTCTCGCAGCCGTCCGATCGCCTCGGCGACGACGCGCCCGTCCGACAACACGAAGAAGGGCGACGGTCGTCGCCGCTGGTTGACGTCCCGTCGACAGCACGGGGAGCCTGAGCGCCGGCGCCTGCCGGAACGCCGGTCGCAGCAGCGGCGCCGTCCTGCCCGCCCTGGCCGACTTCGCCTCGCGCATGCCGGCGGCGACGGCCACGACGAGCGCAAGCGCCGCCGCCGCGCCGATGGCCAACGGCAGCGCGCGTCGCAGGTTCAGCGATCTGGCCGGCATCGTGGAGCGCGACCGGGGCTTCAGGCCCCGATTGTCCGACAGAGTGTAGGATCGCCGCTATCATGGGCGCATGGAGCCCGATCACGCTCTGGCCGGCGCTGCGGCGCGCCCGCCGTCCGTGCGCCTCGCGCTCGAGTCGATGCGGGCGTGGACGGCGAGACGCTGGGCCGTCGCGATCGTCGTCTCGGCGGTCGCAGCCCTGCTGATGGGAGTGCCGACGGGCATCGTTCGCACGAGCCTCTACACGCGCATGACACCGGTGACCTGGTGGGACTACCCGGTCTGGGCGATCTCCGCGCTGCTGGTCGGATTGACCGCCGCGACCTACCTCCGCGGCGCCGCCACCGGCGGCGCAGTCCCCGACCGCAGCCGCCGCGCCCTCGGGGCGTCGGTGCTCTCGACGTTCGCGATCGGCTGCCCGATCTGCAACAAGCTCGTCGTCGGGCTGATCGGCGCCAGCGGTGCCCTGAGCTACTGGGCGCCGCTCCAACCGGTGCTGGGCGTCCTGAGCATCACGCTGCTCGCGACCGGCCTCTACGTCCGCCTGCGCGGTGCCGTGGCCTGTCCGCTTGCTGCCGCCCCGTAGGACGCGGCGGCATCGATGACGCCACTGGCGCACAATGCACGCATGAGGCTGTGGCGAACGCACACCGGGACCGCTCGCCGCCGGGTCGTCCACACGCTGGGGTTGGCGCTGACGGCCGTCACGGTCGTCCTGGCGGCCGCCGGGTGCGGCGTCGGCGCACCCCATCGCTCGCCGGCGCGTCTGGTCTCGGCGGGCGGCAGCCCTCCCGCCCGCGCGCGCACGCGTCCCCCCGAGCGGGTCCTCGTGGCGCTCGAGGGCGCCGGCGCGGTCGCCGTCCTCGGTGCGCGTCCGCGCTGGCACGTCCTGCGGCGCCTCCGGGTGCCGGCCGGGCCGCACAACCTCACCGCCAGCCCCGCGCTGGGGCTGGCCGCGGTGACCAGCCCCCCGGCGGACCGCGTCACCGTGCTCGACGTCGCCGGTCGCGTCGTCGCCCGCGCCCGCGTGCGCGGCGCGCCACACGACGCCGCCTTCGCCGCTCGGCGACGCATCCTGTGGATCTCGGCCGAGGGCGCCGAGCGGCTGGTCGCCCTGGACCCGCGCACCGGCCGCACGTTGCGGACGGTTCCCACGGGGGGGCGGCCCCATGATCTGGCCGTCTCCCCCGATGGGCGGCGGCTGTGGGTGACCATCGACGGCAGCGACGCCGTCGAGATCCGCAGCGCGCGGAGCGGCCGCCTGCTGCGGCGAGCCGGATTGGGCGGCGCCCCGCACGACGTCGCCTTCGCGCCCGGCGGCCGCCGCGTGTGGCTGAGCAACGTCGGCTCGCCGCTGCTCACCGTCGCCGCCGCGAGCGGGCGCCGGCTTGCCATGCTGCGGGCGGGTGCCGAGCCGCATCACTTCGCCTTCGGGCGCGGGCGGTTGTGGGCCAGCGACAACGGCGGCGGGGCGCTGTTGCGCATCGCGCCGAGGCGACGGCGGATCCTCGGGCGCACGCCGGTCGGCGCGGCGCCGCACCACGTCGTGATCGCCGGACGCGACGTCCTCGTCGCGGTGCACGACACCGGCAGGATCGCCGTGGTCTCGCCCTCCGGGCGCCTGCGCTACACCGTCCGGGTCGGCGCGGGACCGCACGGGATCGACGCGCTCCCCAACCGCTGACGGGGGTCGGGGCCAGCGTCGATCGGCTGAGCTCGACGCGTGTGCGCGCAGCAGCAGCACCGCGGGCGATCCAGACGCGCTCGCCGTTGCAGATGTGCTCGGCGACCTCGCTGGCGTAGCGGTCGTGCCGGCTGTGCGGCTGCCAGAATCTCCAGCGGCAGCAGCCCTCCGCAGATCTCCAGGTGCGTACCGCAGTCAGCGAGCGTCCGCCGCAGTGCTTGAGCTTGCTGTCAGATCCGCAGAAGCATGGGGTATTGCGTGATCGTCCGGTGGCCATGAGCGTGATGATCACCCCGGGCTCGGACGGTTCGTCGGGGCGGCGGTTCGCGGCTGGATCGGCCCGGTCGCAATCCGGACCTTCAGCGCGTGCACCCTCGGCTTCGCGGCCCGGACCTGCTTGTCGTCCTGTCGACGAGGGGCACCGCGGCCTGCGGACTCGCGGCGACTGGCTTGCGGGCGGCTGCCACCCCGCCCTCGTGCTCGAGGACCTCGATGCGGATCTCCTCGAAGCCGGCCTCGACCATCGCCTGCTCCCACCAGGTCGCCCGCACCGGCTGCTCCCAGCGTCGGCTGGCGATCCGCAGGCCGTTGCGGGCCAGGCGCACGACTCCGGGCGCCCCCTTGCGAAGCAGCGCGCGGACCTTGTCGATCAGCACCTGCCGGTCCCGCGGATCGGACAGGCTCACCGCGAACATCATGTCGCCGAAGACGAAGCGGCCGCCCGGACGAAGCACGCGATGCACCTCGTGCAGCGCCCGTGCCTTCTCCGCGTCGTGCAGGTGGTGCAGGCAGTAGTTGGAGACCACGAGGTCCGCGCTCGCATCCACGAGCGGGAGGCTGACCGCCGACGCCGTGACCGTCTCGACGTTCTGAAATCCCGCGCTCGCGGCCTTGACGCTCAGGTACTCCGACATGGCCGGGGCGACGTCCACGGCCCAGACTCGGGCCACCCGGCCCGCAAGCGCCAGCGCCAGCAGACCGGTCCCCGATCCGACGTCCACGACGACGTCGCCGGGCATGGGTCCGGCAAGCGCGACGATCCGGTCGCGCAGGTCGCGGAAACCGGCCCCGCGCGCCACCTCCTCGGCGTGGACGACGTGGTCATCCCAGTCCTTCTGCAATGTCGGCATCTCACTCCTACAATGTGTCGGAGGATGAGCCTAGCGCGACATTTGAGGGTTGATGAGCTCGTCGTGAACCTGCTCAACGACCGCTGCCCCGCGCCGGCCGCCGCCGGCCCACCGTAAGGAGGGCGGCGGGCCCGGGGGGGGGGGGGGGGGCGCCCGGGGTGGGGGAGTAAGCGGCG
>JBBSIC010000027.1:0-43172 GCA_038232275.1 Solirubrobacterales bacterium | reverse complement strand
CACGCTTGGATCGCCCGCTGATCACCGCCTGGCGGCGTCCTCGCTCGGTCATGTGGCAGAGCCACACTCCCTCACTGCGTCCTTGCCAGCCGGCGCCAGCGAGCGCCCAAGCATGCACGGACTTACAGGATGAACCACTAGTGACCCGCTCGGGGTTCATCGCGGTGGCGGGACGCCCGAACGTCGGCAAGTCGACGCTCGTCAACGCGATCGTCGGCCGCAAGGTGGCGATCGTCAGCGACAAGCCGCAGACCACGCGTCGCGCGATCCGCGGCGTCGCCACCGACATGTCCCCACCGGCTCCGTGGCAGGCCGTCCTGTGCGACCTCCCCGGCGTCCAGCGCCCCCGCGACGTGCTCACCACGCGCATGCAGCGCCGCGTCGAGGCCGAGATCGCCGACTGCGACGGCGTCCTGTTCGTCGTCGACGCCGTCGCGGGCGTCGGCGGTCCCGGCGACCGCTTCATCGGCCAGGCGCTCTCGGGATCGAGGGCGGCCGTCACGATCGTGGTCAACAAGGCCGACAAGCTGCAGCGGGCGGGGATGGTCGTGGCGCTGGAGGCCGCCGACGCGCTCGACGCGGAGTTCGGCCTGGACGCCGAGATCTACCCCGTCTCCGGGCGCAAGGGCACGGGCGTCAAGGCGCTCGTCGACCGCATCGTCGCGCTGCTCCCCGAGGGGCCGTTTTACTACGAGGAGGACGAGGTCTCCGACCTGCGCGAGGACTTCCGCCTCGCCGAGCTCGTCCGCGAGCAGGTCCTGCGCCGCACCCGCCAGGAGGTCCCGCATGCGGTTGAGGTCCAGGTCGAGGAGATCGAGACGCGCGACGGGATCCTCCACGTCCGAGCCGCCGTCTGGGCCGAGACCGAGTCCCAGAAGGGCATCCTGATCGGATCCCGCGGCGCGATGATCAAGAGCGTCGGCACCGCCTCCCGCAAGGAGATCGAGGCCGAGGTCGGCGAGCGCGTCCACCTCGATCTGCATGTCCGCGTGCGCCGCTCCTGGCGCGCCGACGACGCGCTGCTGGACCGGCTGGGGATCACGTAGCCATGGCGTACATCGCCCAGGAAGCGCGACAGGAGCTGCTCGACACGGTCGCCGAGGCGATCGAGGAGCTCGGGATCGCCCTCGCGGCGCTGGGCGAGGCCTACGAGCAGCTCGACGAGCAGAGCGCCGACAGGCTGGAGGAGCAGCTGTTCCGGCCCGTCCAGGTGGCCTTCGGCCGGGCGCAGCGCACGCATGCGGAGTTCGCCGCCCGCCACGGCCTGCCGACGCGGACCTTCGCGCCGGGCGCGGCCGGGCCCCCGTCACTCGGGGTCAAGGGCTTCCTCGAGCGCGCGGTGGAGGCGGTCGGCCTGTGCGAGCACTTCCTGATCGAGCTGCAGGACTCGATGCGGCCGGTCGAGGTCGGCGACGCCGGGCTGCGCGCCGGCCTCGCCGAGGTGCGCACGCTGGTCGGCGACGTCAAGCGCCGCGCCGACCGCTTCGTCAGTCGCTACGGTCGCTGACCGGCCCCGTCAGGGCTGCGGCAGGATCGGCCCGCGGAAGGCCCCGGTCCCGTTGGCCAGCTGCAGCCCCAAGAGGTCCGGGAACGTCCGCGCGTAGTCGAGCTCCTTGGCCAGATCGCCGACCCCGTTGGAGGCCGGCAGGGGCGCGAGCGCGAGCGTGGAGAGCACGCCGAACGCCTTGCCGGTCTTGTCCAGGAAGCCCGAGCCCGAGTCGCCGGGGATGCCGGGCGTCACCGTCAGGACCGTGTGGTTGAAGCCGCTGTTGGCCGTGGGCCCGACCTGGATGCCCTCCTTCGGGCTCAGCAACGAGCGCCCATGTGATCAAACGCATGCGCTGGGCTATACCCGTCTGGCGAGCCGCAGACCTAAATTCGCGTAGTCGGCGAGGCCCAGCTCAGGCTCGAAGAGATAGGGCAGGCTCAGCACGGGCGCGCGGGCGCCGCGACGCAGGCGCCGGACGTGCGCGCGCTGGTCGTGGGCGCGGGCGTCGGCCGCCAGCGCGGCGGCGACCGCGGGCGCCCCGGCCAGCTCGAGCAGGCGCGCGCGCTCCTCGGCCTTGAAGCGCTCCGGGTACAGGCCGTTGACGACGATCGCGTCGGGATCGCGCCCGACGGCCTCGACGAGCCGGTCCTGCAGCTCGAGCGTCTCGTTGACCGGCATCTCCTCCGGCGTGGCGACGGCAACGTAGCCCGTGCGCCGCGTGTCGCGCAGCATGTCGCGCACCTTGTAGGCCTGGCGCTGGATCGCCCCGACGCGCGCGATGTCGCCGAACGTGTCGGGCGTGCGCAGCATCGCGACGCCGTGCCCGGACGCCGGCGCGTCGACGACGACGAGGTCGTAGGTGGCGCTCGTCCCGGTCCAGCGGTCCGACTGCGCGAGCTCCCACACCTTCGCGATCGTGATCAGCTCCTTGACGCCGGGCGCGGCCGCGACGAAGTACTGAAAGGCCTGCGAGCGCGAGAGGACCCGCAGCGCCGCCCCGCCGACCTGCTTGCCCAGCCACTCGGCCAGCGCGTCCTGCGGGTCGAGCGTCACGGCGTAGAGGTTCTCGGCGAGCTCCACCTCGCGGTCGTGCTCGGAGCCGGCGAAGAGCCGGGCCAGATGGCGCTGCTCGGCGACCTCGCAGACGATGGCGCGCCTGCCCTGCCCGGCTGCGGCGATGGCGAGCGCCATCGCGACGGTGGTCTTGCCGACCCCGCCCTTGCCCGTCACGTAGATCAGGTCGCGGTCGAGCAGCGTCACGGGACGACGACGAGCTTGCGTCCGGGCGCGCCGGCCTGAAGCCTCCACGCATCCGCGACGGCGTCGAGCCCGAAGGTCTCGCAGTCGACGAGCAGCTCGCCCGCCGCCGCATGGCCCCACATGCGCCGCAGCGCGTCCCCGCGCTGCTGCGCGCTGGAGGCGAAGTTCGTGTAGCCGAGGATCGAGAGCTCCTGGAAGCGGACGCCGTGGGAGGCGAAGGTCGCCTGCGCGCCCGCGCTCTCGCCGAGGTTGACGAGGCGGCCGTGGATACCCAGCGCGCCGAGCGCGGCCGCCGCCGGCTCGCCCCACAGGGGATCGAGCACCAGGTCGACGTCGCCGCCGGCGGCGTCGCGCAGGGCGGCGGTGATGTCCTCGACGGACCCCTCGAGCCGGACGGTCGCGTCGGTGCCGCGCTCGGCGGCCCGGCGCAGCCCGGCCTCGCTGCGGGCGGCCGCGACGACGCGCCCGGCGCCGAGCAGCTTCGCGACCTGCACGCCGATCAGCCCGACGGGCCCGCTGGCCCCGAGGACCACGACCGTCTCGCCCGCCGCGAGCTGTCCGCGCCGCTCGAGCGCGAGCCAGGCCGCGGTGCCGGCGATCCCGAACGCGACGGCGGGCGCGTCCTCGACGCCGTCGGGGACGTCGATCGCCTCCCCGGCGGCGATCAGCGCGCGCGCGGCGACCGACCCGAACGGCGCGACGGCGGAGCTGAAGTAGACCCGCCGGCCGCCTTCGAGCGTCCCGATGCCCTCCGAGCCGACGACGCTGGGCAGCGGCGGCCGGCGCTCGGCCAGGGTGCCCGACGCGACGCGCAGGTCGATCGGGTTCAAGCCCGCGGCGGAGACCGCGACGACCGCCTGGCCGTCACCGGCCGTGGGCTCCTCGAAGTCCTCGACGACGGGCGTCTGCCCGTACTCGTGCAACACGGCGGCTCGCATCGGCCGGATGGTACGTCGGCGCAAGTACCCTCGTCGGCACATGGCGGACTCAATCCGTTTCGACGAGCGCGGCCTGGCGCCGTGCGTCATCCAGGACTGGCGGACGGGCGAGGTGCTGACGCTCGCCTACACCAACGCCGAGGCGCTCGCGGCCACCCGGGACACGGGCGAGCTGCACCTGTGGAGCCGCAGCCGCGACGAGCTGTGGCACAAGGGCGCCACCTCGGGCAACGTCCAGAGGGTCCGCGCGCTGCGCTTCGACTGCGACGCCGACGCCATCCTCGCCCTCGTGGAGCCCGCCGGGCCGGCCTGCCACACCGGCGCCCGGACCTGCTTTCACCACGGCGAGCTCGAGCCGCCCGCCCCGCACGAGGCGCTGCCGGGCCTCGAGCGCACGATCGCCGAGCGCCGGGCGGACGGCGACACCGACGGGTCCTATACCGCCAGGCTGCTCGCGGGGGAGGGTGGGCTCGAGATCGGGGAGAAGGTGATGGAGGAGGCCGAGGAGGTCGCCCGCGCGGCGCGCGAGGAGACCGACGAGCGCGTCGCCAGCGAGGCCGCCGACGTCCTGTATCACCTCGAGGTGCTGCTGGCCTCCCGCGACCTGGCCCTGGCCGACGCGCAGGAGGTGCTCCTTGGCCGCCGTCGCTGACGTTGAGGAATCCTCCGACAGGACGCGATTCCGGTGACCCCGGTGTCGGAGGATCTTAGAATGGCGGCGCTGACCGGCGTGATCGCGCCGACGCTCGAGGAGGTCCGCATCCTCGCGGGCAACGCCGACGGCCACCGGCTGATCCCGATCACCCAGACCCTGATCGAGGACACCGAGACGCCCGTCTCCGCCTTCTTGAAGCTGCGCGACGCGGGCGCCGGCCATCCCGCCTTCCTGCTCGAGTCCGCCGAGCAGGGCCAGAAGGTCGGCCGCTGGTCGTTCATCGGCTACAAGCCGAGCTCCGTGCTGCGCTGGTCGCTGGCCGACGGCGGGGACCCGTACACGCTGGCGGCGGAGGCGGTCGCCGCGCACAAGCAGGCCATCCGGCCCGACCTGCCGCCGTTCGCGGGCGGCGCCGTCGGCGTCTTCGGCTACGACTGCGTGCGCGCGGTGGAGCACCTGCCCGGCCCGAACCCCGACCCCGTCGGCCTGCCCGACATGGCGCTGATGCTGTCCGACGTGATCGTCGCCTTCGACCACCTCAAGCACACGAGCACGATCCTCGCCAACGTCGACGCCGACGACGTCGACGCGGGCTACGAGCGGGCCGTCGCCGCCATCGCCGAGGTCCGCGAGCGCCTCAAGGGCCCGCTGCCGCAGCCGGCCAGGGCGCGCGGGGAGCGCGAGGAGCCGCAGTTTCGCTCCAACATGGCCCGCGAGGCGTTCGAGGCGATGGTCGCGCGGATCGTCGAATACATCCACGCGGGCGACGCCTTCCAGGTCGTGCCGTCGCAGCGCTGGAGCGCCGAGATCGACGTCGAGCCGTTCTCGATCTACCGCGGCCTGCGCGCCGTCAACCCGTCGCCGTACATGTACTTTCTCGACTTCGAGGACTTCCAGATCGTCGGCGCCTCGCCCGAGCCGCTCGTGACGGTCGTCGGCGACCGCGTCACGACGCGGCCGATCGCCGGCACGCGCCAGCGCGGCGCGACGGCGGAGGACGACACGCGCATCGCCGCCGAGCTGCTGTCCGACGAGAAGGAGCGCTGCGAGCACGTCATGCTCGTCGACCTCGGCCGCAACGACCTCGGGCGGGTATGCGAGTACGGCACGGTCGCGGTCGAGAGCTTCATGGCCGTCGAGCACTACTCGCACGTGATGCACATCGTCTCCAACGTGGCGGGGAAGCTGCGCCCGGAGGTCAGGGCGATCGACGCCCTGCGCTCCCTGCTGCCGGCCGGCACCCTGTCCGGCGCGCCCAAGGTCCGGGCGATGCAGATCATCGAGGAGCTCGAGCCGGTCAAGCGCGGCGTCTACGGCGGCGCGGTCGGCTACCTGTCCTACACGGGCGACCTCGACACCTGCATCTGCATCCGGACCGTGGTGTGCAAGGACGGCACGGCGCACCTCCAGGCGGGCGGCGGGACGGTCGCCGACGCCCGGCCGGACGACGAGTACGAGGAGTCGCGCGCGAAGGCGCGCGGCGTGGTGCGGGCGCTCGAGCTCGCGGTCAAACAGCCCGACTGGCCCTGAGCTTGAGCGCATGGCGACACAAACCGGATGGGCTACCTGAACGGTGTCGCCATGCGTAGCAAGATCCTCATGGTCGACAACTACGACTCGTTCACCTACAACCTCGTCCAGTACCTGGGCGAGATGGGGTGCGACCTCGAGACGGTGCGCAACGACGCCGCCTCGGTCGACGAGCTGCTCGAGCTGGGCGCCGACGGCGTCGTCGTCTCGCCCGGGCCGTGCACGCCGCGCGAGGCCGGCATCTCCGTCGAGGCGATGCGGCGCTTCCCCGAGGCCGGGGTGCCGGCGCTCGGAGTCTGCCTCGGCCACCAGGCGCTCGCCGAGGCCTTCGGGGGCAAGGTGATCCGCCACGCGCCGATCCACGGCAAGACGACGGAGATCGCCCACGACGGCGAGGGCCTGTTCGCCGGGCTGCCCGACCCGCTGACCGTCGGGCGCTACCACTCGCTCGTCGTCGAGGACCTCCCGGAGGAGCTCGTGGAGACGGCGCGCGGCGGCGGCGTGCTGATGGCGATGCGCCACCGCGAGCTGCCCGCCTACGGCGTGCAGTTTCATCCCGAGTCCGTCCTGACCCCGGACGGCAAGGCGCTGCTGCGCAACTTCCTCGCATCTGCCTAGGTGCGCCGCCGCCCGCGATCGGGGACCGGGAGCGCCCGGGTGAACGCTCGGGCTGGGTGGAGGGCGGGCCGCGACAAGGCTGTACCGGAGAGGCGGTCCCGATCCGCACCGGGATGGCGATACATCTCAGACGTCGTGGGCCGCCTCGATCAGCGACCGGTCGGCCAGCGGGGAAGACCGGCGCAGCCACTCGTCGAAGAGCGGATCGACGATGTACCAGGTGCCGTCTCGTAGATCGACGAGGCCGCGTGCCTGGAGACGGACGAGTGCTGGGCGCACACGTGAGTGACTGGAGAAGCCATAGAGAGCGGCAAGCGGCCGGCTGGTGACGGTCGTTCCGCCGCGGTCGGCGAGGAGTTGGAGTGCCCGGACCTCGTTTACTTCGCCTTCGTCGCCGCTGACGAGGACGTTGAGAACCGAGGCGAACTCCGACCGCTCGATTGTCTGCACGAGCCGGTCGTGCGCACGGATCACCGCCTCGAGGGTCACCGGGTGTCCTACGGAGGTTTCCGACCAGACCTGCCACGCCAGTTGCTGGGTGCTGCGGGGATGGGCCCGCGTCAGGTTGAGCAGGTGCTCGAGCGCCTGTTCCTCGGCCGGCTTCCCGGTGGCGTCGAACTGGAAGTCGAGGTATTCGATGAAGTCCACTCGGTCGATAGTGGGGAGCTGCATGCGGACCGCCTCGCCAAAGATCGGTTGGTGGGAGTCCTCCAGCATCATCTTCAGCGCATTGCGGATCGAACCGGTGAAGAGCAGCGAGACGTGGTTCGAGCCCGAGCTCATCAGCGCCGAGCGGATGAGGGACAGGGGGTCGCCCGGGCAGTGCCGCAGACGCTGGAACTCATCGAATACGACGACCAGGCGCTCGGACAGCGAACGCAGCGCCAGCAGTTGCGCGTGGAGCGTCTCGGCATCCTGCTCGGGCTTGACGCCAGAGCGCTTCACGGAGCCCTTGATGACCTTGATGTCGAAGCCGATTTCCTTTTCCAGCGCACTGATCTGTCGCTGAGCGGCTCGTCGCAGGTGCTTGACCGGGTGCCCGACCATCGCGTCGTGAACACATCCGACGAACCCCGGGATGCTGACGACGCGCTGCAGGTTGATCTTCACGACGTCGAACGGCGGCGCATCGTCGCCATGCGCCTTGGTGAGTTCCAGCGCGAGCTGGTTGGTGAACGTCGTCTTCCCGGTATCGCGGGGACCGAACAGGGCGACGTTGGTCTGGCCCTTCAGGGTCAGGGCGACCTGGTTGGCGAACGCCTCCATCCCGATGATCTTGGACGGGTCGTCGAGCGGGCGGTCCCAGATGAACGGGTTCAGCATCATCCGGAACTGTACCGCATCTGCGGTACAGCCTAGTACCGTACGCCCGGTACAATGGCGGCAGAGCGGCCCGGGGAGCCGCTTCCACCAGTGGGCTGTTTGCCGCGGAAGTCCCACGGTCACTCGCAGTCCCTAAGCTGACGCACGACGCCGTGCCGAACCCCGTCCTCACCGAGGCCATCGACGCGCTCGCGTCCGGGCACGACCTCAGCGCCGACCAGGCCGCGGCAACCCTCGCCGAGATCATGGGCGGCAACGCCACCGAGGTGCAGACCGCGGCCGTCCTGATCGCCCTGCGCACCAAGGGGGAGACGGTCGCCGAGCTCGCCGGCCTGGCGCGCACCATGCGCGCCTTCGCGACGCCCGTGCGCGCCGCGCGCGAGAACCTGACCGACACGGCCGGCACCGGCGGCGGCCGCCAGACCTTCAACGTCTCCACCACGGCGGCGCTGATCGCGGCGGGCGCCGGCTGCGCGATGGCCAAGCACGGCAACCGCTCGGCGACGAGCCACTCCGGTTCCGCCGACGTCCTCGAGCAGCTGGGGGTGCGCATCGATCTGTCCCCCGATGCCGTCGGCCGCTGCATCGACGGCGTCGGCTTCGGCTTCATGTTCGCCCCCGCCCACCACGGGGCGACGCGCTTCGTCGTGCCCGTCCGCAAGGAGCTCGCCGTCCGCACCATCTTCAACTTCCTCGGGCCGCTCACGAATCCCGCCGGTGCCCGGCGCCAGGTGATCGGGGTGTCCGACCTGCGCTTCGTGGCGACGGTCGCGGGCGCCGCCGCCGAGCTCGGCGCGATCAAGACCCTGGTCGCCTGCAGCGAGGACGGCCTGGACGAGCTCAGCGTCTCGGGGGCCACGCACGTCGTCGAAGTCGCCGACGGGACGGTGCGCTCGTACGACATCATTCCGGAGGACGTCGGCCTGCCGCGCTCGGACTTCGCGGCGGTCGCCGGCGGCCTGCCGGCCGACAACGCGCAGACCGCCCGCCGCATCTTCGCGGGGGAGCCCGGCCCGCCGCGCGACCTCGCCGTGCTCAACGCCGGCGCCGCGATCTACGTCTCCGGCCGGGCGCCGGACGTCGCGTCCGGCGTCCGCGCCGCCGAGGAGGCGCTTGACTGCGGGGCCGTGTCCGACACCCTCGACCGCCTCGTCGCGCTCTCCCAGGAGCTCGCGGAGCCCGTGAGAAGCGCATGAACATCCTCGAGGAGATCGTCGAGCGCACCTGCGAGGACGTCGCGCGCCGCCGCGCCGCCGTCCCGCTCGACCGCCTGCAGGCCGCGCTGGGCGGCCGCGAGGAGCCGCGGCCGTTCGCCGAGGCGCTCACCAGCCCCGGCATCGCGGTGATCGCCGAGCACAAGCGCAGCTCGCCGTCGGCCGGCGTCATCCGCGCCGGCGCGAGCGTGGAGGAGGTGGTGGCGGCCTACGAGCGCGGAGGGGCGGCGGCGCTCTCGATCCTCACCGAGGGGCACTGGTTCAAGGGCTCGCTCGAGGACCTGCAATCCGCTCGGTCGACGACGCGGCTGCCGATCTTGCGCAAGGACTTCATCGTCGACCCCTACCAGGTCTACGAGGCCGCGGCCGCCGGCGCCGACGCCGTGCTGCTGATCGTCGCCGCCCTGCACCCGGCGGACCTGTCGGTGCTGCTGCGCGAGGCCCGCGGCCTCGATCTCGACGCGCTCGTGGAGATCCACGACGAGGAGGAGCTCGAGGTCGCGCTCGACGCCGACGCCGAGCTGCTGGGCATCAACAACCGCGACCTGACGGACTTCTCGGTGAATCTCCAGCGCACCTTCGAGCTGCTGGCCGACGTGCCCGCGGGCAAGATGGTCGTCTCGGAGTCCGGCATCACGGCGCGCGACCAGCTCGAGGAGCTCGAGCGCGTGGGCGTGGACGCCGTGCTGGTCGGGGAGACGCTGATGCGCGCGAAGGACATGCAGGCCGCCTGCGCGGAGCTCGTCGGGGCCACGAGCGAGCGCGACACGCTGTAGGCGCCAGCCTTTAGTCCGCGTTCAAAGGGGCCGACGACCCTGGTCTGACCCTCGATGCGCAAGCTGTTCGTCACACCCCTCGCCTCCGCGGTCCTCGGCGGCTGCATCACCGCCGGCGTCCTGCTCGGCGCGGGCGTGGTCGACCGCCAGCACACCTCGACGATCTACGAGCAGAGCCCGCTGACGGCGTCGGCGTCGGTGCCGTCCGCAGGGGCGCGGACGACCGACACGGGCTCGCTGACCGCCCGCGACATCTACAAGCGCGACGCGCCCGGCGTGGCCTTCGTCCGGGCGCGGACGCTGTCGGGCACGACCTCGCCCTTCGATCCCTACGGCGCCCCGCAGGACACCGAGGCGACCGGCTCGGGCTTCGTGCTCGACCACGAGGGCCGGATCCTCACCAACGCCCACGTCGTCGAGAACGCCACGCTGGTGACCGTCACCCTGTCGGGCAAGAACACCCGCGTCGCGAAGATCGTCGGCAAGGACGCGTCGACCGATCTCGCGCTGCTGCAGATCGACGGCAGCGGCCTCAAGCTCCAGCCGCTCGAGCTCGGCTCCTCCCACGCCGTGCAGGTCGGCGACCCAACCGTCGCCATCGGCAACCCCTTCGGCTTCGATCGCACGCTGACCACGGGCGTCATCTCCGCGCTGCAGCGGCGCATCACCGCGCCGGACGGCTATACGATCGAGAACGTCATCCAGACCGACGCGGCGATCAACCCGGGCAACTCCGGCGGCCCGCTGATCGACGCCGGCGGCCGCGTGGTCGGCATCAACTCCCAGATCGCGACCGGCGGCAGCGGGACGGGCTCGGTCGGCATCGGCTTCGCGGTCCCGATCGACACCGCCAAGGGCGTCGTGCGCCAGCTGATCGACCACGGTCAGGTCGAGCGGCCCTGGCTCGGCCTGGAGCTCGTCCCCGTCGACGCGCGCATGGTCGCGAAGTACAAGGTGCCGGCCAAGTCCGGCCTGCTCGTCCAGCGCGTCGTGCCCGGCAGCCCGTCGATGCACGCGGGCGTCTACGGCGGCGATCGAGGCGTGGCCCTGGCCAACGGCCAGGAGCTGATCCTCGGCGGCGACGTCGTCACGGGCATCGACGCGACGGCGACCAGGACCTCGCAGGACGTGACCCGGGCGCTCGCGTCCCACAAGCCCGGGGACACCGTCTCCGTGCACGTCGTGCGGGCCGGCAAGGCCGAGACGATCGACGTCACGCTGGCCAACCGGCCCGCCGGCAAGGCCGACAAGTAGCGTCCCGCCTCTAGCCTGGACCGGGTGACACGGGTCAAGGTCTGCGGCATCACGCGCACCCAGGACGCCGAGCTCGCCGTCGAGCTCGGTGCGTGGGCGCTCGGCTTCATCCTGTGGCCCCCGTCCGCCCGCGCGGCCGATCGCGCCTGGGCCGCCGGGATCGCCGCGCGCTACCGGCGCAAGGTCGAGACGGTCGCGGTCCTCGTCGACCCGACGCTCGACGAGGCGACCAGCGCGATCAACGACCTCGGCTTCTCCGCCGTGCAGCTGCACGGCGGCGTCGGCACCTCGTTCTGCGACGAGGTCAAGCGCCGGACGGGCGGCGGCAGGGTCCTGCGCGCGTTTCGCATCGGCGCCAACGCCGACGTCCAGGACGCCGACCGCTTCCGCGCCGTCGACCTGCACCTGTACGACACCCGGGCCGAGGGCCTGCAGGGCGGGTCGGGTCGGACCTGGGAGTGGGGGCTGGCGGGCACCCGGCGCTCGCACGTGCCGCTCGTCCTGTCCGGCGGCCTGACCGCCGACAACGTCGCCGAGGGGATCGCGGCGACGAGCCCGTACGCCGTCGACGTCGCGTCGGGCACCGAGTCCGCGCCGGGCGTCAAGGACCCCGCCCGGCTCGAGGCGTTCCTCGCTGCCGCGCACCACGCGGTCCCCGCCTGATGACGGCCGTCGAGCACCGCTTCGGCCCCTACGGCGGCCAGTACGTCCCCGAGACGCTGATGCCCGCTCTGGCCGAGCTCGAGGCCGCCTGGATCGCGAGCCGGGGGGACTCCGGCTTCCGCGCCGAGCTCGACGCGCTGCTGGGCGACTACGTCGGGCGCCCGAGCCCGCTGTACCTCGCGCAGCGCCTGTCGGAGGCGGCCGGGCACGCCGTCCACCTCAAGCGCGAGGACCTCAACCACACCGGCGCGCACAAGATCAACAACGCGCTCGGGCAGGCCCTGCTCGCCAAGCGGATGGGCAAGACCCGCGTCATCGCCGAGACCGGCGCCGGCCAGCACGGCGTCGCGAGCGCGACGGCCTGCGCGCTGCTCGGCCTGGAGTGCATCGTCTACATGGGCTCGGAGGACATCCGCCGCCAGATGCCCAACGTGCAGCGGATGGGCCTGCTCGGCGCGACGGTCGAGCCCGTCGAGGCGGGGGCGCGGACGCTCAAGGAGGCCGTCAGCGCCGCGATCCGCGACTGGGTCGCAAACGTGGGCGACACCCATTACATCATCGGCTCGGCCGTCGGTCCGGCGCCCTTCCCGGCGATCGTGCGCGACCTGCAGCGCGTGATCGGCGACGAGGCGCGCGCCCAGCTGCTCGAGCGGACCGGGCGCCTGCCGCGGCGCGTGATCGCCTGCGTCGGCGGCGGCTCGAACGCCATCGGGACCTTCGTGCCCTTCGTCGCCGACGCCGACGTCGAGCTGGTCGGCGTCGAGGCGGCCGGCGAGGGCATCGACACGCCGCGCCACGGCGCCCCGCTGACCGTCGGGGGCCGCGGCGGCGTCCTGCACGGCTCCTACTCGGCGATCATGCAGGACGAGGATGGCCAGATCCTCGAGGCGCACTCGATCTCCGCCGGCCTCGATTACCCGGGCACCGGTCCCGAGCACGCGTGGCTGCGCGACTGCGGGCGCGCGCGCTATGAGGCCGTCACCGACGCCGACGCGCTCGCCGCCTTCCGCCGCTGCGCCGAGCTCGAGGGGATCATCCCGGCGCTCGAGTCCGCCCACGCGCTGGCGTGGGTGCTGGCCAACCCGGACGCGCGCGACGACGCGCTCGACCTCGTCTGCCTCAGCGGCCGCGGCGACAAGGACCTCGCAGAGGTCCTCGCGCAGTGAGCGCTGAAGGCCGCGACCGCATCGCCGCCGCCTTCGCCGCCGTCGCCTCCGACGGCCGCCGCGCCGCGCTGATGCCCTACCTGATGGGCGCCTTCCCGGACGCCGAGACCTCGCGCGCGATCGGGATCGCCTGCGTGAACGCGGGCGCGGACCTGCTCGAGGTGGGCGTGCCCTACTCCGACCCGCTGGCGGACGGCCCGGTCATCCATGACGCGGGGTCCAAGGCCCTGGCCTCCGGCGCGACGACGACGGACGTCCTCGACGTCGCCGGGGCGCTGTCCGAGCTCGTCCCGGTCGTCTGCATGTGCTACGCCAACCTGATCTACACCCGCGGGGTGGAGCGCTTCGTCGCCGACCTCGCCGCGCGCGGCGTGGCCGGCCTGATCGTCCCCGATCTCCCGCTCGAGGAGGCCGACGCCTTCCTGGCCGCCTGCGATGCCGAAGGGGTCGCGCTCGTGCCGCTCGTCGCGCCCACCACGCCCGAGGTGCGCCTGCGCGCGATCGGCGAGCGCGCGCAGGGCTTTCTCTACACCGTCTCGGTGACCGGGACGACCGGCGAGCGGACCGGCGCGGGCGAGGACATGCGCGCCGTGCTCGAGCGCGCGCAGGCCGCCACCGCGGTCCCGGTCGCCCTCGGGTTCGGCATCTCGAGCCCGGCCGACGCGGCGGCCGCGGCGGACGCCGGGGCGGACGGCGTCATCGTCGGCTCGCGCCTGGTGCGCGCGGCCGCCGAGGCCGCCGACGCGGGCCGGGACCCGGCCGCGGCGGTCGGCGCGGCGGTCTGTGCGCTGAGCGCCGCGCTCAGCCGGTAGGATCGCCGCCATGATCGTCGTGCTCTCCGTCGCCGCGGGAATGATCCTCTGGGTCGTGCTCTGGGCCTTCGGCGCCAAGGGCTTCGACGGCGCGATGCTCTTCCTGCTGGTCCTGCTCGCCGCCGGCACCATCAAGGGCATTGGCCGGCTGCTCCCGGGCAATCAGGACGCCGAGCGGGCGCAGCCGGACGCGGCGCCGTTCAACTGACGCCGACCGCCGGCTTCTCGCAGGCTCGGTTTCGCGCGTTGCGCTTCCTCTTGCCCCGCACGTAGGATGCGGGCAGGAATGGCTCACATCCCTTGAGGAGGGACCCTTTGCGAGTACGTCGGACGGCAGCTTTGAGCTGCCTCATACTGGCCCTAGGCGTCACGGTCGCGGCATGCGGCAGCGACTCCGGCGGCGGCGGTGGCGGCGGTGGCGGCGGCGGTTCAGCCGACGCCGGTGGCGGAACCCTGAACCTCTACTCCTCGCTGCCCCTGCAGGGCGCGTCGAGGCCCCAGTCCGAGGACGTGATCAAAGGCATCAAGCTGGCCCTCTCCGAGCACGGGAACAAGGCCGGCGGCGTCAAGATCAACTACGTCTCGCTCGACGACTCCACCGCTGCCGAGGGAAAGTGGGACGCCGGCCAGACGAAGACCAACGCGCGCAAGGTCGCGCAGGACAAGAAGGCGATCGCCTACATCGGCGAGTTCAACTCGGGCGCATCGGTGAACTCGATCCCGACGACCAACGAGGCCGGCATCCTGCAGGTCTCCCCGTCCAACACCGCCCTCGGCCTGACCAAGGGCGGCGCCGGCGCGGAGCCGGGCGAGCCCGACAAGTACTACCCGACGCAGAAGCGCACCTACGGCCGCGTCGTCCCGATCGACACGATCCAGGGCGCCGCGCAGGCCCAGTACATGAAGGACGAGGGCGTCACGAGCGTGTACATGCTCGACGACCAGGAGGTCTACGGCAAGGGCGTCGCCGCCAACACCAAGACGGCGGTCGAGAAGCTCGGCCTCAAGGTCGCCGGCGAGGACTCCTGGGACGGCAAGGCGGCCAACTACCGTGCGCTGGCCGCGAAGATCAAGGCATCGGGGGCTGACGCCGTCTTCACCGGCGGCATCATCGACAACAACGGCCCGCAGCTCTACAAGGACCTCAACGCCGCGCTGCCCGACGCGAAGATCTTCGGCCCGGACGGCATGGCGACGGTCAACATGACCAAGGAGATCCCGCCGGTCGTCCAGGCGAAGAGCTTCTTCACGGCCCCGACGGTGTCCCCGGACGAGCTGCCGCCCGCCGGCCAGAAGTTCTACAAGGACTACGAGGCCGCCTACAAGGAGCCGCAGGACCAGATCGACCCGTACGCGGTGTACGGCTTCGAGGCCGCCGACGCGGTGCTGGACTCGATCGACGTGGGCAAGTCCGACCGCGCCGCGGTCGTGAAGGCCTTCTTCTCGATCAAGGACAAGCCCTCAGTGCTGGGCACCTACTCGATCGACAAGGACGGCGACACGACGCTCACGACCTACGGCGCCTACGTCGCCAAGGGCTCCAAGCTCGTGTTCAACAAGGCGATCAAGGCCGCGATCAGCTAGCAGGGCGAAACCGGACGACGCACGGCCGCGCGGGTCTCCCGCGCGGCCGCGCCGGCCGTCACCGTCATCCATGGAAGCCTCAAACGCCGCCGTCTCGCGTCCCCGCCGCTCCCGTGGGGAGCTGTCGGACGACATCGCGCGGTACGTGCTGATCGGGCTGCTGCTGTTGATGCCCGTCGCCTTCGGGATCCACGACCTCGCGCAGGACGGGAATCTGAGCCGGCTGGCGACCAACATCAAGGACGGGCTCTCAAACGGCGCGATCCTCGCGCTCGTCGCGATCGGCTACACGCTGGTCTACGGCATCATCGAGCTGATCAACTTCGCCCACGGCGACGTGTTCATGCTCGGCACGATGATCACGTACGGCTTCTTCGGCACGCTCGGGCTGACGGCCGCCACCGGGCCCGTCGGCATCGTGCTGGGGCTGCTGCTCACGCTCGTCGTGGCCATGCTGGGCTGCGGCGTGCTCAACGTGATGATCGAGCGGGTCGCCTACCGGCCGCTGCGCGGCGCGCCCAAGCTGGCGCCGCTGATCACCGCGGTCGGCTTCTCCTTCATCTTGCAGAACATCGGCCTGCTGTGGCTGGGCGGCTCGCACCGCAGCGTCCCGGACATCATCGAGTCCCAGCACCAGCTGTTCACGATCTTCGGGGTGACGTTCTTCAACGGCGACGTCCTCGCGGCCGTGTTCACCGTCCCGGTCGTGGTGGGGCTCGTGGCCTTCATCGGCCGCAGCCGCCTCGGCCGCGCGATGCGCGCGACGGCGCAGGACGCCGACGCCGCCCGCCTGATGGGGATCAACGTGGACACCACGATCGGCCTGACCTTCCTGCTCGGCGGCATGGCGGCCGGCACCGCCGGCATCGTCTACGGCCTGTACCAAACCGACGTCTGGTTCTTCCAGGGCTTCCAGGCCGGCTTGCTGGCCTTCACCGCCGCCGTGCTCGGCGGCATCGGCAACCTCCAGGGCGCCGTGATGGGTGGCCTGATCATCGGCATCATCCAGCAGCTCTCAGACAACCGGATCGAGACCAGGTGGACGCCGGCGATCGTCTTCGCCTACCTGATCATGATCCTCGTCTTCCGCCCGCAGGGCCTGCTCGGCGAGAAGGGCCGGGAGGCCGGATGAGCGGCGCCCCGGCCTCCATCCGCCGCGCGACCGAGCCGCTGCGCACGCCCTGGGGCCAGCGCGGCGTGGCCGCCGTCGCGATCGGCGTCGTGGCCCTGCTGCCCCTGTTCGTCGCCGGCGGCGGGACCTTCCTGGACAACGCGACGTACGCGCTCGCCTACGTGATCATGGCGCTCGGCCTCAACGTGGTCGTCGGCTTCGCCGGCCTGCTCGACCTCGGCTACGTCGCGTTCTTCGCCATCGGCGCCTACACGATCGGGTGGCTCGGCTCGAGCTTCTTCGCCGAGCGCCTGCCGAACGTCCACGTCGGCGTGACGTCGTTTCTCAACGCCCAGCCGGGCATCCACCTCAACTACCTGCTGATCATCGTGGCCGCGGCCGTGCTGGCGGCCGGGCTGGGCGCGCTGCTGGGCTTCCCGACGCTGCGGCTGCGCGGCGACTACATCGCCATCGTCACGCTGGCCTTCGGCGAGATCATCGGCAAGGTCGCCGTCAACGGCAGCGACATCGCGGGCCAGAACGTCACCAACGGCAAGATCGGGATCACCCCGATCGACTCGCCGAACCTCCCGGTCCTCGGCCAGTTCACCACGCTGAACCTGCGGCCGTGGTACTGGCTGGCGCTGATCCTCGCCCTGATCGTGCTGTTCATCAACTTCCGCCTGCGCGACTCGCGGCTCGGCCGCGCGTGGATCGCGGTGCGCGAGGACGAGGTCGCCGCGGTCTCCATGGGCATCCCGACCGTCAAGGTCAAGCTGCTGGCCTACGCGATCGGGGCCGCCATGGGCGGGGTGGCCGGCACGTTCTTGGGCGCCTACATCCAGGAGGTCAACGCCGACCAGTTCGCCTTCTCGTTCTCGATCTTCGTGCTCGCGATGATCATCCTGGGCGGTCTGGGCTCGATCTGGGGCGTGGTCGTGGGGTCGGTGGTGCTGACCGTCATCAACCGCGGCCTGATCCCGGCGCTCAACGGCGTGCCGCAGAAGTTCGGCCTGGACTTCGACCCCAGCCAGCTGGGCTTCGGCATCTTCGGCTTCTTGCTGGTGATCATGATGGTCCTGCGCCCGCAGGGGCTGATCCCGGAGAAGCGCCGGGCCAGGGAGCTCACGGAGGGCCTCGACGCCGAGGAAGCCGTCTACGAGGTCAAGCGATGACCGGGTCCGTGCTCGAGACCCAGGGCCTGACGAAGCTCTTCGGCGGCCTCGTGGCGGTCAACGAGGTGTCCTTCAGCGTGCCCACGGGCGGGATCGTGTCGATCATCGGGCCCAACGGGGCGGGCAAGACGACGTTTTTCAACATGCTGACCGGCCTGTACAAGCCGAGCTTCGGCAAGGTGCTCCTCGACGGCGACGACGTCACGGCCAACCGCCCGGACCGCATCACGAAGGCGGGCGTCGCGCGCACCTTCCAGAACATCCGCCTGTTCGGCACGATGACCGCGGTCGAGAACGTGCTCGTGGGCAGCCACAGCCGCATGCGCTCCGGGGTCTTCGGCGCCATCGGGCGCCCGCCGCGCACGCGGCGCGAGGAGCGCGACACCGAGGAGCAGGCGCGCGAGCTGCTCGCCTACGTCGGCGTGGGCGAGCGCCACCACGACGGCCTCGCCTCCGAGCTGGCCTACGGCGACCAGCGGCGCGTCGAGATCGCGCGCGCGCTGGCCTCGCACCCGAAGCTGCTCCTGCTCGACGAGCCCACGGCGGGGATGAACCCGTCGGAATCCGCCGAGCTGACCGCGTTCATGCGCAAGGTGCGCGAGGAGAAGGACGTCTCGATCCTGTTGATCGAGCACGACATGAAGGTCGTCATGGGCGTCTCGGAGCAGATCACCGTGCTCGACCACGGCGAGAAGATCGCCGAGGGCGAGCCGCAGGCGGTGCGCAACGACCCGCGGGTCATCGAGGCCTACCTCGGAAAGCAGGAGTAGGGACATGGCCGAGCCGCTCCTGTCCGTCGAGGACATCCACACCTACTACGGCGCGATCGAGGCCCTCAAGGGCATCTCGATCGAGGTCAACGAGGGCGAGGTCGTGACGCTGATCGGCTCCAACGGCGCCGGCAAGTCGACCACCCTGCGGTCAATCTCCGGTCTGACCCCGCCGCGCACCGGCGCGATCCGCTTCCGCGGGCGCGACATCTCCAAGACGCCGGCGCAGGACATCGTCAGCTACGGCATCTCGCAGTCGCCGGAGGGACGGCGCTGCTTTCAGCGCATGAGCGTGCGCGAGAACCTCGAGCTCGGCGCCTACCTGCGCCGCGACGGCGCCATCAAGGACGACCTCGAGCGGGTCTTTGACCTCTTCCCCCGCCTCAGGGAGCGCGAGCGCCAGAAGGCGGGCACGATGTCCGGCGGCGAGCAGCAGATGCTCGCCATCGGCCGCGCCCTGATGGCGGCGCCCGCCCTGCTGCTGCTCGACGAGCCGTCGCGCGGCCGCGCGCCGATCCTCGTCGCCCGCATCTACGAGACGGTCGCGGAGATCAACCGCCCGGGCGGCACCAACCTGCTGGTCGAGCAGAGCGCGACCCACGCGCTCAACGTCTCCAACCGCGGCTACGTCCTCGAGACGGGCAGGGTCGTGCTCTCAGACGACTCCGCGGCGCTGAAGGAGAACCCCGACGTGCAGAAGGCCTACCTCGGGATATGACCCCCGTCTTCGCGCTGCTGGGCGCCTCGGCGCTGTTTCTCACCTACCTGTGGCTGGCCTCGGCGATCGCCGGGGCCTACCTGTCCCAGCGCAAGGGCTACGGCGAGCGGCCCGGCCTCGCCAGCGGGCTGCTGCTCAACGTGATCGGCGTGGTCGTCTGGCTCGTCTGGCCGGCGAAGGACGAGTCGCTGTGGAAGACCGTCGGCCCGTTCGGCTCGACGGTCAAGGGCGAGCGGGGCAAGGAGTAGCTTCAGCCCGCCGTGCGCAGCGGGTCGCGGCAGGGCGCGGGAACCGGCACGCTCGCCAGCGACCGACCGCCCTCGCCGGCCTTCGGCGTGATCTTGCAGTAGGTCATCCGGCCCGTGGCGTAGTCGGCGACGAGCCAGTAGGGGCTGCCGATCAGCCCCGTGCGGCGCTCGCCCTCGAGCACCGAGAGCGCGAACCGCCGGGCGTAGGCGAGGCACTCGTAGCGCCCGCGGGGGACCGCCGGGTCGGCTTCGAGCGCGTCGCGGGCCGGGCCCGCGGGATAGGGCGCGCACTGCGTCCCGGCGACGGTGCCGGAGATCGTCCCGGCCTTGACGCGGGCGCGCGCGTCGGCGGTGACGATGCGCTCGGCGGCGCCCACCAGCCGCGCCCGGTAGGCCAGCGGGTCCTCCCTGGTGCGGCGCACCGGGCCGGCGGCGCGATGCGGGCGCACGTCGGCGCGCAGCCGCGCGCGCTCGGCCGCCTCCAGCCGCGCCTGCGCGGCGGCGGCGGCGTGGCGCTCCCGTCCCGCGGCGTCGCGCAGCCCCGGGACCAGGATGGCGACCGCGACCCCCGCCGCGATCAACCCGGCGGCGAGCAGCGCGAGCACGCGCCGCGTCGGCTGAAAGTCGCGCCGGCGGACGACCATCGGGCTGTCGCAGTGCGGGCAGGTCGCGCCGACGCCGGCGACGACCTCCCCGCATGCCGGGCAGGTCCGCCGGCGCGGCGCCAGCAGCGCCTGGACCTGCTCGCGCTGGGCGCTGCGGGCCGCCTCCCAGAGCTCTCCGCCGTCGAAGCCGGAGTCGTCATGTGACTGCGTCATATGTCGCGACCGCAGCGTACCGCGCACGGCCTGCGGCGGAAAGCTAGCTCTTGCCGAGCGCGGCGCGCAGCGCCGGCTCGAGGTCCGCGTAGCGATGGCGGTAGCCGAGCTCGAGCGCGCGTGCGGGGACCGCGCGCTGGCCCTCCGCGACGATGTCGGCCATCTCGCCGAAGAGCGCCCTGACCGCGAGCTTGGGCACGGGTGCGAAGGCTGGGCGGTGCAGCGCCTGGCCGAGCGCCTTCGAGAACGCCTTGTTCGTGACCGGCTCGGGCGCCGAGCCGTTGACCGGCCCGGACCACGTCGCATCGTCGAGCGCCCGCAGGTAGATGCCGACGAGGTCGTCGAGGTGGATCCAGGGCATGTACTGCCGTCCGCCGGCGACCGGGCCGCCGAGGCCGAGCTTGAAGAACGGGAGCATGGTCTCCAGCGCGCCACCGCCCTCGTCGAGCACGACGCCCGTGCGGACCACGACCACGCGGGCCCCGGACTCGGAGGCCGCCAGCGCCTCGCGCTCCCAGATCACGCACACCTCGGCGAGGAAGTCGTCACCGGGCGGGGCCTGCTCGTCGAGGCGCTCGTCGGCGCGCGGGCCGTAGTAGCCGACCGCCGAGGCGGAGACCAGGACCCCCGGGGAGGGGTCGGCCGCGCGCATGCCCGCGACGAGGTTGCGCGTCCCCAGCTCCCGCGAGGAGCGGATGCGCCGCTTGACGTCGTCTGACCAGCGCTGGGCCACGGGCTCGCCCGCCAGGTGCACGACGGCGTCGCGGCCCGCGAGCGCCTCCGCGGGGGCGGCCGTGGAGGTGGGGTCGGACCACTCGACCGCGCCCACGCCCGCCAGCGCCTCGCGCGCCTTCTGGGGATTGCGCGTGAGCACCGTGACCTCGTCGCCGCGGTCGCGCAGCTCGCGCACCAGCCGCGCGCCGATCAGCCCGGTCGCGCCCGTCACCGTCACCCGCATGGATCAGCCTTGCTTGAAGTCGGGGTCATCGCAGTGAAGATACGGGTGGCGGACCCGTCAAGACGTGCGTGGATCTGAGTCCGGTCCTCCCGGATGTCCAGATATGGGGTGAGCTTCCGGACCAAGGCGCGGATGGAAGATCGTCCCTAACAGCTGCACCTCGATGTTCCTGGAGCAGTGGTCGCGGTACCAGCGGCGATGCTCGAGGCCGTGCGGCGGAGGCTGGTCGCCCAGCCATTCATCGGTCGCGAAGCTCACGAGCACCTGCAGGGCATCCCGGCAGCTTTGCGGGAGCATTTCTCCGCGGTCGATGTCAGCAGCCATGTGGAGGATGTCGATCCGCGCAGCCGCCACCTTGCGCATCTCCTCGGTCGTGGCCTGCTGATGAGCCTCTTGTGCGTGCGTCATCTCCCGTTGGTGGCGGGCCAATGCCTGCGCCGGCTCTTCCATCGTGCCTCCTTAAGGCCACTCAGTTCTCCGGTCTCGGGTAACGCTACGTGAGCCGCGCGGTCAGCACCGCGTGCCTGCCCGGGCGCTCGGCGTCGAACGCGACCCCGGCGAGCATCGAGGCGAACAGGCCGCCCTCGTGGCGCTCGAGGTCGCGGCGCTGCGCGACGTGAAGCGGCGGGACGAAGTGGTCGAGCACCTCCCAGCCGAAGGTCTGCGGCTCCATCGGCGTCGGGTCGTGGTTGACGTCGGTCGCGAGCAGCAGCGTGCCGCCCGGGGCGAGCACGCGCAGCATCTCCGCCGCGGCGGCCGGGACGTCGTCGACGTGATCGAGTGCGTTGAACGACGTCACCACGTCGAAGGCGCCGTCTGCCGCCGGAATCGCCTCGACGCCCGCAGCCAGGTACTCCATCGCGTGCGCGTCGGCCCCCAGCTTGCGCCGGTAGGCGGCGGTGAGCGGGTCCAGGCCGGCGCGCCGAGCGGCCATGCCGGCCCACTCGAGGCTGCCGCGCGGCCCGCAGCCGACATCGAGCACGCGCTTGCCGGCGTAGAAGGCCCGATCGAGGCCGAACCAGGTCGTGAAGAAGTGCTCGTAGTGGCCGTGCTCGAGCCGGCCGCCCTCAGCCCGCAGGCGCTCGCGCCAGAAGCCGAGCTCGTGGTGAGCCTTCGAGCGCCGGCGCATCGGGCCCGACAGTAGCGCCGCTGCTCGGCGCGATCAGCGCTCGGCTTTGCGCGCGGCGGGTCCCGGCGCGACCCTGTGGCGATGCTCACCTTCACCTCCGATGACCACTTCGGCGCCGACGTCCTCGAGGCCGGCGGCCCGGTGCTCGTCGAGTTCACCGCGCCGTGGTGCGGCCCGTGCCGCGTCATGAAGCCCGTGCTCGAGGCGCTCGACGCTGACCGCGACGACCTGCGCGTGCTCGCCCTCGACCTCGACGAAAACCAGGTCACGGCCGCCCGCTACGGCGTGCTCTCGGCGCCGACCTTCATGCTCTTCCGCCACGGCGCGCCGGTGCTCACGCTGGTCGGCTCGCGGCCGCGCAGTCGCCTGGAGGCCGAGCTAGAGGGCGCGCTGCAGGTGGCCGTGTAGCAGCGTCGCGGCCGCCGAGACGCCGTCCGGGCGGGTGAGCAGGCGGGGCTGGTGGACCAGCTCCGCGCCCGCCAGCGGGGCGACCGTCAGCGGCGGCGCCGCCCACGAGGCCGGCACCAGCGCGACCCCGAGCCCCGCGGTGACGAGCGTCCGCACCGTCACCGGGTCGGAGACCTCAAACAGCGGCACCGGCCCGAACCCCGCAACCTCGCAGGCGGCCATGACCGTGTCGCGGAGCAGCGTTCCCGGCTCGGCGAGGATGAAGGCGCGCTCGCGCAGGCGCTGCAACGACACCGGGGTGGCCGGCTCGCCCTCGGGCAGGAGCACGATCAGGGGCTCCGAGCTCAGCGGTGCCGCGTCCAGGCCGGCGGGCGCGGCTGCGGCCACGCCGAGGTCCGCCGACCCGCGCCGCACGAGATCGGCGACCGGCCCGGCGCCCGCGTGGCGCAGCGCCACCCGGATCCCCGGGTGCTCGCGGTTGAAGGCCACCAGGGCGCGGGGAAGGCCCAGCGCGTCGCCCGTGGCGGCCGCCCCGCGCACCGCCCCGCGGGAGACGGCGGCGTGCTCGGCCATCGCCGCCCGCGCGCGGTCGACGTCAGAGAGGATCGCCTGGGCCCGGGGCAGCAGCTCCTCGCCCGCCGAGGTCAGCGTCACCCCGCGCGACCCGCGGCGCAGCAGCGCGAGGCCGAGCTCGGCCTCCAGCCGGCGCAGCTGCTGGGAGACGGCGGACTGCGTGAGGTAGAGGTCCTGCGCGGCGCGCGTGACGTGCCCGTGGCGCGCGACCGCCACGAAGCACTGCAGCGCGCGCAGGTCCATCGGCGCTAGCCGGTCCGGGCGGAGGTCGGTTCGGGCACCGCGGCATCGTAGTCTTTGCCCGCCATGACGGCTGCGACCAACGGCGACCCGCAGCGCGAGCTGTACCTCATCGACGGCAACTCGCTGGCCTATCGCGCCTTCTTCGCGCTGCCGGAGTCGATCGCGACGTCCGACGGCCGGCCGACCAACGCGATCTTCGGCTTCGCGTCGATGCTCGTGAAGCTGATCTCCGAGCACGGCGTCGCTCCGACGGTCGTCGTCTGGGACGCCGGCTCCTCGGGTCGCAAGGAGGTCTACACCGAGTACAAGGCCGGGCGCGCTCGGCAGCCGGACCTGCTGCGCGAGCAGTGGCCGTCGCTTGAGCCGCTCGTGGATGCCTTCGGCTACACGAACATGCAGGTCGACGGCTACGAGGCCGACGACGTGATCGCCTCGCTGGCGCAGCGGGCGCGCGAGGCCGGCATCCCGGTGATGATCGTCACGGGCGACCGCGACGCCTTCCAGCTCGTCGGCGACGGCGTACGCGTGATGGCGACCGCGCGGGGCATCACCGAGACGAAGATCTACGACCACGACGCCGTCGTCGACCGCTACGGCATCGTGCCGGAGCTGATCCCGGACTTCTACGGGCTCAAGGGGGACACCTCCGACAACATCCCGGGCGTCCCCGGAATCGGCGAGAAGACCGCGTCGGACCTGTTGCAGCGCTTCGGCGACCTCGAGACGATCCTCGCCTCGGTCGACGAGATCTCCGGCGCCAAGCGCAAGGAGAACCTCGTCAACCACGCCGAGGACGCGCGCGTCTCCAAGCTGCTGGCGACGGTCAAGCGCGACATCCCGGTCGAGCTCGACCTCGACGCCGAACTGGTCCGGGCCCCCGACCGTTCGCGGCTGCGCGAGCTGTTTCGCGACTTCGAGCTGCGCGATCCGCTGCGGCGCCTGGAGGAGGCGCTCGAGGACCTCGGCGCCACCGAGGCGGAGATCCCGCGCCCGGAGACGGCCACGGCGATCGCGCTGCCCGTGACCACGGGCCCGGCCGCCGCCGTCGGCGCCCTGCCCGGCGCCGAGCTGGCGCTGGCCGCGATCGCGCCGGTCGTACCCGAGGGCGAGCTGCTCGCGGTGACCGAGGGCTGGCGCTTCGGCGCCTGGGGCGGGGAGGGCGCGGCCCTCGCGGGCGAGGTCGCCGATCCCGCCGAGCTCGTCGCCGCCGCGGGGGATCGCGCCGTCATCGTGCACGACGCCAAGGCGCTGCTCGCGGTGCCGTCCAACCTGGTCTTCGACACCGAGATCGGCGCCTACCTGCTCGACCCCGCCCGCCGCGGCTACCCGCTGCACGAGCTCGCGGAGGAACGCGGGATGGCGGTCACCTCCGACGACGAGCTGGCGACCGAGGCGGCCCTGATCTTCGAGCTGGCGGTCCGCCAGCGCGAGCAGCTCGCCGAGCGCGGCCTGACGGACCTCCTGCGCGACGTCGAGCTGCCGCTCGTGCGCGTGCTGCGCTTCATGGAGATCGAGGGGATCAGGCTCGACACGGCGCGGCTGGACGAGGTCGGCCGCGGCATCACCGAGCGCTGCGTGATCCTCGAGCGCGAGATCTGGGAGCTGGCCGGGGAGGAGTTCGTCATCGGCTCGCCTCAGCAGCTCGGCACGATCCTCTTCGACAAGCTCGCCCTGTCGCGCAAGCGGCGCGGGAAGACCGGCTTCTCCACCGACGCCCGCGTGCTACAGGCGATCCGCGACGAGCACCCGATCATCCCCAAGATCGAGACCTTCCGCGAGCTCTCAAAGCTCGCCCAGACCTACTTCGAGACGCTCAAGGCACATATTTCGTTGGGCGACGGCCGGCTCCACACGACCTTCCAGCAGACGGCGACGGCCACGGGGCGGCTGTCCTCGATCAACCCGAACCTGCAGAACATCCCGATCCGGACCGAGACCGGTCGCGAGATCCGGCGCTGCTTCGTCGCCGAGCCGGGCAACGCGCTGCTGTCGGTCGACTACAGCCAGGTCGAGCTGCGCATCCTCGCCCACATCGCGGGGGAGCAGGTGCTGCGCGACATCTTCCTGCGCGGCGAGGACGTGCACACCGAGACCGCCTCGAAGGTCTTCGACCTGCCGGCGGAGCAGCTCGACGTCGGCATGCGCTCGAAGGCCAAGATGGTCAACTACGGGATCGTCTACGGGCTCTCCTCCTACGGGCTCTCCGACCGCCTCGGGATCGCGCAGGAGGAGGCGCAGGAGTTCATCGACCGCTACCTGGAGCGCTTCCCGGCGGTGGCGCAGTTCATGAAGGACGCCGTCGAGCAGGCGTCGACCGACGGCTACGTCTCGACGCTGTTCGGGCGCCGCCGCCAGATCCCGGAGCTGCGCGCGCGCAACTGGGGCGTGCGCAAGCTCGGCGAGCGCCTGGCCGTCAACACGATCATCCAGGGCACCGCCGCGGACATCATCAAGCTGGCGATGGTGCGCTGCCACGACGCGCTGTCCGCCGCCGGGATGTCCACCCGCGTGATCCTGCAGATCCACGACGAGCTGCTCTTCGAGGGGCCGGTGGCCGAGATGGAGGCTGCGCGGGAGATCGTCTGCCGCGAGATGGTGGCGGCCTGCGAGCTCGACCCGCCGCTCGCGGTCGAGTCCGGCGTCGGCCCGAACTGGCTCGAGGCGAAATAAGGTGGACCGGGGGACCGCCGCCATCCTGACCGCAGGCGTGGGCTGCTTCATCGCGCTGCAGGCGCCGATCAACGCCGGGCTGTCCCGCGCGATCGGCTCCGCGCAGGCCGCCTTCACGTCGTTTGCGATCGGAACGGTGCTGCTGTGCTTCGTCGCCGCGCTGGCCAAGGGCGGGCTCGGCTCGATCGGCGGCGCCCGGCACGTCGCCTGGTACTACCTGCTCGGCGGGGCGCTCGGCGCGGCCTACGTCTCCACGGTCCTGATCACGGTCCGGACGCTCGGGGCGGGCCCGGTCACCGCCGCGACCGTCGCCGGGCAGCTCACCGCCGCGCTGATCGTCGACCAGTTCGGCCTGCTCGGCGTCGTCAAAAGCCCGATCACGCTGATCAAGGTGGTTGGAGTCCTCCTGCTGGCGGCGGGCACCTACCTGATCGTGCGGGAGTAGGGCACGAGCGGCGCCACGTGTGGCCCCCGTCGCGGCTGGCGTACAGGCCGCCGAAGAGCTGCGCCTGCCAGACCTGCGCGCCATCCGCCAGCGTGCTGACACTGACGACCTCGGATGTGTCGCCGAACGGGGTGCCGTGCAGTCGGCGCCAATGGATCCCGCCGTCGAGCGTCTTGAGCAGGCCTGCCCTGTACAGGTCCACATACGCGACGCGCTCTGACACGGCGGCGACCGCGTACGCGTAGCCGATGGACCCCAGGTCGCCGATCGTCGAATCGTCGGGGCCGGCCTGTGCCCGCACGCCGAAGGTTCGTCCGCCGTCGGGGGAGACGAGCACCTGATGGCCCTGTGATCCCGCGCCTGGCTGACCCCCGCAGACCAGCCAGACGGTGCCGTCGGGGGCGGTGGAGAGCACTGCGTGCCCCGGCCACGTGTACCCAGCGCCACAGCGCCGCCGCGGCGCCGCGGCGCCGTCCAGCGGTGGCCGCCGTCGCGCGTCGCCCGCACGGCCATCGCCTTGTTGCGCCGCCGGTAAAGGACGACCCCGTCCGCGGCGTCGGAGAACGACAGCGCCGCGTCCTCGTCGGCATAGCGGCGGCGCGACGTGTCGCGCAGGCGCTGGAAGTACCACGTCCGTCCGGCGTCGAAGGAATGCCACAGCCGCATCACGCAGTGCCGGCACGGCCGGGTGACGGCCCAGGCGCCGGTCCCGCGGCCCTCGAAGGCCAGCACGCGCCCGTCGAAGCGCGCGATCCGCCGCCAGCGGGACTGCGACGGGTACCCGGAGTAGAGCGTCTCGCCCCGGGCCCCGAGCCACGGGCCGGTCGGGTTCCTGCGGGCCCGCGTCGGTCCGTGGATCCGCCGCCACGACCGCCCGCCGTCCGCCGTTCCGAGCAGGCGCTCGCTGACGACGATCGTCCCGTGCAGCGCGTCGGAGAAGGTCACGTCGCCATAGAGCGCCGTACGGGCCTGCGCGAGCGGCGCGGGGGCGAGCAGCGCGCCCGCGATCATCAGCGTGAGCCAGAGGCGCCGTCTCATCGGGTCATTATCGGTGACGCGGGAAGTCTCCACCGCGGCGTCGGTGGATCAGGCATCCATGAGATACCAAATCTGCCAATCGTGCCGACCAACACGCTGGTCGGCGACCGGTGATCTGCGCCCAGCAGGGTATACCGGCGCGATGCGGACCTCGACGCCGGCCCTGCTGATCGCGATCCTGCTCCTCGCCGGGTGCGGTGGCGGCGGCAAGAAGACCTCCAGCGGGGCCGCGCCGAGCGTGACGCAGACGCCCGCGACCACGCCCGCACCGACGCCGACCCCGCCGCCCCTGCCCGCCCAGTGGTACGCGGACACCGACGACAACGGGATCCCCAACTTCATCGAGCGCGAGATCGGCCGCGATCCGAAGGTCGACGACTGCACCCAGGGCACGTGCCGGATCCCCGGCGGCACCACCACCGCGCAGGCCGAGCGCGGCCGCAGCACGATCATCGCCCTGGACGCATCGGGCTCCATGGGCGCGACGGCCGGCGGGGGAGACACGAAGATGGCGGCCGCCAAGCAGGCGATCCGCGGCTACGTCCGCAACACGCCGCCAGCGCTCGACCGCTTCGGGTTCGTCGTCTTCGGCCACAAGGGCGACAATTCCGACGCGGGTAAGGCGGTCAGCTGCCGGGGCGTCGAGACCCTGGCGCCCGCCGGCGCCCTCGATCGCCGCGAGGTCGGCAGCGTGCTCGCCCGCTTTCGACCGACGGGCTGGACGCCCATCGCCGCCGCGCTCCAGCAGGCCGGTCGGCAGTTCAAGCGCGGTCAGAAGGAGGTCGCTCGCATCCTGCTCGTCACCGACGGGCTGGAGACCTGCGGGGGCGACCCGCAGGCAGCGGCGCTCGCGCTGCAGCGCCGGGGCATCCACGTCAGCGTCGACGTCGTCGGCCTCGACGTCAGCTCCGGCCAGGCGACCGACCTGCGCCGGCTGGCCGAGTCGACCGGCGGCACCTACTACGACGCGGGCACGACGGACGCCCTGCGCTCGCGCTTCCAGCAGTTCCAAGCTGATCAGGCGCGCCTCGCGCGGCAGCTGATCTGCCTCTCCCAGAGCGCCAACTCGGCGACCATCTGCCGCGGCACCATGGAGTCGACCGCCACCATCAACATGGGCCAGAAGCGAGACGCCCTGCGGGCAGACGGCGACACCGCCGGCGCCGACGAGGTCCAGCGCATCATCACGGACATGCGCGCCCGCGCGACCAATGAGGTCGCCGACATCCGGACGAAGCTTGACAGCCGGTCGGAGAAGGTGCGCGAGCAACTCGCCAAGCTCGCGCGCGAGGGGCCGTAGCCGCCGCGGCGGTCGCCACCATCCGCAGATTCGGCATCCGATAGATGCCACATCTGCGGCAGGCCGACGAAACTTCTACCCAGCCAGGCTGTAGGCGCCGGCACCCTCGTCGGCGTCCGCCCCGGCCCCGGCGGCGGCCGGCGGCGCCGGCAGGACCCCCTCCGGCGGGCAGATGCGCAGGTAGCGGTCGAACGCCCACGAGGAGACGCGGCGGCGGGTGAAGGCGCGCGTGAGGCGGTCCATGAACGGGCCGTGGAGGTGCTTGATCGACTGCTGGACGGCGAACAGGCACTCGAACGGGAGGCGGTGCCCGGCGGAGGCCGCCGCGTAGCGCCGCAGCGCGGACGCGCGGTCCTGGCGGCCCTCGATCACCGCGCGCAGCTCGCGCCCGAGCAGGACCCCGAAGTACAGCGCGGGCCGGATGCCCTCGGCGGTCGTGGGCAGGCAGTGGCCGGCGGAGTCGCCGACGTAAAAGACGCCGTCCCCGGTCGCGGCGCGCAGGCGGTGCGGGATCCAGTTGCCCTGGTAGCCGTCCGGGTCGCGGCCGACGTCGGCGACCAGCGCGACCGTCGGCTCCTTGACCTTCACGCGCGGGTCGAAGGATCCGACGCCCACGCGCACCTCGTCGCCCGCGGGGAACGACCACGAGTAGCCCGGGGTGACGTAGCCGGGATCCAGCCACAGCTCGAGGTCGTCGCCGGCGCCGGAGGGATGGACCTCCAGCCCGCGCGAGAGGGTGGCCTCGGGAGGCTGGATCGCCTCGCCGTCTGACAGAACGCGCCGCCAGCCGAGGGCGTCGACGAGCAGCGGGGCGGATAAGGCCCCGCGGTCGGTGTGCACGACGGAGCCCGAGCGCCCGTCGACCTTGGCGGTCTCGAAGACGGCGTCGCCGCACTGCGCCCACAGCAGCTCGCACAGCTGCCGGTAGTCGAACGTCGAGAACGTGAATGGCAGCGGCCAGCGCCCGCGCACGCGCGGGGTGTGGACCAGCAGCGTGGCGAAGGTCTGCCGGACGGAGGCCTCGAGGCCCATGTGGCGCAGCAGCTCGGTGGGCGCGGCGCAGGCGCTCGTCTGGCGCTCGCCGATCTCGTAGCGGTCGAGCACGAGGACCGAGGCGCCGGAGCCGCGCAGCTCGCGCGCCACGGCGAGGCCCGCGAAGGACGCGCCGCAGACGATGACATCCCACTCACCGGAGAGCGGGGTCCGGTCGGCGCCGCGCTTCGTGGCTCGGGCGGGCATCCCTACACTCTACGGCTGCACATGAACGCCACTCTCGCCCCAGAAACCCCCAACGCTCAGGTGGTCGAAGGCTCCGACGGACTGCTCCTAGAGATCGACGGCCGCATCGTCCCCAACTACGACGCCACCATCACCCCCTTCGAGGAAGGGGACGTGGTCACCGGCAGCGTCGTCCGCATCGACAAGGACGAGGTCCTCATCGATATCGGCTACAAGAGCGAAGGGGTCATCCCCTCGCACGAGTTGTCGATCCGCAAGTCCGTCAACCCCGGCGACGAGGTCGAGATCGGCGAAGAGGTCGACGCGCTCGTCCTCACCAAGGAGGACCAGGACGGCCGCCTGATCCTCTCCAAGAAGCGTGCCCGCTTCGAGCGCGCCTGGCGGCGCATCGAGGCGGCGGCCGACGCCGGGACGCCCGTCGAGGGCCAGGTCATCGAGGTCGTCAAGGGCGGCCTGATCAGCGACCTCGGGGTGCGCGGCTTCCGGCCCGCCTCGCTCGTCGACATCCGCCGCGTGCCGGACCTCGATCAGTACATGGGCACCGCGATCGAGTGCAAGGTCATCGAGCTCAACCGCTCCCGCAACAACGTCGTGCTCAGCCGCCGCGCCGTGCTCGAGGAGGAGCGCAAGGAGCAGCGCCAGCAGATCCTGGACCGCCTGCAGCCCGGCCTCATCATCGAGGGCCAGATCTCGAACATCGTCGACTTCGGCGCGTTCGTGGACCTCGACGGCATCGACGGGCTGATCCACATCTCCGAGCTCTCGTGGTCGCACGTGAACCATCCCAGCGAGATCCTCAACATCGGTGACACGGTCCAGGTCAAGGTGCTCGACATCGACCGCGACCGGCAGCGGATCTCCCTCGGCCTCAAGCAGACCCAGGAGGATCCGTGGCAGCGGGTCATGGACACCTACTCCGTGGGCGACGAGCTCGAGGGCAAGGTCACCAAGGTGGTCGCCTTCGGCGCGTTCGTCGAGATCCTCGAGGGCGTCGAGGGCCTGGTGCACATCTCCGAGCTGGCCGCCCATCACGTGGAGAACCCGCGCGAGGTCGTGTCGCCCGACGACGAGGTCAAGGTCAAGATCCTCGAGATCGACTCCGAGCGCCGCCGCCTGTCGCTGTCGGTCAAGCGCGTCGAGGGCCAGGAGCTCCCGATCCGCTCGCTCGAAGGCGACGCCGGCGACCTGGACGACATGCCCGAGCTCGGGCTGTCCGAGGACATCTTCACCGGGGCGTCTGCGGCCCCCGAGGTCGAGGCCCCGGCGGAAGCGGTCGAGACGATCGCCGAGGACGAGCCGCCGACCACGACCGACGCCAACGCGGCCGACGCCGAGGTCGAGGTGCCCGAAGGCGTCGATACCCAAAGCCCTTCGGACTCGGGCACAGGCGACCAGGTCCAGCGCGAGGCCGAGGCGTCCGAGGGCGACGGCGACACTCCCGGGACGACCGTCGAGTAGGTGGCCTCCGCCGGGCCGCCGTTCGTCGGCCTGACTGGCGGGATCGGCGCTGGGAAGTCCGAGGCGCTCGCGGCACTACAGCGCCTCGGGGCCGCCACCCTGTCCTCCGACGCGGTGGTGCACGAGCAGTACGCAGACCCCGAGCTCGTCTCGGCTGTGCGCGAGCGCTGGGGTGACGACGTCGCCCCGGACAGCGTTGTGGACCGGCGCGCCGTCGCCCGCCACGCGTTCGCCTCCGACGCGGAGCGCGGCTGGCTCGAGGGACAGCTGTGGCCGCGGGTGGGCGCGCGCATCGAGGAGTGGATGCAGGCGCAGCGCGACCTCGCGGACCCGCCGAAGGCGCTCGTGGTCGAGGTCCCGCTGCTCTTCGAGTCCGGCCTGGACCGGGGCTATGACGCCACGATCGCCGTGATCGCCGGCGAGGAGGTCCGCGCCGGCAGGGCCGCGGCCCGGGGCCACGAAGCCGTCTGTGAGCGCACCGCCCGTCAGCTCCCGCAGAGCGAGAAGGCCGAGCGCGCGACCTACGTCGTAGTCAACGACGGCTCGCTCGAGGACCTCGAGCGCGCGCTGTCCGAGATCCTCGGCAAGATCATGAGCTCATGAGCGCCCGCACCGCCACCCCGAGCGCCCGCGCCCGCGCGCGTACCCGCGGCGCGCGGCGGCGCGCGGCGCGTCGCCGCGTGGCGACGATCCTCGGCGTGATCCTGGCCGTCTCGGCGCTCACCGTGGCGATCTCCCCGCTGTTCGACAAGGCCGTGAAGGAGCTGGCGCTGCCGCTGCGCCACGAGGACGTGATCCGCCAGCAGGCGGCCGACAAGGGCCTGGACCCCGCCCTGATCGCCGCGGTCATCTACGTCGAGTCGCATTTCCGCGACCAGACGTCGGCGGCCGGAGCCAAGGGCCTGATGCAGCTGCTGCCGTCCACCGCCGACTACATCGCGCACCTCTCGGGCGGCACCGCCTTCGAGCCGGGCGACCTCGCGACGCCGCAGATCAACATCGCCTACGGCAGCTTCTATCTGGACTACCTGCTGCGCAAGTACCGCGGCAGCGAGACGCTGGCGCTCGCCGCCTACAACGGCGGTGAGGGCAAGCTCGACGAGTGGCTCGCGAGTGCGGCGGCGCGGGGGGAGACCTTCGACGTCGCCCAGCACATCCCCTTCGCCGAGACCCGGGACTACGTGCAGCGGGTGCTGACCGCGCGGCGCGAGTACCGCAGGCAGTACCCGCGCGAACTGGGCATGTGAGCCTCGGCCGGCCGGCCGGCCGTCACGGCCCTCTTCGCCCTCGACGGCGTCGTGGTCAGCTTCGTTCTACGCGCGGCTGCCCGCGATCAAGGCGCGACTCGAGCTGGACCCCGGGTCGCTGAGCCTCGCGCTGCTCGGGCTCACCGCCGGCCTGCTCGTCGCCCAGCCGCTGACCGGCGCGCTCGTGATCCGGGCCGCGGCCGCGCGCGGCGGGGGCGCGCCGGGCCCGGCGATCGCCGCCGTCTCGACGGCGGGCTACGCCGGCCTGGTCAGCGGCCCGCCGCTGGTCGGGCTGCTGGCGACGCGACGAGCCTGCGAGCGGCGCTGGCGGCGGTGCTGGGCACGTCGTGCTGGCCCCGGCGTCGGGCGCCGGCGCGGCGGATCTCGTGGCTAAGCGCCGAGCGCCGCCCGGATCGCCGCGGCGGAGCGGTCTACGTCCTGCTCGGCCGTCGACCAGTTGGAGATCGAGATTCGCATCGCGGCGCGGCCCTGCCAGCGGGTGCCGCCGAGCCAGCAGGTGCCGTCGCGCTGGACCGCCGCGACGGCGGCGTCGGTCGCCGCGTCGTCGTCGTCCACGCGCACGAGCACCTGGTTGAGCACGACCTCGTTGAGGACCTCCAGACGGGGATCGGCCTCCAGGGCGGCAGCCATGCGCCGGGCGAGGGCGCAGCAGCGGTCGACCAGGTCCGCGACACCGGAGCGGCCGAGCGCGCGCAGCGCGGCGTAGACGGCGAAGCCGCGCGCGCGCCGGGACGCCTCGGGGACCCAGTCGGAGTTGGAGCGCTCAGACGCGTCGGGCCGCGCGAGGTAGGCGGCGTCGAGCGCCATCGCGGCCCGGTGGGCCTGCGGGTCGGCTACGGCGACCGCGCCGCAGTCGTAGGGCACGTTGAGCCACTTGTGTCCATCCGTCGCCCACGAGTCTGCGCCGGCGGCGCCCGCCACGCGCGGCGCCAGCGCCGGCGACGCCGCCGCCCAGAGCCCGAACGCCCCGTCGACATGCACCCACGCGCCGTGCTCGCGCGCGGCGGCGACCACGGCCTCCAGCGGGTCGCAGGCGCCCGTGTTGACGTTGCCGGCCTGGGCACAGACGATCGCCGGGCCCTTCCCGGCGGCCAGCGCGTCGGCCAGGGCATCGGCGCGCATGCGGCCCTGCCCGTCCGCCGCGACCGGCGTCGGCGCCCCGAGGCCGAGCAGCCGCAGCGCCCGGTGGATCGTCACGTGCGCCTCGGCGCCCGTGAGCACGCGCACCACCGGAGCGCCGGTCAGCCCGTGGGCCGCCACGTCCCACCCGGCGCCGGCCAGCACGGCATGGCGGGCCGCCGCGAGGCCGGTCACGTTGGCCATCTGCGCGCCGGTCGTGAGGCCCGCGCTCGCACCGGGCGGCAGCCCGAGCAGGTCCTTGAGCCACTCGACGGCGACCGCCTCGACGGCGCTCGCGGCGGGGGAGGACACGGCGCTGAACGCGTTCTGGTCCCATGCGGCGGCGAGCCAGTCGGCGGCGAGGGCGGCGGGTACGGCCCCGCCGGTGACGAAGCCGAAGTAGCGCGGGCCGGGGGACGCGACCAGGCCACCGCGGACGGCCGCCACGAGCTCCTCGACGACCTGCTCGGCGGCGACGCCGGCGGTGGGCAGCTCGGCCTCGAGCGCCGCCCGCACCTCGGTGGCCGAGCGGGTGGCCCCTGCCGGGCCGTCGTCGACGTGCGCGAGGTACCGGACGGCGTGCTCGGCGGTCTGGCGCAGCAGCGAGGGGTCCATCAGCGAGGGGGCCGTCTCATTTGACCGAGCCCGCCAGCAGGCCTTGGACGAAGTAGCGCTGGAAGGACAAGAAGACGACGAGCGGGATCGCGAGCGAGACGAACGAGGCGGGGGCGATCAGCTCGATGTTGGAGCCGAACTGGCGCAGCTGGGAGAAGATCGCCACCGTGATCGGCTGGGTGTCGCGGGCGAACGTGAGCGCCACGATCAGGTCGTTCCACGTCCACAAAAACTGGAAGATGGCCAGGGACGCGATCGCCGGCAGGCCGAGCGGGAGGATCAGGCGGAAGAAGATGCGCAGCTCCGAGGCGCCGTCGATGCGCGCGGACTCCATGATGTCCTTCGGGATTCCGATGAAGAAGTTGCGCAACAGGAAGATCGCGAACGGCATCCCGAACGCGACGTGGAAGAGGATCAGGCCGAGCACGGTGTCGAACAGCCCGGCGGACTGGTACAGCGAGAAGATCGGGATCAGCGCGACCTGCAGCGGGACGACGAGCAGCCCGATCACGATCACGAAGACGACGTCGCGGCCGGGGAAGTCCAGCCACGCGAACGCGTAGCCCGCCATCGCCGCGACGATCACGAGGATCACGGTGTTGCCGACCGCGACGATCACCGTCGTCACCAGCGACGTCATCAGGTCGTTGTTCTGAAAGAGCTGGCTGTAGTTGTCGAACGTGAGCACGCTCGGCTTCGACAGGGTCGTCCACCACCCGCTGGTGGCGATCGAGTCCGCCGGCATCAGGGAGGTGAGCAGCAGCCCGAGCGTCGGCACGAGCCACAGCAGCCCGATCACGGCCAGCAGGACGTTCAGGGGGGCCTTGGACAGCCGGCGCAGGCGTGGGCCTCCCGTCCGGGTGCGGGTGCCCGCCTGCTCCGCGGTACTCTCGGCGACCGCGGCGGGGTTCAGGGGGGCGGCGGCGGCCATCAGTCATCCCTCCGGAAGCGGCGCACGTTGAGCGCGAGCGCCGGTATGACGAGCAAGAACAAGAACACGGCGATCGCCGAGCCGAGGCCGAAGTCGTTGGTGCCGCCGAACGACGTCCGCCACATCGCGAGCGCGATCACGTTGGCGTCGTCCTGCGAGGACCCCGGCGCCACCGACAGCACGATGTCGAAGACCTTCAGCACGTTGATCAGCATCGTGATGAACACGACCGACAGCACGGGTGCGAGCATCGGCATCGTGACGCGCCGGAACACCTGCCACTCCGTCGCGCCGTCGGTGCGCGCCGCCTCGAGCACCTCGCGCGAGATCGCGGCGAGGCCCGCGGCGATCACCACCATCGCAAAGCCGGCCCAGACCCAGATGTAGGCGATCATCACCGCCGGGGTCACGAGCTTGGGCCCGAGCCAGGACACTCCGGTGAAGTCGGACGCGAACGTCTTCTTCGCGACCGCCACCCGGTAGGGGCCGCCCTTTGCGCCGGCGAAGGCAAAGCTGCCGTCGGCCCCCGAGGTCGAGGTCTGCGCCACCTTGCCGGCGCTGTCGCGCAGCTCGAGCGTGGCTCCCGGAATGCCCAGCTCCTGCGGCTCCACCACCCCCGGCCTGCCTCCGCCCGGCTTGAAGTCGCGCCACACCACGCCGGTGATCGCGCCCGGCCTGCCCTGCGGCTGGACCGCCTGCTTGGCGCCCTTGGGCACGTCGGCCGGCGGGATGGCGGTGAGGCCGAGGTTCGCCGTTGCGCCGGCCCGCACCGGCGCCTTGAGCACGAACCCCGTCTCGGCCGTGCCGGTCAGCCGGGGCGTGGAGGGGTTCGCGGTCTTGAGGATCCCGGACTCCGAGAACGCCCCCCGGATCACGCCGATCGTCGCGTTGACGGCGCCCTTGTCGGGGTCCTTGTCGAGCATGATCCGCCAGATCACGCCGGCGGCGAACAGCGAGATCGCCATCGGCATGAAGACGGCGGTCTTGAAGGCCACCGACCAGGAGATGCGCTCGGTGAGCACGGCGAAGATGAGCCCGAGCGCGGTGACGAACGCGGGGACGACGGCCAGCCAGAGCGCGTTGTTCTCGATCGCCTTGACGAGCGTGTCCGTCGTGAACAGCTCCTTGTAGTTGTCGAACCAGACGAAGGTCGAGCCCTCGCGGTCGAAGAAGGACCTGATGACCGTGCGGATCGTCGGATAGACGAGCCACACGGCCAAGAAGATCCCGGCGGGCACCAAAAACGCGGCGGTGACGGCGCGCTGACCCCAGCGCCCCCCGTCGGGCGGTGCGGGCCCGAGGTCAGGGGCGCCGGCGTCGGCAGCCATCGCGTGCGACCTACTTGAACGCCTTCTTGGCGGCGGCCTCCAGCTTCGAGGCCGTGCCGTCCACGTCGGACGGGTTGGAGAGGAAGTCCTGCAGGATCTTCCACTCGCCCTGGCCCGGCGTGCCGCCGAAGGAGGCCGGGAACAGGTCGCTCATGTCGAAGCGGAACGTCTTGGCCGTCGCGATCGCCCCGGCCGTCGTGCGCGTGATGTCGTCCGGGTACACGGTCTGGTCCATGCTCTTGTTCGGCGAGGAGAAGCCGCCGCGCGCCGCCCAGATCTTCGCGGCGTCCGGGCTGGCGAGGTACTTCACCAGCGCCTGCGCGGCCGGCGTGTCGCGGAACATCACGATCGAGTCGCCGCCGCCCACGACGGCGCCCGTCGTCGTGCTGCCGATGTCCGGGAACGGGAACACGTTGAAGCCCTTGCCGGGCTTGAGCTTGGTCTTGCCGGCCACGACGCCGGGCACGAAGTCGCCCTCGATGACCATGGCGGCCTTCGGCGGGTTCGTGAACACCTGCGACACCGAGGTCGGGAAGTCGGCTTGCAGCGCGCCCGACTTGCCGCCCACGATGTTCGACGTGTCGCCGAGCACGTTGGCCATCGACTTCAGCGCGTCCTTGACCGACGGGTCGGTGAACGGGATCTGGTGCTTGGTGAGCTGGTCGTACTTGTCGGCGCCCGCCTGGCGCAGGTAGACGTTCTCGAACATGTCGGTCAGCGTCCATCCGTCGGCGCCGCCGAGCGCGTACGCCGGCGTGCCGGACTCCTTCAGCGTCTTGGCGTCCTTGAGGAGCTCGTCCCAGGTCTTCGGCGGAGTCACACCGGCGTTGGTGAAGGCCTGCGTGTTGTACCAAACGGTCGACTTGTTGGCGCCCTTGAAGACGAAGTCGTAGAGCTTGCCCTTGATCTCGCCGAGCTTGATGAAGTCCTGCGAGTAGTTGGTCGTGATGGCCTCGCGGGCGAACTCGAGCGACTTCAGCGCGCCGCGCTTCTGGAAGTCGGCGATCAGGCCGGGCTGGGCGACGGTCGCGATGTCCGGCGGGTTGCCGCCCTCGATGGCGGTGCCGAGCACCGTCGGCGTGTTGTCGCCGGCCGGGTTGTACTTGATGGTGATCTTCGGGTACGTCTTGGTGAAGCCGTCGAGCACCGCCTGGAAGGACTTCTGCTCCTCGGCCGTCCAGACGCCGACGATCGACAGCTTGCCGGTGAGGTTGGCGTTGGGCTTGGCTCCCGGGGTGGGCTTGGGCTTGGAGGGCTTGGGGCTGGACGCGGAGCCGCAGGCGCCGACGGCCAGCGCGACGAGCGCGGTCGCCGCGAGCGGCAGGAGGCGGGACTTCATGATGGGGTACGTCCTTTCGCGGGGGCCTCGTAGATGCCGAGGCCCGTGTTCGGATCGAAGAAGTGCAGGTTGCGGGTGTCGACGACGGCCTCGACCTGGTCGCCAGGGGTCACGCGCGAGCGCGACGAGAAGCGCCCGACGACGGTCGCGCCGGTGCTCGCGGCGCCGAGGCCGGCGGCGCCCGCGTCCTCGGCGAGCTCGCGCACCTCCTCGCTCTGGGCGGCCGCGGCGTCCACTTCCATGTGGACCATGACCTCCGAGCCGAGCGCCTCGACGAGCGCGACCTTGGCCTTCAGGCGCGTGCCGTCGGCGCCGTCACGGCTCACCGCGGCGTCCTCGAGGTCCTCCGGGCGGATGCCGAGGATGACCGGCTCGTCCGCGCCGAAGGCGGCGAGGGCCGGGCGCGCGCCGACCGCGTCGCCGAGGTCGAGCTGCTGCTTGCCGAGATTCGCGACCAGCCCGTCGCCGTTCTCGCTCAGCGTCGCCTCGAGCATGTTCATCGCCGGGCTGCCGATGAAGCCGCCGACGAAGAGGTTGAGCGGGCGGTCGTAGAGGTCCTGCGGCGTGTCGACCTGCTGGATCTCGCCCTTGCGCATGACCGACACGCGGTCGCCCATCGTCATCGCCTCGATCTGGTCGTGGGTGACGTAGACGGTCGTCACGCCGAGATCCTGCTGCAGGCGCGCGATCTCGGCGCGCATCTGCACGCGCAGCTTGGCGTCGAGGTTGGACAGCGGCTCGTCCATCAAAAAGGCCGAGGGGTTGCGCACGATCGCGCGGCCCATGGCGACGCGCTGGCGCTGGCCGCCGGAGAGCGCGCGCGGCTTGCGCTTCAGAAACGGCTCGAGGTCGAGCACCCGCGCCGCCTCGGCGACGCGCTCTTCGATCTCCTGCTTGGGGACCTTCTTGAGCTTGAGGCCGAAGGCGATGTTGTCGTACACCGACAGGTGCGGGTACAGCGCGTAGCTCTGAAAGACCATCGCGATGTCTCGGTCGCGGGAGGGGACGTGGTTGACGACGCGGTCGCCGATGCTCAGCCTGCCCGCGGTCACCTCCTCGAGGCCGGCCACCATCCGCAGGGCCGTCGTCTTGCCGCATCCGGAAGGGCCGACGAGGACCATGAACTCCTTGTCGCGGATCTCGAGGTCCATCCCCGGGATCGCCACGGTCCCGTCCGGATACGTCTTGGCAACCTGGTCGAACGTGACGCTCGCCACACTCCTCCTTCCTCGGCGGCGACTGTATCTCCAATCGCGCGAACGTGCCAAGCCGGCGTTTCGGCCTCGAACGCCCGTCCGGTACGGTTGCCCGATGGCCAGGGACCGGTCGAGGTGCCCGCACTGCGGTGAGCGGGTGAGTCCCTACGCGGCCGGGTGCGCGGTCTGCGGCGCTGATCTCGATCTCGCGCGCTGGGACACCGGGCCGGGCGTCGGCAAGCAGGTCGGGTCGTGGCTGAGCGCGCTGAGCTTCGGGATGGTGCCGACGTGGCTGCGCTGGGTGCTGATCGGCTGCGTGGTCGTGATCCTCGGCCCGCCCCTGCTGGCCGCTCTGCATGTGCTGTGAGAGTGCTTGGGGGCGGACGGCGTGAGGGAACCGAGCCCCTTCTAGGCCGCGAGCCAAACGGAGGCCAATCCATCTGGTAGGAGGTCGCGACGCAACTTCCGTCCCGCGGCTGGCCGGGTGGCGTGGGGCTTGCCGTGGGGCCTATGCGGCGTCGGCGAGCGGGGGCGGGTCCCATTCCGTGCGCGCGGCGGGGTGAGGCAGCGGACGCCCATCGGGCCGGCGGAAGACCAGTTCGCTGCCCCGTGTGGCGATCGTGAAGCCGTCTTCGTGTACGAGGCGGTGATGAAAGCGGCAGAGCAGGATCAGGTTGTCGCGGTCGGTGGCGCCGCCGTGTGCCCAGTGGCGGATGTGGTGGGCGTGCAGGCCGTGCCGGCGGTCGCATGCGGGAAACCGGCAGCGGCGGTCGCGGCGCTGCAGCGCCCGCCGCAGCGGGGCTGACACGACGCGGCGCGCGCGGCCGTAGTCGTAGCAGCCGTCGCCTGCCGGCTTGGCGGGCGTGATCTCGCCGTCGCAGGCGACGCGCCGCGCGGTCTGCGAGGGCAGCGCGGGCGCGTCCTCGAACGCGCAGATGTCGCCTGCCGGCGGCTGTCCCGCCGCTGCGGTGCAGGCGAGCGCCGCGTCGTCGACGTGCAGCACGACCTGCGTGCGCGGGCATCCGCTCAGAACGATCTCCGCCAGCGCGTCGGCGCGCTGCGCCCCCTGAGACGGGGTCGCGAACGGGCCCGCCTGCGCGGGCCCCGGGGAGGCGTGCAGAGCGACCGCGCCGGTCTCGATGGCCTCCACGAACGCCGCCGCGTCGTCTCCAACCAGGCGGCCGCGAAACGACAGCGAGCCATCGTCCTCCCAGCGCCAGTCCACATAGCGGCGCGCGTGCGCGAGATTGGCGACCGCCAGCTGCGCCGACGCCGCAGTGCGCAGCCCGCGGACCGCGTGCTCGAGCTCTCCGGCCGTCGACGCCCGCGCCAGGTCGACGAGCGCCGCCTCGTCTTCCCCGTCGGGGGCGCGCGTGATCGCCCGCACCTTCGAGTACGACAGTTCACCGCTCGAAAATGCCTCCCGCACCAGCGGGCACTGATCCAGACGCCGCGCGACTCGCACGTGCTCCCGGGCGGCGCGCAGCCCGATGGCGCACGTCGCCGCCAGCCACTCGGCGGTTCCGCGAAACCCCCACCGCCGGCCACCGCCGCGGCGATCAAACTCCGCGACGAGTTGCAACCATCGCTGCAGACGCACGCTCAGCTCGCGCGCGAGCGCGGCGATCTCGGCCTCCAGCGCCTCGACCGAAAGCTCGCGTATGGAGGTCCCTTGCATCGAACACATGTTCGCTTACGGCCGCCGCGGATGCAACCGGTTGTCACAAAGTTGTCGCAAAGCCGGTTCCGCAGAACACCGCCCGCGCCAATGCGACAGCCCGCCCGACGCCATCACCGACCGACCGTGGCGCGAAGCATCCATCACATCAGCGACACGAAAACGCGATCACTGCAAGCGGCCGTGTCAACCGGTGCGCTTGCTTTCACCGGTGCGTCCGGGACGGCCGCGACGAAGTCCGGCACTTGTGCCGCTCATCCGGTCATTAGCTCGTCGAGTGTCATTGGACGGGTCGGCACCGCGGCTTGTCGCTCGACTGCCTCGAAGACCTCTTGGCCGTCGAGGTGGTACAGGTAGAACAGAAAGGCATCAAGATGGTGCGGCTCGATCGCGAAGGGCTCGCACGATTCGACCGGGAAGCTCTTCAGGTTCAGGTGACGACGGCTTGAGCGTCGCTCGCGACTGCGGCGGCGAGGACGTCGACCATGCGCGACATTGCATCGGTGAGCCGGCGTGCCTGCTGATCGCAGGCGCGACCGTCGGCGACCAGGTTGCGGACGACCTCGTCGAGGAGTCGCTCACTCCAGTTGCGTCGTAGAGTCTCGGTTCTGCCACGCGCAGCAGCGTGTCGTGCAGTGGCAGTGGATAGAGGCCACTGGCGTCCAGGAAGGCGGCGAACGGCATGTGACCGGCAGCTTGGCAGTGTCCGGGCGACGGTGGCCGGTCCGGACATGATGGCGACTCCTGATACCGATCGCCGTTGTGACGTTGGCGCTGCTGCCGACCCGGAAACGCAAATGCGGTAACGGAGCCGGGGCCTTGCGACCCCGGTGACGGCGCCCGCGAGCGCGCGTGGAACCTCGGCGACGAGCTTCAACGGAGCCGGGGCCCTTGCGACCCCAGTGACGACGCCGCACGGCGCCGCGGGAGTGTCGCCGGATGTGCGTGCTTCAACGGAGCCGGGGCCTTGCGACCCCGGTGACGCAGGCACAGTCCGCCCGACGGGCGCGGATGTCGTGCTTCAACGGAGCCGGGGCCTTGCGACCCCGGTGACGTCGACAGACATCACCGACGACGACGGCAACTGCTAGCTTCAACGGAGCCGGGGCCTTGCGACCCCGGTGACCGTGAACTCGACGCGGCGGCCAAGGCCATGCTCGGGCTTCAACGGAGCCGGGGCCTTGCGACCCCGGTGACCGGGAAAAAGTGAGGCATGTAGCCGCTACTTCGCGGCGCTTCAACGGAGCCGGGGCCTTGCGACCCCGGTGACGTTCATGTCAGCTGTTGGGTGAGGCCGAGGTCGTGCTTCAACGGAGCCCGGGGTCTTGCGACCCCGGTGACGATCTGTGTCGCCGGGCTCGGCCTGGACAATGACTTGCTTCAACGGAGCCGGGGCCTTGCGACCCCGGTGACGGCGAGGTCATCAGCGACAAGCGCGGCCGCTGGGCGCTTCAACGGAGCCGGGGCTTTGCGACCCCGGTGACCGTTGGCGAGCTTGTACGCCTGCTCCTCGTTGAGGGTGCTTCAACGGAGCCGGGGCCTTGCGACCCCGGTGACGTCGAGGAGTTGCTCACCCGCGACCGGTGGGAGGAGCTTCAACGGAGCCGGGGCCTTGCGACCCCGGTGACGACGTCCACGCAGCGCCAGCTGGCGCGGATTGGGTCGTGCTTCAACGGAGCCGGGGCCTTGCGACCCCGGTGACGCCGAGGGCTCTGGAGTTGAAGCCACCCTTGTCCTGCTTCAACGGAGCCGGGGCCTTGCGACCCCGGTGACCTGCTGCCCCGGCACGAGGGAGTACGAGTGCGGCTGCTTCAACGGAGCCGGGGCCTTGCGACCCCGGTGACCATGACGCGCGTAGTCGAGCGGCTCGCGGTTCGAACGCTTCAACGGAGCCGGGGCCTTGCGACCCCGGTGACGTGAAGGTCGAGCAGAACGGTGAGTGGCGGAACACGCTTCAACGGAGCCGGGGCCTTGCGACCCCGGTGACCGCGGCCCTTGGCGACGTCGGCGACGAACTGGTCGTAGCTTCAACGGAGCCGGGGCCTTGCGACCCCGGTGACACGAGATCGACAGCGCGATCGAGGTCGTCCGCCTGCTGCTACGGAGCCGGGGCCT
>JBBSIC010000026.1:0-45234 GCA_038232275.1 Solirubrobacterales bacterium | reverse complement strand
CCCATCCATTCCTGGACGCGAACGATGTCGGCCTTGCGGATCGTCGTGGTGCCGAAGGTGTGGCGCAGGTCGTGAAAGCGCAGCGGCCTCAGACCAGCGGCGACGAGCGCGCGCTTGTAGCGCTTGAGCAGCGCCGAGGCGTCGAGGTAGGTGCCGGCGATGCCGGGGAAGACGAGATCGTCGTCGCCGGTGAGGACCTCGCGGTTCGCGAGACGGGCCAACGACGAAGCGACGGCCGGCGCCATCGGGACCGATCGCACGCGCCCGGACTTGGGCGACGTGAGGTGGCCGGTGGTGTAGCTCGCGGTCACGCGGATGTGCTCGCCGGGGAAGTCGACGTCGCGCCAGCGCAGCGCGACCAGCTCTCCCTGGCGCAGGCCGGTGAACGCCGCGGTCAGGAGGATCGCGCCGTCGTCGTCGGCGTTGCGGACGAGGGCGAGAACCTCCTCGGGCGAGAAGACGTCGATTCCGCCGGCCGTCGATGCGGTGGATGGCCGGTCGATGTCGCGGACCGGATTGACCGGGAGCTTCCAGACCTTCCGGGCGCGCTCCATCAGTCCGTGGAAGACGACGATGATCTTGTGCTTGGAGCGGTTCGACAAAGGACGGTCCGAGCCGAGCTCGCGGGCCCAGCGCTCGACGGCATCGGGTGTGACGTCCTCCAGCCGCCGGTCGCCGAAGGTCGGCAGCAGATGGTTGCGGACGATCGAGCCGGCGTCGCGCAGCGTCGAGGGCTTGCGCTGGCGGTCGTGCTCGAGGAAGCGCAGGTACTCCGCGCAGGCATCAGAGAAGAGCACGCCGGTACGGACAGCGCCCGGCAGCGTGCCCGCGCGCGCCGCGACGAGCAGGGAGTCGAGCCAGTCCTGCGCGAGCCGGCGGGTGTAGAAGCCGGCCGCCGGACGGCCCCGTCCGACCCACGCCCGGCCGATCGTGCGGTGCACCTGACGGCCGTCGCCCAACCGGTACTTCGCCCGCCAAACCGACCCCCGCGAGCCCTCGTGGCGGTAGACGTGACCTGAGATCGGCAACCCGACCATGCCCGAAGACTACCTGATCTTCGGGACATATTCGGGACACAGTCGTCGAATCAACAACCTGATTTTGCTCTACAGCAGCGCCCCCGCCAGGATTCGAACCTGGGACCTGCGGATTAGAAGTCCGCCGCTCTATCCAGCTGAGCTACGGGGGCTCCGGTGGGAAGGCTACCTCTGGGGCTGGCGCGCGAGGGCGTCCAGCGCGGCGAGGTCGTGCGCCAGCCCGCGGCTCGCGCGGCCGACCAGGCGGCCGGAGGTGCGGACGCGGACGGAGGTGAGCCGTTCGATGCGCAGTCCGTGGCGGCGCAGGGCGCGCTCGAGGGCCTCGTCCTCGAGCGCGGAGAGGGGCTCGAGGCCGCCGACCCGGGTGTAGGCCGCGGCGGTGAGCGACATGGAGGCTCCGGCGAAGTGGTGATGCTCGGCGTGGGGGGTGTGGGCGTGGACGGCCGCGAGGCGCTCGACGGCACGCACGCGGCGCTGGTCGGTCACGTAGGGGTGCAGGTCGGCGTCGTCGAGCTCGATGTAGCCGCCGATCGCGTCGGCGCCCGCCGCGATCGCCTCGAGCTGGCAGAGCAGCCAGTCCGGGGCGACGAGCGTGTCGGCGTCGGTCGAGGCGATCAGGCCGGCCAGCGGAAGGCGGGCGACCGCGTGGTCCATGCCGACGCGCCGGGCCGGCCCCGGGCCACCGCCCGGGCCATCGATCACCGCGAGCCGCAGCGCCGTGCCGGCCGCGGCGGCCAGGGCGGCGCCGCGCGTGTCGTCGGTGCAGGCGTTGAGCACGAGGACGACCTCGGACGCGTCGGGCGCGACGCCGAGCTGGCCCGCCAGCGCGGCGAGGCAGGCGCCGACCGACTCCTCCTCGTCGTGAGCCGGGACGACGACGCAGGCGCGCAGCCCGCTCATGGCGACGACTCCCCGGCAGCGATGAGCTCCGCCCCGCGGTCGTAGTCGTCGTCGCGCTCGTGACACAGCACGCCGACGCAGCGCTCGTCCTCGTCGGCGTACCAGACGGTCCAGGCGCCCCCACCGTGGTCGACCAGGTGAGACGAGGCGAAGCCGTCCCCCCAGGCGGAGTACTTGAGCGTGTGCTCGCCGATGGTCGACCAGAAGCCAGGTACGCCGTCCCACTCGACGCGCTCGCCCACGAGCCCGCGGCCGGCGACCTCGCCCTGCGCGAGCGCCTCACCCCAGTGCTCGACCCGCAGCGGGCGGCCGGCGATCGGATGCTGGGCCTGCGCGACGTCGCCGGCGGCGAAGACGCCGTCGGCGGTGGTGCGCATAGCGCCGTCGGTGGCGATCGCGCGGCCGCCCTCCCCCAGCCGCAGGCCGGCCGCGGCTGCGAGCGCGACGCGCGGGCGCACGCCGACCGCCATCAGGACGAGGTCGGCGTCCGGGATCTCCCGCAGCGCGCAGCCGAGGCGCAGTTCGGCCCCGAGGTCCGCGAGCCAACCCGCGATCCGGGCGCCGGCCGCCTCGCCGAGCACCGACTCCTGCGGGACGTCGTCCTGCCCATAGACCGTGACGTGGGCCCCGCGCATGGCCAGCGACGCCGCCGCCTCGCAGCCGATGAAGCCCGTGCCGATGACGGCGAGGTGCGTTCGCGCGGAAACGGCGTCGCGCACGGCGGCGGACTGCGCAACGGTGCGGATGACATGGACGTTCGCGCCGTCCGCGCCCTCCAGCGGCAGGCGAACCGGCTCGGCGCCCGTCGCCAGGACGAGGCCGTCGTAGCGCAGCTGGCGGCGGTCGGCGAGATGCACCACGCGCGCGTCGACGTCGAGACCGACCGCCTCGCCGAAGAGCACCTCGAGCCCCTCCGGGATCTCGAGGGGCAGCTCGTCCTCGCCCGCTTCGCCGCGCAGGAAGCCCTTGGTCAGCGGCGGCCGGTTGTAGGGCGGGCGATCGTCGTCGGTGACCATCTGCAGCGCGCCCGCGCCACCGGCTGCGCGGTAGCCCCGCGCGGCGGCGAGGCCGGCGGGCCCGCCGCCGACGATGACGATGCGCTCGTCGCTCACCGGCGTTCGAAGCGGTCGAGCCGGTAGCGCTCGTGCGCCTCGCCGTGGACGCCCACGAGCTCGGGGCGGCCGCGCAGGACGTCGTGGACCTCGTCCCCGGTGAGCTGGTGCGTGCCGCGGCCGCGCCAGTGGACGGCGAGCAGCGTGGCCGCGCGCGGCATCCGCTGCGTGAGGGCGTCGAGCACCCGCTCCAGCTCCTCGGGCGAGAAGTAGTACAGGACCTCAGAGCAGACGACGAGGTCGAAGCTCCACTCGGGCAGATCCTCGGGCGCGCTGCCGAGCCGGACGTCGACGTTCGGGACGGTCTCGAGGCGGCTGCGGGCCTGTGCAGCCGCCGTCGGGGCCGGTTCCAGCGTGATCAGCCGGCCGCAACGGGGCGCCAGCCGCTGGGTCAGGACGCCGATCGACGCGCCGAGCTCCAGCCCGAACGGGTAGGTGCGATCGCCCAGCGCGTCGATCGTCCGGTCGTACTTGGCCTGCTCGTACGCGCTCGTCTCGAAGTCCCACGGGTCGCGGCTGCGTTGGTACTGACGCTCGAACTCCTCGACGGGGTTTCTCACGACGCGCCGAGCTCCGCGAGTCCCGCGCGCGCGACGAGCGGGTCGAGCCGGTGCTGCAGCAGGAAGACGTCGAGGTCGCGCTTGGCGCGGTCCAGGGCGTCGCCGGTCGCCAGCGGGCGCGAGCCGCACGCGTGCACCGCCTCGTCGAGCAGCGCCCGGCACGAGGACGCCACCGCGTCGCGCAGATGGGTCGCGAAAGACGCAGGCGGATCCTCGTGGCGGGCCGCCTCGGCCATCCACAACTCGATCGTCGACAGCGCGGTGCGCATGCGCCCGACGGCCAGGCCCACGAGCTCGGACGACGAGCCCTTCGCGGCGAGGACGGCGACGGCGGAGGCGAAGGCCGCGTCGGCCAGCCCCGCCCAGGTGGCAGCGGTGCGCACGGCGTCGCGTTGAAACCACGGCAGCGCAGAGATCGGGCCTACGTTGCCGAGCACCGGCGCGCCGGTGAACACGACGCGATGCGAGGCCGATGCGCGCAGGCCCGCGCTGCGGTACCACGACTCGTCGACCTCGACGCCCTCGGAGAGATCGACGTGGACGAGGTCCCCGCCGATCAGGACCAGGGCCCGGTCGAGGCCGCCCGCTCCGGAGCAGAACGTCTTGACGCCGACGAGCCGGTCGCCCCGCACGCGGGCGGGCTCGCCCTCCCCGGGCGCCGGGTCGGCGCCCCACACGCCGAGCAGGCCGTCGAAGGCCGCCGTCGACAGCCGCTCCTGCGCGTTGACGTGCCCGTCGAAGATGCGCCCGACCGAGCCGTCGGCGCGCGACACGGCGCGCACGGCCGCCACCTGGTCGCCCAGCGAGACCACCGGCTCGAGCATCCCGGCCGCGCGCAACAGCTCGAACGCCTCGCCGGGGAAGGGCGGGACGCCGGGGCAGCGGTCGCGCTCCTGCGCGCCCGCGGCGATCAGTTCCAGGGTGCCTGCGGTGACCGTCACGACGGCGGTTCTACCCGGGCCGGCCCGCGGGCACCGCCAGCGAGCTCGCCGACGGTGACCGCCTCCAGCCCGCGCGAGCGCGCCGCCGCCACCAGCGGCGCGACCAGCGCGACCGTCTCCCCGCACCCCGGCCGGCGCACGCCGGGCCCGAGGCCGTCGTGCGCGAGGACGATCGCGCCCGGTACGAGCGCGCGCAGCGCAGCCGCCAGCATCGCCGGCGCCGTGTCGCCGCGCCAGTCGTGCGTGTCGTGCGTCCAGCCGACGATCTCCAGCCCGTGCGCGGCCGCCACGTCCACGCTCCACGGCGCCGCCATCCCGTACGGCAGGCGCCAGAAGCGCGGTGGCTCGGCGAAGGCCGCCAGGGCGCGCTCGGTGTCCGCCGCGACCGCCTTCGCCGAGGACTCCGGATGCTTGAGGTGCGCCCACCCGTGGAGGCCGACCGCGTGTCCCTCGGCGGCCATCCGTTCCACGAGCTCGGGGTAGGCCGCCGCCCGCGGCGCCAGCGGGAAGAACGTCGCCCGCGCGCCCGCGCCCGCGAGCGCGTCGAGCAGCAGCGGGGTCCAGACGGGATCCGGGCCGTCGTCGAAGGTGAGGGCGATCACGACGCCCGGCGGCGAACCTCGATCTGGCCGCCGGTGACGCGCGCGTCGAACGCCGGCTGCGGATAGGCCGCCGGCCCGCGCTGGACCGAGCCGTCCGCGAGCGAGAAGACCGAGCCGTGCCATGGGCAGGTGATCGTGCCGCCGGCGACCTCCCCCTCGGCGAGCGGGCCGCCCCGGTGCGTGCAGCGGTTGTGCAGGGCGTGGATCTGGGCGCCATCGCGCACGAGCAGCACCGGCACGCCGGCGGCCAGCGCGCACGCGGGGCGGCCGTCGACCAGGTCGGCGTCGGCGACGTCGGTCGCCGTCCAGCCCTGCGGCCCGGGGTCGAAGACGGTGGTGTCGACGCCGACGCCCCGCGCGTAGCTGAGGTGGCCGCCGAGCCAGCCGCCGGCGCCGATCAGGCCCAGGCCCGCGAGCGAGAGCAGCCGGCCGCGCCCGCGCGCGCCGTTGCGGCGGGCCGCGAGCGACGCCGCCATGAGCGCCGTCGCCGTCCCGTTGACGGTGGCGTGCAGGATGCCCGTTCGCCGCACGGGGGCGTTGCCGGTCTCGGCATCGGCCCAGTCGCTCCAGCCAGTGATCAGGACGGACGGCGTTGCCGCGAGCCCGACCGCGATCAGCTTTGTCGCGGCGTCGCCCTCCCCCAGCACGTCGAGGATCAGGGCGCCCGTGTAGGCGCCGATCGGGACGTCGGTGAGTAGCGGGTGCAGCGGATGTCCGAGCCAGGTGCCGCTGAGGGCGTCCTTGACCGGGCCACCGGGGATGGCGCTGCGCACGGCCTTGCCGATCGCCTGCGCGGGCGGGTCGAGCGACTGCAGGGATTCGAGCCGTTCGGCGACGGCGCGGGGGAGCGGGCTGGTCACGACTGGCGGTTACCCGGGCGGGACGGTCGTCATCCGTAGACGTCGATCCGGAAGGAGGCCCGGAAGGCCTCTCCCGGGGCGACGGTCCGCAGGCCGCGGCCGGTGCGCAGCGCGTCGGCCGGCGCGGTCATCGGCTCGAAGGCGATCACGTCCTCCGAGCGCGGCGCGAACAGCTGCGCGTGCGTGTAGCCGTCGAGGAGGCGCAGGTCGACCGTCCGGCCGCCGCCCGCCACGCGCAGCCAGGCGCCGTTGGCGGACTGATAGCCGTCGTCGATTGCGCGATCGCCGAGCGGCCCGGGGGCCACCGGCTCGTGGCGGACGTCACCGGTCGGCACGGAGTGCTCGTCGAGCACGAGCTGCTCGGAGACCGTGCAGACGATCTCCCAGTCGGCGCGCCGGACGCCCGGCAATGCCAGATACGGGTGGTAGCCGAACGCCACCGGGACCGGGACGTCGCCGGTCGCCGTCAGCGTCGTCTCCACCAGCAGCCCGGCGGGGTCGAGGACCGCGTGCACCGACAGCGCGTGGGCGAACGGGAACAGCCGCATGCGCCGGCTGTCGGCGGCGAAGTCGAAGCCCGCGCGGACCTCGGTCGCGCTGGACTCCTTGACGGTCCATGTGGTCTCCCCGTGCAGCAGGCCGTGGATCGGCAGGCCGTGCTCCTCGGGGCGGACCATCTGCGAGCCGCGCGGGAGCTCGACCTTCACGCCGCCGACGTCGTAGGACCAGCCGCTGAGCCGGTTCGCCCACGGGTGCAGGAGCGGGATGCCCATCGTCTTGCCGCGCTGCCCCCACGCCTCCAGCCCGCCCCGCAGGCCGAGCAGCTGCTCGCCGCGGTGCGTCAGCGACGAGCCGATCATGCTCAGCTTGGGGACGAATTGGGCGCGCAGGTCCCCGGCGCCGAGCTCGACGTGGTTCATGGACGCCGACGGTAGATGAGGCCCGGCCGGCCCGGACCCTCGCGCGCCGTGCGGCCCGTCTCGGCCAGCAGCCCGGTCGCCCGCACGTCGCGGCGGAAGTTGGCCGCGTCGACCGGCTCGCCGCGCAGCGCCTCGTACAGCCGCTGGGCTCGCGCGAGCGTGAACTCCGCCGGCAGCAGCCGTCCCGCGACGCGCACGAACCACGCCTTGTCGGCCACCCGCGCGCGCAGCCGCCACAGCCCGTCGTCGACGATCCGCGCGTGATCGAGCGCCAGATCCGGCAACGCGGAGACCAGGTGCCAGCTGGCCTCGCGCTCCGGCGGGACCTCGTCGGGCAGCGCCTCCGGCGGCACCAGCGCCACGAAGGCGATCGACGGCAGCCAGCCGCGCGGATCGCGCACCGGGTCGGCGTAGGTGCGCAGCTGCTCGAGGTGCACCGAGCCGACGCCGGCCTTCTCGCGCAGCTTGCGCTCGGCGGTCGCGGAAGGGTCCTCGTGCGCGCCCACGAACCCCCCCGGCAGGGCGAGCATCCCGCGCTGGGGCGGCTCCAGGCGCCGGACGAGCAGCACCGACAGCCCGGTCGCCGTCAGCGTGAAGACGACGGGATCCGCGGTGAGCCCGATCGGCGCGAGGTAGCCCGCGGTGTTCCTGGCGTCCATCTAGGGGCGCATCGTAGGCTGCCTCCATGCACGAGATCGCGCCGCTGCTGCGGGGGGTGTCGCACTTCTGGGCCCTGTGGTTCGCGCTCGTGGGAGCTGTGGTCCTCGTGATCGTGGCTCACGGCGCCACCGCGCGCGTCGCCGCGATCATCTACGGCGTCGGCCTGTGCGCGCTGTTCGGCAGCAGCGCGCTGTATCACCGCTGGCGCTGGGACCCGCGCTGGCGTCCGCTGCTGCGCCGCGTTGACCACTCGACGATCTTCGTCTTCATCGCGGCGAGCTACACGCCGGTCGCGGTGCTCGTGCTGCGCGGGACGCTGCAGATCCTCGTCCTGTCGCTCGCCTGGGCCGGAGCGTTCGCGGGCGTGATCTTCAGCCTCGCCTGGATCGACGCGCCACGCTGGCTCGTCGCCGGCGTCTACCTCGGACTCGGCTGGATGGCGATCATCACGCTGCCCCAGCTGCTCGGCCGCCTCGGCGTCGCGCCGGTGCTGCTGATCGCCGCCAGCGGGGTGCTCTACACGCTCGGCGCCGTCGTCTACGCGCGCCGCAAGCCGGATCCGTGGCCGCTCACGTTCGGTTTTCACGAGGTCTTTCACGCCTTGGTGATCGCGGCCGCCGCCTGCCACTTCGTGGCGATGGCCGGCTGGGTGGTCACATGACCCAACGCGAGTGGGACGCCGCCGGCTACGACCGGGTCGCCGCGCCGATGACGGAGCGCGGCGTCGACGTCGTCGACAAGCTCGAGCTGCGCGGCGACGAGACCGTGCTCGACGCCGGCTGCGGCTCCGGCCGGGTCACCGCGCACCTGCTCACCCGGCTGCCGGCGGGCCGGGTCGTCGCGCTCGACGGCTCGCGGCGGATGCTCGACGTGGCCGCCGAACTCTTCGGGGACGACCCGCGCGTGGCGCTGGTGCACGCCGACCTCGCCGCGCCGCTGGCGCTGGACGAGCCGGTCGACGCGATCGTGTCGACGTCGACGTTTCACTGGCTCCGCGACCACGACGCGCTGTTCGCCAGCCTCGCCGCCGTCCTGCGGGCGGGCGGCGCACTCGAGGCCGAGTTCGGCGGCCAGGGCAACGTGCAGTCGGTCGTCGACATCCTCGCCGACCTCGGCGAGCCAGAGGACGCGACCTGGACCTTTGCCACGCCACAGGACACGCTGCGCCGGCTCGAGGCCGCCGGCTTCGCCGAGGCCCGCGCGGAGCTCGTCCCCCGGCCCGCCCGCATCCCGCCGGAGGAGCTGGAGAACTACCTGCGCAGCGTCGTCCTCGGCGACCACGTCGAGCGGCTCGGCCCGGCGGCCGGTGAGCGGCTCGTCGCAGACGTCGCCGCGCGCCTGCCCGAGCCGGTCCTGGACTACGTGCGGCTGGTCGTCTCGGCGAGGCGGTGACGCGCGTCCGACATTTCCGGCAGCCACCTGTCCGCGCGTCCTCGCCCCGTGTCTGCCGCCGCGTTCACGGCGCGGCGCACTCCCACATCACCGGCGGACCGTGGTCGCCGCAGCGAGCCAGGAGTCTCCCCGGCTCGTCGGAAGCCGCCGTCATCGTGAGCCGAACGCCGCTCAGGTGATCCTCGGCATGCTCCATGCGCAGCCAGACAACCGGCCGCTCGTGCCCGATCCCGAGCGCCCGTCGAACCGCGAGCTCGATCGCCTCCCAGGCCTTCGGCCCGACGTACTGACGCATGACCGACTGCCAGATGACCGTGAGCTGCCCGTCGCCCCCGGTTGCCAGGGCCCCCGGCAGCCACTCCTGCGCCGGGAGGGCGACGACCACGGGCGGGTCCTGCGCCGCAAGCTCGAGCGCCGCGCGAGCACGCTCGAGCCGCTCGGTCTCGTCCGGCCAGATGTAGGAGAGCGCGGTGAGGCGATCCTCGGGATCACGCGGGTCGAGCGGAGCCGGATCGCACCCCTGGCGCTCGACGATGCGCAGCCGGGCGGCGGCTGCCGACAGGTCGACGTCGGGCGGAGGCCTCCAGGGCTCGGCAAAGCGCACAGGCGACGCCGGAGCGCCCAGCGCGGCGCCGCCGACCTCGTAGCAGAAGCGGTCGGCAAGGAGGTTGAGCCCGGCGCTGGCCCCGATCTCAAGCAGGCGAATCGGAAGCGCGTGTGTCCAGGTCAGCCAGAGCAGCGCGGGAAAGAGCACGGCCGCGCGACCGGGCTCGTTGGTCTGCACGGTACGCCGGAGTCGCTCGCGCACCCACTCGCCGTGCTCGCTCAGCACCCCGGTCGCCGCCGGCCATGCGCCGGCGGGCGGGCGTCCGCCATCCGCGCTGGGATAGAAGGCCGCCAGCGCCGGCGCTCGCCCGGAGAGGACGAGGTGATGCAGCGCGGCAAGCAGGCGCAGGGCGGGGACAGAGCCCGGCGGCGACGCAATGCCGGCGAAGAGCTCCGCGAGCCGGCCGCCGGCCTCGATGTCCTCGGCGGCGGCGCGCATCAGCGCCACGTACAGCGGCGAACGGCCGGCGCGGTCGAGGGAGTCGGCATGTCGACGGAAGCGATCGCAGAGCGTCGCGTCCTTGGCCCGAGCATCGGCGGCGCCGCCGAAGGGCAGGGAGCTCTCGGTCACAGGCAGACAGTGGCAAATCATCGGGGCGCCCGGATTCGAACCGGGGACCTCCGCCACCCAAAGGCGGCGCGCTACCAGGCTGCGCCACGCCCCGAAGGGCGGTGAGTATGGCAGCCGCGTCGATCGCGGTGGCACCCGTCCGGTAGCGTCGCCGCCAATGGCTGACGTCCGTCCCCTCCGCGCCCTGCACTACGACCCGGAGCGCGACGCCATCGCCGATGTCGTCGCCCCGCCCTACGACGTGATCGACCCGCGGCAGCGTGCTGGCCTCGCCGCCCGCTCGGCGCACAACGTCGTCGCGATCGACCTCCCGCAGGGCGACGATCCGTACGCCAACGCCGCCGAGGTCTTCGCCCGCTGGCGTGCGGAGGGCGTGCTGACCCGCGACGACGAGCCGGCCTTCTGGGCGCTCGCGCAGGAGTACACGGGCCCCGACGGGCAGACCTCCACGCGCTCCGGGTTCTTCGCGCGCATCCGCGTCGAGGCGTACGGGCCGGGCAGGATCCGCCCGCACGAGCGCACGCATCCCGGGCCGAAGGAGGACCGGCTGCGGCTGACGCGCGCGACGAAGGCGAACCTCTCCCCCATATTCGCGCTCTACGACGACCCGCGCAACGCGGCCTGGGAGGCACTGCGGCCGCAGCTCGAGGCCGAGCCGTTCGCCGACGTGACCGACGGGGACGGGACGCGCAACCGGCTCTGGCGCGTCAGCGATCCGGCCGCGCTCGACGCCGTCACGCAGGCGCTGAGCCCGAGCGAGCTGCTGATCGCCGATGGCCACCACCGTTACGAGACCGCCCGCGTCTACGCCGACGAGGTCGGCGGCGAGGGCGCGCACCGCTACGTCATGGCGTGCCTGGTCTCACTGCAGGACCCGGGCCTGACCGTCTTTCCCACCCACCGCCTGCTCACCGGCCTCGACGACGACGCCCGCGCCGCCCTGCGCGACGAGGTCCTGCGCGACTGGGACGTCGAGGTGATCGACCTCGCCGAGCTCGAGCCGGCGCCGCGGGACGGCGCGGTCCGCCTCGGCTACCTCGACGCGCACCACAAGGTGCCCATGCGCCTCACGCTCAAAGACCCGGCGACGGTCGACGCACAGCTGCCGGGCCGGTCCGAGGCCTACCGCCGGCTCGACACCGCGGTGCTCGAGACGCTGGCCCTCAAGGGCGCCCTCGGCATGACCGATGACGACATCTCCCACCTCAACGGCCTGGACTACTCGCGCACGACCGACGAGGCGCGCGAGCGCATCCTGTCGGGCGACGTGCAGGGCGGCTTCTTCATGGGCGCCACGCCGGTCTCGCGCATCCGCGACGTGGCGGCCGCCGGCGAGGTGATGCCGCCCAAGTCGACGTTCTTCTACCCGAAGGTGCTGACGGGACTGCTCTTCAATCCGCTCGATCAGGAGTAGCATCAAGACCATGCGCGCGATCGCCATCCGCAAGGGCAAGTTCGAGCACGAGGTCCGCGTCCGTGAGCACCGCGTCACGGCCGACGAGCCCGAGGAGGCCGGCGGCCGGGACCTTGGCCCCAGCCCCGAGGAGCTGCTCGCCGCGGCGCTTGCGTCCTGCACCGCCATCACCATGCAGATGTACGCCGAGCGCAAGGGCTGGGACATGACCGGCGCCGAGGTCGACTGCGACTACCAGCCCGCCGAGCGCGGCCGCCCGACGCAGTTCGAGCTCGTGCTGCGGCTGCCCGAGTCGCTCACCGAGGAGCAGGTCGAGCGCCTGACGGTGATCGCCGCGAAGTGCCCCATCCACCGCACCCTCGACGGCGAGGTCGCCTTCCAGGAGCGCGTGCAGCGGGTCGCGCCGGTCTGACCAGGGCGGCGCTGAAGGAGGGGCTCGGGGCGCTGTTGCTCGACTTCGCCGAGGCCGCCCAGATCGAGGTCCACGGCCGCACCGAGTCGGCGGTGCTCGTGCCGCTCTATCTCGACGTCGACGGGGAGGTGCACGCGGTCTTCACCCGCCGCCGCGACGACCTCAAGCGCCACGCGGGCGAGATCTCGTTCCCAGGCGGCCGGCGCGACCCCGGCGACGACGAGCTGACCGACACGGCCCTGCGCGAGGCCGAGGAGGAGATCGGCCTGGACCGCCGCCACGTCGAGCTCCTCGGCGCGCTCCAGCCGACGCCGACCTTCGTCACGAACTACTCGATCTATCCCTTCGTGGGGATCATCGAGCCCGGACACGAGTGGGAGCTGCAGGCGACCGAGGTCGCGCACGTGCTCGAGCTGCGCCTCGCCGACGTGCGCGGCGGCTACGCGCGCCGCCGCCTCGTGCGCCGCGGCGTCCCGTTTCGCACGGACTCCTACTGCGTCGGCGACCAGCTGATCTGGGGCGCGACGGCCCGGATCGTCGCCGACCTGCTCGGCCGGATCGGTCCGCTGCTGGGCACAATGACGGCATGAGCGACGACCCAAACATTCTCCATCCCGAGTGGCAGCACGAGCACCTCGGCGTGCGCGCCATGCGCATCGGCGTTGCCGCGGGCGCCCACGACCTGGGCTGCTCCGTCTGCGAGCTCGAGCCCGGTGCCATGGTGGCGCCCTACCACCTGCACCACGGCAACGAGGAGCTGCTGATCGTCCTGTCGGGGACGCCCGAGCTGCGCACGCCCGATGGGACGCGCACGCTCGAGCCGGGCGCGGTCGTCTCCTTCCGCGCCGGCCCGGAGGGGGCGCACCGGCTGCGCAATGCCTCCGACGCGCCCTGCCATTACCTGATGGTGTCGACCATGCGCTTCCCTGAGGTCGCGGAGTACCCCGAGACGGGCGCGATCCTCGCCATGAGAGGGCCGGGCTCGGGCTGGGCGTGGCCGGCCGGAGCCGACCACCCGCGCACGGAGCTCGTCCGCGAGGCCGTGCAGGCCGAGCCCGAGTGAGGACCGTCACATCATCGGCGACCTCGTGGCCGCCGGCGCCGACGGGTTTGTGGACCAGGGGCGAGGTGGCTGCTGATAGGTACCTCCTGGGTACATTTGGGCAGCCACCCCCGCCGCCTACTCTCCTTCGAGCAGGCGCTCAACCGCGGCCGCGCCGTCGCGGACCCAGGTTGCGTGGTCCTGCGGGTCGGCGTGCAGCACCTGAAGCGGGATGTTCCACGTGGCGCGCGCGGCGCGGGCGATCAGCTCCCCCTCCTCGCGCCAGCGCGGCGGCACCGAGCCGCCCGCCTCGTAGAGCAGGCCGCGCACCGGCGTGTCGACGATCTTCTCGCAGAGCATCCGCAGCCGGCCGCCGTGCAGCTCGCGCACCTGCTCGCCCGGACCGGTCGCCGAGCCCATCAGCCAAGCCACGACCGTGGTGGCGGCCAGCGCGTTCATCAGGGTCATGATGCGGTCGGGGTCGCCGAGGTAGGCCTCGGCGCCCGCGGCCTCGATCGCCGCGAGCCGGGCGGGGTCGCGCGTCGTGCCGCGCACGGCGTGCCCCTCGGCGACGAGCGCGCGGGCCAGCGCCTGGCCGCGTCCGCCGCAGCCCACGATGAGGATCCTCGCCATCGCCGGCATTGTGCTCTTGACGGCTGAAACTACTAGGCGTAGTTTATCCACTATGCATCATCGCATAACACGCCTGGGCCTGGTCAACGCCTTCCTCGTCGAAGAGGACGACGGCCTGACCCTGATCGACACCACGCTCAAGGGTGGCCACAAGGCCATCCTCGCCGCGGCGCTGCGGCTCGGCAAGCCGATCGTCCGCGTCGCCCTCACCCACGGCCACGCGGACCACGTCGGCGGCCTCGACGGCATCGCCGCCGCCGTGCCCGACGCCGAGGTCTCGATCTCCGTGCGCGACGCGCGGCCGTTCGCCGGCGACATGTCGCTGGACCCCGGCGAGCCGCAGGGCAAGATCAAGGGCGGCTGGCTCAGGCTCGCCACCACGCCGGACCGCACGTTCGAGCCCGGCGAGAAGGTCGGCTCGCTGGAGATCCACGCCGCGCCCGGCCACACCCCCGGCCAGGTCGCCTTCTTGGACCCGCGCGACGGGACGCTGTACTGCGGCGACGCCTACTCGACGCTCGGCGGCGTCGCGGTCTCTTCGAAAATCCATCCGCGCTTCCCGCTGCCGGCCATCGCCACCTGGGACAAGCCGACCGCGTTCGCGTCCGCCCGCGCCCTGCGCCCGCTGAACCCGCGGGCGCTCGCGCCCGGGCACGGCAAGGTGATCGAGGACCCGGGCGCCGCCATGGACGCGGCGATCGCCAAGGCGTCCTGAACGCATGCGAAGGGGCCTGACCCGCGAGCGGGTGATCGAGGCCGCGCTCGCGGTCGCCGACGCCGACGGTCTCGAGGCGGTGACGATCGCCCGCCTCGCGGCCGACCTCGGCGTGCGCCCGCCCTCCCTGTACAACCACATCACCGGTCGCGAGGACCTGCTGCGCGCGATGACCTTGCGCTCGTTGCAGGACGCCGGGGCGGCGCTGGGGGCGGCGGCCATGGGCCGCGCGGGCGTCGAGGCGCTGACCGCGCTCTCGCAGGCATGGCGCACGTTCGCGCGCGAGCAGCCAGGCCGCTACGCCTCCACCGTCCGCGCCCCCGCCCGCGGCGACGCGGAGTTGCTGGCGGCCGGAGCGGACGTCGTCGAGATCGTGCTTGCCGCGTTGCGCGCGTGGGAGCTGGAGGGCGACGACGCGATCCACGCCGTGCGCATCGTCCGCGCCGCCCTGCACGGCTTTGTCGCGCTGGAGGCGGGAGGCGGCTTCGGCGTGCCGGTCGACGTCGACACGTCGTTCGACCGCCTGGTCGCCACGCTGGCGGCGGGGCTGGGCGAGCGGGGGTAATTGTCCTGCCCCCGGGCGGGAGTCGCAGATCCGGCATCAAATGGATGCCCTATCCACGAATGCTTTCGGGGGCGGGGCTGCGGGGCGCCCACCGGCCCCACCCGGTCCGATCTCCGTCACCCCGGGCCGCATCGAGCCAGCTACAGCAGCTCGAGCACCCGCTCGGCCGGGCGGGCGAGCACGGCGCGGTCGCCGCGCTCGACGATCGGGCGCTGCAGCAGGACCGGGTCTGCCTCCATCGCAGCGAGGATCTCCGCGTCCGGCGCGCGGCGGTCGTAGAGCGCGCGGGCGGCGGGCTCCTTGACGCGCAGCGCGTCGCGCGGGCTGACCCCGGCCTTGGCGAGCAGCTCCGCGATCCGGCCCGCCGGCAGCGGATCGATGTGGTAGTCGACGCGGTCGAAGTCGATGCCGCGCTCGGTGAGGAGGCGCGCGAGGCGCCGGCAGTTCGAGCACGCGGCCTTCTCGTAGATCGTGATCGCGACGTCTGCGGCTGGGTCGGCCGAGCGCTGGTCGCGCCAGTAGGCGTCGGCGAAGTCGGAGAGCTCGCGCTGGTGGTGGCGCACCTGCTCCTGGACCTGCTCGTGGGTGCGCATCGTCTTGCCGCGGCGCTCGCGCAGCCGGTTCTGGGCGGCGATCATCTGCCCGACGTCGTCGATGTCGTTCTGGACCTCCACCGCGCCGGAGCGGGTGGGCCTCCAGTCCAGGACGTCGGCGCCCGAGCGCGTGCTGAACAGGCCGAGGGCGAGGATCCACAGAAAGCCTCCCAGCATCCCCACCATCACGATGACTGTGAAGACGTCCACGGGCGCACGAGTCTAGACGTGCGACCATCGGGGGGTGACCAGCGTCGGCGTCGTCGGACTCGGAGCCTTGGGGGCGCGCCTGGCCGACCGCCTCGCGGCCAACGGGCATGCGGTGACGGCTTGGAACCGCTCGCCGCGCGAGGACCGGGAGCTGGCCGCCAGCCCCGCGGAGGTCGCGCGCGCCGCCGAGGTCGTCTTCGTCCTCGTGGCCGACCCCGCCGCGCTGGCGCAGGTGACCGAGGGGCCCGGCGGCCTCGCGGCCGGCTGCGACGCGCAGACCGCGGTCGTCCAGATGTCCACGGTCGATCCGGCGGCGATCCAGCGCCTCGCCGCGGCGCTGCCGGAGGGGACGGGACTGCTCGACGCGCCGGTCCACGGCGCCGGCGCGGCGGTCGAGGCGGGAGAGGTGGCGATCTTCGCAGGGGGCGAGCCCGCGCTGCTCGAGCGCTGGCGGCCGCTGCTCTCAGAGCTCGGCACGGTCGTCGCAACCGGGCAACTGGGCTCGGGCACGGCCGCCAAGCTCGTGGTCAACGCGGCGCTGTTTGGCGTCCTCGGGATCCTGGGGGAGGCGGTCGCCCTCGGCGACCGGCTCGGACTGGCGCGCGACGCCGCCTGGGACGTGCTGGCCACGACGCCGCTCGCCGCCGCGGCCGAGCGCCGGCGCCCGGCGATCGAGGCCGGTGACTACCCGCCGCGCTTCGGACTCGCCCTCGCGCTCAAGGACGCCGAGCTCATCCGCAGCGCGGCGGGCGCGGCCGACCTGCGCCTGATCGAGGCCGCCCGCAGCTGGCTGGCGGACGCCGAGGCCGCGAATCCCGAGCGCGACTACACCGCGATCCTCGCCGAGATCCTCCTACAGCGTCGCGGGGCCGCCGAGTAGGGCGGTTGCCAGCGACGTACGCCGGCCCGCACCGGGCTTCGGCTCCGCGCCGGCGTTCCCCGCCGCGACGATGGCCGTGCGTCGCCGACCCGGCTCCGGCGCTCGTGCGCGTAGTCCGCCCTCGGACGCCGCTGCGAAGCTAGTCTGGCCTGGTGAGGACGCTCCCCGTTCTCGCGGCCGCCGCCGCGCTGATCACTGCCGCACCCGCCTCCGCGAGCATCCCCAGGACCCCGATGACCCTGCCGGGCGACGCGACGGCCTCCGCCGTGCGCGCCGATCCCGCCACCTGGCTGCTCGGCGCCCGGCCGACCCGCGCCGCCCGCGCGCTCGTCCGCGCCGCCGGCGGCAGCGCGGTCGTCGCGGGCGCCTACGAGGTCCCGCGCCGCGCCGCACGGCCGCTCGCCGCGCGCCTGCGCGGGCGCGGCCTGCTCACGTTCGCCGAGCCCAACCGGCTCTCGAGCTTCCGCCAGGCTCCCCCGCGCGCCCTGCCCGACGACCCGTTCGACGCCCGCTCGCGCTGGCGCGACGCGGCGGTCGACCCGTCGCTGGTCCCGCCGCCCGTGACGGCCGCGAGCCCGCTGCTGGCGCTCGTGGACGCCAAGGCCGACATCGGCCACCCCGAGTTCAGCGCGGGCGCCAACGTGACGGCCCTCCCCGGCCAGTCCGTGCAGGTCGCGCACGGGACCGAGACGCTGGGCGTCGCCGTTGCGCCCGCCAACGGCATCGGGATCGTCGGCACCTATCCCGGCGCCCGCGCCGTCAACGTGCCGCTGCCGCCCGACCAGATCCGCTGCTCGGACTCGGCGCGCGGCATCCGGCGCGCGATCGCGGCCAACGCCGCCGTGATCAACATGAGCTACGGGTCCGGCGCGTTCTGCGCGACGGAGTACCAGGCGCTCCAGCTCGCCGTCCACGACGGGCGCACGCTCGTCGCCGCCGGCGGCAACGAGGGCGCCGACGGCAACCCGTACGAGTTCCCCGCCTCGCTGCCCCACGTGCTCACCGTCGGCGCGCTGACGCCGGACGACACGTCCGCCTTCTTCTCGAACTCCAACGCCGCGCTGGACCTGGTGGCGCCGGGGGTGGGCATCTTCGCCCCGCTGCCCCTGGGCTCGAAGGCCGACACGGGCCACGACGGATATGACAACGTGGCCGGGACGAGCTTCTCGGCGCCGATCGTCGCCGCCGCGGCGCTCTGGATCCGGACGGTCCGCACCGACCTCACGGCCGACCAGGTCGCGCAGGTGATCCGCCTCTCCGCGATCGACATCGCCAAGACGGGCTACGACATCGCGACGGGCTACGGCAAGCTCAACCTCGCCCGCGCGCTTGCTGCCAAGCCGCCGATCGCCGACCCGCTGGAGCCCAACGAGGACCTGCCGTTCGTCAACGGGCGGGCCTTCGGGACACCGGCGCCGGCGGTCTGGAAGGGCGGCGCACCCGTGCACTTCGACGCGCTGCTGGACTACTTCGAGGACCCGGGCGACGTCTACCGCGTCCGCGTCCCCGCCCACCGCTCGGCGTCCATCACCGTCACGCCCGCGTTCGGCAACCCGGACCTCGAACTCTACTCGTCAGCGGCGCGCCACGTCGAGATCGCACGGCACCGGCTGGCGCGCTCGCGGCATTCGGGCCAGCACACGGACCGCGTCCGCTACGCCAATCACCGCTCCCGCAGTCACGTCGTGCTGGTGCGCGTGTTCACGCCGAGCAAGCGTAGCCGGGTGCTCGACGCGCGGTACTCGCTGACGGTCAGGTAGGTCTTCAGGGGGACGACGGGGCCCACTGGGCCTCGGCGAGGTCGCCGAGGCCCTCGAGCGCCTCAGGCGTCGGCACCTGAGGGTTGTCGCGCAGGTACCACTCGGCGTCCAGCGCGGCCTGACAGCCCGACCCGGCGGCCGTGACGGCCTGGCGGTAGGTGTGGTCGACGACGTCGCCGGCGGCGAACATGCCTGCGACATTCGTGCGCGTCGACTTGCCCTCGGTGACGATGTAGCCGCTCGCGTCGGTGTCGACGATGCCCTGCACGAGGTCGGACTGCGGCAGGTGGCCGATGGCGATGAACGCGCCCTGCGCCGGGAGGTCGCGCGTCTCGTCGGTCTGCGCGTTGCGCAGGACCGCGTTGGCGAGCGACTTGCCATCGGCGGCGGCGCTGAACTCGTCGATCGTGTACGGCGTGACGAGCTCGATGTTGTCGGTCTCCCTGGCGCGCTGAAGCATGATCTTCGAGGCGCGGAACTCGTCGCGGCGATTGACGATCGAGACCTTCGAGGCGAACTTCGCCAGAAACAGCGCCTCCTCCATGGCGGAGTCGCCTCCCCCGACGATCACGGTCGGCTTGTCCCTGAAGAAGGCGGCGTCGCAGGTCGCGCAGTAGGAGACGCCGCGGCCGCCGAGCTCCTCCTCGCCGGGGACGCCGAGCTTCTTGTGCTCCGCCCCCATCGAGAGGATCACGGTGCGCGCCTTGTAGGCGTCGTCGCCGACCCAGACCGTGTGCGGCTCGCCGCCGGCGCCCGGCTCGATCCTGGTGGCGAGATCCGTGATCAAGCGCGTGCCGAAGCGCTCGGCCTGGTCGCGCATCTGCTGCATGAGCTCGGGACCCATTATCCCGGTCGGAAAGCCGGGGTAGTTCTCGACATCGGTGGTCTGCTGGAGCAGGCCGCCCCACATCCAGCCCTCGATGACGAGCGGGCGCAGGTTCGCGCGCGAGGTGTACAGGGCGGCGGTGTACCCGGCGGGCCCGGACCCGACGATGATCACGTTCTCGATGTCGGTCATTGCTTCACAAAGTATAGCTAGGGCCCCGACCGTCACGCCGAGACGGCGGGGCGCCCCTCGGCCTCCCAGCGCTCGACCGTGCGCCGCAGCGCGATGAAGGCGATGACGCCCGGCGCGGTCGGCAGCCAGAAGGTGAAGCCGCGGTAGGTCAGCACCGCCACGATCGCGAGGCCGGAATCCACCCCGAAGGCGGCGAATGCGCCGATCATCCCGCCGTCCACGCCGCCGATCCCGCCGGGCAGCGGCAGCAGGTTCCCGAGCATGCCGACGAAGAAGCCAACCACCAGGACGGCGAGCGGCGGCGCCTCGCCGAACGCGTTGAACGACGCCCACAGCACCGCGATCTGGCAGGCCCAGAACAGCAGCGCGCCGAGCACGGCCGGGTCGCGGTCGTAGATCCGCCGCAGCGCGTCGCGGATGCCCGCGCTTGCGCTTGCGGGCGCCTGGGCGAAGCGGGCGATCTGTCGGCGGGTGCCGCCCTCCTCGCACCAGTCGCTGAGGCGCCGCTGCAGGTCGGGCGGGACGAACCCGATCGACAGCCCCACCAGCGTGACCACCAGCGCGAGCGTCGCCGGCAGGAAGGTGATCGCGAACGGATGCGGGCCGGGGAGGAGCCCGAAGTACAGCGCGTAGCCGAAGAGCACGAGCGCCAGCGTGTAGAGGATGTACTGCACGACGATGAACGAGACGGTGCGGTCGGCGACCGTGCGGGGCTCGAGGCCGGCCCGGCGCAGGGCCCAGGCCTGCAGCACCAGCCCGCCGGCGCCGCCCGCCGACAGCAGCCGGCTCGCTGCCAGCGACGCCATCGTGATCTGCAGGCTCTCCCTCCAGCGCAGCCCGGCACGGTAGATGGCGCGGAACTGAAACACGTAGCCGCCGAACATCCCGAAGGTGGACCCGGCGGCGATCACGAGCCACAGGGGCCGCCCCGTGCGGATGCGATCCCAGGTCTCGTTGAGGCCCGCGAGCTGCGGGATGAAGAAGTACAGCGCGACGACGGTGAGCAGCGCGAAGACGCCGAAGACCGTCAGCTTGCGCGGCGTCAGATCGAAGGAGAACCCGTCGCCCGGGTCGCGGCGGTCACCGGCGGCGTCGGCGGTCACGTCGCCCGAGCCTCCAGGGCCTGGACGGCGCGTGACAGCGCCTCCCCCTGAGCGGTCAGCCTGCGGACACCGTGGCGCACCGCTTCGGTCAGCGCGTACCCCGCCGCCAGGTCGACGACGTAGTGCTCGCCGAGGTAGACGAGCGCGACGCCGAGCGTGACGGCGTAGCTCCAGCCCAGCGCTCCCGGCACGCGGCCCGTCTCGCCCAGGATGCGGGCGGCCATCACGGAGGTGGCGAAGTGCAGGGAGGGCATCGCGGCCAGCGGGTTGCCGGCGAGGAAACCGTACAGCGGGGCCCAGCCGGACTGCCAGAACTCCTCGCCGTACTCGACCATCATGCGCCGCAGCTCGGGGGTCTTGCCGTCCTCCATGTAGCCGTTCGCCGCCGCGTACCAGGGCGGCGCGGTCGGCAGCCTCCAGTAGGCGATCAGCCCGAGGTCGAAGGTCGCGTACATGCGGATGGCGCCGCGCGGGACCCGCTCGGGGTGGCGCACCATCAGGTAGGCGATCGTGCCGTGCGGAACCATGAACCAGACCCAATGGCACCACACCAGGACCTTCTCGTGGTTGTGGAAGCGCCCGGGATCGCTGAACGCGCGCTGCAGGCGCACCGTGGGGGTGGTTCCCAGCCCGATGCCCCGGTCGATGCTCACCGGGTAGCGGACGTGGACGCGCCGGCCCAGGGCATCCGGGTCGTCGTGCGGCATCTCGTAGCCGGCCAGGTAGGCCCACATCTGCAGGCTGATCGTGGCGAGGTCCCGCGCGCGCGAGCGCGGGAACAGGACGCACACGGCCACGGGAGCGGCGGCCGCGGTGCCCATGACCATGGCAGGTCGCAGCTTGACGCGGCGGCGCGCGATGGGCGCCGCCACGCCGAGCGCGAGTGCGGTACCGGCCGCCGCACGGATCACGGAGCGTGAACGCACGGCGCGCGCGAATCTACTAGAGCCGCCGGACCGGTCGGCGCCGGGCGGGCGGGAGCGCACAGGCGCCGGACGCGTTCCCGCGCGCCTCGCCGCCCGCGCCATGGATAGACTCCCGCCCGCTTTGCGCCGGACCGCCCCCCACGCTCGACGCCGCCGCGCTCTCGCGCTCGCCCTCCTGCTCACAATGGGTGCGTCGCTCGTCCTCGCCGGCAGTGCCTTCGCCGGCGCGTTCGTGCCGGAGTCGGGCGGGTCGCCCAACGCCGACCGCATCGCGACGCTCTACAAGCTGATCGCGATCCTCGCGCTGATCGTCTTCGCCGCCGTCGAGGGGGCCCTGGTGTGGGCGTTCTTCAAGTTCAAGGCCAAGAAGGGCGCCGTCGCCGCCCAGATCCACGGCAACACGCGACTGGAGATCGGCTGGACCGTCGGCGCCGCCGCCATCCTGGTCTTCCTCGTGGTCGTGACCTTCGTCGAGCTGCCGGCGATCAAGGACCCGCCGGCGACCGGCCGCAACGGCCTGCAGTTCGCGTCGCAGGCCATCTACGCCTCGACGGACCAGCCCACGCCGCCCGACGGCAAGGCACTGAAGATCGTCGTCGACGGCCAGCAGTACGTGTGGCGCTACCAGTACCCCGGCAAGGAGGGCGTCTTCTCCTACACGGAGATGGTCGTCCCCTCGGACACCACGGTCGTCCTCGACATCACGGCCGACGACGTCAACCACTCGTGGTGGATCCCGAAGCTGGGCGGCAAGATGGACGCGATCCCGGGGTACACCAACCACACCTGGTTCAAGGCCCGGCCGGGGACCTATCGCGGTCAGTGCGCCGAGCTGTGCGGCCGCAACCATGCCAACATGCTCGCCCAGGTTCGCGTCGTCTCCCCCGACGCCTACCAGCGCTGGTACGACGGCCAGGCCGCGCGCATCAAGCAGGCGCGCACCCAGCAGCAGCAGAACCGTCCCAAGTACGACACCGCCGGCGTCGGCGGCTAGGAGGCCTGGACCTTGAGCACCGTCGTCGAGCCGGACACCGTCCCCGCCATCCGCAGGATCCCGCGCCCGGAGATCATCGCGCACGCCGTCGAGCCCGAGTCCGAGGGCTGGGTCTCGTGGATCACCACGACCGATCACAAGAAGATCGGGATCATGTACCTCTGGACGGTGGCCATCTTCTTCATGATCGGCGGCGTCGAGGCGCTGCTGATGCGCCTGCAGCTGGGCGTGCCGGACAACAACCTGCTCTCGCCCGAGAAGTACAACGAGCTCATGACGCTGCACGGGACGACGATGATCTTCCTCGTCGTGGTCCCGGTCTGGGCCGGGTTCGCCAACTACCTCGTGCCGCTGATGATCGGCGCGCGCGACGTGGCCTTCCCGCGGCTGAACGCGTGGTCGTACTGGAGGTTCCTCTTCGGCGGCGTCGCGCTGTACCTCTCGCTGTTCTTCACGCCGCCCGAGGCCGGCTGGTTCTCCTACGTGCCGCTCTCCTCGCGCGCCTACTCGGCGTCCAACGGCCAGGAGGCGTGGATCTACATGGTCCACCTGACCGGCCTGTCGTCGATCCTCGGCGCGATCAACTTCATCGCGACGATCCACAACATGCGCGCCAGGGGGATGGGCTGGGGCCGCCTGCCGCTGTTCGTCTGGGCCATGCTGATCTACGCCTACCTGATCGTCATCGCCCTGTCGTCGCTGGCGGCGACCGTCACGATGCTGCTGCTGGACCGCAACTTCGGCACGCACTTCTTCGACCCGACGGCCGGGGGGTCCGCGCTGCTGTGGCAGCACCTGTTCTGGTTCTGTGGGCACCCCGAGGTCTACATCCTCGTATTGCCGGCGTTCGGGGTCTTCTCCGAGGTGCTGCCGGTGTTCGCCCGCAAGCCGATCTTCGGCTACAAGGCGATCGCGGCCTCGACCGTCGGCATCGCCTTCCTCGGCCTGCTCGTGTGGGCGCACCACATGTTCTCCGTGCCGACCTCGACCGTCGTGCTCGCGTTCTTCATGCTGTCGAGCTTCGTGATCGCGGTGCCCACCGGCGTGAAGGTCCTCAACTGGATCGCCACGCTGTGGCGCGGCACGATCGAGTACCGCGTGGCGCTGCTGTACTCCGTCGCCGCCATCGGCACGTTCCTGATGGGCGGCATCACCGGCATCTTCCTGGCCGTCTTCCCGGTCGACTGGCAGCTGACGGACTCCTACTTCGTCGTCGCCCACTTCCACTACACGGCGTTCGGCGCGGCCGCCTTCGGCATGCTGTCGGCGCTGTACTACTGGTTTCCGAAGATGTCGGGCCGGATGCTGTCCGAGAAGGTCGGCAAGGTCGGGTTCGGCTTCGTGTTCGTGGGCTTCCACGTGACGTTCTTGATCCAGCACGCAGCCGGCCTGTCCGGGATGCCGCGCCGCATCTACGAGTACTCATCGGACTCGGGCTGGAGCGCGTACAACCTGATCTCGACGATCGGCTCGTTCATGCTCGGGATCGGCGTGCTGATCACCGTCATCAACATCGTGACCTCGCTGCGCAAGGGCACCGTCGCCGGCCCGGACCCGTGGAAGGCGAACACGCTGGAGTGGTACACGACGTCGCCGCCGCCCGAGCACAACTTCGACGTGGTCCCGCGCGTGCGCTCGGTGGAGCCGATGAAGGACATCCGGCGCCAGGTCGAGCAGGAGACCGGCGTGGCGCAGCGTCACGCCCCGAGCCGGGCGCTCTCGGAGGCCTGATCGGTGGAGGCCTCGGGCATGCCCTCAGGCGGTGCGGTGGCGGTCGGAGCCGGCTCGGTCCGGCAGGTGCTGGCCGACTACGCGGCGCTGACCAAGCCGAAGGTCCAGAGCCTGCTGCTGCTCACGACGGCGACGACGATGTACGTGGCCGGCGACCCCTCCGTGGCCCTCGTCGCCGCGACCTGCTTGGGCGGCTACCTGTCGGCGGGCGGCGCCGGGGCGGTCAACCACTGGTATGACCGGGACATCGACGGGCAGATGGCGCGCACGGCGGACCGCCCCGTGCCCTCCGGGCGCGTGGCGCCGGGGGCGGCGCTCGGCTTCGGCCTCGCGCTCTGCGCCGCCTCGTTCGCCTGGCTCTCACTGACCGTCAACGTCCTCAGCGCCGTGCTGGCCCTGGGCGGCTTCGTCGGCTACACGCTCGTCTACACGATGTGGCTCAAGCGCCGCACGCCGCAGAACATCGTCATCGGCGGCGCGGCGGGCGCGATGCCCCCGCTCGTCGGCTGGGCCGCGGTCCAGGGCCGGGTGGCCCCCGCGGCGCTGTACCTGTTCGCGATCGTCTTCTACTGGACGCCGCCGCACTTCTGGGCGCTCTCACTGCTGATGAAGGACGAGTACGCACGCGTCGGCGTGCCGATGATGCCCGTCGTGCGCGGGGAGGCCGAGACGCGCCGCCAGATCACGCTGTACGCGGTCCTGCTTGTCGTCCTCACGCTGCTGCCGGTGCTGTTCGGCTTCTTCGGCCTGATCTACCTGGTCATCGCCGCCCCGCTCGGCGCCGCCTTTATCGGCCTGGCCCTGCGCCTGCAGCGCGCCGCCGACCGGGCGGCGGCCCTGAGGACCTACCTGTTCTCCCTGGCCTACCTGGCGGTCCTGTTCGTCGCCATGGTCCTCGACGCACGGCTGCACTAGGGTTCCGCGCCCATGGACCGCAAGCTCGCGCTCAAGAACATCCGCACCGGCCTGGTCGTCGGCGCCATCTGCTTGATCATCTTCGGGCTCACGTTCCTGGCGGCCTACATCTACACCGCATGAGCGAGGCCTCACACGACGAGCAGGACGCGGCGCCCGCGGGCGAGCGCATCCATATGCCGGCGCCGAGCCTGTTGCCGTTGCTCAACGCCATCGGCCTCGCGCTGGCCATCGTCAGCATCACCCTCACGCCGATCCTGCTGATCGCGGGCCTCGTGCTGTTCGGTGTCACCGCCGCGATCTGGATTCGCGACTCCGTGCGCGAGACCAAGCACCTCCCGCTCGAGCACGAGTGACGGGGCGCCGCGCGGACGGCGCGGTGATCCGGATGCGGCGGCCCTTCGTTAATAGGCACATGAAGCCAGGAGCTTGGCTGCGCCAGGCTGACGCCGCGTCAGGCTCCTGCCCATCCTGTCCGACCGTCCGGAGCGTAATCCCAGCGTGCCAACTCACCGCCCCTCCACCATCCATCACCGCACGGCGCTGTTTGAGGATGCCGTGGCGATCGTCGAGGCGGAGTTCTCCTCGGAGATCTCGCTGGACGACATCGCCCGACGGGTCGCCTCGTCGCGCCGGCAGCTGCAGCGCGCGTACGCCGAGATCGGCAGCACCACGTTCCGCGAGCACCTGACGCGCGTGCGCATGGACCGCGCCGCCGTCCTGCTCGTCGACCGCGGCCTGACCGTCCGCGAGGTCGCCCGCCGCGTCGGCTATCGCCAGCCCGCGCAATTCGCGAAGGCCTTCCGCCGACACCTCGGCGTGGCGCCGTCGGACTACCGCCTGCGGACCGTGAACGGTCGCTTCGACAGCCAGCATCCGGTGGCCGCCCAAGCCGCCGCCTGAACACCTGGCGCCGGGGCCCTCCACCGGGATTCCCTCCGTCGGCTGACTCCCATAGGATTCCGCATCCGATGGACGGCACGGAGGAGACAGGCCAGCAGGAACCCGCGCCCCCGGCCTCCGAGCAGCTGCGGGTCGCCGAGCGCAGCGCGCCCCTGGGCGTCATCGTCGCGATCGCCGTGGTCGCCTCGATCCTCGGGGTCATCCTCGGGGTCCTGATCAACTGGTTCCCGGTCGCGGCCTCGTCGCAGGCAAAGCAGGTCGACACCTTCTACGACGTGCTGATCGGCGCCTCCGTGCCGGTGTTCGTGGCGGTGACGGCGGTCGTGCTCTACTGCTGCTACCAGTTCCGACTGCGCCCGGGCGAGGAGGACATGGATGGCCCGCCGATCCACGGCAACACGCGCCTCGAGGTCATCTGGACCACAATCCCCGCGCTGATGATGCTCGCACTGTGCTCCTATGCCTACGTGGAGCTCCACAACGCGGAGAAGGCGCCCGCCGCCGCCCAGCGGGAGCTCCACGTCCGCGTCGTCGGCCAGCAGTTCACCTGGACCTTCTACTACCCGCCGGCGCAGGGCCGCGGCAAGGAGATCGCCTCACCGCAGCTGTATCTGCCCAAGGGCCGGTCGGTGAAGTTCAAGGTCCAGACGAAGGACGTGCTGCACGACTTCTGGGTCCCCGCCTTCCGCTGGAAGATCGACGCCGTGCCCGGCGTGAACACCGGCTACCGCGTCACCCCGACGCGCCTCGGCTCCTATCCGGTGGTCTGCGCCGAGCTGTGCGGGCTCGGTCACGCCGTGATGCGCCAGACGGCGCACGTGGTGCCGGAGGCCGAGTTCGAGGACTGGCTCGCCAAGAAGGGCGGCCCCGGGGGCGCGACCGGTGGCGGCGGGAAGGCGGCGGCGCCCGACGGCAAGGCCCTGTTCGCGGCCAACGGCTGCGGCGGCTGCCACACGTTCGCCGCCGCCGGCTCCTCCGGCACGACCGGCCCCGACCTCGACACGGGGCTCAAGGGCCAGACGGCCGCCCAGATCAAGGCGGACATCGTCAACCCGAACGCCGAGATCACCAAGGGGTACGGTGCGAACATCATGCCGCCGAACTTCGGGCAGTCCCTCAGCCCCGCGGAGATCGACGCGCTCGTCAAGTACATCCAGCAGAATGTGAAGGGATGAGCAGATGACCGCGAGGCTCAAACAACCCGGTTTGCTGCGCGGTGGCTGGGCGATCCTGGCGGGCATCGCGTTCGCGATCGTGCTCGACGTCGCCATCCGCGCCGCCTACAGCGAGAAGGACCTGTTCGTGGTCCAGGCGTGGACACCGATCGCGCTGCTCGCCTCGCCGCTGGCCTTCCTGGTCGGCATCGGCGCCTTCGACTACTGGTTCTACTGGGCCGCGGGGCGCCCGACGCGGGCGGAGGACCACTCCAGCCACGGCGCGCACAGCTGGAGGGACTACTTCCGGGTCAACACCGATCACAAGGTGATCGGCGTCCAGTACGTCGTCACCTCGTTCTTCTTCATGTTCGTCGGCGGACTGCTGGCGATGCTCGTGCGCGCTGAGCTCGCGGCGCCGGGGGCGCAGTTCGTCAGCGGCAACACGTACAACGGCCTCTTCAGCGTGCACGCCTCGCTGATGATCTTCCTGTTCGTGATCCCGGTCTTCGCGGGGCTGGCGAACTTCGTCCTGCCGCTGATGATCGGGGCGCCGGACATGGCGTTCCCGCGCCTGAACGCCCTCTCGTTCTGGATGCTGCCGGTCGCCGGCGCGATGATGATCCTCTCCTTCCTGGCCCCGGGCGGGTCCTTCGCCACGGGCTGGACGGCGTACGCGCCGCTGTCGACCGACACGCCGATCGGGCAGCTGTTCTTCACCATCGGCGTGCAGTTCGCGGGCGCGTCCTCGATCGCGACCGCGCTGAACTTCCTCGTGACGATCATCACGATGCGCGCGCCGGGCATGTCCTTCTGGCGCATGCCGCTGCTGGTCTGGGCGAACTTCTCCACCTCGCTGCTGGTGGTCATCGCGACGCCGTTCATCGCCGCGTCGCAGTTCTTCGTGCTGCTCGACCGCTCGCTCGGGTTCCGCTTCTTTGACGCCGGCGCCGGCGGCGACCCGCTGATGTACCAGCACGTGTTCTGGTTTTACAGCCACCCGGCCGTCTACATCATGATGTTGCCGGGTTTCGGGATCATCTCGGAGATCATCTCGGTCAAGGCGCGCAAGCCGATCTTCGGCTACCGGATGATGGCGTTCTCGCTGCTGGCGATCGTGCTGCTGGGCTTCACGGTGTGGGCGCACCACATGTTCGTGAGCGGCATGCAACCCTGGATCCGCATCCCGATGATGATCACGACGGCGATCATCGCGGTGCCGACCGGGATCAAGATCTTCTCCTGGCTGGCCACGCTGTGGAAAGGCGTGCTGCACCTCGACACGCCCATGCTCTGGGCCCTGGGCTTTTTGACGATGTTCACCCTGGGCGGGATCTCCGGCGTGATGCTGGCGATGATCCCGTTCGACATCCACGTATCGGACACGTACTTCATCGTCGCCCACATCCACTACGTGCTCTTCGGCGGGTCGATGTTCACGATCTTCGCCGGCGTCTACTACTGGTTCCCGAAGATGACCGGGCGGATGTTCGACGAGCGTCTCGGCAAGCTGCACTTCTGGAGCACGTTCATCTCCTTCAACGCCACCTTCGCCCCGATGCACCTGATCGGCATCCAGGGCATGCCGCGGCGCGTGTTCGACTACTCCGAGCAGTACGCCAGCTGGAACCTGTTCATCTCGATCAGCTCGTTCTTCTTGGGCCTGTCGTCCCTGGTCTTCCTCTACAACATGGTCTCGAGCTGGCGCAGCGGCCCGCGTGCCCCCTCCAACCCGTGGAAGGCGCTGACGCTGGAGTGGCAGGTTTCCTCTCCGCCGCCGATCTTCAACTTCGACCACATCCCGACCGTCGTCGGCGGGCCGTACGAGTACGGCGTGCCCGGCGCGGTCCACGGCATCTTCAAGCCCGCCGAGGAGGAGGCCACCGTGGCCGGCGGGAAAGGCACCGACGACGCCTCCAAGAAGGCGGAGGCCTGATGCCCAACATCCTCGTCCTCGCCAACGAGACGATCGGCGGCCGGCGGCTGCTCGAGCGGATCGTCGAGCGCGGCAGCCAGCAGGACGCGAGAATCTTCATCGTCGTCCCGCGCACGCGGCCGAAGTTCGGCAACGTCGTCTACGACGAGGCGGTGCGCTCCTCCGCCCAGGTGCGCGTGGACCTCGCGCTCGCCTTCGCCCGCAACGAGGGCATCGACGCGCAGGGCGAGGTCGGCGACGAGGACGCCTACAACGCCGCCATGGACGCCATCTCCGAGCACGCGATCGACGAGGTGATGGTCTCGACGCACCCGACGAGCTCGTCCGGCTGGCTGCGCCGCGACCTGCCCGAGCGCATCGAGGCCGACTCGGGCCTCCCGGTCGAGCACATCGTGGTCGACATCGCCAACGAGGGCCTGCCCTTCGGCGTGGCGCTCGTGATCGCCAACCAGACGGTGGCCGGCGACGCGCTCGTCGAGCGGCTGAAGGGCCTGGCCGAGGACGGGCCCCGGCGCTTCATCGTCGTCGTCCCCCAGGACTCCGGCGACGGGGTCGCGGTCGCCGCTTCCAAGGACCGGCTGGCGCAGCTGCTGGCCTCGCTGGAGGAGGCCGAGGTGGTCGCGGCAGGCATGATCGGCGACCCCGACCCGTTCACGGCCACGATGAACGCGGTGGGCTACTTCTTCATCTCCGAGATCGTCATCTCGACGCTCCCGGACAACCGCTCGCAGTGGCTTGAGGGCGGGCTCGTCGACCGCATCAAGCGCCAGACCGGCAAGCCCGTGCTTCACGTGGAGTCCTCCGACGAGGCCGCCTCGGCCAGGAGGGCCTAGGCCGTGTCGTCGATCGCAGGCACCACCGGCGCCGTCCCCCACGCGGACGACGTCCACGACCACCACGGGCCGCCGCCGGCCAACCGGTCCTCGCGCGTGGACCCGCAGACGCTCGGCATGTACCTCTTCATCATCTCGGAGATCATGGTCTTCGGGGCCTTCTTCACGGCCTACTTCTTCATCCGGGTCGTGGGGGGCGTCGAATGGCCGGCGGCGGGGACCGCGCTGCCGAAGATCGTCGCCGGCGTCAACACCGCCATCCTGGTGTCCTCCTCGTTCACGCTGCACTGGGCCGAGACCTGCATCAAGAGCGACAACCGCTTTGGCTTCAAGGCCGGCATGCTCACCACCTTCCTGTTGGGCTGCACGTTCCTCTTCATCCAGATCAACGAGTACTTCAACATCGGCTTCGCGCCGCACGACCACGCTCAGGGCTCGATCTTCTACGGCCTCACGGGCCTGCACGGCGCGCACGTCTTCATCGGCCTCACGCTGCTGGCGATGGTGACCACCCGGGCGTTCAAGGGGCACTTCTCGTCGACGGCGCACCGCGGCGTCGAGGTGCCGGGCATCTACTGGCACTTCGTCGACGTCATGTGGATCGTCGTGTACCTGACGATCTACATCCTCTAGGGCGGGCCCCACGGTGCTGAACCCGCTCCGCTCCGAAGGCGAGGCCTTCCGCCTCCTGCTGTACGTGCTGGCGATCGCGGTGGCCGTCGCGATCGTGGTGCTCGTGGTGCGCGCGCTGTAGGGATTCCGCGCGGGAGCTACTTGACGGTGAGCTTGCCCTCCATGCCGCCCTCGCGGTGGCCGGGGACCGTGCAGAAGAAGGTGTAGGTGCCGGGCTTGAGGGTGACGTCGACCTCGGAGGTCGCGCCGCCCTTGACGACCTTGCCGGCCTGCTTGACGCCGTTGCCCTCGATGGCGATGTTGTGGCCGGTGCTGGACTTGTTGACCGACTTGATCGCGATCTTGCCGGCGGGGGCCGAGGCGGTGGCGAACTCGTAGGCCGTCTGCCCCGTCGGGACGGCGGGGATGTCCAGCTCGCCGTTCTTGGCGACGGCGTTGCCCTTGGACTTCGAGGCGCCGACCTCGGCGAGGCGGCCCGCGTCCTTACCGGGCTTGGAGACCACCGAGGAGACGTAGGACGCGACGTCCTCGGCCGTGTCGCCCTTGACGAGGTTGGCCGGCATGGCCACCAGCGGCTTCAGCGTCTGCGGGTCCAGCTGGGTCTTGGAGTTGGGGATCTCGATCTGCCGGTGGACGACGCCCTTGATGGTCGAGCGCTTGATGCCCTCGCTCAGGGCCTCGCGGAATGCCTCGTCGAGATCGGGGCCCTGGACGCCCTTGGAGCCCGCGCGGTTGAGCGTGTGGCACGAGCCGCACTTGGCGATGAACGCGCCCTTGCCGGCGATCAGGTTGGGGTCGCGCTTCACGACGCCGCACGCGGACAGCCCAGCGGCCAGCGCCGCAGCGGCGCCAAGCGTGGCGATCGAGACGGGAGCCCTTCTCACCGGCGCAATCCTATGCCATCCACCGGGCGGTCAGGGTTGCGGCAAGGCGTCCAGTTCGCCCTGCGCCGCCGCGATGACGGTGCGGGCGACGCGGTCCCACGACCAGCGCTCGCGCGTGACCGCCGCGATCGCCTGACGCGTCCGAACGCGGACGTCCTCAGGGGCGCTCAGCCAGCCGTTCAGGCAGGCGGCGAGCTCGGTGACGGCGCCGGGCCCCACGCCGAAGGACAGCCACGGCCGCGCGGCCTCGGGGACACGCTCGGCGAGCGCCTCGGAGACCTCGGCCAGGCCGGAGTGCCGGGCGACGACGGGCAGTGTCCCGCACGCCGAGGCCTCGGCGGCGACCATCCCGAACGACTCCGGGAAGGTGCTCGGCGCCACGAGCGCCGTGGCCGCGGGCAGCAGGTCGGCGAGCTCGTCGTGCTCGAGCCGGCCCGTCCAGCTCGTGCGATGCGCCAGGGCGCCGGCCGCCGCGACGTAGGCGTCGCGCGGCGCGCCCGCGAGGCCGTCGAGGAAGGCCGCCAGCTCGGGCAGCTCGCGGCCGTCCTCGCCGCGCGTCTGCAGCGCGCCCGCGAGATCGCCGGCGGCCAGCTGCGCCGCCAAGCGCTCCAGGCCCTCGCGCATGGCACCGAAGCCGACGATCACGAGCCGGGCGTCGGGGTGCCCGGCCGCCACGAGCGGCCAGGCGGCCAGCAGCAGCTCGACCCCCTTGGAGGCGATCAGCTTGCCCACGAACACCACCAGCCGCCCGTCCACGGCGGCCAGCGCGCGCGCGGCGGCCCCGGTGTCGCGTGCGAAGGCGGCGCCGGCGGCCGACCGCGGCAGCGCGGCGAGCCGCTGCGCGAGGGCGCCCAGCGCCTCCTCGGGCCGCTCGCGGGGGGCGAAGGCCTCGACGTCCACTCCGGGCGGGCCGAGCCGGGTGCGCCCGGGCAGGCTGTCGTCGCCCATCGCCGCCCACAGGCTCTGCCCCGTGTGGCGCGAGCCGACCAGGACCCCGCTGGCGGGCGCGAGCCCCTCGCGCGCCCACGGCAAAAAGCGCGGGTGCGGCTTGACGGTGTACTCCAGCGCGCTGCCGTGGATCTTGACCGCGTACGGCACGGCGTCTGAAAGCGCGCGGGCGAGGATGGCCGGGCCCATCACGAGGTGGTTGGCGAGCGCGACGTCCGGCCGGGCGCGCGCGCACACGTCGCGCACGGCGGCGACGTTGCGCGCGATGTAGTCCCCAACCTCGTCGTCGGAGAGCTCGGGGAAGGGGCGCGCCCGCAGCCCCTCGTAGCGGTCGGCGACGTAGACGGGCAGCAGGCCGCCGACGTCCGGGCGGTAGACGGTGCCGCGCGCCGGCTCGCGCCGGGTGCGCACCTCCAGCGCGCCGCCCTCCCACGCGCCCGCCGCGTCGACCCAGGGCAGCGCGAAGGGATCGCGGTCCTGGCAGAGCAGGTGGACCTCGTGACCGGCGCGGACGAGCGCGTGCGCCAGACGGGCGTTGTAGACGTTGGAACCGGTCCCCTGCAGGAGATATCCATGAAAGACGAGGACGCGCAAGGGGCCGAGGCTACCGGCGCCGCTGCTAGGGTCCACGCCGATGAGCGCGCGTCAGCTGTACCGCATGCGCACCCCCTCGACGGGCCGGGAGGTCTTCTTGGAGGCCGAGCCAGGCCGCGTGTACGTCGACCGGGAGAGCGCCGAGCCGTTGGAGGTCGTCGGCAAGGTGCTGCCGGCGGAGCCGTCGAAGTCCAACCTTGCGTGGGCCATCGAGAACCTCAGGTTCTGCAACTGGTGCGACCAGCTCGCCCAGAAGGATCTCAACGACTGCCCCACCTGCGGCCGGCGCATGGCGGCGCTCGAGCGCTAGTCCATGCCGCGGCTCGCCGCAGCCCTCGCACTCGTGCTCGCGCTGGCGGTCCTCGCCGGCTGCGGCGGCGGCGACGTCTCCTACGTCGAGGTCAAGTCCGCTCCGCCGACGCTGCCGATCCCGCAGGACCAGGGCACGAAGGTCGCGAGCGCGTCCAGCTCGGCGACCCCGACGCCCACGCCGACCGCGACGCAGGACGCGAGCCCGGGCAGCTCGACCAGCAGCTCCTCGCCGACGACGCCCGCGCCGACCGCGACCGCGACCGCGACCGCCGTGCCGACCGCCCCGCCCGCCACGGGCGGCGCGGGGACCGGCACCACGACGCCCTCCGGCGGCACGGGTACGGATACGGGCGGCGCCACCGCCGGCGGTCAGGGCACCGACCAGTTCTGCGCCGACAACCCCGGCGCCTGCAACGGCGGCAACTAGCCGCGAGCTGACCGATGACGGGCACGGAGGCCCTAGCGCCGCGGCTCCGTGAGCTCTCCGAGGCGGTCCTGGAGGCGACGTCCGTCGAGGATGTCGTCGATGCCTTCTTGACCGCCGCGCGCGCGCTCGTCGGCGTCGACCAGATCCACCTCGTCGAGGTCTCGCAGGACGCCACCGTCGGCCACGCTCGGGTCGTCGCGTACGAGGCGGGCGGCAAGCGCGAGGACGCCTACGTGATGGTGCTCGACGAGCGCCCGTCGGGGACGACGCGCGTGGTCCATACCGGCGAGCCGGTCGTGGTCGACGATGCGCAGGGCTCGAGCTCCCTGCGTCCCGACTACACGGAGCGCTTCGCTGCGCGCTGCACGGCCTTCCTCCCCGTCGCCTGGAGCCGAGAGGTCCGCTGGGTGACGATCCTGATCCGCACTGCGCAGGAGGCGTTCACCCCCGAGCAGGTCGAGCTGGGACAGCTGCTCGCCAGCCAGGCCGCGAACGGCCTGGCGCTGCTCGAGGCCCGCGAGCGCCAGCAGTCACACCACGAGCAGGACGCCCCCCTCACGCGCGCCGCGGCGGCGCTCAACGCCTCCCTGGATCTGAGCACCGTGCTGTCGACGCTGACGCTCGAGGCCGACCTGGCCCTCGGCGGCGACATGGCCGGGGTCTACCTCGGCGACGGTGATCGCGGCGGGCGGGCGACGGTGGGCCACAACGTCCCGAACGGCTGGACGGGCTACATCATGAAACCGGGCGAGGGCGTCGGCGGCCAGGTCCTCGCAACCGGGCGTTCCGTGATCACCAACGCCTACCAGGAGGACGTCCAGCTGCCCGACAACCCGGCCCTGCGCGGGCTGCAGACGGCCGTGGCGGTCCCGATGAGATGGGACGGGGAGCTCAAGGGCGCGCTGTCGATCGGCTACGCGCACATGCATCGCGTCACGCCGGCCGACCTGCGGACGCTCGAGGCGTTCGCCGACCTCGCCTCGGTCGCGTGCCGCAACGCCGAGGCCCAGTCCGCCGCGCGCCACGACGCGCTCACCGCGGTGCTCGAGCACGGGGCCCTGGAGATCGCCCTGGCCGACGCCCTCCAGCGCGCCGCGACGGATGGATCGCCGCTGGCCTGCCTGCTCGTGGACCTCGACGGCCTCGACGCGATCAACGAGCGCGAGGGCCACCGGCGCGGCGACGACGTGCTGCGCCGGGCAGCGGCGGTCATCGTCCGCGCGTGCGGTGAGGACCCGGTCGTCGGGCGCTTCGGCGGGGACCAGTTCGCGGCGGCGATCAAGACCGACCCCGTGGAGACCGCGGAGCGCATCCTCGCCGATCTGGCCGCCGAGCTGCAGATCTCCGCGTCGATCGGCGTGGCCACCGCGGATCCGCCCGCCGGAGCCGCGTCCGCGCTGCTCGACCGCGCCCTCGGCGCCGTCCGAGCGGCCAAGCGCGCCGGCGGCCGGCGCGTGCAGCGCGCCTCGCCCTAGCCCTTCTTCTTTTTCTTCTTCTTGGGCTTGGGCGGACCGTGCGGATCGGTGATCATCGTCACCGTGTAGGTCATGCGGGCCGTCTTGTAGAGGCAGTTGAACCGCGTGACGGTCCCGAGCTTGTTGACCGCCGTCTGCGTGGCGGTGTCATCGCACTTCTTCTTCGGGCGGCTCGCGCGCCACGAGGTGTCGCTGCCGTAGCCCTGCGCGAGGGCGGGCGCCCAGGTCGGGACGGTGAGGGCGACGCGGTAGCCCTTCCTGACCGTCAGCGAGCTCTTGAGCGGGAACTGGACCGTCTCGCCCAGGTAGTCGATCAGCGGCATGACCGGGCTCTGGCTCTTGAGGGTCCCCATCAGATGCGGCGCCACCTTGAAGACGCTGATCTGCGCGGAGGGCGGGCCGCCCAGCGTGGTGTTGAAGAACTTGATCTGCTTCTTGGTCGGCGCGCCGAGCTTGATCGACCACGCCACGATCCGGCCGCGCTGCGGCGCGATGAAGAGGTCGGTCTGCTTGCCCTCCTTGACCTGGTAGCCGGTCGTGCGCGAGACGGCGTAGCACGGGTTCGAGGGGCAGGTCGGGGTCGGCTGCGTCGCCGTCTGGCCGAGCTCGATGATCTTCGCCTCGGCTGTCGCGGGCGCCAGCGACGCCGCCAGGCCGGTCGCCAGGACAGCGCCGAGCGCGCGGCGGCGGCGCGCGGTCATGTGGGTATCAGAGGGCATCAACGCGTGAAACACCGGCGAACGGCGGGGGTTGTGGTGCGGCGCCTGGCTCCCGCCGAGCCTAGATCTTCACGACGTTCACGGCCTTCGGCCCCTTGTCGCCGGCCTCCTCCTCGTAGGTGACCTTGGAACCCTCGGGAAGTGACTTGTAGCCCTCGCCGGTGATGCCCGAGTAGTGGACGAAGAGGTCCCGTCCACCCTCGTCGGGCGTGATGAATCCGAATCCCTTCTCGTCGCTGAACCACTTGACGGTGCCAGTTCCCATCGAGTCTCGACTCCTGCCGCCGCGGGACGGGCTCCGATTCCCGTCCCTCCCGCGCACAACGTCCCACACGGCGGACCCGGAATGCAAGGGGATCGTCTCGTCAGGCGCTGAGCGCGGCGGCGGCCGCGGCGATCTCGTCCTCGTCGCCCGGCGCCGGCACCCACGGCAGGCGCAGCGGGTCGCCCTCGTAGCGCGGGATCACGTGGACGTGGTAGTGAAAGACGGTCTGCCAGGCGGCGCCGCCGTTGTTCTGGAGCACGTTCACGCCGTCGGCGCCGAGGCGGTCGACGAGCCTGCCCGCCATGGTCTGGACGGTGCCCGCGACGGCCGCGAGATCCTCGCCGCCGACCTCGTGCAGGTCGGCGACGTGCTCGCGCGGAACGACCAGCAGGTGGCCCCGGGTGCCGGGGTTTACGTCCATGAAGGCGACGGTGCGATCGTCCTCGCGGACCTTCGTCGCCGGGATCTCCCCGGCCACGATCTTGCAGAACAGGCAGTCGGGAGCGGGCATGGCGGCGGACAGTACCCTGCCCGCTTGCAGATGGTGGATGTCGACGTCACACGGCTGCGCGAGGTGGTGGAGACGCTCGAGCGGATCGACCGCCCCTCGGCGTCTGCGGGGGAGCGGGAGGCGGCCGAGTGGATCCGCGCCCGCTTCGAGTCGCTCGGCGTCCCGGCGCGGATCGAGCCCGAGCGCGCGCACGGCACGTACTGGTGGCCGCTCGGGCTGCTGACGGCCGCGGCGGCGCTCGCCGGACTGCGTGGCGGCCGCGGCCTCGCCGCCGCGGCCGGTGCGGCCGCCGCGGCCGGGATCGCCGACGACGTCTCGGGCGGCCCGCACCTGGTCCGCCGGCTGCTGCCGCAGCGCGCCACCTTCAACGTCGTGGCCGAGGTGGGCGACCCCGGCGCCGCCCAGACGCTCGTCTTCCTCGCCCATCACGACGCGGCGCACGGCGGGCTGATCTTCGCCGACGAGCTGATCACCGTGCCCGCCGACCGGTTCCCGCGGATCTACGAGCGGATCGAGACCTCGCCGCCCATCATGCGGCTGGTGGTCGCGGGGCCGGCGCTCGTGTCCCTGGGCGCGCTGACGGGCCGCCGGCGCCTGCGCGCACTGGGAACGCTGATCGCGGCGGGCTGCGTGGCGGCCTTCGCGGACATCGGCGCGCGCAAGGCCGTCCCGGGTGCCAACGACAACCTCACCGCCGTCGCCACGATCCTCGAGATCGCGCGCGCGGTGGCCGCCGACCCGCCCCCGGGCCTGCGGGTGCTCTTCGTCTCCACCGGCGCGGAGGAGTCCTTCATGGAGGGCATGCGCGGCTTCGCCCGGCGCCACTTCGCCTCGCTGGACCGCGAGCGCACCCGCTTCGTCTGCCTCGAGGCCGTCGGCTCCCCGCAGCTGATCGTCATCGAGGGCGAGGGGATGCTCAAGATGACCGACTATCCGGCCGCCGAGCGCGACTTCCTGGCCGCCTGCGCCGAGCGCGCCGGCCGGCCGCTGCGCCGCGGCCTGCGCCTGGGACTGGCGACGGACGGCCTGATCGCGCTGAAGGCCGGCTACCGCGTCTCCTGCCTGGCGTCCGTCACCGGGTACAAGTTCCCGTCGAACTACCACTCCTCCCACGACGTCGCCGAGCACGTGGACTTCGACACCGTGGCGGACGCCGTGCGCGTCTGCCGCGAGGTCGTGCGGGCGTCAGCCGGCTAGGTGGCGCCGCGCGCGCTCGATCGCGTCCTCGCGGGAGGCGATCTCGCCGGCGAAGCGGTCCTCCTCCAGGCGCGCCAGGAGGTCGCCGAGCTGCGGGCCGGGATGGATGCCCAGGGCGCCGGCGAGGTCGTCGCCCCGGATCAGCGGCGCCGCCGGGGGCGCCTCGAAGGCGTGGTCGAGCATCGCGCGCGCCAGCTCGAGGTGGGCGGCGATGGCGGGCTCGGCGTTGCGGCCGCAGGTCGCCAGCCGGTCGGCGCAGGTGAACACGGTCAGGTCGACCGCGTAGGGCGACGCTGCGCGCAGGTAGCGGTGCACGGACCGGCGGCTGAGCGGCTGCTCGTGGACGAGGAACCCGAGGCGCAGGTGATGCAGCGTCAGGCCGGCGACGTAGTCCACGAGGCGCTCGGAGGCGCGCAGGCGGCGCAGCACGGCGCGGGCGACGGCGGCGCCCTCGGCGTCGTGGCCGACGAACGAGACGCCGCGGCCGTCGGCGCGCCGCCCGCGCGTGGACGGCTTGGCGATGTCGTGCAGCAGCGCGGCGAAGCGCATGGCGCCCCAGTGGGACAGGTCGTCGGCGAGGGGCGCGCTCAGCGCGGCGACGACGCGCGGGTCGCGCTCGTCGCGCTCGAGCGCGACGACGGCCTCGATCACGTCGAGCGTGTGGCCGTGGACGTCGGCGTGGTGGTAGACGTTCTGCTCGACGCCGTGGAGGTCGAGCAGCTCGGGCAGCACGGCCGCCGTCGCGCCCGCGGACTCCATCAGCCGCAGCGCGTCGGCCGGCCGCTCGGCGCCGACGATCCGCTTGAGCTCGGCGAAGATCCGCTCCCCGGCGACGGCGGCCAGCCCCGGGGCCGCCGCGCGGGCGGCCGCCAGCGTCGCGTCCTCGACGTCGAAGCCGAGCTCCGCGGACAGGCGGACGGCGCGCAGCACACGCAGGGGATCGGCCGTCAGCGCGTCCGGTGAGACCACTCGCAGCCGCCGCGCCGCGAGGTCGTCCACGCCGCCGAACAGGTCGACCAGCTCGCCCCCGCCGACAGGCTCGGCCATGGCGTTGATCGTGAAGTCGCGCGCGGCGAGGTCGCTTTGAAGCGTGCCGCCGGTCAGCGGCAGCAGGTCGACGTGCCAGGCGCGGTCGCGGCCGACGACGCGCCAGCCGCCGAACGTCTCGCTGAGCGGGAAGGCCGCGCCGCCCAGCGCGGCGCGCACCGCCTTGGCGGCGCGCTCCGGATCCCCCTCGAGCGCGACGTCGAGATCGTCCGTGTCGCGCCCGAGCAGGCGGTCGCGGACCGCCCCGCCGACGAGCCACGCGCGCTCGCCCGTCAGCGCCGCCTGCAGCCCGCTACGCACCATGCTCGCGCGGCACGCGCGCCGAGATGCTGCACGTGACCTCGTAGTTGATCGTGTCCAGGCGCGCCGCCACCTCCTCGGCCAGCAGCCGGTCGCCGCCCTGCGCGCCGATCAGAACGGCCTCCTCCCCGCGCTGCACCGGCGCCTCGAGCGCCACCGTGACGTTGTCCATCGAGACCGCTCCGACCAGCGGATGGCGGCGCCCGGAGATCAGGACCTCGGCGTTGTTCGACAGCGCGCGCCGCACGCCGTCCGCGTAGCCGATCGGCAGCGTGGCCAGCCAGCCGTCGCGCTCGGCGACGAAGCGCCGCCCGTAGCCCGCGCTCTCCCCGCGGGCGATCGGCTTGACCTCGGCGACGTAGCTGGCGAGCGTCAGGGCGGGCTCGAGCCCGTGCTCCGCCGGGTCGCGCTGGAAGGGGTCGAGCCCGTAGACCGCGATGCCGCAGCGGACCATGTCCAGCCGGCTCTCGGGTATGGCGAGGGCGGCAGCGGAGTTGGCGGCGTGGACGATCGCGTGCGGCGCGAGCTCGCGCACGGCCGCCGCGAACGGCGCAACGCGCGCGAGCTGCTCGCGCGCGAAGGCGGGGTCGTCGTCGCTGGTGGCGAGGTGCGTCATGGCGCCGGCGAGCAGGCCGCGGCGCTCCGCCTCGCGGGCGACGTCGAGCGCCTCTCCGGCGTCGCGGGTGCCGAGCCGCCCCATGCCGGTGTCGAGCTTGACGTGTACCCGCGCCGTGTCCGGGAGGCGGTCCAGGAACGCCCGGCGCCAGGCGACCACGTCGGCCCGGGCGCCGAGCGCGGCCGGCAGCTCCTCGGCCGACACCGCGCCCATCGCCAGCAGCGGGCCGTCGACCCCCGCCGCGCGCAGCTCCACGGCCTCTGCGGCCGTGGCGACGGCGAGCCACTCCGCGCCGCCGCGCAGCGCCGCCCGTGCCGCCTCCGGCGCGCCGTGCCCGTAGCCGTCGGCCTTGACGACCGCGCACAGCCGCGTCGCCGCGACCGCCCGCAGCCGCGCGCAGTTGCGCATGATGGCGCCGTCGGAGATGCGGGCCACGGCCCGGAGCACGGGCTCTAGTCTTCGCGCGTCAGCGCGTCGAGCACGTCGACACGGGTGACGACCCCGACCAGGCGGCCGTGCTCGACGACCGGCAGGCGGTTGTGCTTGCTGTGCGACATCGTCCGGCCGGCCTCCTGGACGGTCGCGGTCGGCTCGATCGTCACGGGATCCTCGGTCATCATGTCCGCAGCGGTCGACGCGGTCGCCCGCTGCAGGCGCTCCTCGAACTTGTGCATCGACTCGAGGAAGACGATCCCACCGAAGAGCTCGATGAAGTGCGGGAGGTGCAGGTCGCCCTCGTCGCCGGCCATCACGAGGTCGTTCTCCGTGATGATGCCGACGCAGCGGCCACCGTCCTTGACGACGGGGAGGCCGCTGAGCTCGTTGTCGCGCAGCGCGTGCACGACGTCGTGCACGGGGGTGTCCGCCTCGACGGTGACCGGGTCGGAGTCCATGATGTCGGCAACGGTGAGGGCCATGATCGGCCGAGGAGCCTACCCGGCCAGCGCCTGCCGCAGAGCCGCGATGACGTCGGTGGCGATGACGCCGTCGGGCCCGTGCGGCTCCGCGGCCAGTCGGCCCGCGTGCACGTGCGCCAGGACCGCGGCGGCCGCGGCGTGCTCGGGCTCGGCGCCGCGGGCCAGCAGCGCGGCGATGACCCCGCCGAGGACGTCGCCCGTCCCGGCCGTCGCCAGCGCCGGCGCCCCGCCGGGGGAGATCATCACGCGGCCGTCGGGCGTGGCGATCAGCGTGTCGTCGCCCTTGAGCACCACGATCGCTCCCGTCGCCGCCGCCGCCCGGCGGGCGCACGCGAGCCGGTGGGTGGCGACCTCGGAGGACTCCAGCCCGAGCAGCCGTCCCAGCTCGCCCGCGTGGGGCGTCAGCACGGTCGGTGCGGAGCGCCGGGGCGGCGTCTCCCCGGCGAAGGCGTTGATGCCGTCGGCGTCGAGCACGAGCGGCAGCTCGGCCTGCGCATAGACGTCGCGCGCGAAGCCGGCAGCGCCCTCGGAGCGGCCGAGTCCGGAGCCGAGCACGGCGGCGTCCGCGCGGGTGAGGGCCTCCAGCGCCTGCGGGACGGCCCAGCGGGTCAGCGAGCCCTCGTGGTCTGGCAGCAGCCGCAGCATCGACTCGACGGGACGGATCGCGAAGGACGCCTCGTTGGCCGCGCCCGTCGCGATGATCACGTAGCCGGCGCCCGCCCGCATCGCGGCGTGGGCGGCCATGACCGGCGCGCCCGTCATGCCCCGCGAGCCGCCCACGACGACCGCCGTGCCGCTGGAGAACTTCGACGACTCCGCGGCGCGGCCGGGCAGGCCGAGCAGGACCGAAGGGTCGATCAGCGCGGCGGACGGCTCGACCGGCGCGCCCGGCGGGATGCCGATGTCGATCACCTCGACGGCGCCCGCGTGCGCCTTGCCGGGGTGGATCCACAGCCCGGGCTTGGCGGCATGGAAGGTGGCCGTGGCGGTGGCGCGCACGGCCGCCCCCTCGATCTCCCCCGTCGAGGCGTTGACGCCGCTCGGCACGTCGGCGGCGACCACGGGTACGCCGGCGGCGCCGATCGCCTCGATGATGGCGTCCAGCGGCTCCCGCGGGGCGCCGGTGAAGCCGGTGCCGAGCAGGGCGTCGACGATCACCGCGGCGCCCGCGAGGCGGCCCGGCTCGAAGGGCTCGTCAAACGCGCGCAGCACATCCACCGTCCTCCCGGCCTCCCGCAGGCACCGCGCGGCGACCAGACCGTCCCCGCCGTTGTTGCCCTTGCCGCACACCACCGCGACCCGGCCCGACGGCACGCAGCGGGCGACCACGTCGGCCAGGCCGCTCCCGGCCCGCTCCATCAGCGTCTCGGACGCGATGCCGAGCTCCTCGATCGCCCAGCGGTCGATCACGCGCTGCTGCTCGGCGTCCGGGAGCGGCTCGAGCCAGCTCACGGCGACGCCACCGCCACCGCCCCGGCCATCTCGCGCGAGTGCGTGAGGGAGACCTCGACGGTGACGCCCAGCTCCTGTGCCCGCCTGCCCGCGTGGCCGGTGAGCCGCACCTGCGGCGGGGCACCCGCGAGCACCTCGACGTCCAGGGGATCCCACACCCGCAGCGCGAGGGCCTTCGCGACCGCCTCCTTTGCGCAGAAGCGAGCGGCGAGATGCTGCGCCGGGCGCGCCCGCGCACCGGCATAGGCGCGCTCGCCCGCCGTGAACAGGCGCTCGGCCAGGCGCGGCCGCCGCTGCAGCACCCGCTCCATGCGGTCGATCTCGAGGAGGTCGATGCCGACGCCGGTGGCCACGCGGCGAATAAACTACGCGCTGCGTCCAGCCGATGAAAGGACGGCTCAGCCCGACAGTGCCGCCACGGCCTCGGCCCGCGACAGCGCGCCGACTTGCGCAGGACCTAACCGCTCGGCTTTATGCCTTTGGGTTCGCTAGAGCCAACCCGCAATACGGCGTTCATGTGCACTGCCAGCCGCATGGTACTGCCGTCTTGGTTGACGAGATCGACCGATTCAACTCCATCAGGGACGAACGCAAATGCTGAGTATTTTCCTCCCGTCAGCTTGTTGATCGAGCCGAGCACCGGTTGACCGTCGTCTAGTGTCGGCGTCGCCGGCTTGCAACCTGCTGACACCGCGGTGCCGTCGCTCTTGAGCGTGAACTCGCAGAGCTCAGAGGTATCGTCGTGGGACACCACGGCGACGAAGCTCATGAGGTTGCCGACCACCGCCACTTTGCGGGCGAGTGAGGCATCGACGTAGTCGGTGTAGGGCGTTCGGGTGTTCAAAGGGAGCGCGTCGTCCTCGGCCAGCGGACGACGAAAGACAGCGAACCGTCGGGCAACTAGGGCGCGAACTTCCGGCGAAGTCGCCGTGGGCGACATCCAGCTCGCTGGGTCGGCACCGGTCGTTGATGGCGAAGAGGACGCAGGCGAAAGCTGCCTCAGGTTCAACTGCCGTTCCGTAGCCGGTCCGTCCGCACCAGCGAGCATGATGACCGCCGCAGTCAGGCACCCACATGCAACAAGTGCAAGTGCGATCCGGGGCGCCCGAACGCGACGGCGGAATCGCCGGACACGGATCTCGCCGACCGAGTCGTAATATCGCTCATGAGCCTCTAGCAGCTCGTGCTCAAGATCAGGCATCAGTGGCATCTAGTTCTCCTTGAGCAACCTTGAGCGCAAACCAGAGAGTCCCCGGCTTACACGCTGGCGTGCCGCGGCCTCGGAGCATCGAAGGCGGTTTGCAAGCTCAGAATAGGAGTCTCCGTCGACTACTCGGCCCCGAACAGCATCCGCCTGCTCAGTAGGGATGTCGTCGAGCAACGCCTTCACCTGTATGTCGCTCTCGACGCTCTCGATAGACGCGAGGCTGCTGTCACTGAGCCGAAAACCCTCCATGCCAAGCCGCTTTCGCGCTGAGCCCTCGACCCTCGAGCGCTCACTAAGACGCCGCAGCTTGTTTCGTGCAATTCCGAAAAGCCAAGCGGTCCCAGAACCCGCCTCGGGACGAAACCTCGCCGCAGAAACGAGGACTGCGGCGAAGGTTTCGGCGGTAAGGTCGGCAGCGATCTCCGAGTCGCGAGTCCGACGAACGAAGTAGCCGACAACAGATCGCTCATGGCGTCGGTAGAACTGGCTGAACGCCTCAGCATCCGTGGGCGTCCGGGTCAGCAGCTCTTCGTCTGTATCTTCCATCCTCAAACCAGTTACGCCGAGCCACTCCATCTGTGACTGAACGACCACGATGATCCCCGCACGTGGCGCCGCAACCAGGTCGCGACGCCACGGCCAAGCGGCCGAAAGCCTAGCCCTGCATAGAAAGTGTTCTGCGCGACCCGTCCGACTGCGTCCAACCCAGTGATGCTGGAGCCTCGGCAATGATCGCAACCCCCACGTTGTTCACAAGGCTCATCGGGGTGACCGCGCCGCTGACAGAGGTGACCGCAAGGTCGTGCGTCCCATCGGGCTGCAGCGACGCTATGCGGAATCCGTCGTCCACAACATCGTACGACGCCAAAGGATGCTGGCCATCAGCCAGGGCTTGTGGGTCGTTAGTACAGCCAATGCCGCCCGAGTCGCCGTTAGGATTCATATGGCTCAAGCAAATCGTTCCGGCGCCCGCGAGCACGTATGCGGCCGTACGAGAGTCCTGCCGTGCTAGCCGGCTAAGGTGCGGGTCCAGAGCGAGGTCTGATGGAAGTCGCCCGAAAAGATCCTTGCTGACCGCCGGGCTCACAGCTAGCGCCCGGCCACTCGCAAATACGGAGAACTTGGCGCGGGCTACCGCTCCTTCGGCCGCAGGGGCCGGTGCACCCGGTTGCGAAGTTTCGGAACTCTGCGCACTGGCAAAGCTAACAGCACCGGAGATTGCGCAGATGGCTAGACACGCGCAGATGATTCGACGTCTAATCATAATCGATTCTCTCGCTGTCAGTCTGTGGTTGAGGCGTGGCCGCTGATAACAATGTTCGGACTCGTCCCGGTCCAGTACACGTACGCATGCGAATCGGGAGTGCCGCCAGCAATGTTCGAGTAGCGCGTCCGGGAACCGAGATCACATCCGCTCCCAGTTCGAATGTTTCCGCTCGCCGTCCGCGCTTTGGCGCAAACGCTTGCAAGCGGGTAGTCAATAGCGGCTGACACATTTTCCCACGAGTTGAACGTTTGGCCCGATGTGTCGAAGCACTGCTCAGCCGAGCCCCTCATCCAACTGTGGGTGTAGGCGAAAGCCACGGCGACAAAGATCAGCGATGCGACGACAGTCGCGCTTAACATCGCGAGCCACTCGGCGGGCGTCGCCTTCTCTCTGAAACGTCGAACCATGCCTGCTCCTCCAGTCGCTGATGGGAAATACCTCTGGGGTCAAGCGGGGGCTGGGGTGAGAGTGACGTCGTGTCCGAGCTGGTGGAGTCGTTTGACGAGGCGGCGGGTCGCGGTTTCGGGGTCGCGGCGTTGGAAGTAGTCGCCGCCGAGGTCGCGGT
>JBBSIC010000025.1:0-46183 GCA_038232275.1 Solirubrobacterales bacterium | reverse complement strand
CTGGGTCCACTGGTTGTAGGCGACCTCGAGCGGCACGGCCACGTCGACGGCCTGCTGGATCGGCATCCGCCGGCCCTTGCCGACGCCGGGCATGCCGTCGCCCTTCTGGTCGTCGTCGTCGCCACCGCCGAAGGGCATCGCGCCGCTGACGGCGTCCTTGAGCATGCCGCCCGCGCCGCCGGCCTCGTCGACCTTGTCGCCGGCGACGGCCGACACCTTGTCGCCGACCTTGGACGCGGCATCGCCGGCCAGGCTCGCAGGGTTCAGGCTCGGCAGACCGCCGTTGGACCGGACCGCATCGACGCCCTTCTTCGCGAGCGGTGCCAAGGCGGCAAGGCCCGCGCCGGCAGCGAGACCTTTGACGCCGGACAGCCCACTGGACTTGCTGCTCTTGACGGGGTTCGAGTCGCCCATGTTCTTCAGCGCTTCGCGAGCCGCTCGGCCCACTGCGTCACGCACCAGGTCTTTGACGTCCTTATCCATATTGGTTCCCTCCTTATTGTTCATGCCCTCACCCTTATGAGTTACCCGGGCCACGGGGGGGCAGAAACGACGGGGGAGGCATTCCGCGTGCCGCGCAGTACTCCGTTTTACGGGTGTTGAGAGATCCTGCCCGACTTCTGTGGGTATTGCGCGCCTCCGCGCGGCGCTCGGTGATGACCTCGTTGAGAGACGGCGCTCGCCGAATCGCCCGAAATCGCCTGCCGACACGCGAACGGCGTCTAGGTGCCTGACGCCATGATCGCCCTGGTGGTCGCCGTCGTCGCGGCAGCGTCGTCACCCGCGAACGGTGACGCGGTCGCGCACTCTGCTCTGCGTCCTCGAGTCGACGGTGTCGGACTTCGCGTCGGGCGGCGTTCGGCGGCTCGAGGGAGGCCACGTGGTCCCCGCGCGCTTCCCCACGGAGACCTTCGCACGCACGCGCCTGAGCACCCACGTCCGGGACTTCAAGCCGCTGCTGGCCGACCGGACGGCGTGGAACAAGCTGTGGCGGCGCTCCTTCTGGGACGCCGAAGACCTGCGCTTCCCGGAGGGGGTCTGGCACGAGGACATTCCGGTGACGATCCCGCCCACTTCCGCGCACGCGCCGTGGACGTGGTGTCGGCCCGGTCTATCACTGGCGCCAGCGCGACTCCGAGCGAGCGTCGATCACCCAGCGCCGCCTCGAGCCCAAGGTCCTGCACGATCGCCTCAGTGCCGTCGAGCATGTCCACCGCTTCCTCGTTGACGATGGGCCGCGCGGCTCGGCTGACTGGTACCGGTGCCGGCCGGCTGCTACGGCGAGGACGCCGACGCGGGTCAGGTCTTCGGTGATCTGGGCCCACGTCTGCTGAGGCGTCTTGCCGGGAGCTTGGTGGTAGTCGGAGCCTGGCCGGTCGGCGAAGGTAGCGAACGTCCGGTGGGCGGCGGCGACGACGGTGGCGACCGCGTGGCGTTCCTCGTCGCTCAGATCGTCGAGGCTGTCAGGGAACTGCGGCGGTGCGGGCATCGACTACTCCACCCCTCCCTCAGTGCGTAGGTAGACGCCCGGGCTCTTGTGGCGTGTCAGTCGTCTTCGAGGATCCATCGTTCGATCTCGGCACGGACGAACAGGCGGTGCTTGCCGCGTTTGCGGCTGGGGATCCGGCCGGTGCGAGCCCATTCCTGGATCGTGGAGACGGGGACTTGGAGCAGGCGGGCGACGTCTTGGGCACGCATGATCTGCGTATCCATCACTGGTCGAGCGTCGTCGTGGACCGTCATGTGGTCGGCTCCGGCCGGTCGCCGTGGGTGGTGTGCTGGCGGGTGCGCGTGATGACGGCGTCGAGAGTGCCGATCGAACGGCTCTTTCCGAGCAGCGCTTGCTCGGCGTGACGGCGGACGAGGCGGTCGACGGCGGGCTTGGTGGTGACGTAGCTGACGCCGTTGATGGTGCCGTGGTCTATGCGGTCGCGGTAGCTGCGAAGGATGGCTCGCACGCGGTCGGGCTCCTTGCGGTGCAGCTCGACTTCGATGGCGAGCCGGAAGCCGCTGTCATAGACGATGCCAAGGTCGGGCAGGTGGCACGCCCCGTCGTCGCGGCGCAGCCGCCAGGCGGTCGTGGCGCAGTTCGGGGGGGCCGTACCACTGGCAGCCCTTCTGCTCGGCTCGAGCTGCAACCCATGAGACGGCGCGAGCGTGGGTGCCGGTGGTCGGCGCCTGGCTGCGAGGGGTGACTGCATCGATGTCGTTCGTGCGCGCGTGGGTGGCGCCGCGTCGAGTGATCGCGACCGCGCCTCCGCCGCCATCGTTGATGGCGACTCTCAACAGCAGGCCGGCCTTGACCAGGCGGCGGGTGTGTGAGTAGGCCATGCCCTGGCTCATGCCGAGCGCGAGACTCACTGGCTCGATTCCGGCGGTGCCGAGCCGCGCGACCCATTCCAGCAGCCGGTAGCTGCCCGGGCCGGGTTGACCGCCCGGGTGCGGCGCATCCCCGACGGCTGGTTTCGGGGCGTTGTACCGCTGGCCGATCGGATTGCGATACCTCAGCCTTGGGTTGGCCAAGGTCATATCACCGTCTGGTAATATGACGGCATGAGCGCCTACGCCGCCTTGGCCGAGCCTCACCGCAGACAGATTCTCGATCTACTGCGTGATGGCGAGCGGCCCGCCGGAGAGCTGGTGAAGCGCCTTACGCTCAGCCAGCCCGGCGTGTCCAAGCACCTCAGGGTGTTGCGCGAGGCCGGGCTCGTCGTGGTGCGCGCGGATGGCAAGCGGCGTCTGTACGCGCTGCGCCCAGAACCCCTCGCCGAGGTCGACCAGTGGCTGGAGCCCTATCGCGCGTTCTGGTCGAAGCGCCTCGACGCCCTAGAACGACACCTGGAGGAGAACCCATGACCGACGGAACCCTGGAGACGATCGACGGTCGCCCGGCGCTGCGCTTCGAGCGCACGCTCGCCCACGCGGTCGAGCGCGTGTGGCGGGCGATCAGTGACCCGGCAGAGCTTGAGCGATGGTTTCCCGCCGCCGCCGACTGGACACCGGCGAAGGGTGAGATCTTCGAGGCCTACGGCGCGACCGGCGAGGTGACTGAGGTCGATCCACCCCATCGCCTGGCATGGACCTTCGGCGGCGAGCGGTACAGCTTCGAGCTGGCCGCTCAGGAGAGCGGCTGTCGGTTGGTCTTCACGCACGTCTTCGACGACCGCGCGCTCGCAGCGCAGACCGCAGCTGGCTGGGAGACCTACCTCTCGCGGCTCGAGCCTCATCTCGCCGGCGAGTACCTCTCCGAAAAGCAGGCACACGAGCCGTGGGAAGACGTTCACGAACGCTACGCCGAGCGCTTTGGGGTCGACCCCGGTCCGGGCCGGCGCTTCCTGGCGGCTCAACGTGCCGGTCAATGATGACCCGGCAAGCCCGACTCGTGACCGTCGCACGACGACATGTGTCGCAAGCCCAACCTCTACCGGGTTGCGCGGTGCCCACATGGACGGCTTCGAGGCTGCGTGATCGGCAGGTGTCCGAGAGCTCGACGAGACGCTCCGCCCTCTCGCCGGTCGGAGCACGGGTCCCGGCCAGCCAGGCGCGCGCGGAACCGGCCGCCGCGCCTGTAGCGCGAGCAATACGTCTCGCGCCCGCAGGATCTCCGCGCCGATCGCCGGTGGAGTGGCGTGGTCAATCGTCATGTGCTCGGCTCCGGCTCGTCGCCGGGGGCGGTGTGCTGGCGGGTGCGCGCGATGACGGCGTCAAGGCTGGCTACATCGAATAGCCCTGCCGGAAGGTCGTCATAGTCCGTGCGACTCGCGCCTGATCTTCGCGGTCAGCTGCAGCATGTGCAGCACCGCGGCCACGATGGACACGGCGAAGACGGCAGTGAGCCATGCCGCGATGTCGCCGAGGGCGAGGATGATCGCGAACAGAGCCAGGCACAGCCCGAGCGAGCGGAACTGCAAGTCCCGCATGAATCGCAACGTGTCCGTGCGCGACGCGCCGCGTGCTGGCGGCTGCGCGCCGAGAAGTGCCCGACGCTGCCAGGGTCGCCGCGGAGCATCCTGGGGCATGGTCGGGTTCTTCCCGTGCGTGACCGGACTAGTCCGGCCACGTACTGATCCTCCAGGTGCGAAGGATCTTGGTGTCGTTGCGGCTCGCCCATCCGGGAGACGGACCGTTTGCCCATGGTCGACGCGCCGCCAGCTTTCGTTCACCCTGCCTTGCAGCACGCTCAGAGCTTGAACCGGGCCCACAGCGGCCGGTGGTCGGACATGTGAAAGCGCGTGTAGGCGAGGAACTGCACGAGCGTCTTGTGCTCGAAGACGCCGCGGAACATCGGGCGTTCGAAGTCGAAGACGTCGACGTGCTGCACCTCGGTCGTCGAAGACGGAAACAGGGCGATCTGGTCGTAGTGGTTCAGGCCGCCGAGGCTGGTGCCGCCGATCTGGCTGATGCGCCGCTCCTCCTCGTCTGGCAGCTTGAGGCCGCGGGACGTCAACGCCTTGTAGATGGGGTCGTTGTCGTCGAGCTTGGGGAGGTTGAAGTCGCCGAGCGGGATGATGTCCGAGACAAAGGCGTTCTCGCTGGAGCGTCGGCTGTCGGCCCAGCGCGCGACGGCGATGGCTTCGCGCGCGCGGCGGTCCACATCAGCTTTACGGTCGCTGCCGAAATAGAGGTGAACGCTGACAAGCAGGAAGCGAAAGGCTCCGTCCAGCGCGGCGAAGGCAGCCATGTAGGGGCCGCGGTCAAAGCCTTCGAAGGCCACGTTGGAGCCCGGCAGCTTGATGTGCTTGAGCTGCGAGGGCGGGATCGATAGCCGCCCGACCTTCTCCAACTGCTCAACGGCCCGGGAGTCGTAGATGAAGGCGATGCGCTCCTGGTTACCGGAGGCCTCGGAGAACAGCGTCCGATACTCACCCGGCAGCTTGTCCATGAGTGCGCGCAGGCCGACGAGGTTGTCGTTGACCTCCTGGACCGCGACGATGTCAAACCAACTCACGATCTCCGCCAGCAGGGCGTAGTCCTGCGGGTCGTCGCGCTTTTGCACGCCGAGGTTGGCGATGTTCCACGTCGCCAGCAGCAGCTGGTCTCGAGAGCGTTCGGGGATGCCTCGCTCCTTGGCGTGCGCGCGCAGAGCGCTGCGCTGCCCGGCGACGTCGATGGGAAAGTCGGCGTCCCATTCGGGTCTCGGAAACGGGGGCATGAGAAGCTCGCCGACACTCTCACGCCCGGCAGCTGAACGCAACCGACGCGGTCAGGTATCACGCCAGATACCATGATCCCGACGGCGATGACCTTGCGGTTGACCGACGACGAGACCGAGGCGCTGCGCCGGCGCGCCCGCCGGGAGGGCCGTTCGATGCAGGAGGTGGCGCAGGAGGCCGTGTGCCCGTGCCGGACAAGACGGCCAAGAAGCTGATCTCGATGGCCGAGGACGCGAGCGGCGACGGCCTGCGCATCGAGCTGGGGGGCCGATCCAGAGCGCGCAGGGCGGTGGAAGCCCCGAGTTCGTTCCCCCAGGTGTTCCTGAACTGCTCGGGATCGGGATCGGGATCGGGATGGCGACGGCGATCTTCGTCGACGCGACGATCGTGCGGATGGTGCTGGTCCCCGCAATCATGCGCTGATGGGCAACGCCAACTGGTGGATCCCGCCTGGCTGGACCGGCCTGCCGCGGTTTGACCCCGGGGAGCGCGCGCCGGCGCCCGGCCCAGGGGCAGGGGCGATGATCAGTCGGGCTTGGGCGCGTAACGGTGGTGGAGGTCCAGCGCGTTGCCGGCCGGGTCGAGGAAGATCGCCTGGTGGCAGACGCCGCTGTCGATGGTCTCGGTCACGAAGGTGACGCCCTGGGTCTCGAGGTGGTCCCGCGCGGCCGCGACGTCTTCGACCTGAAGCGCGATCGGCAGCCCGTGGGGGCGGAACTCCTGCCCGAACGCGGTCGGCTCCATGACGGCGAGCGTGAGGTTGCCGGCCTGGAACTCGGCGGCCGGCATGTCCCCCCACCGCTTGAGAAACGGCAGGCCGAGCACGGTCTCGTAGAAGTGCATCGACGCCTCGAAGTCCTGGGCCGGGATGGTGACGAAATCGACGGCGGTGATGGAGAACGCGGGACTGTTGGTGGTCATCGGGTGGCTCCCTGGTGGGCGGAAGGACGGAGCGGCATCTGGACTACAGCACCATCCCGGCTGCGAAGCCGGATGCCCGCCGTCGGTTGCGGCGAACGGCGGTTATGTCAGGGGAGCGACTGCTTGGCCATCCGGACGCGCAGATCGCGGTCGATGGGGAAGATGACCTCGGGCATCACCCGGCGAGCACGCCCTGCAGAGGGCCCTCGGCCTTGGCCTTGCACATGTCGTGACAGCTCTTCTCGAGCGTGCAGCACAGCGAGCAGATCGCCCCGGAGTGAAACGGGCAGTGGGCCATGTCCGGCGCCTCGTATCCCTCGCCGCACACCGTGCACTCGATGGCCACGGGCACCGCGCCCGGCTCATCGGCGGCGACCGAGGGCTCCCGGGCGATGTAGTACCGCCCTTTGGTGGCGATGGCGATCACGGGCGCGAGGACCATCGCTACCACGAGCGCCAGAAACGGCGAGTACGCCTTGAGCTCTGGCCCGAACGCGTGGAAGTAGGCCAGGATCGAGACCGCCGAGGCGATGAGCATGGCGCCGAAGCCCACCGGGTTGATCGGGAACAGGTTCGCGCGCTTGAACTCGACGTAGGAGGGGCTGAGCTTCAGCAGCGGCTTGATGATGATCAGATCGGCCACGACGGCACCGATCCACGCGATCGCCACGTTGGAATAGAAGCCGAGGACCGTGTTGAGGAAGCCGAACACGCCGAGCTCCATCAGCGTCAGCGCGATCCCGACGTTGAAGAACACCCAGATGACGCGGCCCGGGTGCCAGTGCAGGACGCGCGAGAAGAAGTTCGACCACGACAGCGAGCCCGAATAGGCATTGGTGACGTTGATCTTCACCTGCGAGAGCACGACGAAGAACGTCGCGAGACCGATGACGATGCCGCTCGGCAGGAAGCTGTCGAACCCGGCGATGAACTGCTCGATCGGCTCGCCGGCCTTCACGAGGCCGACGTCGGCGGCGACGTAGAAGGCCAAAAAGGCGCCGCCGAGCTGCTTGAACGCGCCGAGGATCACCCAGCCGGGGCCGGCGGCGACGACCGCCGTCCACCACCGCCTGCGGTTCGCTGGCGTCTTGGCCGGCATGAAGCGCAGGTAGTCGACCTGCTCGCCGATCTGGGCGATCAGTGACAGCGCGATACCGGCGCCGAGGCCGATCGAGATCGCGTTCAGGCCCGAACTGTCGGCGTTGCCCTTGAAGCTCGTCCAGTCCGAGAACGCGCCGGAGTCTGTGGCCAGGATCGCCACGAACGGCGCGAACATCAACACGAGCCAGATCGGTTGGGTCCACACCTGCAGCTTCGACAACAGGGTCATGCCGAAGACCACCAGCGGGATGATCCCCAGCGCCCCGATCAGATACCCGAGCCACAGCGGGATGCCCAGGCCGCTTGCCAGGGCCTGGGCCATGATCGAGCCCTCCAGCGCGAAGAAGATGAAGGTAAAGCTCGCGTAGATCAGCGAGGTGATCGTCGAGCCCAGGTACCCGAAGCCCGCCCCGCGGGTGAGCAGGTCCATGTCGATCGAGTACTTGGCCGAGTAATAGGCGATCGGGAACGACGTGAGGAAGATGACCACCGCCGCGAGCAGGATCGCGACCAGCGCGTTGGAGAACCCGAAGGTGATCGCGATCGAGGCCCCGATCGCGAAATCGGCCAGGTAGGCGATGCCGCCCAGGGCAGCGGTGGCAACGGTGTACTCGCTCCAGCGGCGGAACGTGCTGGGGGCGTAGCGCAGCGAGTAGTCCTCGAGCGTCGGGTCGTCGACGAGTCGCTTGAATCTGCTCTTGGCCCGTGCCGGGGGTGCCGCAGTGCTGCTGGCCATGAAGCCTCCTGGTCGTCCTGGCGTTACGTCGCAGCGATCCGCGTGACGCTCGTCGCAGACGCGAACGCTAAGCGCGGCGAGGAGCGTGCGAAATGGCCCGCGGGCAGGACCTCGCGCCGCCGTTTAGGACAGAAGTCCAAGCCTGCCAGCGCGGCCGCTCGGCGAGATCAGGCGTTTCGCCGGCGGGAAGTGGTGCGCGCTCGCGAGGCGGCGCCGGGCCCGGCCGGCGGTGCGGCATGCGAGCGGATCCGCTCGCGTTCGAGGTCCCCGACGCTCGCCGCCAGTGCGCGCAGCGCCGCCAGCCCGCGCGGACGCTCGAGCTCGAACTCCGACCGCAGCACTCGACCGTCGCGGCGGCGGCGTGCGCGGGCCAGGCGCCAGCGCGTCAGGGGCCCGACTGGATGTGAAAAGACAGGCACCGTGCGTCGCCTCGGATCGGTATGGCCGAGCGTACAAGGATCGGCCGCCATGACCGGACACATGTCGAGGCCCGCGTCGCGAGCTTGCGAGGGGTGGGGAGGTGCGGTAAAAGCGAGCCCGTGCGGCTGACGCCCTCCGACCAGGACAAGCTCTTGCTGGCCGTCGCGGGCATGGTCGCGCGCGACCGCCTCGCGCGCGGGGTGCTGCTCAACCATCCCGAGGCCGTCGCCCTGCTGTCGACCTGGGTCATCGAGCGGGCGCGCGAGGGGGCGACCGTCGAGGGGCTCATGCGCCACGGCCGTGCGGTGCTCACGCGCGAGCAGCTGATGGAGGGCGTCCCCGAGCTGCTCCACGACGTCCAGGTCGAGGCGACCTTCCCGGACGGGCGCAAGCTCGTCACGATCCACGAGCCCGTCCCGTGATCCCGGGCGAGGTGCGCGCGGCTCCCGGGGACATCGAGCTGGCCGCGGGCCGCGAGCGCCGGAGCCTGGGCGTGGTCAACACGGGCGACCGCCCGATCCAGGTGGGCTCGCACTTTCACTTCCCGGCGGTCAACGTGGCCCTGAGCTTTGAGCGGGCCGCCGCCGAGGGCTTCCGGCTGGACATCCCCGCCGGGACCTCGGTCCGCTTCGAGCCCGGCGTCGAGCGCGAGGTGGCGCTCGTCGCGCTGGCTGGTGCGCGGCACGTCCCGGGCCTGCAGATCCGCGGGCCGGCGTGAGCGAGATCAGCCGCGAGCGTTACGCCGCGCTGTACGGGCCGACGGTCGGCGACCGCGTGCGGCTCGCCGACACGGACCTGTGGATCGAGGTCGAGCACGACGCCTGCGTCGCAGGGGAGGAGGCCGTCTTCGGCGGCGGCAAGACGATCCGCGAATCGATGGCGCAGGGGACGGCGACGCGGGCCGAAGGGGCCCCGGACGTGGTCATCACCAACGCGCTGGTCCTCGACCACCGGGGGGTCGTCAAGGCCGACGTCGGGATCCGCGACGGCCGGATCAGCGCGCTGGGCAAGGCCGGCAACCCCGACGTCATGGACGGGGTGCACCCCGAGCTGCGGATCGGGCCCTGCACTGACATCATCGCCGGAGAGGGGCGCATCCTCACGCCCGGCGGCGTCGATTGCCACGTGCACTTCATCACTCCGAGCCTCGTCCCGGAGGCGCTCGCCAGCGGCATCACCACGCTCGTCGGCGGCGGGACCGGGCCCAGCGAGGGCACCCGGGCCACGACGGTCACGCCCGGGGCTCCGTCGCTGGCGCTCATGCACCGAGCGCTCGACGGTCAGCCCGTGAACGTGTTGCTGCTGGGCAAGGGGAACACCGTCTCACAGGAGGCGCTGGACGAGCAGCTGCGCGCCGGTGCCGGCGGCTTCAAGCTGCACGAGGACTGGGGGTCGACGCCGGCGGCGATCGACGCGTGCCTGCGCGCCGCCGACCGCGGAGGCGTCCAGGTCGCCATCCACACGGACACCCTCAACGAGGCGGGCTACCTCGAGTCGACCGTCGCGGCGATCGCCGGCCGGACGATCCACGCCTACCACACCGAGGGCGCGGGCGGCGGCCACGCGCCCGACATCATCGCGATCGCCGGTGAGCCCCATGTCCTGCCGTCGTCGACGAACCCGACGCGCCCGCACACGGTCAACACGGTGGCCGAGCATCTGGACATGCTGATGGTCTGCCATCACCTCAACCCGCGCATCCCGGAGGATCTTGCGTTCGCCGAGAGCCGCATCCGCGCGGGGACGATCGCCGCCGAGGACGTCCTGCACGACCTCGGGGCGATCAGCATGATCGGCTCGGACTCGCAGGCCATGGGCCGCGTCGGGGAGACCATCATCCGCACCTGGCAGAGCGCGCACGTGATGAAGCAGCGGCGCGGGCAGCTCGAAGCCGGCGAGCGGGCCGACAACCTGCGCGCCCGTCGCTATGTCGCGAAGTACACGATCTGCCCGGCGGTCGCCCACGGCATAGCCGGGCTCGTGGGGTCCGTCGAGGTGGGCAAGCTCGCCGATCTGTGCCTCTGGGAGCCCGCCTTCTTCGGGGTCCGCCCGCACGTCGTTCTCAAGGGCGGGGCGATCGCCTGGGCGCAGATCGGGGATGCGAACGCCTCCATCCCGACGCCGCAGCCCGTGTTCGGGCGCCCGATGTTCGCCGCCGCGGAGGCGGCCGCCGGGCACCACTCCGTCTCGTGGGTCGCGCCGGCGGCGCTCGAGGACGGGATCGTCGAGCGCCTCGGGCTCCGCCGCCCCCTCCTGGCCGTCGACGGCGTGCGCGCGCTCACCAAGGCCGACCTGCCCAACAACGACGCGCTGCCGGACATCCGCGTGGACTCGGCGGCGTTCACCGTCACGATCGACGGTGAGCTGATCGAGCCGGAGCCCGCCTCGGTGCTGCCGATGGCCCAGCGCTACAACCTCTTTTGAGATGGCGGTGTCGCTCAGCGCCCTGCTGCTCGCCGACGCCCGGACCCCGACCGGCGGCTACGCGCATTCCGGCGGCCTGGAGGCGGCCGTCGCCGCGGGCCTGGCGCCCGCCGACGTGCCCGCCCTCATGCGCGGGCGCCTGCACACGGTCGGCTTCACCGAGGCCGCGCTGAGCGCCGCGGCGGTGCGCGCGGCCGCGGCCGGCGACCTCGACGCCCTGCTCGTGCTCGACGATGAGGCGGCCGCCCGCTGCCCGAGCCCGGCGCTGCGACGGGCCGCCTCCACCCTGGGCCGATCGTTGCTGCGGACCGCCGCCGTGCTGTGGCCGGCCGACCCGGTCCTGCCGGCCTACCGCCGCGGCTCAGCGGCCACCCCGCGGCCCGTCGCGCTCGGCGTGGCGGGCGCCGCCGGCGGCCTGTCTGCCGTCGACGCGGCGCTGGTCGCGCTCCACGAGGACGCCGCCACCGTCGCCGCCGCCGCGGTCAAGCTGCTGCCCGTGGACGCCGCCGCGGCGAGCGCCTGGCTCGCCGCGCTCGCCGCGGAGGTCGAGCAGCTCGCCCGGCGCGCCGCCTTGCCGTGCGCCCCGGCGGAGCTGCCGAGCGTGGCCGCCGCGCTGCTCGACCTCCGCTCCCTGCAGCCGACGAGGCTCTTTGCCAGCTGACCCTGATCGCGCAATGTCCGTCCGCGCCCTGCGCGTGGGCGTCGGGGGACCGGTCGGCACGGGCAAGAGCTCGCTGATCGCCGCGGTCTGCCGTGCGCTGACCGGCCGGCTGCGGATCGGCGTCGTGACGAACGACATCTACACGACCGAGGACGCGGAGCTCCTCCGTTCCACGGGGGTGCTCGCGCCCGAGCGCATCGTCGCGGTGCAGACCGGGTGCTGCCCGCACACCGCCATCCGAGACGACGTCACCCACAACCTCGAGGCCGTCGAGAGCCTCGAGGCGGCGCAGGGCCCGCTCGACCTGGTGCTCGTCGAAAGCGGCGGCGACAACCTCACGGCGGTCTTCGGCCCGGCGCTCGCCGACGTCCAGATCTTCGTCCTCGACTGCGCGGGCGGCGACGACGTCCCCCGCAAGGGCGGTCCCGGAATCACGCGCTCGGACCTGCTGGTGATCAACAAGACCGACCTCGCCCCGCTGGTCGGCGCGGACGTGGGCGTCATGCTCGCCGGCGCGCGCGGCCACCGCGGGTCGCTGCCCGTCCTGGCGATCAGCCTCCGTGAGGGCGGCGCCGAGGCCGTCGCGGACTGGGTCGAGCTCCGGCTCGCCGACTTCCGCGCCGGCCACCTGCGGACCTTCGACGTCGGCCCGCCGGTGCCTCACGGGCACGCGCATTGACAGGGGCGGCCCGCATCGCCGTCGAGCGTCGCGGCGCAACCAGCTTCATCGCCGAGCTGGCCTCCTGCGACCCGGTCGGCCTGCGGCCGCTGCCGCCGAACGGCGCGCTGGCGCGCGTCGCGCTCGTCCAGACGAGCGCGTGCCTGGTCGCCGGCGACGACGTGGCGACGGAGGTCCGGGTCGGACCGGGGGCGAGCCTCGAGATCGTCGAGCTCTCGGCGACGATGGCCCATCCCGTGCCCGCGACCCGGCCGGGAATCCGGCAGGTGGCGACGGTGGAGGTGGGCGCCGGCGGACGGCTGCTCTGGCTCGCGCAGCCGCTCGTCCTCGCCGCAAGCACGCGTCTGTACCGGCGCCTGGACGTCGTCGTCGCCGACGGCGCGCGCGCCCTGCTCCGCGACATCGTCGTCTTCGGCCGCAGCGGCGAGCGGCCCGGTGCCGCGACGACACGGGTGCGGATCACCCGCGACGGGCGCGCCGTGCTGGACGACGCCGTGGCCACCGCTGACCCGGCCGTGCTGCGCTCCCCGGCGGTCGCCGGGTCGGCGCGCGTGCTCGCGTCGCTCACCCTCGTCGGCGTCGAGGCGCCGGAGCCGCCGGCCACCGGCGCGCTGAGCCTCGGTGCGCAGGACACGACACTGCGCTGCCTCGGCCCCGAAGCCGTCGGCGTCCGCGCCCGGCTTGCGACGGTCGAGGGCGCGTGGCGTCGAGCGCTGCTGGAAGCGGGCGTCTCCGGCTTGACGCCGCGCAGGGTCCCGAGGCGACGGCTGGCGAGCCAGGCGCGCCCGGCGCCGTAGGCGACGCCGTCGCCCTCGGGGCTGTCCGCCTTCGGGGTGACGCGGCCGAGAACCGCGGCCGGCCCACGACGCGGCGGCGCTCGGGGTCGATCCGGCGCAGGCTGCCGTCTCCCTCGTGGGAGACCCAGAGCAGGCCACCGCCGAGGGCGAGCGTCCACGGGCGCACACCCACAGGGACCTGCCTGGGATCGAGCACGTGCGTGCGGGGATCGACCCGGACGACGCGGTTCTCACCGGCCAGGGACACCCAGATGCCGGTGCCGTCCACGGCGACGTCGGTGGGGTCGGCGCCGACCCGGATCGTGCGTCCCACGGCGAGGGTCTCGCGGTTGACGGGCCGCACCCAGCCGTCGTCGTCGCTCGTGACCCAGACGTTGTCGTCGCCGGGGCCCACGCCGAGCCCGAGCGGGTGCTTGCCGACAATGATCTGCCGCACCTCCCCGGTGCCGGAATCGATGCGCGCCACCGAGGATCTCCTGGCGGGGTTGACACTGCACCAGCAGTTGGCGACCCAGACGATTCCGTCCTCGTCGACGGCGATGTCGCTCGGCTCATGGCCGACGTGGCGAATGGTCTTGACCGGCCGGCGGCCGCTCGGGTCGATCACCGAGACGTCGTTTGAGCTGGCGTTCGCGACCCAGATCCGGCCGGCGCCCGCGGCGACTGCCACGGGGTAGGTGCCGACCATGAACAGGTCGGGGACGGCCCGCGGCTCGGCGGGGTTGACGCGCGCGACCGCGTTCCTCTCGCTCAGCGGGACCCACACGGCGCCGTTGGCGACGGCTGGGCGCCCGGGAAGGCCGCCGAGCGGCACCGGCCCGACAACCGCAGACCGCCGCTGCCGGCGCCCCCGCCGGCCTGCGTGAGGAGCACCCCGACCCCGACCGCGATCGCCAAGGCCGCCAGCCCGATCGCCAGGCCCCCGCGTTGGCGCCACCCGCGCAGCGACCGCAGCAGCCGCTCGGCTCCGCCCGCGAGGGGGCGACGAAGGGCGGCGCGCCGCAGCGCCGGTCCGGACACGCGCTCGACGACGTCGCTGAGGCGCTCCACGTCGTAGCGCCAGCGCTCGTCGCTGAGCTCCAGGGCGTTGCGGCCCGCGAGGGCTTGAGGTCCTCGGGCAGCTGCTCGGCGGCCGGCATCGCCGCTTTCTCCACGAGCACCGGGATCACTCGCAGGCCGCTGCGACGCAGCCCGGCTGTCGCGCGATGGCGCCGTCCTCCCGACCCAGCGCGAGGTCGCCGACCACACGGGGACGGACCCGATGATGACCTCTCAGGTGCTGCGCACGCTTGAACGCAAGGGCCTCGTCGGCCGGGCCCGCGACCCGAGGGATGGCCGCGCGTGGTGCATCGGCGCCAGCGCGGCGGGCGCCCGGCTGGCCGAGCAGGCCGGCGCGGCGGCCGTCGCCGCCGTCCGCGACGCGCGCAATGGGCACGACTACCCGCATCGCCCGCAGGCGACGAGGCTGAGCCCGGGGAGGTGGAGGCCGTCGGCGCCGCCGAACGGGGCTAGCGCCTCCTCCGCGCGCGCCCGGATCGCGCCGACGACGTCCGCGGGGAGCGCCGCGAGCATCTGGGCCACGGGGCCGGCGAGCGCCGGGACCGTCGTCCACCAGTCATCAAACGAGGCGGCCACCAGCGGCGACGCGACCTCCTCGACCCCGACGCCGGCGAGCCCGGCGTCGCTCAGCAGCGCGGACAGCGTCTCCGGGTCGTCGAGCGAGAACGGACCCGGTACTCCCGGCGGCGGCACGGTCGCCCCCAGCTGGGCGCCGACGGCGTCGAGCAGGATGGCGAGCCATGGGTTGCGCTCGCGCGGGCCCCACACCGCGACCGCCGCGCGGCCGCCGGGCCGCAGCATGCGCCGGATCTCGCGCGCCGCGCGCGCGGGGTCCGGGACGAGCATGAGCCCCTCGCGGCAGAGCACGACGTCGTAGGCGCCGTCGGGCTCGTCGAGGGCCTCGAGGTCGAGCGCGCGCGCGTACACGTGGTCCAGGCCCAGCGCCGCGGCGCGCTCGCGCGCGGTCCCGACCATCTCGGGCGCGACATCGGAGAGCACGACCTCGCCGGCCGGTCCGACCATGGCGGCCGCCGCCAAGCCGACGCCGCCGGGTCCGCAGGCCAGCTCGAGCACCCGCTCGCCGGGCTGCGGAGCCGAACGCGCGAGCATGGCGTGCGCGACGCCCGCGCCGCGCTCGTCGACGAAGGTCGCGCGCTGCGCCCAGGCGCCGGCCGCCGCCGACCACTGCGCGTGGAGGGCGGCGCGGAGGGGATCGGGCTCCATGTCGCTGAGGCTGCAGCTGCGGGTGGTGGTCATGCGGCGACCGTACGCCCGCCGCGGGCCCGGGACATCGGGGGAACTACTCAACCGCGCCCGGCCGGTTAGCGTCAGCGGCGTGGCCGGGAACTTCGTAGGCCGGGCAGGCGAGCTCGCCGCGCTCGACCTGGCTCTGCGGCGCTCGCGCCTGGTGACCCTCACGGGCTCGGGCGGGGCGGGGAAGACGCGCCTGGCGCTCGAGCTCGTCCGCCGGCGCGAGCGGCGAGCCTCGCCCGTGGTCGTCATCGACCTGTCCGAGGAGACCGCGGACCACGTCGCCGACGCCGTCCGCGGCATCACCGTCGCGAGCGGTCTCGCCGTCGTGGACAACTGCGAGCACGTGATCGACGCCGCGGCGCGCGCCATCGCCGCGCTGCTCGACGAGCGTCCGCGCCTGCGTGTGCTGGCGACGAGCCGCGAGGCGCTGCGGCTTCCGGCCGAGCGGGTGCTGGCGGTCGGCCCGCTCGACGCCGCGGACGCCGAGCGGCTCTTCGAGGCTCGCGCGGGCGCGGTCCGGCCGGGCGCGCTCGCCGGCGGCCGCGAGCCGGTGCGCGCGATCTGCGCGCGCCTCGAAGGCTTCCCGCTGGCGGTCGAGCTCGCGGCCGCGCGGGTCGCGGCGCTGTCGCCCGCGACGATCCTCGCGCGCCTGGACGAGCAGCTCGACCTGCTCGCGGGCGACGCGCGCGGCGTGCCCGACCGCCACCGCAGCCTGCGGGCCACCATCCGCTGGAGCTTCGAGCTGCTCACGCGGGCCGAGCAGGCCGCGTTCGCCCGGCTCTCGGTCTTCGCCGGCGGCTTCTCGCTCGCCGCCGCCGGGACCGTGACGGGCGTCGGGCTCGACGCGCTCGCGAGCCTCGTCGCGAAGTCGCTGGTCACGGTCGCGCCGCACGGGGACGAGCTGCGCTACCGCCTGCTGGACACGCTGCGCGCGTACGCGCGCGAGCAACTGACGGGCGCGGACGAGGCCGCGCTGCGCGACCGGCATCTGCGCTACCTCACCGACGTGGCCGAGGCCGTGCACGACCCGGGCTCGCTCGCCGGATCGCAGACCGACGCGCTGACGCTCGCGGTCGAGATCGCCAACCTGCGCGCCGCGCTGGCCTGGAGCGTCGACCGCGACCCCGCGCTGGGTCTGCGGCTCCTGGGCGCCACGCGCGGGGTCTGGTTCCTGCGCGGCCAGACCGAGGGCGGCGCGTGGGCCGCGCGGCTGCTCGCGCTGCACCCCGCACCTGACCGGGCGCGCTCGCTCGGGCTGCTCGTCGCCGGCCACATGGCCGTCGCGCACCAGCGCCACGCGGAGGCGAAGGAGCGGCTGGGGGAGTGCGCCGCGCTCGCCCGGCGCCTGGACGACGCAGGTGTGGAGGCCGCCGCCCGCCACTACCTCGGGGTCAGCGCGATGCTCGCACGCGACCTCGACGCCGCCGACCGCGAGCTGGCGCGCAGCCTCGATCTCTTCGAGGCGCTCGACGGCGCCCAGGGCGTGGGCCGCGGCCTCGGCATCAGCGGCGTCGTGCGCTTCCTGCGCCGCGACCTCCCCGGCGCGCGGGCGACCCTCGACCGGGCCCGCGCGCGCCTCGAGGCCTGCGGCGACACCTGGGGGCAAGGCCAGGCGCGGGTGTTCCTGGGCCTCACCGCCCGCGACGAGGGGGACGCCGCGGGCGCGCGCGACCACCTGTCGGCGGCGGTGCGGCTGCTCGGAGGCATCGGCGACGCGACGCTGCTCGGCGTCGGACTGGCCGCACTCGCGACGCTGACCGCCGGCGAGGATCCTTCGCGGGCGGCCCGCCTGGCGGGCGCCGCCGTCGGCGCCCGCGAGCGCATCGGCGGGCATTTCCCGCCCGGGACGGTGGCAGAGCTCGACGCCGTCAAGCAGGTCTGTGCCGCGGCGCTCGGCGACGGGGCGGCCGAGCGCGCCTGGGCGGCCGGCCGCGAGCTCACCGCCCAGGGTCTCTCCGAGCTGACAGCCGGCCATCGCCGGGCGGTCGCGGCGCCCGGGCGCCTGACGGTCCGGCAGCTCGAGATCGCCCGCCTGGTCGCGGACGGGCAGACGAACGCGCAGATCGCCCGGGTTCTGCACCTCTCCGAGCGCACCGTGGAGAACCACGTGCAGCAGGCGCGATCGCGCCTCGGGCTGCAGAACCGGGTCCAGCTCGCGACCTGGATGGCCGCCCAGGTCCCTTAGCGCGTCTTCGCCTGCGCCGCGAGGCCGGCGACGAGCACGGCGAGGCCGAACTCGAAGCGCTCGTCGCCCTCGCTGCGCATGAGGCTGTCGACCATGCCGGTGACGTTCGGGTACTGCTCGGACGAGAGCGACTCGAGCCGCTCGCGCACCTCGGCCACGTAGGTCTCGATGTCGACGCCCCCCAGCGTGGTCATGAAAAGGCCCTCCTCGAAGGCGATCGCCGTGCCGTAGAGCGGCAGCAGGTCGCAGGCGTAGGCGCAGACCTGGTCGGGCAGGCCGGCCCCGCGCAGGATGCCGAGCAGCCACTCCGTCACCCTCAGCACGTTCGGGCCCGTGGGGATCACGCCCATGCTCGCGCGGGCGAGGTCGCGGTGGTTGGTGAGCGTCGTGCGCACGAGGCGCACGAACGCCTTGACCTGCTCCTGCCACGGGCCGGAGTCCGGCGCCGGGAGCTCGGCCTCGCCGACCGCGCGATCGACGAGGATCGCGAGCAGATCCTCCTTGTCGTCGACGTGGGCGTACAGCGAGGCCGGTCCGGTCCCGAGCGCGTCGGCGACCCGGCGCATGCTCATCGGCTCTGCGGGCTTCACCGGCGCGTCGGTGCTGTGCGGGCTGGCCGCGAGCCCGGAGATGCTGATCGCCACGCGCGTCCTTCAGGGCGCGTTCGGCGCGCTGCTGATCCCGCAGGGCTTCGGGATCATCAAGCAGTCGTTCCCGCCTGACGAGCTCGGGCAAGGCCTTCGGGTTGTTCGGCCCGGTGATGGGCGTGGGCGCGCTGGCGGCGCCGATCGTCGGCGGCAGCCTCGTCGAAGGCGGCCTCCTCGGCACGGGTTGGCGGATGATCTTCTTCGTCAACCTGCCGCTCGGCGGGCTCGCGCTGCTCGGCGCCATCCGCGTCCTGCCCGAGTCCCGCGCGGCGGTCCGGGTGCGGCTGGACCTCGGCGGCATGGCGCTCATCAGCGTCGCCTTCGGGCTGGTGATGTACCCGCTGACAGGGCCGCGAGCTGGGCTGGCCCGCCTGGACCTACGCGGCGATGGCCGCGGGTGTGGCGCTGCTGATCGTGCTCGCGCTGTACGAGCGGGCGCGCGACCGCGCCGGGTCCGACCCGCTGGTGCTGCCGTCGCTGTTCCGCCGCCGCGCCTTCTCCGGCGGCCTGGTGCTGGGCCTGGTCTGGTTCACCGGGATCATGGGCCGCTGCTCGTCTTTACGCTGTATCTGCAGATGGGGCTGGGCTACTCGGCGATCCACGCCGGCCTCACGCTGAAGCCGGTGTTCTAGAAGCCGGCGGAGTTGCGGCGGCGCGCTCCAGCGCGTCCCGGACTCTGACCGGCCCGTCGTGTCGAAGCGGCGGCCGCGGCCCCGCGACCGTCAGGTAGACGTGGTCGGGCGTTCGCGTAGATCGTGATCCAGCGGCCGCGGCCGCGCCTGCCGTAGGTCATGAAGCCCGACGAGGTCAGGGCGCCGGCAGGAATCCGGCCTCTTAGCAGCGAAAGCCTCAAAGCACCAAAGCACTGCCCTTTGCAGGCCTTCTTCCACGATCCGGCCCCGTCACCGATGCGGATGAGAGGATTCGAACCTCCACGGGCGTGAGCCCACGGCGACCTGAACGCCGCGTGTCTGCCAGTTCCACCACATCCGCTTGGCCCTCGGAACTCTAGCGATCAGCCGGGTTCAACTCTTGCCGCCCACGTGGTGTTCCATGAGCGCGACACTCGCGCGCCGATAGATGCGCGTGTACCTGCTGTACGTTCGGTCGATTCCCACCCTGTCGCAAGCCTGGGTGAAGATCCTGCGAATGTCTACCGAGAGCTGACCGAAGCCGTACGACGGATAGACGTACGGGCCGGTGCGGTTAAGATACCGGCAGCCGTCGGATTGGATCAGGCCGCGGATGAGCGGCCAGGGGGCATCATCGACGTGCTCGGACTGCCACGGCTCAAGCTCGATCCGCCGCTCGTGTTTCTTGCCATGCCCGTGCTGCGGAAACAGGCAGGGGAGGTGGTTGCCGTGAATGCATAGAACCATCGTCGTCCTCCTCGGCCCGGCGGCATGAAGGCTCACACGGTTCGTCGGGAAGCACGCTTCCAGAACCGCGCGCGCCTCCGCCACGACGTTGGGATACTTCGCGTCGAGCGAGAGCCGGAGGCTGTATGTTCGGGCCAGCCGCGCGATGCACCCGTCGCCAAGGTACAGGCCCAGCAGGTATGCGTACTGCTCTGACGTGAAGCTCACGCACCGGGTCGGTCGCCAGCATCTCAGGCAGGTCGCTCGCGTGCTCGGGCGTCCTCGGCACATGTCTCGCACCGTCGTCCGCGGCAACGTCAGGCGCCGCGCGATCTCGCAATCGTTGGTCCCTTGGGCGACGAGATCGGCGACCCGAGCGTGTACCAATGCAGAGTGCATCGAACACATGTTCGCAGCGACACCGGACAGAATCCTGGGGGGCCTTTGCTATCTTGAGCGCGCGCGCCGCTATCGTCCAGGGGACTAGGACGCCGCCCTCTCACGGCGGAAACGGGGGTTCGAATCCCCCTAGCGGTATCAAAAGGAAAAGCCCCGGTATCCGGGGCTTTTCTCGTTCTAGGAGAACGCTCCTGAAGGGCGCCAGATGCGCCCGCGGACCGCGGATTGTCCGGGGCGTGTCCCCTAGGTCGTCCCGAGCCCTTCGGTTCTCCCGCCGGGCGGTGAGCGATTCCCTCGCGCTCCCACGCGCGGAACCAGGCGGAGGAGCCGAGCTTGGTGCCGGTCGCCTCGCGGATCGCGTTCCACGTGGCGCCCTCGCCCCGGAGCTTCGCGGCCTTGGTCAGCTGCGCCTTCGTGACGATCGGCTTCTTCGTGGGCGCCTCGGGCTTCTTGGTCGTGGTCTTCGCGGCGGGCTTCTTCGTTGCGGGCATGGCGTCTCCCCTTCGATCGGTTCATGCGAACACATGTTCGCCTGCGGCGACCATAATGGGACGCCATGCCCGCTACAAATCAAGTCAGCGGCGGCACCTTGCGATAGGGCCAGTAGGCCGGCTTCGACGTGAAGGCGCGGGCGAGGTCGAGCACGTGTCGCTCGTAGGCCTCGGGCTTCGTCGCCCCGGACCACGGCCGGTCGCCCCACTGCTTCGAGCGCACGTCACGTAGCTCGGCCTCGAACGCCTCGAACTCCTCCTTGGTCTTGATCGTCTCGGCCTTGTAGGTCGCCCACGCGATGAGTTCGAGCAAGAGGAGCCGCCGGTTGGCCTGGCTGCGCCGGTAGAGCGCGGACGCGCTCCACGGCGCCGGAGCAACCTTCGGGTCGAACTTCAGCCGCTTCTTGCGCTTGACGATTGTCGGCATCTTGAACCTCCTGATGTTGAGAGAACCGGAGCAGACAGTTCCCCGGAGCGGCCGGGTGCGCGTCTACGGGCGGGGCTCTCTCAGCGGAGGCAGTCGCCGAGGCGAACTCTACAGGTTGCCGGCGATCACAAGGACTGCGAGAAGCGGGATAATCACGAAGACGATTACGAGAATCCCGGTATTGGTCGACGTGGACTTGGTGTACTTCTCGATCTTCTTCAGAACGGCCAAGACCTCAGGGTCAATGAGCGGTGCGGGCTGAGAATCTGAGGCGGGCGGCGCAGGCGGGGCGGGCGGCGCCGGAGGAGCGGCGAGAAGCGTGGTCGCCTGGAACGGCGCGGGCGGAGGAGGCGGAAGGCTCATTCTCCTGTCTTCGGCACTTGGCCCGGTGCCCGTGAGAACGACGAAAGCCCCGGCCGCTTTTGGAAGGCTTCCGGGGCTCCTAGGTATCGCCGGATGACTTGAGGGCCCTATAGCTTTACGTCACGCCCCACACCGTGCGCGGTGATCGCGAGCATCGGCCGAAACGCCTCGGGCACCGACCCGTCTGCCTCCTTGAACGGAAACGCCTCCGCCAGCGTCGCCAGGTGCTCCTCGGTGCCGGGGATGGCGCCGAGCGTCTTGGTCTTCGAGTGGTTGGTCGCCGCGCGTGTGTGCCCCTTCTCCGGCGCCGGCGCTGCGCACGTCTTTTTCTCGTGCGCCGTCAGCGCAGCGCCGCTGAGCTTGCGCTTAGCCATGCGTTCGCCCAAGGCGCGAAAGGTGTACAGGTCCGGCTTGCCTTGTGGCGTCAGTGCCTCGTAGTCGATGGTCTCCTCGGGCAGCGGTTCGTCGGCGACGAGCCCGCGAGCGGCGAGCGCTTCCAGTGAGGCGAGCGTGTGCGCGTAGGACCATGCGAGGTCCGTGGCGAGTTGGATGCAGGTCGCCTGTCCTCGCCGTTCGAGAGCCGCCAACGCGCGGCACTCGCTGTTGGTGAGCGATGTCATCGGACCGCGCGCCGCGACTCCTCGGCGTGCTCCCAGACCTCGACCCACGCGATGAGGTCCGATCGTCGGATGACGCGCCGGCCGTTCAGCACGAAGGACGGCAGCGCGAACTCCTCGCACTGGCGCCTGATCCAGCGCACGTTGCACCACTCGCCGATGTAGTCGGCGGCGCCCTGAAGGCTCAGGGTGTCGAAGCCTTCCCGTTCATCCTGACGGGTGCGCTCAGCTACGCCGGTGGCTGTTCTTGCTGGAATGGGGTGCCTCCTCGAAAGAGAGGCACCCGCCACGTCCGCCAGCTGTTCCGGTAGTCGCCCGGCGCTGTCCACCTGTACGGGTGCAGGGGATAGGTAGTTCCCGGAGTCTTACCGCCTATTACGTCCCGTCGCCGGGAGTAGCCGCTGAACCTCCCGCAGTTTCCGTGAGAAACCCGGTCAGGGGGTCGCGGCGTCCTCGGCGCCCCTCATTTTCAGACCGCGGATTGTCCGGACCGGGGTACGGACCGCGGGGCGGGAGTAACCGTAAGTAACCGAACGTCACCGCCGGTATCTCGCGAAAGATGCTGCTACGAGCCACTTTTCACCTGTTTTGCTGGACTAACATGTTTTCGGTTAGTTAGCCCTCTCACGGCGGAAACCGGGGTTCGAATCCCCGTAGCGGTACCTCTCCATTCCGCTCTGTAGAGCGAAGCCCGGGTTTCGGACTCTGACCGCTTCGGATTGGGTCCCGATTGCCGCTCCTCCGCACTCAAGTGGGATTGGCCGAGGCTCGTCGGACAGTGGTTTGGTGTCTCGGCTTCTGCGAGACGCCGAACGGCAGGGCATCACCGGTGGTTACGTCGACTTCTACGGCGTGTTGACGATCGCGGATATAGCCGCGCGCATCGAGTTCGCTTACGCCGCCGCGCTTCAGGGTCCGCTGCGCCGGTGGTTCAGCGGCGTGCGGCGGACGTTGCAGCCGGTCGGTCGGCTTTCGGCGGGCCCTGCTTCCGTCCAGGTGGGAGGCGCTGCGCCCGTAACTGCGGGCGAGACCGCACTGCTCGAGCGGTTGGCCATGCCGCACAAACTCGCCGAGAAGGCCGAGGGGACGGTCCTTGTCGTCTTCGACGAGTTTCAGGACGTGCTCGCGGCCGGCGGCAGCCTCGATGCCACGTTCCGCTCGGAGATCCAGCATCACGGCGATCAGGTCGCCTATGTGTTCGCCGGCTCCCACCCGGGGATGATGCGCGAGCCGTTCACGAGCCGCCAGCGCCCGTTCTTCGACCAGGCGTCCCCGGTCGAGCTGGGCGGCCTCCCGCACGACGCGCTGGCCGACCACATCGGCGCCGTCTTTGAGCGCGATGGACGGTCCTGCGAAGACGTGCTCGATGCGCTGCTCGAATTCGCCGGCGGCCATCCGCAGCGTGCAATGCAACTCGCTGCGCATCTCTGGGCCCATACTCAGCGTGCCGGCACCGCCGACCACGAGATCTGGGAAAGCGCCATCGAGAGCGTCAACGCCGAGACCGCGGACGCCTTCCGTGCGCGCTGGGACGCCCTGCCCGTCTCCTACCGACGAACCCTTAGCGCGATCGCGGCCGGTGACGTCCAGCTACTCGGCAAGGCTGCCCAAGCCACGCACGGCACCCGGCCGGGCGCCAGCGACAAGGCGGCCAAGTCGTTGCGCGACACGGGAGACATCATCGCGGACCCCGACGCGCCGTCCGGATGGCGGTTGATCGACCCCCTGTGGAACGCTTGGATCCGCAGCGGGCGCGGGACCTCGTGAGCGACGTCAGGCGATCGAGCCCCATCCGAGGCGCGCCATCGCCCCGGCTGGTTCGGCGGTCAGGACTCCGCGGTCTTCGTCATCGGTGACGGGCCCTATCGCAGCCAGCGCCGATACGCCTCGATCCATTCCGCTCCCTCCGGCGCCGGCGTTGGCAGCGGGATATCCACGAGCGGGATGACCTGGCGCAGGCCGCCGCGCGAGCACGTGGCGACGATCTGACCGCTGTCCGCAAGGTCCACGCTTTCGACGTTGACACCGACTCCCAGAACCAGGGTCTTGAACGGCGTTACGAGGTTGTCCTCGATCATCGTCAACAGGCCGGTGACCTGCTCGGCCTCGTTGTAGCAGTCGACCGTCGCGTCCTCGATCATGGCGTCGAGTTGCGCCGTGCTGATCCTGGACGTCACGTCGCGCACAGCCTTGGCGCCGGGGGCCGGTTCGAGGTGTGCGTTGCCAACTGCTCAGAAGAGCACGAGCCCATGGGGTGAGGAACGATTCTGCGGACTCGCGATCAGATGGGAAGGATGCGGACCGGCGACGGAAGCGTTGCCGATATGGGGGAGAGATCGTCTTTGTCGGAGCTGAGCACACAGGCCGCGGATGCGCCGGCGACCAGGACGACGTGGGCATCGACGACGTCTCTCGCTCCAGCGGCCCCGAGCAGGGCACCGACCGCGTGAGCTTGGGCGGGGGTGAAGGCGACGATGTCGCAACCCCGCAGGAATCGGCGGAGCTGGGCTTGTCGGCCGGAGCGGCTGACCTGGGCGACGACGGGGGCCGTGGTCGCGGGGACGATCCCGAGCTCGAGCCGCGCCCGGTGGTCGGCCCACGCGTCCCGGTCGTTGCGCTCGGCGGCGATCAGGACGCCGGCGTCATAGAGGAAGGTCACGCTGGCGCTCATCGAGCCGTATCGCCGAGTGCGGCAGCGACGCGCCGGCGGGCGGCCGCGAGCTCGGCATCCGTCAAGGCGCCCTGTTGTGACTCCCACTCCGCGATCGCGCTGAGGCCGTCGCGAACGAGCAGCGTTCGCCGAGCGGCGCTGGTCATCCAGGCCGAGACGCTCACGCCGTCCTCGTCAGCCGCAGCGACGACCTGCGCGTGGACGTCGGGGTCGACGGTGATGGCGAGCTTCGGCGACGGGTTCCCACGCGGCATGGCAGAATCATACTACTACAGTAGGATACTTGGTGTCGAGCTGCTGGTAGCGCGTGCCGTTCCCGATACTTGAGCCGGACCCGCGCAGGATCGACAGGGCGTCGGCGCCCCGGGTAGAAGTACCGCTAATGGGTATTACAGCGTGTGAGGGTGCAATGCGAAGCCCTTCCGCAGCATCTCCCCAGGAAGCACACCCATGATCGAAGTCACACACCGTCCCGACGGAGCCGGCTGGGCATTCAGTTGCGCCAGCGTCTTCGCCGTTCAAGGCGGGGGCAAGAGCCTCGAGGCCAGCGTCGACGCGGCCGAGCACTCCGTCCGCCACTATCTGTCGCACGGCGGTCACCCCGTCCTCCCGGGCGAGGCGCATCGGCAGATTCGCCACATGTGCGACGGGCGGTCCGCCGGCGGACCGCTGCGGGACCTGGCAGAGACCGGGCACGCGCTTCAGCTCGTCCTCTCGTGATGTGGCGCGCCCTCCGCGGCGGCGACGTGGAGGCGCAGCGTTTCGCGGCCGCTCAGTTCTCGACGGTCACGAGGGTGCCGATCGGCGTGTAGGGATAGATGCGGGCTGCCGACGCCTCGGGCAGCTCGACGCACCCGAGGCTCTGCGGCGTTCCGAACGAGGCGCGGTTGAAGGCGTGCAGGGCGTCGCCGCCGTTGAAGTAGCTCACCCACTTGATGCCGGGGTCGCTGTAGTGCGAGCCGTCGGGGTTGTTCCCGCTCATGGTCGTGACCGGCAGGTGCTCGAAGACCGGGAAGGTCCCGAGGTCGGTCGGCGCGGCGGGCACGCCCGTGTTGCCCGGTGAGGTGAGGACGGTGTGGCCGTTGTGCCACAGCGTCAGCAGCTGCGGCGGGTCGCGATGGACGTAGACGTAGCTGTAGCCCTTGCGGCGCGCCGTGTTCTTGATCGCGTCGTCGATGAGCGCGTGCCAGACGGAGGCCCCGGCGATCGCGTCGACGTCGAGCCCGTGCCGGTCCTGGAACATCATCACGGCGCCGCGGGTGATCGCGCTCGCGGACTTGGGGTTCCACAGGTGGCGAAGCTCGCGCGGCGTTTTCGCGTAGCGCCAGCTGAAGTCGCCGGCGGGCGGCTCGACGGCCGCAGCGACCTGGGCGCGGCGGGTGCGGGCGACGGGCGGCCCGGACGGCTTGAAGTCGAGGGGCAGGTAGCCCGCCTCGGCGAGCAGCTCGTGCAGCCGCAGGGTGGAGCCGGGGGGCACCGTGTAGTCGACCTCGCGCGTCGTCTGCAGCGAGCGGCCGGACTCCGAGGCGACGGCGACGGCCTTCGGCAGCCGGACCTTCACGTGCGTGTCGAACCCGACGCCGTAGCCCGTCGGCGTGAAGACGAGCGAGTTCCCCGCGGTGTGCCAGCGGCCAGGCGCGCTGGGGGAGAGCGTCGGGCGCTGGGACCCGAGCACCTCGGCCACCGGCTTTGAGAACGTGAGGCGGATCGGGTCCGCGGGCGACAGGGTCGCACCCGGAGCGGGGCTCATGAGCGCGACGGGGCTCGAGCTCCTCGGAAACCACCGCACGGTGGTCGCGGGTCCCAGGCGCTCCCAGGGCCGGGCCGCGGCGCGCACCCGCAGCGTGCCGGCGGCCGCCTCGGTTGCGATCGCGACCGAGGAGCGGGTGCCGGATACCCGGCGGGCCGCGGAGCCGGCCTGGTAGCGGACGGTCGCGACGGCCCCGGTGAAGCGCACTCGCACGGGAGCGCCCTCCGCGCGCGTCACATAGGGCGACGCGACCTCGGCCACGGGTGTGCGGACCGCGAGCCGGATGCGGCGGGTGCGGCCGAGCAGCCAGGCGTCCGCGCCGGGGCGGCGGACGACGACGTCGACCCGCACGCGCTCGCCCGGCGCGAGCCGCGTCCGCGGGGTGAGGCGCCCGCCCCGGACGTCGAGCGCGACGCGTTGCCCGTCCGCCCGCTCGGCCTTCGCGCTGACCAGCGTGCCGCCGAACGCGTCGACGTGCACGCGCGCGAGGGCCGACGGGTCGGCCGCGAGCGACGCGCCGGACCACAGCAGCAGGGCGGCGAGGGCGGCGGCGACAAGCGCGGCCACCGGCAACCCGAAGATCAGGAGCCGACGCCCCGTGCCCGACATCTACCCGAGGGTAGGGCCGCGCGCGCGGGCGGGACCCGAGAGCGCCGCCGGGCGTCTGGCTACCGTTCAATCGGACTTGCCGTTCTCCGTCCAGCTCGGCCTGGTGCTCGCCCTCTGCTGCGCGGTGGTGGCGAGCCTCGGCTTCCTCCTCAAGCAGAAGGGCGCTGCCGGGGCCCCGCCCGTCGAGTGGAGGCACCCGCTGCGGTCGACCGTCTCGCTGTTCGCCAACCGCTGGTGGACGCTCGGAATCCTCGTCGCGATGGCGGCCTGGGGCTTTCACGTCGCGGCGCTCGCCCTGGCGCCGATCAGCCTCGTGCAGTGCGTCATCGCGGCCGGTCTGGCACTCCTCACCGTGATCGCCGACCGGCTCTTCGGGCTCGAGGTCACGCGCCGCGAGTGGATCGGCGTGGCGCTCACCGCGGTCGGGCTCGCCCTGCTGGCGGCCACCCTCGGCAACACGGGCGACAGCGCGCACGGCAGCTGGGACGGCGGGCCGCTCGCGCTCTACCTCGGCCTGGCGACGGCCGCCGCCCTCGGCGCCTGCGCCCTCGTGCGCGGCGACCCGCCGCGCGCCGGGCCGGTCCTCGCCGTGGCGGCGGGACTGCTGTGGGGCGCCAGCGACGTGGCGATCAAGGCGCAGAGCGGGCGGCTCGGAGACCTCGGCGCGCTCGTGCTCGTGCGCCCGCTCGCGCTGGTCATCCTGGTGCTCTCCCTCGTCGGGCTGGTGGTCTCCGCGCGCTCGCTGCAGCTCGGCCCGACGCTCGCGGTGATCGCGATCACGACGACCGCGGCGAACTTCGTCACGATCAGCGCCGGCCCGCTGATCTTCTCCGAGCCGCTGCCTCGCTCCACGCCGCTGCTCGTGCTGCGCATCCTCGCCTTCGTGCTCGTGATCGTGGCGGCCGGGCTCACCCCGGGACCCACGGAACGCGATTCCCCGGCGGCGCCCGAGCCGGCCTAGGCCTGCTTCAGCGGGACACGCGCCGCAAGGCGGCCACGAGCCGCTCGGTCGCCGGCCGCTCGCTGAGCGTCACGCGCACATGATCCTCGTCGCCCCAGCCGGCCCCCGAGGCGACATGCACGCGCGCATCGGCGAGGCCGTGCGTGATCTGCGCCGCGGTCATGCCCTCGCCGCGCATCCAGACGTAGTGGGCGCAGGAGTCGAGGACGCTGAAGGCGGTCTCGTCGAGCAGCCCGGCGAGGTGCGCGCGCTCGGCGGCGATCACGCGCCGGCGGCGCTCGAGGCGCCCGGCGGCGCGGTCGGGATCCTCGAGGGCGGCGGCGACGGCCGCCTGCGTCGGCGACGCGACGCCCTGGCCGGGGGTCAGGATGGCGAGCAGCTCCTCGTCCGTGCGTGAGCCGAGCACGTAGCCCGCGCGCAGGCCGGCCATCGCCCAGGCCTTCGAGAAGGAGCGGAAGACGAGCAGGTTCGGCAGCTCGGCGACCAGCGGGGCGGCCGAGGCCTGCTCGCCCGCGAGCTCGACGAGCGCTTCGTCGACGAGCACGGAGACGTCCGGGCGCAGGCCGCACGCGAAGGCGCGCAGGCCGTCGAGGTCCACCAGCGCGCCGGTCGGGTCGTTGGGGGAGCACAGCACCACCGCGCGCGTGTCCTCGGTGACGGCGGCCGCGAGGGCGTCGAGGTCGGCGCTGCCGTCGGGCGCGAGGTCGACGGGGACCGGGCGGACCCCGGCGCGGCCGGCCAGCGCGGGCAGCGGCGCCCACGCCGGCCACGGGATCACCGCCTCACCGCCGGCGGCGAGCTCGCGCAGCGCGGCCTGCAGCAGCTGGCCGGCGCCGTGGCCCAGCGCGACGCGCTCCACCGGGACGCCGTGGTGGCGCGCGATCGCCTCCACGGCCGGCCCGGCGCCGGTCGCCGGGTAGCGATTGAGCGACCGGCGCAGCGCGAACGTCGCCGCGTTGACGATCTCGGGGTCCGGCGGCTCGTGCCACGCCGCGGTGCTCATGTCGAGGTCGCCGGCGCGCGCGAGCTCCCGCGAGCGCTCCTCCCGGCGCCGTGTCCGCAGCCGCTCGGAGCTCTCCTCGGCCGAGAGCGCCTCGAACTGCCGGTAGTAGCCGGTCAGGCGGCGCCGCCTGCTCACGACTGCGGCGAGACCAGCGTGGAGCCGGGGCCCTGGACGAGGATCAGCCAGGCGAGGAACCCGCCCCCCGCGAGGATCGCGGTCCACATGAAGATGCGCCCGAGGACGCCGTCCTTCTGGTCGTGCCCCGCGGCGCGCCGCAGGATCCGCCACAGCCCGTCCATGCGCACCGTGATCCACAGGGTCGCCATGACGGTGGCCAGCAGGCCCAGGAACGCGACGACGATGCCGACGAAGACGGAGCCGCTCAGGTAGTCGACCTGCGAGGCGACCCACAGCCAGCCGAGGGGCTGCGGGCCCCAGCAGCTGAGCACGACGAGGATCTCGAGCGCGAGGAGGAGGTTGGCGAGCAGGCCGTCGGCGCGCTGGCGGCGGGCGCCCGAGCGCTCCGGCGTGTCGCGGAACCGCAGCGGCGCGGTGCCCGGGCGGCGGCCGACGAACAGGCCGCCGTTGTCCGCGGGGTCGTCGCGGGCCATCAGGCCTCTTCGGTGAGAATCGTGTCCACGTCGCGGTAGCCGGGGGCACAGCAGCACAGCAGCACGAGCGGCACGTCGCCGGTGTTGTGGAGCTTGTGCTCGGCCCCCGGCGGGATCAGGGCGCAGTCGCCGGGGCCGACGTCGCGCTCCTCGTCGCCGATGCGCAGCCGCCCGGAGCCCGCCGTGAAGAGGTACAGCTCCTCCGCCACGTGGTGGTAGTGCGCGGTGGTGGCCCCGCCGACGGGGATGGTCGCCTCGGCGAGCGACTGGTTGCGCGCCGGCAGCGAGACCTGCCCGGCCGCCTCGCGGATCGTGGATCCGTCGGCCGCGACGAAGGACTCCGAGTCGGCGAGGTTGGCGACGTCCACGCCGCCGACGGTAGCGCGCACACGTGGGCCTTAGACCGGACGGGTACGTTGTCCGGAAGTGTCTCGACGTACGACCATCGCGCTGTTCACCGCCCTCGGGTGCACGGCGCTGGCCGTCCTCATCTGGTTCCTGGCGTTCCGGACCGGCGCCGGCGGCGCCGCCGACACGGCTGCGCTGCGCGGGTTCGCCCAGCTGCAGGGCACCTGGGTGGCGGTCGTCGCGTCCGGCGTGGCGCACCTGTGCGACCCGGCGCCGTATGCGCTGCTCGCCGGCACGGTGACGGTGCTGGCGCTCAGCACGCGCGGCCCGCGCGGCGCCCTCGCCGTCGCGGCCATCCTCGTGATCCCCAACGTCGTCACCCAGCAGCTCAAGACGGCCCTGGCCGAGGGACGCGTCCATGGCCCGCGCACCATCGCCGTGCACATCGATCCCGCCTCATGGCCGAGCGGGCACTCGACGGCCGCCATGGCGCTCGTGCTCTGCGCCGTGATCGCGTCGCCGGCCGGCGCGCGCCGCCTGGTCGCGGTCGGCGGCGCGCTGTTCGCGGCCGCCGTCGCCTACGCCGTGGTCTTGCTCGGCTGGCACTTCCCCAGCGACGCGCTCGGCGGCTTCGCGGTGGCTGGCGCGGCCGCGAGCCTCGGCGTCGCGGCGCTCTCGGCCGCCGAGGAGCAGCCCGGGCCGGCGCGGTCGCGCGCCGGGATCTTCGGGCTGACGGCCCTCGCGCTCGCGCTGGTCGCCGTGCTGCTCGCGCGGGTGGCCGCCGGCATGCCGGGCACCGACGGGCAACTGGCGTTCTTGGCCGGGGGCGGCGCGATCGCGGTCTTCGGGGTGGCGCTGGCGGCGGGCGTCGCGGGCGGCGTCAGCCGCCCGGCTGCCAGAGCGGCTCCTCAGCCCCGTTCGCGCCGCGCGAGAGGATGAAGAGCAGGTCCGAGAGCCGGTTGAGGTAGCGGACGGCCTCCGGGCTGATGGCTTCGCCGCACGTGATCGCGCGGCGCTCGGCGCGACGGCAGACGGTGCGGCACACGTGCAGGTGGGCGCCGGCGGGGGTGCCCCCGGGCAGCACGAAGGACTTCAACGGCTCCAGCGTGTCGTTGACCTCGTCGCAGCGCTCCTCCAGCCAGGCCGTCTGGTCCGCGCGCAGACGCAGGCGCTCGCCGGCCTTGGTCGGCTCGGCGTCGAGGGGGACCGACAGGTCGGCGCCGAGGTCGAAGAGGTCGTTCTGCACGCGGCGCAGCCAGTCCGCGTAGGGCTCCTCGAGCCCAGCGACCGCAAGCGCCAGGCCGAGCTGGGCGTTGAGCTCGTCGACGGTTCCGTACGCCTCGATGCGCGGGTCGGTCTTGACGACGCGGCTCATGTCGCCGAGGTGGGTCTCCCCGCCGTCGCCGAGCCGCGTGTAGATGCGGGTCAGGTTTACGGTCATCGTCCTTCGGCACGGTAACATGCGCCTCGATCCAAGGTCGGTGGACAGGGAAACCGGTGTGAATCCGGTGCGGACCCGCCACTGTGACCGGGAAAAGCCCATCGCTTCAGCCACTGGGACCTCGTTCGAGGCCCGGGAAGGCGCGGTGAGGTAGGCCCGGAAGTCAGGAGACCTCCCTCCGACCGCCAAAGCCCAAGCCCTCGTGGAAAGGGGTGGCTTCATTGAAGATATCCGTCCGGACCGGCCTCGCCGGCCTCCTGCTGTCTCTCGCCGTGGCGGCGCCCGCCGCCGCGGCGACCGTCACCGTGCGCGCCGAGGGCGCCAACGGCACGACCCTGCCGCAGGTCACGGTGCCGTCCACCGGCCCGGCCGTCACCAAGGACGGCAAGACATGCGGTGGCGACACCGCCGCGGGGGCGCTCGACCGCGCCACCCAGGGTGACTGGGACGGCACCGCCTTCAGCTTCGGCCTGACCGTCGACCGGATCCTCGCCGACAGCTATGACTTCAGCTCCGGTCGCTACTGGAACCTCGACCTCAACAACTCCAGCGCGTCGGTGGGCGTGTGCGACCTGAAGCCCGGGGCGGGTGACGAGATCCTCTTCGACGCCCACTGCGCCAACGCCACCACCGACTGCTTCACCGGCATGCCGCTCGACGTCAACGCACCGGCGACGGTGACCCCCGGTCAGGCCTTCGCCGCCACGGTGCGCGAGTTCGACGACTCGCAGTCCCCGGCGACGAGTCGGGCCTCCGCGGGCGCGACGGTGACCGGGGGCGGCGTCACCGCCACCTCGGACGTCGGCGGGATGGCCACCGTCACCCTCCAGCAGCGCGGGCCGGTGAGGCTCACCGCCACCAAGGGCTCGCAGGTGCGCGACGAGACGACCGTCTGCGTGACCGACGGAGGCGACGGCAACTGCGGATCGCCGCAGACGATCCCCGGCGGGCCGGTGAGCACTCCGACACCCGGGCCCGGCGGGACTGCCGGGCCGACCGCCGACACCGCGGCGCCCGTCTCGGAGATCCGCGGCATCTCCGAGCAGCAGCGCTTCAGGCGGCGCAAGGGCCCGCGCACGCTGCGGGCGACGGTCACCGACGCCGGCGGCATCGCCGACGTGAAGCTGGCGCTGACGCGCAAGCGCGGCCGCAGGTGCTACGCGTTCAGCGGCCGCCGGGAGCGCTTCGTGCGTGCCCGCTGCGGCCGCCATCCGCGTTTTTCGATCGGCGATCGCGGCGCGGTCTCCTTCCTGCTGCCCAAGCGGCTGAAGACGGGCCGGTACGTGTTCGACGTCGTCGGCAGCGACCGGGCGGGCAACCGCGAGCAGCTCTACCGCGGCCGCAACCGCATCGTGTTCCGGGTGCGATGAGGCGCGCGCCGCTCACCGCCCTCGCCCTCGCCTGCGCCCTCCCGGCGCAGGCCGCGGCCGCGCCGCGGGCCGACGTCATGGTCGTCGGGCGCTCGCATACCCTCCGCGCGCCCGCCGCCGTGACCCTGAAGACCGCGACCGTGAAGGCCGGCGGCAAGCGCTGCCGCGTCGCGGCGAGGACCCCGCTGGCCGCGCTCGCACGCACGTCGGTCGACTTCGCCGTGCGCGACTACGGCTCGTGCTCCAGGCGCCCGGCCGACGCCGCCGGGCTCTACGTCCGCGCCGTCGGCCGCGAGCGCGAGAGGGGGCGCGGCGGCTGGGTCTACAAGATCGGTCACAAGGCGCCCGGCAGCGGCGCGGGCGACCCCGCCTCCCATCTGCGCACGGGTGACGACGTGCTGTGGTTCTGGTGTCGCAACGGCGCCCACGGCTGCCAGCGCACGCTCGCCGTCGTGCCCGAGCGCACGACGGCTGCCGCGGGCTCAGCGCTGCGGGTCACCGTGACCGCCTACGACGACGAGGGCAAGGGGGTCCCGGGCGCCGGAGCCACCGTGAGGCTCGGCTCGGCGACCGCCCGGGCGGACGCCGACGGCGTCGCGACCCTCACCGTCTCACAGCACACCGGCACCCTGCAGGCCGTGGCCACCGAGCACAAGCTCGTCCGCTCGTTTCCAGTCGCGGTGAAGGTGGCATGAGACACCGGCTGGCGCCGCTGCTCGTCGCGCTCGCCGTGGGCCTCGCCGCCTGCGGCGTGGGCGCCGGCTCCTCCTCCGACGCGCCGACCGACATCGAGGTCGTCCTCACGCGCGACTTCGGGATGCGCCAGCTCAACACCTCCAGCGCCAAGCAGGTCAAGCCCAGCGACACCGTCATGCGCTACCTGCAGCGCAACTTCGACGGGGTGCAGACGCGCTACGGCGGGGGCTTCGTGCAGACGCTCGAGGGCCTCAGCGGCGGCAAGGACCTCACCGGGCACCCGGTCGACTGGTTCTACTACGTCAACGGCATCGAGGCCGAGGGCGGCGCCGCGGCGCGCAAGCTCGCCCCGGGCGACCGCGTCTGGTGGGACCGCCATGCCTGGGGCGGCGCCCAGCGCGTGCCGGCCGTGGTCGGCTCCTGGCCCGAGCCGTTTCTGTCGGGGGAGGAGGGTCGCAAGATCCCGCTGGCGATCGTCTGCGCGGGCGAGGCGCGGTCGTGTGACGAGGTGCAGAAGCGCCTGCAGGACGAGGGCGTGGACCAGATCTCGCGGACCGGCATCGGCAGCGGCGTCGGGCAGAAGCTGCTGCGCATCGTCGTCGGCCCGTGGAGCAAGATCCGCAACGAGCCGGCCGCGCACGAGCTCGAGACCGGGCCGCGGTCCTCCGGCGTGTTCGCCAAGCCGCACGGCTCGACCCTCGACCTGCTCGACGAGGACGGCAACGTCGTGCAGAGGCGCACGGGCGCCGTCGGGCTCGTCGCGGCGACGCGCTTCGGGGGCCAGCAGCCGACCTGGCTCGTGACCGGCACCGACGACGCCGGCGTCGCCGCCGCCGCGGCCGCGCTGCGCTCGGACGTCCTGCGCAACCGCTTCGCCGTCGCGATCGTCAAGGGCCGCGCGCTCACGCTCCCCGTCCGCCAGAACCCGTGACCTACCGGCGCCGCCACAGCCCGCTGCACGCTGCCCGCGCGGTGGTCGGCGCCGTCTGGTGTCTGGCGCTCGTGACCGTGGCGGTCACCGTCCACCACCCGGTCGTCCTCGGCGCGCTTTTGGTCTCGGTGCTGGCGGCGGGGACGGCGGCGCTCGTGGCGCGCCCGGTCGTGCTCGGCCTCGCCGTCGGCGTGCCCTTCGCCGTGGTGATCGTGGCCTTCAACGCCGTGCTGTCGCACAACGGGCTGACCGTGATCTTTCGCTTCGGCGGGCCCTGGGACGTGACGCTCGAGGCCGTCGTCGCCGGCGCGATGTACGGGCTGACGGCGATCGCGCTGTGCTGCGCGGCGGCGCTGTACTCCGCCGCCGTCGACCCCGACGACCTGCTTCGGGCCTTCCGGCGGCTGTCGTTCTCCAGCGCGCTGACGGCGGCGCTGGCGACGCGGATGGTCCCGGTGCTCGCGCGCGACGCGCGCCGCCTGTCCGACGCCCAGCGCTGCCGCGCCGGGGCGCCGCCCGCGCGCGTCGCGCTGCTGCGCGCGGTCGCGGCCAACGCGATGGACCGGGCGCTCGACGTCGCCGCGACGCTCGAGGTGCGGGGCTACGGCACCGCGGGCCGGGCACCGGCGCTCAAGCGGCCGTGGTCACGGCACGACCTCGCCTTCGCCGCCTCCGCGGTCGCCCTCTTCGCGCTCGCGGTGGTCTGCCGCGGCCTCGCGCCGTTTGCGATGTATCCGCGGTTGTCGATGGGGCTCGACGGCGGTGTGCTCGCCGCCTGCGGCCTGATCGCCGCCGCGGTGCTGGCGCCCTTCGCCGACCGGCGCGGCGTGTGACCGTTCTCAGCCTCGACCGGGTCACGTACGCCTACGCCGGGGCGACGGTACCGGCTCTGCGCGACGTCACCCTTGCGGTGGAGCCCGGCGAGTTCGTCGTGCTCGCGGGCGGCACCGGGTCCGGAAAATCGACCCTCCTGCGCGCAGCTTGCGGCCTGGTCCCGCACTTTCACGGCGGGACGTTCTCCGGGCGCACGCTGGTCGGTGGCCTCGACACTCGCGAGCACGGGCCCGCGCGGATCGCGGGCGTGGCCGGGACGCTGTTTCAGGAGCCCGAGACGCAGGTCGTCCTCGGGACCGTGCGCGCCGAGCTGGCCTTCCCGCTCGAGAACGCGGGCCTCGGGCCGGCGGCGGTCGCGCGCGGGGTGGAGGAGGCCGGGCTGGCGCTCGGCATCGCCCACCTGCTCGACCGCTCGACGTCAGAGCTCTCCGGTGGCGAGCTGCAGCGCGTCGCGCTCGGCGCCTCGCTCGCCACGCGGCCCGCGCTGGTCCTGCTCGACGAGCCGACCTCGCAGCTGGACCCGGTCGCCGGGGACGAGCTGCTCGGCGTGCTGCGGCGCCTCAACGAGGAGTGGGGCACCGCCGTGGTGCTGGCCGAGCACCGGCTGGAGCGCTGCCTGTCGGCCGCCGACCGCGTCGTCGCGATACGCGACGGCGCCGTGGCCTGCGACGCCGCCCCGCAGGACTTCCTCACCTGGGCCGCCGCGCAGGCCCCCGACCTGCAGACGCCCGGCGCGCGGCTGTTCTCGCTGGCCGGTCTGGCGCCGCTGCCCGTCGCCGTCAAGGACGCGCGGGCGGCCCTGCGCAAGCGCGGCCTGGACGGCTCCGGTGCGCCTGAGCCGGTCGCACCCGCGCCGCCGCCGCGCAGCCACGGGCGTGTCGCCGCCGCCGCGCCTGCCCCGCGCCGGCGCGGGCGCGACGCCGCGCTGGAGCTCAAGCACCTCTGGCTCGAGCCGCGCGGCGCCGAGCCGCGGCTGCGCGGGGCGTCGCTGACCGTCGCGGCCGGGGAGATCGTCGCGCTGATGGGCCGCAACGGCGCGGGCAAGTCGACGCTGCTGCGCGTCGCCGCCGGGCTCGACAAGCCGACCCGCGGCAAGGTCCGCGCCACCGGGCGGGTCGCGCTGCTGCTGCAGACCCCGGGGGACTACTTCCTGCACGACACGGTGGCGGCCGAGCTCGACGGCGCGGCGCTGGAGCGGGCCGGGCTCGCCCACCTCGCTGACCGCCATCCGCGCGACCTCTCCGGCGGCGAGCGTCAGCGCCTCGCCCTGGCCGTGGTCATGGGCGGGGAGGCGCCCGCCGCCCTGCTGCTCGACGAGCCGACGCGCGGGATGGACCAGCCGCGCAAGGCCGCGCTGGCCGGCGAGCTGTGCTGCCTCGGCGGCGAGGGCGTCGCCGTCGTGCTGGCCACCCACGACGCCGAGCTGGCCGTCGCGGTGGCCGCGCGGACCGTGCTGCTGGGCAAGGGCGACGTCGTCGCCGACGCGCCGACCGCGGACGTGCTCGGCGGCGGCTGGTACTTCGCCACCCAGACGGCGCGCATCCTCGCCGGCGCCGCGCTCGACCCGGCGGCCGGCGCGGCGCTGCTGCGCGACCGCCTCGACCTGGCCGTGAAGGAGGCCCTGACATGAGCTGGACCGCAGCCTCGATGGTGATCCTGGGGGTCGCCCTGACGGCGGGCTTCGCCTGGTGGGAGCGCAGCCACCCGCCGTCCCGGCTGCTCGCGCTCGTCGCGACGCTGGCCGCGCTCGCGGCGATCGGCCGGATCGCCTTCGCGCCGATCCCGAGCGTCAAGCCGACGACCGACATCGTGCTCTTCGCCGGCTTCGCGCTCGGGGCCGCGCCGGGCTTCGCGGTCGGGGCGGTGGCCGCCGTGGCCTCGAACTTCTTCTTCGGCCAGGGCCCATGGACGCCGTGGCAGATGGCCGCCTGGGGGCTCGTGGGGCTGCTCGGCGCCGGGCTGGCCCGGGTGATGCGCCACCCGCGGCGCGTGCCGCTGGCGCTCGCCTGCGGCTTCGCGGGGCTGCTCTTCGGCGAGATCATGAACGCCTCGCTGTGGGTGCAGTTCTCCGACCACTCCCCGGCCGCCCTGGGGGCCTACGTGGCGCGCGGCGTGCCGTTCGACGTCGCCCACGTCGCCGGCAACCTCGCCTTCTGCCTGGCCTTCGGGCCCGCCTTCGTCGCCGCCCTGGCGCGCTTCCGGGCGCGCCTGGACGTGCGCTGGGTCCCGCTCGTCGCCGCCGGGCTGCTGCTGCTCGCGGCCGCGCCGCTGGCGCTGGCCGCGCCGACGAAGAAGAGCGCCGGCTACCTCGTCAAGGCCCAGAACGCCGACGGCGGCTTCGGCGGGGCGCCCGGCCAGAGCTCCAATCAGCTGCACTCGGGCTGGACGGCGCTCGGACTCGAGGCCGCCGGGCGCAACCCCGCCGACGTCACACGGGGCGGGAAGTCGGTGCTGGACTACATGACCGCGCAGGCCGGGCAGCTCAACGACCTCGGGGAGCTCGCGCGCACGGTCCTCGTGCTCGACGGCGCCGGCCGCGACCCGCGCGCGTTCGCCGGCCGCGATCTCGTCGCCGAGCTCACCGCCAAGCAGTCCGCCAAGGGCGCCTTCGCCGGCCGCGTCAACACGACGGCCTTCGCGGTGCTCGCGCTGCGCGCCGCGGGGCGCTCCAGCCACTCCAAGCCGGTCCGCCGCGCGGTGGCCTGGCTTTCCCGCCAGCCCAACGCCGACGGCGGCTTCAACTTCGCCGGCCGGGGGGGCCAGTCGGGGATCGACGACACCGGCGCTCCGCTGCAGGCGCTCGTGGCCGCAGGCCGGCGGGGCACGAGGACCGTCAGGCGCGCGGCGCGCTTTTTGACGAAGGCCCAGAACCCCGACGGCGGCTTCCCGCTCAGCCCGGGCGGCGCCTCCAACGCCCAGTCGACCGCGTGGGCGGTCCAGGGCCTGGTCGCCGCCGGGCGCAACCCGGCGAAGGTCCGCACGGCCGGCTCGCGCTCGCCGCTCGGCTACCTGCGGTCGCTGACGGCCGCCAACGGCGCCGTCCGCTACTCCCGCACCAGCGCCCAGACGCCGGTCTGGGTGACCGCCCAGGCGCTGACCGCGCTGGCGCGCAAGCCCTTCCCGCTCGCGGCAGTGGCGCGCACGGCCACGGCGCCGGTGGCGGCGCCGAGGCCGACGCCGGCGGCGTCCGCCGCGCGCAAGCGGCGCCCGCGGGCCTCCACGAACCCGCCCCTGGGGGTCGCGATCCCGGAGATCAGGCGCCACGGACCCGATCTGCGAGCGCTCGCGCACCGGGCTGGGCTGATCGCCGGAACCGCCACGGCGCTGCTGTTGTGACGCGCGTTCCTATACGGTCCGCAGCCGCATGAGGATCGGCATCCCGAAGGAGACCGTCTCGGGGGAGCGGCGCGTCGCCATGGTCCCCGACGTCGCCAAGCGGCTCGTCGCCGCGGGCCACGAGGTCGTGGTCGAGCGCGGCGCGGGCGAGCAGGCGGCGATCCCCGACGACGCGCTCGAGGAGGCCGGCGCGACCCTCGCCGACGCGGACGCCGTGTGGGGCGCCGACGTCGTCGCCAAGGTCGCCAGGCCCGAGACCGAGGAGATCGAGCGCCTCGACGGCGACTCGGTCCTGATCGGCTTCCTGAACCCGCTCGGCGCGGGAGAGACCTCCAAGGCGCTCGCCGCGTCCGGGGCCACCACATTCGCGATGGAGGCCATCCCGCGCATCTCGCGCGCCCAGTCGATGGACGCGCTCTCCTCCCAGGCGACGGTCGGCGGCTACCTCGCCGTCCTGATCGCCGCGCGGGAGATGCCGCGCTTCTTTCCGATGCTGATGACCGCGGCCGGGACCATCCCGCCCGCGCAGGTGCTCGTGCTGGGCGCCGGCGTCGCGGGCCTGCAGGCGATCGCGACCTCGCGCCGCCTCGGCGCCGTGGTCCTGGCCTTCGACGTGCGGTCGGCCGTCAAGGAGCAGATCAACTCGCTCGGCGCGAAGTTCTTCGAGGTCGAGGGACTCGGCGACGCGGAGGGCGAGGGCGGCTACGCCCGCGAGCTCACCGAGGAGGAGCAGGACCGCCAGCGCGAGGCGCTCACGGTCCAGATGCACAAGTCCGACGTGATCATCACGACCGCGCTGATCCCGGGCCGTCCCGCGCCGAAGCTCGTCTCCAAGGCGGCGGTGGAGGGCATGAAGCCGGGCGCCGTGATCGTCGACCTGGCCGGCGAGACCGGCGGCAACTGCGAGCTCGCCAAGCCGGGGGAGACCTACACGACCGACAACGGCGTGATCATCGCGGCGCCGCTGAACCTCCCAAGCGAGATGGCCGAGCACGCCTCTCAGCTGTACGCCAAGAACGTCCAGTCGCTGCTCGAGCTGATGGCCGACGATGAGAGCCAGGAGCTCAAGCTCGACTTCGAGGACGCCATCATCAAGGGCGCCTGCATCACGCGCGACGGCGAGATCGTCCACGAGGCCGCCCGGAGCGCCGCCGAAGGCGGCCGCGGTGGCGAGGCCGAAGGCCGAGACCAAGCCGCCGAAGGGAGCGAGGACTGATGGACCTCGTAACGGAGCTCGCCATCCTCGTACTGGCGGCGTTCGTCGGCTTCGAGGTGATCTCCAAGGTGCCCAACACGCTGCACACGCCGCTGATGTCCGGCACGAACGCGATCCACGGCATCGTCGTGCTCGGCGGGCTGCTGCTGATCGGGCCGGCCCACGGCGTCCTCAACGACGTGCTGCTGGTGATCGCCATCGCCTTCGGAACGATCAACGTCGTCGGCGGCTTCCTGGTCACCGACCGGATGCTCGGCATGTTCAAGGGCAAGAAGGCCGAGAAGGTCGAGCAGGCCGCCTCCGAGGAGGAGGAGGCCGCATGACCGTCACCGCCTCCTTCCTGCAGGACGCCGACTTCATCAACGCCCTGTACGTGATCGCCTTCATCCTGTTCATCGAGGGCCTGCGCCGCCTGCGCGGACCGCGGACCGCGGTGCGGGGCAACCAGATCGCGGCGGTCGGCATGGCCATCGCCGTCGTCGCCACGCTGCTGCAGCGCGACGTCGGCGACTGGGGCCTGATCGTGGCCGGCCTGGCCATCGGCACCGCCGTCGGCATCCCGAGCGCGCGCGGCGTGAAGATGACCCAGATGCCGCAGATGGTGGCGCTGTTCAACGGCGTGGGCGGTGGCGCGGTGGCGCTGATCGCCTACGTCGAGTGGCGCCGCACCGGCGGCGACCTGGCGCTCGACGTGCTGATCCCGGCCGTCTTCGCCGCGATCATCGGCTCGATCTCCTTCTGGGGCTCGATCATCGCCTTCGCCAAGCTGCAGGGCCTGATCTCCGGGCGGCCGATCCGCCTGCCCGGCGGGCCGCTGCTGACGTCCGGGCTGGCCGTGCTGGTGGTCGTCTGGGGCGTGCTGATCGGCGCCGGCGTCGACTTCACGTTCATCTTCCCGGCGCTGCTGGTGATCGCCGCGGTCCTCGGCCTCGCGGCCGTGCTGCCGATCGGCGGCGCAGACATGCCCGTGGTGATCTCCACGCTGAACGCCTTCACTGGCCTCTCGGCGGCGGCGGCGGGCATCGCACTGCACAACGCGGTGCTGATCGTGGCCGGCATGCTCGTCGGCGCCTCCGGCTCGATCCTCACCAAGCAGATGGCCGAGGCCATGAACCGCTCGATCGCAAACGTCTTCTTCGGCGGCTTCGGCTCCGGCGGCGGCTCGGTCCCGGGCGCCGAAGGCGACGACGACGTGGACCGCACGACGCGCTCCACGAGCGCGGGCGACGTGGCGCTGCAGCTCTCCTACGCGCGCCTGGTCGTCGTCGTGCCGGGCTACGGCATGGCCGTGGCCCAGGCCCAGCGGGCGGTCGCCGACCTCGCGGGCGCGCTCGAGACGCGCGGCGTCGAGGTCCTGTTCGCGATCCACCCCGTCGCGGGCCGCATGCCGGGCCACATGAACGTGCTGCTCGCCGAGGCCGACGTGCCCTACGAGAAGCTCAAGGAGATGGACGACATCAACCCGGAGTTCGCCCGCACGGACGTCGCGCTGATCATCGGCGCCAACGACGTGACCAACCCCGCGGCCCGCAACGTGGCGGACTCCCCGATCTACGGGATGCCGATCCTCGACGTCGACAAGGCCGGCTCGGTGATCGTGCTCAAGCGCTCGATGTCCTCGGGCTTCGCCGGCATCGACAACCCGCTGTTCTACGACGACAAGACGCAGATGCTCTTCGGCGACGCCAAGGCGTCCGTGGGCGAGGTCCTCGCCGAGGTCCAGAACCTGTAGTCGGCCGACTGGCGCTAGGCGCCGGTAGGGACCGGAATGCCCGCGGGCGGCGCCGGGATGCCCGGCGGCGGGACCGACGGGGCACCGGCGACGGCGGCGACGAACTCGGGGGCCGGGGCCACCGGGTAGGCGCCGACGACGTTCATCATGCGCTCGCTGCCGAAGCGCAGGGCCTGGATCGAATAGACCCTGATCTCGAGCGTGTGGACCTGGACGAGCCAGTCGACGGCGGCCAGCGTCGCGTCGTCGAACGCCGCGCCGACGATCACCAGGAGGGGGGAGTCGCCCGCCGTGGCGGACCGCAGGGCCTGGTGCATGGCGCCGAGCTGATCGGCGTGCCAGCTCGCGACGGCGGCGGCGGCGGACAGCGCGCGGCCGAGGGCCTCGGCGCCCGATCCGTCGGCGATGATGACGACCGCGACGCGGCCGGCGGCCTCGTCGACGGCGAGGATGTCGATGCCCGGCTCCAGCGCGGCCCCGACGGCCGTGAGCTCGGGATGGCCGATCTCCGCGGCGAAGGCATCCCAGCCGCCGGAGATCAGGGCGTGGAGCTCGTCTCGCGCGGGCGCCGCCTCCGGCACGTACTCGGTCGCTTGGGGCGCTACCAGCGTCTTGGAGGTCTCGTCGATTCGCAGCATGAGTGCGATGGATATCGGCAGTCGGGGGCCGGCACTGAAGCCCGGGTAGATTGCGGGGCGATGCTAAGCCGCGCCGACGCCCTGCGGGCCATGGCCGACGAGCCGTTCGACGTGGTCGTCGTGGGGGGCGGGATCACCGGGGCCGGCGTCGCGCTCGACGCCGCCACCCGCGGGTACTCGGTCGCCCTCGTCGAGAAGGCCGACTTCGCCTCGGGAACGTCGTCGCGGTCGAGCAAGCTCGTCCACGGCGGCCTGCGCTACCTGCAGAACTTCGATCTCGGCCTCGTGCGCGAGGCGCTGCTGGAGCGCCAGCTGCTGGTCACCCTCGCCCCGCACCTGGTCACGCCGCTGCCGCTGATCGTCCCCGCCTTCGACGGCGCCCGCCCGGACCGCCTGATGGGCCTCGGGCTCAACATGTACGACGTGATGTCGATCGACCGCGTGCGCCGCTCCCCGCTGGGCCGCCGCCGCGCGCGGCGCGACGCCGACGGCGACGGCCACGAGGATTGGGCCCCCGACCGCCACCGCATCATCGACGGCGACGAGATCGCCGCGCGGCTCCCGGCACTGGCCGCCCGGGCGCCCAGCGCGGGATATCTGTTCTACGACTGCCAGACCGACGACGTCCGGCTCGTGCTGACGGTCCTGGGCGAGGCGGAGCGCTTCGGCGCGGTCTTCGCCAACCGCTCCGAGGTCCGGCGCCTGCTCGAGGAGGACGGCCGGGCGACCGGCGTCCTGGTCTGCGACCTCGACACGGGCGAGGAGGTCCGCGTCCGCGCGGGGACGGTCGTCAACGCGACCGGCGTGTGGGCGGACCGGCTGCGGCCGGGGGAGCTGCACAACGAGGCCGAGGTCCCGGTCATCCGGCCCAGCCGCGGCACCCACCTGCTCGTGGCGCACGACAAGCTCCCCGTCGTCGACGGCGCGATCGCCCCGGCCGGCAACGGCCGCACGATCTTCGTGCTCCCGTGGCTCGGGCAGACGCTGATCGGCACGACGGACAACAACTACGAGGAGGGCGAGCTCGAGCACGTCAAGCCCGCCGACGCCGACGTGGAGTACCTGCTCGAGGCCACCAACGCGTTCTTCGCCACGAGCCTCACCGCCTCCGACGTCGCCGGCGCCTACGCGGGGGTGCGGCCGCTGATCTCCACGGGCGACCCGAAGAAGTCCGTCGACATCTCGCGCAAGGCCGAGCTCTACGAGACGTCCAGCGGGATGATCACGATCACCGGCGGCAAGCTCACGACCTGGCGGCGGATGGCCAAGCTGACGGTGGACCGGATCGTCGAGCGCGCGGGGCGCGAGGCCCCGTGCCGGACGCACGAGATCCCGCTCGGCATGAGCGTCGAGCCGAGCGACCTGCCCCGCGTGGAGGGCGTGCCGGACGCCAGCTACGAGCGGCTCGCCGGCCGCTACGGCTACACCGCGCACGAGGTGCTCGGCGTGGCCGGCGAGCGCGGCGAGCTCGCGCAGCCGATCCTGCCCGGCCACCCGGACCTACTCGCGGAGGCCGTGCACGCGACGCGCCGCGAGCAGGCCCAGTCGGTGGGCGACGTGCTGCTGCGCCGCACGCGGCTCGGGCTGGTCGACGCGCGGGCGCTGCTGGCCGAGCCGCACGCCGTGCAGCGCGTGGCCGACGCCATGGGCGCCGAGCGGGGCTGGGACGCCCCCCGCACCCGCCGGGAGGCCGACGGCTTCCGCGACGAGGCCGCCGCCGAGGGGCTCGTCGTGTGACCCGGCGCCTTGCCCTCGCGCTCGCGGCGTTCGCGCTGTCCGCCGCTCCGGCGCGCGCCGGCTGGTTTGCGGCCGCCCCACTGGACGGCCCGTCGCCCGCCGTGGTGCAGTTCGGCGACCTCGACCTCGCCCGCGACGGGTTCGGCGCCGCGGTCTGGATCCGCGAGGACCGCGGAGTCCCGCACGTCTTCCTGTCCCGCCTGGTCGGCGGCATCTGGCGGACGGCCGAGCGCGTCGACGCCACCGTCGCCGCGGGCGCCGCAGACCCGGTGGTCGCGGTCGCGGACAAGGGGCGCCTCGTGGTCGCGTGGTCGACGGGCGGCGCGGTCTACGGCGCCTTCGCCGACGCCGGGGCGCTGAGCCCGCCGGCCGTCCTCGGCAGCCCGGCCGCCGCCGCGCTGCTCGCCGGCGGGAAGGTCGGCGCGCCGGACGCCGACATGGCGATCCAGGGCACGGCGTCCGTCGTCTTCGAGGCCGCCGGCGACATCCGCGCGGCCCGCCTGCGCGCGGGCGCGTGGGCGCCGGTCCCCGGCGTGCTGGACATCGAGCCCGGGCGGGCGGCGACCGCGCCGCGGGTGGCCCTGGGCGCCGACGGCAACGCCGTCGTGACCTGGACCGAGGCCACGCGCGTGTGGGCGCGCCGGATCGCCGACGTCGCACCGTCCGTGGCGCCGCAGGAGGTCTCGCTGCCCGGCGGCGGGGCGGATTCCCCGGACGTCAGCTCGGAGGACGACGGCTCGTTCGCCTGGGTGGCGTTCCGCCAGACCATCGACGGGGTCTCGCACGCGCTCGCGCGGCGGCTGGTCGGCTCCCGGTTCGAGGACCCGGCCACGCTCGACGCCGGCGGCGCCGCGCTGGCGCCGCGGATTTCCATCAACGGCCGCGGGGTCGGCATCGCGGCTGTGCCGCTGGCCGGCGGGGACGTCGACCTCGCGCGCCTGGAGCGCGACGCCTTCGCCGCCCCGGTCCGGGCCGGCGGGCCGGGCTCGGTCGCGCTGGCCGCCACCTCCCAGCACCAGGACGCGGCGGTGGCCTGGCTCGGGCCCGCCGGCGTGACCGCCCGCCTGTTCCCGCGCGAAGCGCCGGTCGCCGAGCCCGAGGCCGGTCTGGGCGGGCCGGCCGCCGGCACCCGCGCGGCGCTGGCCGCCGACGGCGCGGGGGACTTCGCGGCGGGCTTTCAGACCGGGCGGGCCGGCGCGCACGCCGTCGTCGTGGCCGCCTACGACCGCCCGCCGGGCGACGCGCGGCTGCGCACGAGCCGCGCCTACAAGCGCCGCACCCGGCCCGTGTTCAAGTGGAAGCCGGGGGCGGACCTCGGCGGCCCGCAGTCGTTCCGGGTCGTCGTCGACGGCACGGAGGTCGGCCGCACGACGCGGGCGTCGCTGCGGGCGCCCGCCGCGCTGAAGGAGGGCTCGCACCGCTGGCAGGTCGTCTCCGTCGACACGCGCGAGCAGGCCACGACCTCGAAGTCGCGGCCGGTGCGCGTCGACACGACTCCGCCGGCGCTCCGCGTCCGCCTGCGGCGGGCCGGGCCGGCGCTGCGGGTCCTGACCTCCGCGCGCGACAAGGCCGCCGGGGTCAAGGCCGTGCGGGTCGACTTCGGCGACGGCTCGCCCCGGGTCGCGGGGACCGACGTCACGCACCGCTACGCCCACCGCGGCCGGCGCACGGTGCAGGTGCGCGTCTCCGACCGCGCGGGGAACGCGACGACGCGCCGGTACTCCGTGCGGATCGGCTGAGGCCGACCCTCCGGCCGCCGGCGTCACTACCCTGCGGCCCAGATGGCCACGCACGACGACGCCCCCTTCGACGCCCTCGCCGCCAGGGTCGACGCCGCAGCCGCCCGCCTCCCGGAGCGCGAGCGCACAGTCCTCGCCCTGCGCGAGAGCCAGGGCGCCGGCTACGCGGAGATCGCCGCGGCGCTGGGGGTCGACCAAGCCCAGATCCCCGATCTGCTGGTCACCGCGCGGCTGGCGGTGCGCGAGCAGGTGCGCCACGCGCCCTCTCCGCCGCTCGCGACGCCGGACTGCCCCGAGGCCCGCCGCCTGTTGGTGGCGCGCCAGGACGGCGAGCGCGTCGATCCGGTGTCCGCGACCTGGGTCCGCGAGCACGTCGAGGGCTGCGACGCCTGTCGCGCCGTGCGCCGCGCGCTGCGCGAGGCGAGCCTGGCCTGCCGCTCCTGGGATCCGGGCGCGCTGGTCCTCGTGCCCGCGCCGGCGCCGGTGGCCGAGCCCGAGCCCGTCGTCGCGCCGGATCCCGAGCCGGTCGTCGCGCCGGAGCCCGTCCTCGATCCCCTTCCGGCCGCGTCCGAGGCGCCCCCGGGGCCCCGCCCGGGCGCCCAGCGCCTCCGCGGCGAGCCGCCCGCGGGGACCGCCCGCCGCCGCCGGCGCGGCGCCCGGGCGCTCGCAGCCGGCCTGGTGACCGCAGGCGTCGTCGCCGTCGCCGCGATGGTCATCGGCGGGCCCTCGACCGACCCCGGCGGGAAGGCCAAGCCGCACGCCACCCCCGAGTCGGTGTCCCAGTCCCGTTCCGGCGGCCGCGCCGCCGAGCTGCGCCGCGCCCGCCGCGCCGCCGCCCGCCGCAAGGCCCGCGCCGCCAGGCAGCGCG